>CAZBQD010000010.1:0-55422 GCA_964493995.1 uncultured Francisella sp.
CCGTGCCGACCGTTGGCGGACAGCGCATCGACCGTATCCGGCGTGGACGGGTCGGCATCGACATAATGCCAGGTACCCAAGGATTCGGCGATGGTGGAAAAGCTCCAGTCGCTTGAGCCGTCGTAAGCGCTGGATGGATTGCCGGCCGCATCCTCGAAAGCGCCTTCATCGAAGGTGATGTAGTAGCGTGCGCCATTAGACAAGTTCTCGACTTTAGGGGTGTAGTCGACGGTATCGCCATCGACCTCGATGGCGTCTTCGTCGGTCACTTCTACCGACTCAACCAATTCGTCATCGCCCTCTGCGACCACTTTCCAGAGTTTGAGGGTCTTGCCGGCGACCGGGGTGACGTCTTCGTTGAAATAGAACGATATTGAACTATTCGTAAAGAAATCAACCGGTAGGGCCGTTGCGCCGTCATCTGGATAACCAAAACTGTCAAATACAGGACCTACGGTATCCGGTGCAAAGCTGACGCTAAATGTAGATACCGCCGTTTCGCTGTCATCCGCTGCTGTCGCTTTCAGGCTGAAAACCCGGGTTTCGCTGAATCGCTCGTCCCATTCGGCAAAGAACATGTTCTTCAGCAAGAGGTTCATATCACTTTTGCCAAGCGTTCCACCTCCTTGTTTTTCAAAGGTAACCTCTACTGTCCCCCCTAGTTCCCCTTTGATGGTGTATTGCAAACCGACAGTACCGCCCCAATCAGCAGCATCTATCGTGCCGACATAGCCAATGTCTGGATCATCAGCCCACTCTCCTCGATCTAAATAGATGGAAGTAAAGTCATCATCATCGAGCGAATTAACTGGCGTTCCAGCAAGACCAAAAAATGCATAGCCTTCAGTCCAATCGGTGGAGTCAAAACTGATGGTCAGCTTCTTGTATTCGGCGGGCGCGTCATTGCCAAGAACGGTGGCGCTGTCAGCGAAATAGACAGGAACATCCCAATCGAAGATGCCGGTGCTGTTGTTGGTATCGGCGCTACCATCACCGTTTTGGTCAAGGTCAAGGACTATGGCGTTACCACCTCCTCCTGCACCGACAGTCACCGTTGAACTCGCTACCGGCTGCATAGTATTTAAATCTATGAATTTAAATTCTCTCTCACCCGCAACGCTTCCTGAAAATTTCATATCCGTAGTCAGAAATGTATTAGTCAAAAGATCGCTCATAATTTGAACTACTGCGTATGTTCCGCCTGTTACTTTATCAAGGTTGGTGTCATTAAAAGCCTCAATCGTAACGCTGTCGTTGTATTCGACTTGAGTGGGAGCATTACTATCTGTTGAAAGGGTAGATAACTCCAGCGTTAAGCCACCATCAGCCGGATCTCCGAAAATCAGCTGATCACCTGCTTTGATTTGAGTTCTGTCTATAAACATCATAAAAAAATTTGTGTCAGATACAACGGCGTCGCTGTCGGCAAGGGCAACAGGCGTGTCGCTCATAGTGACAGTGAAGTTGCTACCATCATCTGTACCGTTAAGATCAAATTCTAAGGGAGGGGGTGGTGGTGGCGGAGTCGTTTCCATGGCAAAACCGTTGAAATAAAGCGGTACGGTACCTGCGCCAGAGCCACTATCGATTCTGAATCCTTTGTATTCGCCAAAATCCGCAGGAAGATTTATTGTCGTCCATTGTCCATGTACAGCTAAAGCAGTAGTAGTTTTCACAGCTGGATTTGCCGTCAAATTACTGTCAGAAACTCCGGTGTCTTCCGCATGTCCGGTAATTGTCAGAGTGATGTCATCTTGACTAGCGTTATAGACCTTGAACTGTCTGAGAGAAGCGGCCGCATTGTATGAGTTAATGGCAAGGTATTCTAATTTTCCATCTGTTTGAGTATTATAATTTGATATACCTGAACTTCCCCCGATTTGATAAACAGCTGTGAAAGTACCGTCATCAATACCTGCACCAAACAAGACATTTGCATTTGGTATACTGGTCGTATTGCCAAGAGAAAGTTCACCTGCAAAGCCGTTTGAGGAATTGATAGTAAAAAAATCTCCTCCGACTGTGTAGTTGAAATTAACCAGGGGAACGGTAGGAGCAGGGGTGGTTGAGGCGCCAGAAATATTCAAAGAATAGAGCGTCACGCGATCCTGCCAGTCGCCAACCGACGCATCAAAGTAGACCCGGACGGTATCAATCAGCTTCCCATCAAAGCTGGAGAAGTCAAAACCGCTGTAAGTCGTATCGTAAGTATTTGTTCCGCTATTTATTTTATTTGTCTCGGCAACCTTAATCCCATTTGCAAGCCCGACCACATGAACGTTTTGGAAATTTGTGATCGCCCCTTGTTCAGCACCTCCGCCTGAGTAGAACTCGCCGAGGCTGGCGCTAATGAGAATGAAGCTACCCGTCGCAGCGGGTGTCACCTCGATGTAAGAGGTGAATACAGTTTGTGCTGCAGAACTATCCCCTAGGACAGAAGCGCCGCCTTCATCGGCATAAACCGAATCATCATCAGTCCCCGCGACCTGACCACTATTGCCCCGAATGAGGAAAAAACCGTCTTCGGTAGTGTAGGTGCCATCGTTGTTATCAGTTGCATTAGCAAAGCTATAAACACCATCACCCGGTGGTGTTGGTGTTGGTGTTGGCATCAACACCCCTCTCCACTCGCTCACTTCCAAAGCACCGCTCATGACCATCGGCGCAAAGTCTAGCTCCCAGCTACCGCCAAGTTCATTGTGCCCCACTTTGTGCGTAGCGGCGGCGATGGGTAATCCGATCTGCTCGCTTAAGGCTTGCACAAAAGCCTGCCCAGCAGCGCCTTGCGCTAATTCACAGGCATAAAGGTAACATTCAGCGTTTTCACTAAGCGATTGGCGGATCTGCTCAATGGCATCTGCATGGTCTGTCAAGGTGTCTTGGCTAAGGGTGGTATTACCGAAAAAGAGTTTACCAGGAGCACCGTGCGTGATGACGTGCAGTCGATCGATGGGGGCTTGTTGGCTCAGTTGTTGTGCGATGGCATCAATACCCTGTAGGGCGCCATCGAACCAAATAATGCCGCAATCGCTGGGTAAACCGGCACATAGGGTAGCTAAATCGGGCAGGTTACTGTCTATTAGCGCGACAGTGCGTAAACCAGAATGTGAGTTTTGAAGTAGGGTGTGCATCGTCAGTCTCCTGCGTCAGATAAAGTTTCGCCAAGCCATTCGGCCATGCGCCGTTTAATGGCATTAACTTTGACACAGAATGAATTTGAATACTTTTCTTGAAAAGTCTAACTATTTTCTTTGACGGGATTTTTCAAGTCGACTTGATGTGCATCAAGAACTTAGCCATTTTAACAAGGGCAAATTGAGTGTTTGCAGTGCCGTTTGTACTTGGGCATAAAAAACGGCGTGTTCAGGCGCTTGCTGTTGCATCTGAGCCAGCCAGTGTTCTATATCAGTTATCGAACCTAATTCGGCATAGTTTTTTAAGCGAGCTAAGGCTTCCTCTGCTGGGCGCGACAGCTGAGCTAAGTCAATCATCGGCAACTGTCTCGCTGCCACTTCTTTTTCTAAACGCAAGGTGACAATAAACTCGCTGCCTTTGTTGGGTTCGCTGGTTACGTCAATACGACCTCCCATCAGCCCCACCAACTCTTGACATACCGACAAGCCAATTCCTACACCATCTACCTTGCTTCGCAAGGCGCCTATTCGTTCAAAGGGTTTGAATATCAGAGCCATATCTTCAGCTTCTATACCAACGCCGGTATCAGTCACACTTAATCGGACTTGGCAATGGCTTTCATCTTCGTCCATCACCTCAATTTCAAAACGCACCACACCATGATGACAATAGCGATTGGCGTTAGATAATAAATTCACCGTCACTTGTCGTAATCTACGCTCATCTGCCCTCACCCAATCGTTCGTACCCACCCCATTTAAGCGCCAAACTAAGCGATTAGCAGCTGCTTCCGTTTGTGGCATCACTTCTTCTACCACCGAAGCCATAAATGCAGTTAATGAAAAAGGCTCGATATGCAACTGGACCTTGCCAGCACGAGTGCGAGCATAGTCTAAAATATCATCAATCATCGCTAATAAATCTTGACTGGCCTGGCGAATGCTACCCACATTTTGTTGTTGTAACTGCTGTGAAGACTGCACGTCTAAGGATTTGGCTTGCGTTAAAATTCGGCCAACGGGAGAGCGCAATTCATGACTCATAGAAGTTAAGAAGTAGGCGTAGGCTTCGCGTTCCGATTCGGTGCGAATGAGGTCTTGCTTAATGGCGTCGTAACGCTTTGTCACCGCAATTAATGCTGTCGGAGCAATGAGTAAAAAGTACCAGGAAAAGCCCATTGCTTCTAAAGGTAAGGCAGGCAGCCACCCTAATGCCATAAAGGTACGGTAACAAATCATGCCCACCAACAATAAATAACCTACCAATAAATAACCAGCAGGCCCTGAGCCATCACGCCAAGCCAAATAAAACAAACCACTACTTAGCAACATACTGGTTAACGCCAGCAGAGCAATAAGTTTAATAGGCGTACCGTAGCCCACCCAAAAGGCACTGACACCTGCAATAAGCATCAGTAGCATCAGCAACAGGATAATCCAATCGACCTTTGGGTAAGTGACACGAGTCGCTAAAAAAACACGCACGAACCCCAAAAAGAATACCATGGTAGCGGCAGCAAACATGGCATGTAAATGAATATCGAACGCCATATCGGCTGGCCAAAAATACGCACTAAGCAGGCCAGTGTAACTAGCATCAAGTAATATTTCGGCAGTAAAACTCAGTGCTAGCCACAAGGTAGCCCATTCACGCCATTGCACAAAAATAATGAGCGAAAATACAACCGCTAGTAATAGCCCACCCATGGCCAAGGCTTGAATAACTTGGTTGCGACTTTCTTGCGAAAAATACCGATCTAGTTGCCATAAAGTTAAGGATAAGTCGATACGCGTTTCGGAGCTAACCGCCAAATAATAAGTGGCCGTTTCATACGCTGCCAATTGAATGGGTAAGAGTAAGCGTTGCGCCACAATCGGGCGCTGATTGAGTGGAATATTTTGACCTGTTTCAAAAGAATACAACACGCCTAAGTTGTCTTGCTTAACTAAACGTATCTGCTGTAAGCGCGGATGACCAACCTCTAACCAGCGTTCAACGGCCTGTGATGTTGGGTTGGCCAGCTCAAAACGCAACCAATGCGTTTGTTGGCTAAACCCCGAAGCAAGCTTTTGTTGTGGCGTTGCGTTGAATTGACACTGATTGATCGATGCCACTTGAATATCACCTGATTGCTGGCAATAGTCCAACCAACCGCCAAGTTTTTGCCATGACAATTGCGGATTAATCTCGAAGCGACTGGCTTCAACGACACCTGTCGTTAATACTAAAACAGTCAGTAAGCAACCACGCAACCATGTCATCATGAGCTTAAAGGCATATCAGACATTGTGTCATTTTCTAACAATGCATCTCGGTATTCACGTGCCGAACAACCATAACGCTCATTAAACGCTTTAGCAAAATTCGCTTGCGAAGAGTAACCAAGATGGGCGGCAATACTGGCAATAGAAGCCTCTGTATGCGCAAGCAATGCCCTTGCTTGACATAAGCGCTCTTCACGCGCCCAAGCAAATACAGTTACCCCTGTTGTCTGTTGAAAGAGTTGATTTAACTTTTTCGGGTTACAGCCTACATACTTAGCCAATATCTCCAAGCTAGGTAACTGTTGCAAATTTTCACGCATGTATTTCATAGTGGCATTCACTAGCGATTGCTCTCGACCGGTAATCGCTACTGTCTCTGGCTGTTCAACAACGGAAGCTTCTGTTTTTAAACAACTCAACTGTTTGGCAATATTGAGGTGAATTTCAGAACGAACAACCACCTCTTCCTCAACAAACGGCTTGGTAATATAATCCACGGCCCCAAGCTTTAAGCCTTCGATACGTTTTTCAGACTCGGTCGCTGCCGACAAGAAAATAACCGGAATATGACGCGTTAGCTCATGACTTTTAAGCAGTCTGCAGGTAGCAAAGCCATCCATCTTGGGCATCATCAAATCAAGTAAAATTAAGTCTGGTTTAAGCAGTTGCGCTTTATGGAAACCATCTTGACCATCTGTAGCTATATGCAAGCGAAAGTGACGGTTTTTCATCACCTCCATCAGTAACCGTAAATCAGATAGATTGTCGTCAATAAGTAAAGCATTGCGATAATTGGCTGCAATTAGCGGCTTTTCAGTGGTCATTTAAATCGCCCTAAGCAAGTTTATTAGCGTGAAAATACCATACAAATATTGAGCCAAGAACAAAATTTACCTTAAAGTAAAACTTTTCTACTTTTAAATAAAAATTTGAAACGCCTGTAATTATATTTTGAAGAAGACTCGTTACTATAAAAAAGACGAGTAATGATAATATTATGCGTATTAACCACCAAAAATGACACCAATGGCACAAATATGGCACACGCTAAAAGCGGACAAAAAGAAACCGCTAGAAAAAGCGTCTAATTTCAATAAGTTAGTTGGTCGGGATAGCAGGATTTGAACCTACGACCCCTTGCACCCCATGCAAGTGCGCTACCAGGCTGCGCCATACCCCGAACATCCTACCATTATATCCGTTATCACCCACAATATTCAAGTACCAATGTTATCCCATCGGCTAATTGTGGCTAAATTATGACGTTGTATTTTGCGCAACAGTAGTTTTAAGCTGGCTTCGAGTTTTTCTAGGCTAACCTGAGGCTTTTTACCCCGAATAGCAGACTTGGTTGGCAAGGCAACCCCTTCTGGCAATCCATGCGTTTTCAGTTTAGTCAGAGCGCCCGAAAGCGTGTGACCTTCATGATTGATTAAGCGATCTAACTCTAAAATGACCTGCAAATCTTGGCGCTGATAGTAACGACGACCACTGCGCTTGGTCGGCTCCAACATGGGAACCATTTGCTCCCAATAACGTAATACATGCGGCTTCAAACCCGTCAACTGACTGATTTCACCAATGGTGTAATACTTCTTTTCCGGGATGGTCGTCGTGGTCATTTATCAGACTCCTTGGTGTTGATCCACCAAGGCACGGAGTTTTTGTCCCGGCTTGAAGGTCACGACACGACGTGCCGTAATCGGTACATCCTCACCCGTGCGAGGATTACGTCCCGGACGCGGTGACTTATCGCGTAATTCAAAATTGCCAAATCCAGACAATTTGACGTCTTCGCCCGTTTGTAAAATGTCACCAATTTGACCAAAGAAGTCTTCAACAATTTCTTTAGACTCGCGCTTATTTAAGCCTAAAGTGTCTGACAAAGTTTGCGATAATTCTGCTTTTGTAATGGTCATCGTTATTTCCTTTTAAGCACGTAGCTGAGCATTGAGTTGCAGGCTCAGCTGTTCAATCATTTCATTCATACAAGCTTCAATTTCGGCATCGGTTAGGGTACGTTCTAAGTCTTGGAACCACAAAGCTATCGCTAAACTACGCTGTCCTTCGCCCAATCCCTTACCCGCGTAAACATCAAACAGTTCGGCTGCTTGAAACCAATCGCGTTTAACCGAAGCGATCACATGTGACACCTGAGCAAAGGTGACGGACGCATCAACCACAACCGCCATATCGCGACGTACTAAGGGGAACTTAGACAGCCCCTGGAAAGTCGCTTTGGCTGGTAAGGCGGTTAAATAGGCCAAATCGATGCTAAACAGCACCGCTGGCATATCGATATCCATTAGCTTCGCCAAACTGGGGTGCAAGCTACCAATCAAACCAATCACTTGCCCATTCAGCTGAATGCTGGCGGTTTGACCCGGATGCAAGGCGGGGTGTTGTGACGGCACAAAACTGACTTGATCCATCAATCCGGCACTGGCTAGCAATGCCTCCACATCCCCTTTCACATCATAAAAATCAACCTGACGCGTCGCCTGACCCCACTGCATGGCTGCCGCGCTACCACAAGCCAAACCCGCCAAAGTGGGGATTTGCACGGGCAGTCCATTGTCATCCTGCTGCGCCAGAAAACGCAAGCCCGTTTCAAAGAAACGCACGCGTTTAGCTTGACGGTTGAGGTTATATCGCGCGGCTGACAGTAAGCCAGTCCACAAACTGACACGCATTTGCCCTAAGGTTTCCGCAATCGGATTGGCGAGATCAATACCCACCTGATCCGGTTCGACCAGTCGTTGTTCTTTGCCATCAACAAAACTGTAGGTAATGGCTTCTTGATAACCACGACCGACCAAAAGTTGTTTTAAGCGCATCTCTTGCTGGTTACGGCCCGATGGCATGACACTGGTCGCGGGTAACGGCAACTTGGGTAAATTATCCAGTCCAATCATGCGCGCCAGCTCTTCGACCAAATCTGCTTCAATCGCCATATCGAAACGCCAGCTGGGTGCCACCACATCCCATCCCGTTGCATTGGCCGTTACCTTCATGCCTAAACCAGATAACAACTGAACCACTTGCTCATCGGCAACCGACATACCCAATAAACGCTCAATGCGCTCACGACGTAGGCTCAAACGATTCTCAGCGACGGATGCCGCACCAACGCTAACCACCGTAGCGCCCTGAGCACCCGCTTCAGCCAATAGGTTAAGTGCGCGCTTCATCGCTAACTCAGGCAACAAGGGATCAACACCACGCTCAAAACGGTGTGAAGCATCGGTGTGCAAACCTAAGCGACGCGCTCTACCCACCACCGCGGCTGGTGTAAAATGCGCACACTCCAATACCACGCGACGAGTCGACTCAGTCACCGCGGTTGATTGTCCACCCATAATACCGGCCAAAGCAATCGCACCGCTATCATCGGCAATCACCAACATATCCCCTGCCAAGCTGACCGTTTTGCCGTCTAGCAAGGTCAAAGACTCGTTAGCCTGAGCCTTTCGGATCTGAATCGCACCTTGAATCTTGTCGGCATCAAAGGCGTGCATGGGTTGTCCCAGTTCCAGCATCACATAATTGGTGACATCTACCACCAAACCCAAACTACGCAAACCTGAACGACGCAACCGCTCTTTCATCCAAAGTGGCGTCTGTGCGTTTTCGGGTAAATCAACACGACAAGCCAAATAACTTGGGCAAGAGGCAGCCGCATCTAACTTAACGTCAACCGATGCAGAAAGCACAGACTGAGGTTCTGTTACACTAGGCGCTTGCACTGAAACACCACTTAATGCCGCCACATCACGCGCCACACCCAAGACACTCAACGCATCGGCACGATTCGGGGTTAGCGAAATCTCGATACTGGCATCATCCAAATTGAGCGCTTCACGCAAGTCAGCACCCGCGGTCAACTCGGCGGGTAAATCCCATAAACCACTTTCCTGACCCTCAATGCCTAATTCACCCGCTGAACACAACATGCCAGAGGAAGCCACACCACGTAATTGAGCATCTTTAATGGTGATACCAGGCAATACCGCCCCTACCAAAGCAGTCGGCGCCAGCATACCAACACGGACATTCGGCGCTCCACAGACAATCTGCACTGGCTCAGCACGTCCCACATCCACGGTTGTGACGCGCAACTTATCGGCATTCGGATGCGGCTCGACCGTCAGTACTTTGCCCACTACCACGCCACTGAATTCACCCGCAACAGGCGTCGTTTCTTCTACTTCCAACCCTAAATCATTGAGCTTGGCACAAGTTTGATCCAAGCTCCAACCGGTCGTCACTAAGCTATTTAACCATTGATATGAAAATTTCATCTCGCCTCCTTATGCCTGAAATTGACGCAAGAAGCGCACATCATTATCAAAGAGCAATCGCAAATCGGGAATACCAAAGCGCAGCATCGCCAAGCGCTCAACGCCCAGACCAAAGGCGAATCCGGTGTATTCCTCTGGATCAATACCGGCGTGCTTCAGCACGTTGGGATGCACCACACCACACCCTAAGACTTCAATCCAACGCCCACCCAGCAGATTGGTGGCAATATCCACTTCTGCTGACGGTTCAGTAAACGGGAAATAGGACGGACGGAAACGCACTTTCAGCTCAGGGTCATCGAAGAAGTAAACAAGGAAAGACTCTAACAAGGCTTTTAATTGCGCAAAGTTAGCCGTTTTATCCACCACTAAGCCTTCAATTTGATGAAACATCGGCGTGTGGGTTTGGTCAGAATCACAACGATAGACGCGTCCGGGCGCAATAATACGTAAAGGCGGCTGTTGGCGCTCCATGGTACGAATTTGAACAGGCGAAGTATGCGTTCTCAGCAACAAGCCGCTATCGAAATAAAAGGTATCGTGCATGGCGCGCGCAGGATGGGTTTCGGGAATATTTAAGGCTTCGAAATTATGCACATCATCTTCAATTTCGGGACCTTGTTCTACCGAAAAACCCAGCTGAGCAAACCAATCGTTAATACGGGCAATCGTTTGCGTCACCGGGTGCAAACTACCGACATCAACATTACGCCCTGGCAAACTCACATCTAACGACTCACTTGCCAGCTTAGCAGCCAGAAGTGCATCGGAAATGCCTTTCTTTTTGGCGTCCAAGGCTTCATTAATCGCTTGACGCAAGGCACTGACCTTAGCACCGAGAATCGGCTTTTCTTCAGCGCTAGCTTGACCTAGCTGTTTGCTCAGCTCAGTTAACGCCCCTTTTTTGCCAAAGTAATGAACGCGCACGGTTTCTAAGGCTTCTAAATGTGATGCTTCATTAATCTGTGTTAACGCATCTTGTAAAAGACGATCCATGTCCATCAACGGACTCCCTATGACTCATATCTATTCATTAACTCATCAAGGGTTAGCAACCCAAATGAACAGCTAATGAATTCATATGCTAAGGCTATTGAACATCACCATCGATATGATGAATAAAAAACAGGGGTCAAAGACCCCTGTTTCATGCCGTTATTGCAATCAATTAAGCCGCTAATGCTGCTTGTGCTTGACGTGCAATCGCCGAGAAAGCTGCCATATCATGTACAGCCATATCCGCTAAGACTTTACGGTCAATTTCAATATTGGCTTTTTTCAAGCCGTTAATGAATTTGCTGTAAGTCATATCAAGGCTACGAACTGCTGCGTTAATACGCGCAATCCACAACGCACGGAATTGACGTTTTTTCTGACGACGGTCACGGTAAGCGTATTGACCCGCTTTGATGACCGCTTGTACCGCTACGCGATAGACATTTTTACGACGACCGCGGTAACCCTTGGCTGCATCGATAACTTTCTTGTGACGCGCTCTGGCGACAACACCACGTTTAACTCGTGCCATTTATTTCACTCCTTCTAATATTACGCGTAAGGCATCATTTGAACAACAGATTTAACGTCGTTCTCATGTACCATGCCAGGTGCGCGTAATTGACGCTTACGCTTACTCGTTTTCTTAGTCAGGATGTGACGCAGGAAAGCCTGCTTGCACTTAAAACGGCCAGAGCCGGTTTTTTGGAAGCGCTTTTTAGCGCTACTCTTGGTTTTCATTTTAGACATAACATTACTCAGCTACGCATTGATGGAAATATAAGACTAGAGCACCGAGGAATGGCTCTGCAAGTAACTGGAGCTAGGCTCCTGTCCCCACGCGTCTCGTTTAACTTTTCGAAGGAATGACCATCATCATCAGTTGGCGGCCTTCCAGCTTAGGCAACTGATCAATCGTACCGATTCCTTCAACATCGGCTTGAATGCGCTCTAGCACCTTCAAACCCAGTTCCTTATGCGTAATTTCGCGTCCACGAAACCACACAATTACCTTCACACGGTCTCCCTCTTCCAAAAAACGTTTCAGGTTGCGAAGCTTTACCTGATAATCGCCTTCCTCGGTTCCAGGGCGGAACTTTAACTCTTTGACTTGGATCTGTTTCTGCTTCTTCTTCGCTTCAGCATTTTTCTTCTGAAGCTGGAATTGAAACTTACCATAGTCCATAACCTTACAGACTGGCGTATCTGCCTGAGCAGCAATTTCCACCAAATCCAGTTCAGCATCCTCAGCAATACGTAACGCTTCGGCTAACTTAACAATACCGATCTGCTCACCTTCTGGACCGATCAGTCGTACAGATTGCGCTCGAATCTCACCATTAATACGCTCCTTACGGTTGCTTTCTTCTGGTGCGGTACTGCGCACGATAGGTCGCTTGCTGATAACACTTACTCCTAAATAAGTTCTAAAATTTACACATTGCCTTTGGTAGCAACTTCATGTGCCAAGCGTTCCATGAGTTGAGCCATGCTCATATTACCCAAGGTTTCGCCACCACGCACACGAACGTTCACACTACCCGAGCTTTGTTCTTGCTCACCCACCACTAAGGTGTAGGGAATGCGCTGCATTGAGTGTTCACGAATTTTATACCCAAGCTTTTCATTTCTCAAGTCTAATTCAACACGATAACCCGATTTTCTTAATTCTGCAACCACTTTTTTCGCATAGTCATCAAAAACTTCCGAAACGGGCAGCACCGATAATTGCACCGGCGCTAACCATAAAGGGAATTTACCTTCATAATGCTCAATCAAAATACCACAGAAACGTTCTAACGAACCAAACAAGGCACGGTGTAACATCACCGGACGTTTCTTGGTGCCATCGTCTGAAATGTAGTTCAAGTCAAAGCGATCGGGCAAACTCATATCCACTTGCAAGGTGCCACATTGCCAATCACGACCAATGGCATCACGCAAGACAAACTCAAGTTTAGGACCGTAAAAAGCACCTTCACCCGGGAAAAGCGTGTAAGGCAGGTTCATCGCATTTAACGAGTCTGCTAAAGCCGCTTCTAAAATATCCCAAGTTTCATCGCTACCAATGCGGTTTTCTGGACGCGTTGATAACTTGATATGCACATTGTTAAAGCCGAACTCTTTATAAATGTCTAACACCAAAGCGACCACATCCTGACACTCTTGTGCCATTTGCTCGGGCGTACAGAAAATGTGGGCATCGTCTTGCGTAAAATGACGCACTCGCATGAGGCCGTGCAATGCGCCCGATGGTTCATAGCGGTGAACCTTACCAAACTCACCCATACGAATGGGTAAATCACGGTAACTTTTTTGACCTTGCGCGTACATCAGCATCGCACCGGGACAGTTCATCGGCTTTAAGGCATAGACGCGACCATCTTCGGTGGTGGTGGTAAACATATTGTCACGATAGTTAAACCAGTGACCAGACACTTCCCACAGACTGCGATCCATCACATCGGGCGTGTTAACCTCGATGTAACCGGTTTCCGCCTGACGTTGACGCATGTAACTAATGAGTTGTTGAAATACCGTCCAGCCTTTCGGATGCCAGAACACGGCACCAGGTGCTTCTTCATGAAAATGGAATAAATCTAACTGTTTACCCAGCTTACGATGGTCGCGCTTTTCCGCTTCTTCCATCATCACCAAATAATCTTTCAGCTCTTTTTCAGTCGCGAAAGCCACACCATAAATACGTTGTAGCATTTTATTGTTGCTATCACCACGCCAATAAGCACCGGCTACCTTGGTCAATTTGAAGGCTTTGGTAAAGCTCATATTGGGTACATGCGGACCACGACACATATCCACATATTCTTCATGATGATAGAGATTCATCGCCGTTTGCGTTGCAGGAATATCTCGAACCAACTCTAATTTGTAAGGTTCTTTGCGCTCGGTAAAGAGCTGAACCACTTGATCGCGTGGTGTGACTTTTTTAACAACGGCATACTGGGTTTTCGCCAAGGCCTGCATACGCTGTTCAATCGCTTGCAAGTCTTCTTGGGTCAGTGAACGCTCATAATCCACATCGTAGTAAAAGCCATTCTCAATGACTGGACCAATGGCCATTTGAATGCCCGGAAAGAGTTGCTTGGCAGCATGACCCAACAAATGGGCACAGGAATGTCGCATGATGTGCAAACCATCGGCATCTTTGATGGTGATGATGGAAAGACTGGCATCTTCTGTGATGAGATCACAGGCATCGCATAACTCGCCATTCACTCGACCGGCAATACAGGCTTTTGCCAAACCAGCGCCAATACTGGCGGCCACATCCATCACAGAAACAGGCGCATCGAAATGACGTTGACTACCATCGGGCAAAGTAATGACCGGCATGATTCTCTTTCCTAAGTTAAATTGGCTACAAGGTCTGCTATTGTAGCAGTTGCCCCTATTTTAGTGAACTCTCGATCATCACAAAACTGAATCCATGGCATGTGAGGCAATGGTCAGTACGGGAAATTGATGGCGAAGCTGGTCTGCTTGACTTAAATCGATTTGCGCTGAAAACACACCCTGTTGCTGCTGCGAATCCGATAAAACGCCTCCCCACGCATCAACCAGTAACGAATGTCCGTAGGTTTGCAGACGTTCATCATGTTGCCCAACCTGATTAACCGCCAACATAAAAGACTGGGTTTCAATGGCTCTCGCTCTCACTAAGGCGTGCCAATGCGCCGCACCGGTTTCAGCGGTAAAAGCCGAGGGTAATAACAGCAATCTCGCCCCAGCTTGCGCATAATAACGAAACAGTGCGGGAAATCGCAGATCGTAACAAATCGCTAACCCAATCGCTCCCCAGGGACTCTGCCAAATCACCGGGGCAGGACCGCCATGAAATAGACTATCCTCACGGTAGCTTGCCCCTGTGGGCGTGACAACCGAAAACAAATGCATCTTACGGTAGTAGGTGACTAGCACTCCCTTAGGGTCAAATATACAGAGTGTTGCATAAACAGCAACGCCTATTGCCAACGGTAAACTGCCTGCTACCACATAGGCATTTAGCTGTCGCGCCCACTGCGCACACGCCGCCTGTAAAGGCGCTTGCGTATCGCCGAGTCGCTCCACATGTGCACGTTGCACCATCATATCCGAAGACAAGCAGGCAAAAGCTTCTGGCAATACCAGCACATCGGGCTGGCTGGCTGCCACTTCAGGCAAGCACTGACTAATCTGTGCTAAATTATGCGACACATCTCGGCATGCCGTTAAAGCGATCCAGCTTAATTTGAGCTGATTAAGGTGCGCTGAGTTCATCGAGTATCGGCTCTTGCCAACTCCCTGTGATGCGATAGTTTAGAGTTATGAAGTTACCACCCAAAGGGGGAATGATTTTTTGCAACAAGTAATAACCAATGGCGGTAATGGGCGATGCCCCCGACAACAAAGCCATGGTCGGAATGCTATCCCCGATCAGCGGCGTTACCTTGGCGTTAAGATCATGGGTTTCATCGGTGATATTGCTGGTGCCGGTCAAATCAATATTCATCGCCGTACTGGTGACCGCCAGCGACTCCACCTGCAGCACCCCTTTATTCAAGGTCGATTTCAGCAGGATTTTATCGAAGGCTAAGCCTTGATTCACCACATCACCCAAGCCCATTTTTAAGCGGCGTGTAAAAGCATCAAAACTGAGCAAGCCGAGCAATCGACTAAAGCCTCCCGGACTGGCTTCGCTGAGCACACCATCATCGGCGCGCACATCTAGGCTACCGCTGATAAGACGACTGTCATAACAATCCAACCCACCTGGCCATGACTGCAAACTGCTTAACTCAATGCTGCCTGAATTAATGGCATTATCGATACCCACTAAGCGGGTTAAATCGACCGCTTGCTCAGCTCGAGCCTTAATGAAAAGACTGGAACGCTGGCTGGCCACATCCCAATCCCAGTCTAACTGAGCCGCCAAGCTTTTAGAACGCAAGGTGATACCCTTAGCGCTGCGAACCGAACCTTGTTGTTTAACACTGGCTTTAATATCGGTTAACTCACTGGTAACAATACGCGACTCCCGCCAAGTTTCCAACAGCAACTTATCGATAGAGACGGCCACTTGTGGCCAAACACGGCTACTGGGCGCAGCGCATTGGGGCAATCCTTGTGCCTGCTTTTCTGCCACACTGGCAATATGATGTTTAAGCCATAAATGCGACAAGTGAAGTTTCATCTGCTCCCCTTGCCAGCTTAACTCACCGGCTACTTCAGGTGAGGCGATGGTTAAGCCCCCGCTAGCATCCGACTTTTTCTGCCAATTCAGGTTAAGGTCATGAAAGGTTTGCCCCATTAATTCCAATTGCTTTAAGCTGAGCAGACCCCGCTCGGGCAAACTCACAGCGCTTGAACCCAGGTGCATTTGATAACGCTGCCACCAATCCAGCCAGGCATCGCCGTTAATCTTGGGCAATACCAGTTTGACAGACTGTTTGGCGGCAACTTGCGTCGTTTTTAAGGGCAGCAAACTTAAGTGCGTCATCTGCCAATCCGGTGATGTCGACTTCCATTGGGTGTGCAACTGCCACTGATTATCTTGTGCTGACAGGATTAACTGCTGTTTTTGCCACTGCCCTTTAACTTGCCAAGGGCTCGACTCGCTTGTTGAAAACAAGCTTGCAAAAGGAGCACTAAGCGTGATCTGCTTAACATCAGCATTGGCTTGAAACTGAATCAATTCATTGGCTAAAAATTTAACCTCGCCACGCCAAGGCAGCTTGCCTTGAGCCAGTTCTGGCATGACTACGGGGGTTTGAGCGGTTAATAACAGACGTTGTTGCTCGCTCGAATCACTGGTCAAACGGGCTTGAATCGGACCGTCACGCCACAGCCCGGATAGGGATCGACCTTCTAAGCCTTTCTCTGACACCAGTATATGACTTTTAAGCTCAGTTACCCTTTCGTCTTGATAGCTTAACTCTGCTTTTTGTGTTTGCACCACGCCGCGCACACGTGTGCCAACAGTATCAGCGTAACCCTGCAAAGGCAACCACAGTGATAACTGACCTTGAAAACCGCCAGTGAGTCGTAACTCGGTCAATAATCGTTCAATTCCCAGCTCCTTGGCTAAGGGCGATTGCTGTAAGAATTGGGATATCTGAGTCAACTCACCATTGACCAACCCATTAATACGCAACGCCACCTGCTCTTGCTGGTAGAGGATATCGGCTTTAACCTGATTTAATTGCGCACCCAACAAACTCGCTTTCTGCGCCGTCATCGCCAGTCGGTCTGGATGCCAAGTTAACACAATATCAGCCTGGGTAATGGGGGGATAGGCCGTATCGTAAATTAAACGGACTTGTTGCGCCTCGACTTGAGCGCTGAAGTTGTCGCTATGCAAATGACCCGTCAATAAGTCCGCCAGAGCACCGTGAAAATTGAGATGGGCTTTGGCTTGCTGACCACTGAGTTTGGAGGAAGCCACCCAGCGTTGTAATTCTTTAGAAGCCAAACCAATCGGCAGCAAAGGTAATACCTCTTGCAAGCTATCGGCCTTAACCGACACCTGAACTTGTGTGGCTTCTGTTTCGTGCACCTGCATCATCACACTCGCTTCGACGCCTGCGACGGCAACGCGCCAACTGGGAATCGACCAGCGCGCAAAGCTATTAGCCGGATCAACCTGCAACACCAAGGGTTCGGCTTCGACTTTAACCTGCTCACCATTAGGCTGATGCCAACGAATATCGCTATCCCCTTGCGGCACAATCGCCAAACGTTGTTGCTCTGGTTGATAGTCAAAGGTCAGTTGGCGGAAAGTCATACCCGGAACGGCTTCATTCGACTGCCAACTGAGTTGATCGATCGCCCCACGAATATCGTCTAGCTGACCATTGGCACGCCAATGCAAACTGAGTTGATTAAGCCATAACTGAGGCTTCCATCTCGCCCACCAATTCTGCCAGGCTTCAGGTAACACATTCAACCATTGATCTGTTTCGGCAAGACGAATCTGGTTGAGTGTCAGCAAAGCTCCCGTCTGCGGATGCACACTTAAGCGTGGCCAAACGGGTAGATCGATCGTTTGCTCCGCCAGCACCAATCGCTCAATCGTTACGTCCCAAGTGCGCAAATCATCGCTCACCACCCGACCCACTAATTGATGAGACAGGTCTTGCGTCCAGGCCTCTGGGTCTCTCACTTCAACCAATAACACCGACGACAAGCGCTCTTTAGTCCAATCGCCTTGCAAGCGAAACTGCACATCGCCCGATTGCCCCAATAAATGCAACCCTTCGGGCAAGGCACGCGCTGAAAAATGCACACTGGGATTAAAACCAAAACGGTGTCGAATCGTCGCTTCGGCGCTCACCGGAATCAAAGGGAAATTAGGGTATTGTAGATTGGCCACCATGTTAACCGACCAGTTTTCATGTCGATTCACTCGCAAATCAATGTCCTCCAGCAGCCAAGATTCTTCGGCTTGCCACACCACTTTCGCTTGACTGATTAAGGTGTCTTCCCACAAACGTAACCAGGGTGAAGCTAAGGGGTTACCCCCCACACCGGCATCTAAAGCGGACAAGGTGAGCACAGGAGACTCGGCTCGCATCTGTTTACCCACTGCCAAGTCGGGCCAAAGCAAATTCCACAAATTCACATCAGCACTGAAAGACGGCACCTCTAGTTGCCCACCCTGCCACTGCAAGGCCAATCCCTCAACGTGAATGCTAACAGAGGAAGAAAGAGGACGGGTATCCGAGCTAAACTGCTGCATTTCCAAACGCGCATCGGCCCAACCGGCCAAGGTTTGCAAGGTTTCAGGGCGTGATGCGAGTAATTGTAAAAACAAGACTAATGCCACCCAGGCAACGGCCACTAAAGCCGCCGACCAGAGCAACAGATGCCCCTTCCAAATCAAGATTAAGCGCAGCCAAGGTGGCATTTACAGCATCACCACGTCGAATTGTTCTTGAAAATAATGGTTGTCTACCTGAAAGGCAATGCTCTTGCCCAGAAAAGACTCCAACTCGGCAATGCTAGACGACTCATCTTCTAGCATGCGCTCGACCAAGGGTTCACTGGCAATGACCAACAACTTGTCGGCATCATATTGACGCGCCATGCGCGTCACTTCACGGAACACTTCATAGACCAAGGTTTCAATGGATTTAACCACACCACGGCCATGACAGACTGGACAGGGTTCGCATAACGTGCGCACCAGACTCTCACGCGTGCGCTTACGCGTCATTTCGACCAATCCCAAGCTGGTTAATTGGCTGGCGGTGCTGCGGGTACGATCTTTGGCTAGAGCACGATCTAGAGCTTGTAACACCTGCTGGCGGTGCACCTCCACCGCCATATCGATAAAATCGATGATGATGATACCACCCAAATTTCGCAATCTCAGTTGGCGGGCAATGGCTTGTGCCGCCTCTAAATTAGTTTTGTAGATGGTTTCTTCTAAATTACGATTGCCAACAAAGGCACCCGTGTTAACGTCAATGGTGGTCATGGCTTCGGTTTGGTCAATAATCAAGTAACCACCCGACTTCAACGGCACTTTGCGCTCTAGCGCCTTTTGAATTTCATCTTCAACCGAATACAAATCAAAGATGGGTCGCTCACCTTGGTAAAGCTCAATACGTTGCGTTAATTCGGGAACATAAGCTTGCGCAAACTGCTGCATGCGCACAAAGGTTTCGCGGGAATCGACGCGCAAAGACTCAATGCGCTCTTGTGGCACATCGCGAATAACACGCAAAAACAAGGGCAAATCTTCATGAATCAGGGTTGGTCCACTGGCTGCCGACATTTTCGTCTCAATATGCTGCCATAATTTATGCAGAAAACGCATATTGTCTAGCAGCTCTTGTGCTTCGACACCCTCAGCCACCGTTCTCACAATAAAACCACCACTCATTTGAGCGCGTTCGGGGCTACTTTCCACAATCGATCTTAAGCGCTCGCGTTCTTCCTGCGATTCAATGCGCTGGCTCACCCCCATCGTCTGCTCTCTAGGCAAATAGACCAACAAATGCGACGGCAAGGTGATGTTCATGGAAACGCGCGCGCCCTTGGAGCCTAAGGGGTCTTTAATCACTTGCACCAGGATTTCCTGCCCCTCGCGCAGCAAGCGCGTGATGTCATCGGTATCGACGGGCGTGTCGTCAGCAAAAATCAAGGGCTTGGTACAAACATCCGAAACGTGCAAGAAAGTGGCTTTATCCAACCCCACATCGACAAAAGCCGCTTGCATACCGGGCAACACACGCACGACACGACCTCGGTACAAATTACCGACTAAACCACGTCTACTGACCCGCTCTACCCACACCTCTTGCAATACGCCATTTTCTATCCAGGCAACACGAGTTTCACGCGGCGTGACGTTGACAATCACTTTCTCTTCGCTGGCGACACTCATCGTACTCATACTGAATATCCTGCTAAGTGCAGTAATTGCTCGGTTTCATACAAGGGCAATCCCATCACCCCCGAATAACTGCCCTGAAACTGACTGATCCAAGCTTGCGCTCTACCCTGAATGGCATAACCACCCGCCTTGCCTTCTGGTTCACCAGACAACCAATAAGCGCGCAATTCCTCGTCGTTCAGGTGACGAAAGGTGAGTAAACTCAGCTGATGATTTTGCCAACATTCATCACCCCGTCGCAAACAAATCACCGTTTGCACGGCATGTGTTCGCCCCGATAAACGCTGCATCATCTGCATAAAATGCACTTCATCTCGCGGCTTACCTAAGGTTTCATCATCGACAATGACCTCAGTGTCAGCCGACAACACCCAAGCCGATGCAGGCAAGTATGTTGACACCGCTTCTGCTTTAGCCCAACTCACTCGATAACCATAAGCCAAGGCTGTTTCATCTGAAGCACGGACTTCTGGCACGTCCGCCACCACCACTTGGTGTTCAACCCCCAGCTGGGTTAACAATTCGCTACGTCTAGGAGAAGCAGAAGCCAAATAGAGCATCGAAATTCCTTTACTCTCGGTGATAAGGATGATGGTTCATCAATGACCAGGCACGATAAAGCTGCTCCGCCAACATCACTCTGACCAAAGGGTGCGGCAAGGTCAACGGGGTCAGCGACCAACACCAATCGGCACGCTCTTTAATACTGGGTGCCAGGCCATCAGGACCACCAACAATAAAAGCCACATCTCGCCCAGAAGGCAACCACTGTTCCATGCGTTTCGCCACCGCTTTCGTATCCACCACCGCGCCATGTTCATCTAACACAATGCGTAATGGATTACCCGATAAAGCCGCTTCAATACGCTGTGCTTCCTCTTCCATGTACTTAGCTGCCACACCCGTTTTCGTACGCTTTGCCGGTGCTAACTCAATCAACTGCAGGCGACATTGACCCGTCAAACGTACCGCATACTCTTGAAAGCCAGTGGTAATCCAAGCAGGCATTTTTTGACCGACACAAATCAACTTTAAGTTCATGGCGACTACTCAACCTAGAAAAACTCTGAAAGATGCAAAGGGATGGGGGCTTCTGCTCCGCAGCACTAAAGTGTGGGGGAAGGGTTGCACCACAACTAACTGTAACCCATTAACTTAATCCCTTCCACCAACCGAAAAACAAGCATAGGAAGTCTGAATAAAAAACGAAGTGCATTATTCAGATCTTCCTTAATTACTTGGACGCATATTCCATAGTTTTTCTAGCTGATACAACGCGCGGACTTCTTCCAGCATAATATGAACCACCACATCACCCAAATCAAGTAACACCCAATCTCCAACCAACTCGCCTTCCATACCAACGGGAATGTTACCTGCCTCTTTGGATGCTTCCCAAACCTTATCCGCTAAGGCTTTACCATGACGACTGGAAGTTGCAGTCGCCACTACCATGAAATCAGTGACATTGCTTAATCCGCGTACATCTAACTGTGTAATCGCTTTCGCCTTATTGTCATCTAATTCCTTAACCACTAACGCCACTAATGCTTCTGACTGCATACTTTTTATCCCTTAAACTCATACATCCGGTGTTGTTGAATGTATTCTAACACCGACTCACTCACTAAAAAACGCGGAAGTTGATTGGATGCCAACTCCGCTCGAATTTGCGTTGCTGAAATAGCTAATGCCGTCACTTCAACTAATCTCACTTGACCAAACCTGGCTGACTCATTCGTTGCACCATTTAACAGTTCATTCAGTTCAGCACCACAACGCGGATGAGATCCCGCTCGAACCATAACCGCTATATTGGTCAGCAATAACAGCTCTTGCCAACGATGCCAACTGGTTAATCCTTCAAAGGCATCGCTACCCATTAAAAACCAAAACTCATGTTCACCACCCAAGGTGGCGCGTAACTCGCTTAAGGTATCCACCGTATAGGAAGGGGTTTCACGCCTTAACTCGCAATCATTGACCTGCCAACCCGAAATCGACTCAACCGCCGCTTTGACCATAGCCAAGCGCTGTTCAGCACTGGCCACTGGTTGTGGGCGATGCACCGGAATGGCACTGGGTATAAAGTGCATTTGGCTTAACCCCAACTGCTGAGACACCTCCCAAGCAGAACGCAAATGACCGACATGAATCGGGTCAAAGGTACCGCCCATCAAACCAATCGTTGCCATTATTTGCGCCTCACCCGTTATCACAACAAAAAAGCCGAGGTGCATGCCTCGGCTCATCACTTAATCTGCATGGTTAAGCAGGATTGGCTGATTTACCCTGTTTCATTAAATAAATTAAGCCCGGAAAAGACATAATCATAAACATAAACAAGGTAGACACATAAAACTCCCAATCCTGAGACTGAATACTACCCGTTAACTGATATTCAAGCCCCCACCCTGCCATTAAGGCAATAAACGCATAAACAGCCCACTCTAGCGAACGAATCACAAACGACTTACGCGTCAACTTGAACGCCACAAACAGACGGTTCGTCACCCACGGTAAGGTTGCTAGCAACAAGCAGAGTAGTAAATATCCCCAAATGAATTCTTGTTGCATGGTTACTATCCTATCAATACATCATCACATCATTGAACAGTGTCAATAATCCATCCGGTAAGATACCCAACATCAACACTAATGTCGCTACCAAAATCAGTCCGTAGCGCAATGAAGCGGTAGCGAAGTCGGCATCATGAACATTTTCCGCAGCGGGTTGATCAAAGTACATCACCTTAATCACGCGAAGATAGTAGTAAGCACCCACCACCGACATCACCACGGCAAACACAGCCAAGCCTGTTAAACCAGCCTCCACCAGTTCAGTGAGTACCACCAGCTTAGCGTAGAAACCGACAAACGGTGGAATACCCGCCATCGAAAGCAGAATGACCATCATGATCAGCGCCAACACCGGATTACGTTTACCAAGTCCGGCCAAGTCCGCGATATTATCTGCTTCAAAACCCTTACGAGACAAAGCAACAATCACCGCAAAGCCACCTAAGCTCATTAAGGCGTAAATCACCACATAATACATAGCGGCAGCATAACCACCGACGTTACCGGTCAAAAAGCCAAGTAAGATAAAGCCCATGTGCGAAATGGTAGAATAAGCCAGCATACGCTTGAGGTTCGTTTGCGCAATAGCAATCACATTACCAATTACCAACGACAACACAGCCAAAATAATTAAAATACTTTGCCACTGCATTAAAGCTGCTTCTAAACCTTCAATGAGCAAACGGAACATCAGGGCAAAGGCCGCAATTTTAGGCGCAGCCGAAAGGAATAACGTGATACCCGTTGGCGAACCATGATAAACATCAGGAACCCAGTTGTGGAAAGGTGCGGCGCCAAATTTGAACGCCAAACCAACCAAAATAAAGACCAGTCCTAAGCTCAGTACCAGCGATTGCTCAGTCGATGCCAGGGTTTGGTAAATGGTCGCAAACTGTAACGAACCGACATTGCCATAAACTAAGGTCATGCCGTACAACAATAAACCCGTTGCCATCGCACCCAGCACAAAGTATTTCATCGCTGATTCAATGGCAAAACCAGAATCTTTTTGCATCGCAATCATGGCATAAAGCGCTAACGACATGATTTCCAAGCCCATAAAGAGCGTGACCATATCGTAAGATGAAGCCAGCACCATCATGCCCAGTAGGCTTAACAGACCCAGCACATAATATTCACCGCGTTCAATATTGCGTTGAACCAAATAATCTCGAGCGAATAAGAAGGCAAAAAACGTCATAAACAGCATCGACAGCTTCAGCACATCGGCGACACCATCGCGAATAAATGCGCCATTGAACAACTGTACCGAGGTGGTGGAAAAGCTCGCCAAAATCACCAAAGCTGTGACCACAATACTCGCCAAGGTTAACTGGAAAGTCAGGGCTTTGTGGCGCTGACCCCAAAAAGAATCACCCACCAATAGGGTCATGGCCGCAATGAGGATCAGCAATTCAGGGGCTAAAACTTGTAACATCATATCCATCGTTTGTAATCCGCTCACATTAAGGCAACTTAGAGGTCATCGCTTGCTCAACTAAATGAGACACAGAAGCGTGCATAATATCCATCACGGGGGCTGGATAAAAACCAAGCGCAATCACCGCAACCGCCAAAATAGACATGATGACAAATTCACGACGATTCAGGTCAGACAATTCAGCCACATGGTGATTCACCACATCGCCAAATATCACGCGCTTGACCATCCAAAGGGTGTAAGCCGCCCCTAAAATCAGTGTCGTTGCCGCGGCTAGGGCAATCCAGAAGTTAGACTTGAAA
Organism: uncultured Francisella sp.; assembly: GCA_964493995.1. Classification (GTDB taxonomy): domain Bacteria; phylum Pseudomonadota; class Gammaproteobacteria; order Thiomicrospirales; family Thiomicrospiraceae. Next base: position 24,417 of record CAZBQD010000010.1, read on the forward strand.
GCCGCCAAAATAACCATGAACTCGCCAACAAACCCAGAGGTACCAGGTAGTCCCGCATTAGCCATAGCAAATAGCAACACAAACACAGCAAACACCGGCATGGTATTGACGACACCACCATAAGCAGATATTTCACGGGTATGCATACGGTCATACATGACACCAATGGCAAGGAACATAGCGGCAGAGATCAGACCGTGCGAAATCATCTGAATCATCGCCCCTTCCAGACCCATGATCGCGCCCTGCACTTCACCCGTATTACGCAGAATACCGTAAAGCAAGAACATCCCCAGCGTGACAAAACCCATGTGCGCAATCGATGAGTAGGCTACCAGCTTCTTCATATCTTTCTGCACCATGGCAATCACGGAGATATAAACAATGGCGATAATCGACAGGCTGATGACCAACCAATCCAATTCATTGGCCGCATCGGGCGTCATCGGTAACGAGAAACGAACGAAACCATAACCACCCATTTTGAGCATAATCGCTGCCAGCACCACGGAACCCGCAGTCGGTGCTTCAACGTGAGCATCAGGTAACCATGTGTGTACCGGGAACATGGGGATTTTGACGGCAAAGGCAATCAAGAATGCCAAGAAAATTAAAATTTGAGCGGTCAGACCAATAGGCATCGCTTGGAAGTCCAGCAATGAGAAACTACCAATCTGGCTGTACATATACAGAAAGGCAATCAACATAAACACCGAACCGAAGAAGGTGTAAAGGAAGAACTTGATCGTCGCATAAACACGACGTTGACCACCCCACTGACCAATCACCAAAAACATAGGTATCAGTAACACTTCCCAGAACACATAGAACAGGATTGCATCCAGAGCAGAGAAAACGCCAACCATAATGCCGTTCATCATCAGGAAGGCAGCCATGTATTGCTCGACGCGCTCCTTAATACAGTCAAATGCCGACCAAACCGCTAAAACCGTCGTGAAAGTCGTCAAAATGATTAACGGCATTGACAGGCCATCAACGCCCAAGAAGTATTGAATGTTAAACGCGGAAATCCAACTCGCTTGTTCAACAAACTGCATTTGAGCCGTAGTGTTGTCAAACCCTGTGTACAGGCCTAACGACAAAATGAATACCAACACCGAAGACCAAAGCGCAAACTGCTTGGCTAGGTTTGGTTGGTGTCGCATCATCAGTACCAGTAGGCCCGATAAAATCGGCAACCAAATCAACGCACTCAGTAGTGGAAATTGTGTCATCCTTATTCGTCCTTATTAATGCTACTGGTGATTACCATAGTGCCCATGCTAATAGCCCCATCAGGCTAAAAATCATGACAAAAGCGTAGTGATACAAATAGCCTGTCTGAGCATAACGACCCTTGGCTGCCAGGAAAGCAATGGTATTCGCTGTGCCATTGACAATCCATCCATCAATCATTTTGCTATCGGTAACACGTGAACAGAATTCACCGATACGACGGGTACCCTGAACGAAAACAATGTCATTAAAACGATCGAAACCATAGGCATGACGCAGGCTAGCATGTGCTCCGGCAAAACGCTGAGCTAATACAGGCGCTAACTCAGGACGTTTAATATAAAGGAACCAAGCCAAAGCTACACCCGCCAGAGCTAACCAGGTCGGCAAGGCCATTAAGCCATGCAATAGCATATCCAGCGCTGAAGTGCCGTGTTCAGCAACCTTGGCTAGCAAGTTGTGCTCAGGTGTGACGGTAATGGCATCCGCGAACATATCACCAAATAGGATTGGTTCGACAAACAGTCCACCAAAGAACACGGCTGGAATTGCCAAGGCAATCAAGGGTAAAGTCACTACCCAAGGCGACTCATGAATGTCATGCGTGCGCACATAATCACTTTCTTTACCATGGAAAACAATAAAGAACATACGGAAGCTATAGAATGCGGTGACGAAAACCCCTAACAACAACATTACAAAGGCTAATTGTGCCGCAAAGGAATCCGCTTCACCAATGACCATCAAAATACCATCTTTTGAGTAGAAGCCAGAGAAACCTGGGAAACCAATTAAGGCTAGCGAACCAATCAACAGCGCCGCATAAGTGATCGGCATTTTCTTCGCCAATCCACCCATATTACGAATATCTTGATCGTGGTGCATCGCAATAATGACCGAACCTGCTGCCAAGAATAACAAGGCTTTAAAGAAGGCGTGTGTCAGAACATGGAACATACCTGCCGCATAAGCAGAAACACCCAAGGCCGCCACCATGTAACCTAATTGCGATAAGGTCGAGTAAGCTACCACACGCTTAATGTCTGTCTGCACAATACCCAACAGACCCATTAATAGCGCCGTGAACGCACCGGTTAACAGAATAAAAGTCAAAGTACCTTCAGCTAACTCATAAGCGGGTGACAAACGCGCCACCATAAAGATACCAGCCGTGACCATGGTTGCCGCATGGATTAAAGCCGAAATGGGTGTCGGACCTTCCATCGACTCAGGTAACCATACGTGCAGTGGCATTTGCGCTGACTTACCCATAGCACCGACGAATAATAACATGGTCATCAGTGTCAACATATGAATGGCTGTATCACCGAACATAATGCTCGTACCCGTATGAGCCGCTAAGCCATCAAAAAACTCAGCATAATCTAAGGTGCCGAAATAGCCAACCACAAGGGCAATACCCAACAAGAAGCCAAAGTCACCCACACGGTTCACCAAGAATGCTTTTAAGCTGGCCTGATTCGCCGACTCACGCTTAAAGTAGAATCCAATCAATAAATAGGACACTAAACCAACCGCTTCCCAACCAAAGAAAAGTTGTAGGAAGTTATTCGACATAACCAAAGACAACATGGAAAAAGTAAACAATGAAATGTAGCTAAAGAAGCGTTCATAGCCTTCTTCGTGTTCCATGTAACCGATGGTGTAAATATGCACCATTAATGAAACAAAGGTCACCACTAACATCATGGTTGCTGTTAGACGGTCAACTAGGAATCCCGCTTCGAAACGAATACCATCTGAAATCATCCAGGTATAAATACTGGCGTTATAGGATTCAGCGCCCGCAAACACATAAAGATAAAACACGTAGGCTGACAAAGCCGCTGAAACCGCTACAGAAGCAATGGTGATGCGGTGAGAGCCAGCGCGACCTAACCAACGCCCAAAAATACCGGCACCGATGGCACCTAGCAAGGGTGACAATAAAATGGCGAGAAAAATAGCGTGCATTGACATCCGTTTTATCCCTTCATTTCACTTAAATCATCAACATTAATACTGTGCTTATTACGGAATAACAACACTAACAATGCCAACCCGATCGCCGCTTCAGCCGCTGCAACCGTTAAAATAAAAAATACAAACACTTGACCGTGCATGTTGCCTTGGAAGCTAGAAAAAGCAACCAAATTCGTATTTACCGCCAACAACATCAACTCAATACTCATCAAGATGATGATTAAGTTTTTACGATTCAGGAAGATACCTGCCAAACTTAAGACAAATAACACCGCCCCAAATAGCAGCACATCCGATAATTGAATCATTTCATTCATTACTCAGCTCCCTGCTCAGAGGTAGTCGATTTCACTGTGGGTGCCATTTTGACCATGGTCAAACGATCGCTAGCTTGCACACGGACTTGTGCATCCACGTCTTGATATAACGCTTCACTTTGAGGACGACGACGTAGCGTCAACACAATGGCCGCAACAATCGACAAAAGTAACAACACTGCCGCCAATTCAAAGGCAAACAAATACTCAGTAAACAGTAATTGACCCAACATTTTAGTATTGCTGTCAGTCGCCGTGAGTGCAACCGGTGATGGGAAATTCTCTAAACCAAAGAAAGTTGGATTCAATACCATCGCCATTTCAGCCAACACCACGATCGCCACAACAATCCCAATCGGCAAGTAACGCGCAAAGCCTTCTTTAAGCGGTGTTAAGTTGATATCCAACATCATAATGACGAATAAGAAGAGCACCATAACGGCACCCACATAAACGAGAATCAGCACGATACCCAAAAACTCGGCTTGCAGCAATAACCAGATACCCGCTGTCGCAACGAATGCGAGTACCAAAAAAAGCGCTGCTCGCACCGGATTGCGCGAACCAATTACGCCTAAAGAAGCAAAAACAGCGATCAACGCAAACACATAAAACAAAAACTTTTCTACACCCATGATGTCATTCCCACTTATCGGTACTTAGCATCTGCAGCGCGATCGGCCGCAATTTGCGTTTCCATCTTGTCACCATGTGCCAACAACATGTCTTTATTCATAACATGAATTTCACCTGGTTCGAAGGCGTATTCATATACGCGCGTCTCAACAATGGCATCCACCGGGCAAGCTTCTTCACAAAAACCACAGTAAATACATTTGAATAGATCGATATCATACACTGTCGTACGACGTGAACCGTCCGATCTGGCTTCCGATTCAATGGTAATTGCGTTCGCAGGACACACCGCTTCGCACAATTTACACGCAATACAACGCTCTTCACCATTGGCATAACGACGCAGCGCGTGTTTTCCACGAAAACGCGGCGACATGGGGGTTTTTTCTTCTGGATAAAGCACGGTAATTTTCGGCTTAAAGAAGTACTTACCGGTAATGGCTAAGCCTTGGAATAACTCCCACAGTGTCCACGTCTTAAGCTGACGTTTTAATGCAGCAATCATGCAACACCTCCATGAACAAACCAAGGAGCGACTTTAAAGTAAGCCATAACACCCACCACAAATACCCATAAAATGGTTAACGGAATGAAAATCTTCCAACCTAAACGCATAATTTGGTCATAACGGTAACGTGGGAAAGTCGCACGGAACCAGAGGAACACAAACAATAAGAAAGAAACTTTCAAAGCAATCCAAGCAAAAGCAGGGACGAAACTAAATAGCGTTTCCAGTCCGGGAATACCCTCGAATGGCGATAACCATCCTCCCATGAACATGATTGCAGTGAGGAATGAGATCAGAATCATCATGGCATACTCAGCCAGGAAGAAAACCGCAAAGGTCATGCCCGAATAATCGACGTGGAAACCCGCCACGATTTCAGACTCACCCTCGGCAACGTCAAAAGGCGCCCGGTTGGTTTCAGCAACACCTGCAATGAAGTAAACGACAAACATCGGCAATAAAGGAATCCAGTACCAAGATAAGATACCACCTTGTTGTCCGTTGACAATTTCGGTTAAATTCATACTACCGGCAGTCATAATGACGGTGACTAAGGCAAAGCCCATAGCAATTTCATAGGACACTTTTTGCGCTGACGAACGCAGAGCACCCAAAAAGGCATATTTAGAGTTAGAAGCCCAACCAGCAACCACCACGCCATACACACCGATAGAGGAGATGGCTAAGATATAAAGCAAACCCGCATTGATATCAGCTACCACCACGCCATCAGCAAAAGGTACGACTGCCCAGACCGCAATGGCAGGCGCAATAGCTAAAACTGGCGCAATAACAAATAGATAGACGTTAGACTTAGAAGGAATAATCACTTCTTTCATCAACAACTTCAACGCATCGGCAATAGGTTGTAACCAACCACCCGGACCCACTCGATTCGGGCCCAGTCGAATTTGCATGTAGCCAATAACCTTACGCTCAGCATAGGTTAAATAAGCCACGGCTAGCAATAAGGGCACAATCACCATCGCGGCTTGTACCAAGATGAGCAACACAGTAGCTAAACCATCAGGCACCCATTGAGCTAAAAACAGCTGTAAACTCTCAAACATTCATTGACTCCTAAGCTGCCAAACTCAAAAAGTCGGCTGGCAAACTTGCCAACAAACTCATCGGCGCCACAATATTTCCCATGGCAACGCGTGCATCAGCAACCACATTGAGTTCAACTGTCACTCCGTTCACGTCCTGAACACGCACTTGTGAGCTCATCGCTTCTTGCGGATTCATGCGCAGCACCGCTTGACCGGCATGTTGATGAGCTTGCAAAGGCTGTGCGTGACGAACATAAATGTCGGTGGCATACATCGGTAATTCAGCCACTCTAGCTGAACCGCCGGTGGGAGTCGCGTTAGTCTTAATGGACATCAACTTATCATGGTTAATGTGCGTTGCCGTGACTGCCGTAGCTTTTGCTGCCTCAGTGACCTGATCCAAAGACACGTAATCAAAACCCGCCACATTCATCATGTTACCGAGCACACGCAATATTTTCCAACCAGGCTTTGCTTCTCCCGGAGCGGTTAAGGCCACGGGCGCGAATTGCCACAAAGCATTTGCATTGACATAACTACCGGCTGCTTCACCGAAAGCGGCAATGGGTAACAGCCAGTCCGCCACGTCACGCAAACCAGGCGTATCAAATGCCGATACCGCCGCAACACGCCCCGTTAAGTCAGTAGCTTCAGGTAACAGACAATCTTGTGCTGGATCCACATTCCACAGCAACCAATTATCCATGCCCTTGCGTAGCATCTCAGCCGAATTCATGCCAGACTGTTTAGGATGCGCACCCACAAGCATTGCCCCTAGGCTATTACCCGATTCTGGCAACCAAGCTAACTGTGCACCCGATAAACGCGCCACTAGGCTGGCTAACTGCATTAAACGGCCAAAGGAAACGTGGCTTTGCGCCAACTGACCCAAAATAACGAGTTTATCCCCTTCAACCGACAACTGATCCGCCATTTTTTGCGTGATATCGTTTACAGTAGCCCCCTCGAGCAATGCAGACTCCTGAGCTGTTAACGCTTGATTGGCACTCAATGCTTGAGCCACTCCGGCGAGCATGCTGACCATTTCTGACATAGCAACGGTTGCTTTAGCGGACAAACGATAGCTCAGGTCATAATCAACCGGATTAATCGCCATCACTTTGGCGCGCATTTGCGCTGCTTTGCGCAAACGCTGGTTCAGCAAGGGTTGCTCATGACGTAAATTTGAACCAATCAACAAGGCGGCCTTAACTTTCTCTACCTGTTCAATCGGCATCGGCAAGAAAGGCATGACGCCAGCGGCATCAGCGGCAAAATCTTGTTGATGTAAGCGATGATCTAAGTTATGGCAGCCTTTCGCTGACAAGAGTTGCTGTAATAAATACAACTCTTCCACACTTGCTGTGGGGCTAACTAATGCACCGACACTATTTGGATTATGAGCTAACTGACCTGATAACAAGGCAGCCACTTCCGTTAAGGCCGTTTCCCAATCAACCACCTTCCACTCACCATCGACCTTGCGCATTGGCTGAGTCAAACGATTATGACTCAAGCTGGTGTATGAAAAACGATCACGGTCAGATAACCAGGTTTCATTAATCGCTTCATTTTCACGTGGTACAACACGTTTAATCTGTCCTTGCTTGTGATGAATATAGGTATGCGAACCCAATCCATCATGAATGGCAATTGAAGGTGTCGCTTGTAACTCCCAAGCGCGAGCAGTGTAACGGTAAGGTTTCGAGGTCAATGCACCCACGGGACATAGATCAATCACATTGCCTGAAAGTTCGGATACCATGGCTTTGGCCACATAAGTACCAATTTCCATGTGCTCACCGCGTCCGGTTGCGCCCAGTTCCATGATACCGGCAACTTCTTTACCGAAACGCACGCAACGCGTACAGTGAATACAACGCGTCATATCCGTTTGCACTAAAGGCCCAATATCCTTGTCGCCCAGAATACGCTTACCTTCATTAAAGCGGCTGATATCCTGTCCGTAGAGCATCGACACGTCTTGTAACTCGCACTCACCGCCTTGGTCACAAATAGGGCAATCTAAGGGGTGATTAATGAGTAGAAACTCCATCACCGCTTTTTGTGCCGCTAATGCCTTGGGTGATTTGGTCATCACCTTCATACCATCGGTTACCGGTGTGGCACAGGCTGGCAAGGTTTTAGGCGCACCCGCAACCTCTACCAAGCACATACGACAGTTAGCCGCTACCGAAAGCTTCTTGTGATAACAGAAACGCGGGATATTAATCCCCGCATCGTCTGCCACATCAATCAACATGAGTCCTTCACGGGCTTTGATGACTTGACCATTAATTTCAATCTTTACCATTGTGTCATATCACTCTTTGATTAGCACAAACACTTACCGACCTCTAAAACCCCTAGAGGGTTGGGGGTCTGGGGGAAGGGACACACTGAAACAGCATGTAATCTATTGATCTAATCCCTTCCACCAGAGGTAAAACAAATTGGTGGGTTAACAGTCTCACCAGGTGAGATTGTTAAGTCCCCACTTACATGCGGTCATAAATACTACAGCCATGCTCAACATAGTGTTCAAACTCATGACCGAAGTGTTTCAAAAAACTGGTGACGGGAATAGCCGCAGCATCCCCTAAGCCACAAATCACTTTACCCGTAATACGACCACCCACATCGCGTAGCAAGGTTAAATCTTCAGGACGTCCCTTGCCTTGGACAATGCGCTTAACAACACGGTGCATCCAACCCGTTCCCTCACGACAAGGTGTACATTGGCCACAAGATTCTTCATAGTAAAAGTAGCTGAGACGCTCAAGTACTTTCACCATGTCCGTTGTTTCATCCATGATGATGACGGAACCTGCACCCAGATAAGAACCCGCTTTAGAAATACTGTCATAGTCCATGTCCATCGCCAGAGCTTTTTCAGCTGGCAAGACTGGAGTAGAAGAGCCACCCGGAATCACCGCTTTCAGTTGGCGCCCCTTCCAAATGCCGCCTGCGTTTTCCAGCAAGGTTTTGAAGGGTGTGCCCATGCGGACTTCTTGGTTACCTGGTTTCTCAACATGGCCTGAAACCGAAAACAGCTTAGTACCACCGTTATTAGGCTTGCCTAGCTCAAGGAACCATTGGCCGCCTTTAGCGAGAATCATCGGAATCGAAGCAAGGGTTTCAGTGTTATTGATGGTAGTTGGGCGACCGTATAAACCAAAACTCGCTGGGAACGGCGGCTTGAAACGAGGCATACCCTTCTTACCTTCGATAGATTCGATTAATGCCGTCTCTTCGCCACAAATATAGGCACCTGCGCCCGAATGCACAAACAAATCAAAATCGAAACCCGAACCCAGAATATCCTTACCGAGAAAACCGGCTGCACGCGCTTCATCAACCGCACCTAGGTAACGATTAATCGGCTCAACAAATTCACCACGAATGTAGTTGTAACCACGACTCGCACCAATCACATAGGCTGCAATACACATGCCTTCAATGAGTTGATGTGGGTTGTAACGCAGAATGTCACGATCCTTGCACGTACCTGGCTCGCCTTCGTCCGAGTTACACAGCAAGTATTTTGGACCTGGAGCGCGACGATTCATGAAACTCCATTTCAAACCAGTCGGGAAGCCCGCACCACCACGACCACGTAAGGCCGAAATTTTAACTTGATCGATAATTTCTTCGGGAGGAATCTCGCCAGACACCACTTTTTTCCAAACCTCGTAACCGCCGTTTTCGACGTAGGTTTTCAATGTCCAAGGCTTAGGTAAATGCAGGGTGCGGAAGCAATTTTCATTCATCATCTGACATTACTCCAAACTAGCCAAAATGGCATCGATTTTTTCAGGGGTCAGGTGTTCATGGTAATGATCGCCAATTTGGAACATGGGCGCACCCACACAAGCACCTAGGCACTCTACTTCCTTAATTGAGAACTTACCGTCAGCAGAAATCTCACCAAAATCTTTCACGCCTAGGCGCTTTTTCAGGTGATCTACCACTTCATCCGAACCACGCAACATACAGGATATGTTGGTGCAGACACAAATTTTATGCTTACCAACCGGCTGATGTTCGTACATTGAATAGAAGGTCGCTACCTCATAAACTTCAATCGGTGTGATGTCCAGATAATCAGCCAACTCATCCATCAAGGCTTCGGTCAAATGACCGCCGTTAGCAGCTTGGATGACACTTAATCCTGGCATGACTGCCGACTTCTGTTGCCCTTCTGGATATTGAGCGATCCAATGGTCAATATCGGCTTTCACTTGTCCTTGAATAATAGACATTAGCGGTCAATCTCCCCGAATACGATATCTTGAGTCCCGATAATAGTGACCACGTCCGCAATCATGTGACCACGCGACATTTCATCTAACGCAGCCAAATGAGCAAAACCTGGAGCACGAATTTTCAAACGATAGGGCTTGTTCGCACCATCAGAAATCATGTACACACCCAACTCACCTTTAGGATGCTCAACCGCAGCGTAAGCTTCGCCTTCCGGCAAACAGTAACCTTCGGTAAAGAGTTTGAAGTGGTGAATTAAGGCTTCCATGTTGTCTTTCATGTGCTCGCGCTTAGGCGCCGCCACTTTCAGGTTTTCCGTAATAACCGGACCTGGATTGGCTCTTAGCCAGGCAATACACTGACGAATGATCTTGTTGGATTCGCGCATTTCAGCCACGCGAACCAAATAACGGTCATAGGAATCGCCTGTCTTACCCACCGGAATATCGAAATCCATCCGATCATAAACTTCGTAGGGTTGGGTTTTACGCAAATCCCAGGCAATTCCCGATCCACGCAACATCGGACCAGTAAAGCCAAGTTGTAGCGCACGTTCAGGTGAAACAATACCAATATCCACGGTACGTTGTTTCCAAATACGGTTATCTGTTAATAGCGTTTCATACTCATCAACATAGGCTGGGAAACGCTCGGTGAAGGCTTGTAAGAAATCCAACATAGAACCATGACGCGTTTCATTCAAACGATCGACATCCTTCTTCGAACGAAATGGTGTGTATTCATACTTAGGCATGCTGTCAGGCAAATCACGATAAACCCCACCGGGACGGTAATAGGTGGCATGCATACGCGCACCCGAGACTGCCTCATAACAGTCCATCAGGTCTTCGCGTTCACGGAAAGCATATAAGAAAACCGTCATCGCCCCAATATCCAGCGCATGCGCACCCAACCATAACAAATGATTGAGAATACGCGTTACTTCATCAAACATCACACGAATGTATTGCGCGCGTTCGGGTACTTCCAGCCCCATCAGTTTCTCAATGGTCATGACATAAGCATGTTCATTGGCCATCATCGACACATAATCAAGACGATCCATGTAACCGATCGATTGGTTGTATGGCTTGTACTCAGCGAGCTTTTCGGTACCACGATGCAGCAAACCAATGTGGGGATCAGCACGAACGATGGTTTCACCATCTAATTCCAATACAAGACGTAACACACCATGCGCAGAAGGATGCTGAGGTCCAAAGTTAAGCGTATAGTTGCGAATTTCAGCCATCTTATTCGGCTCCCAAACGTTCGGTAGGACGAATAACCCTTGGTGTATTCACCCGATTTTCAATCGAAACTGGCTCATAAATCACCCGGTTTTGTGCCGGATCATAGCGCATTTCCACGTGCCCTTCCAAGGGGAAGTCTTTACGTAATGGGTGTCCGACAAAACCATAGTCCGTTAATAGACGACGCAAATCAGGGTGACCTTTAAATGCTATGCCATAAAGATCAAAGGCTTCGCGCTCGAACCAGTTAACAGCTGTCCACACATCACAAACACTATCCACCATGGGAAACTGTGCATCTTCACAAAACACTTTCACACGCAAACGCTGATTGAACTCGATAGATAATAAGTGTGTTACCACCGCAAAACGATTTGCAGTCACCGACTCACTCGAGGTCGCTTGACTTTCGAAGTCAAAAACACCACGGCTAAAGCCGGCATTAACTGCGGTATCCGTCGCCCAATTGACTTGACCATAGGCAGAATAATCAACACCACACAAGTCAATTAACTGTTCAAAACCCAGCTGATCTCTTAAATAAAGTGCCATAGCATGCCAATCAGTTGATGGCACTTCAATCGTCAATTCTTCAACTGCTGAAACACCACCAGTCACAGCTGGCCATGCTTGCTGAATCTGGGCTAATAATTCTGTCAATGAACGCATACTTTATTTCCTAGCCTTCACTTAACGTGCAATCGTATTCGTACGTTTAATTTTGTTTTGCAACTGAATGATGCCATAAAGCAAGGCTTCAGCTGTGGGCGGACATCCTGGCACATAAACATCGACCGGCACAATACGATCACACCCACGCACCACCGCATAGGAGTAATGATAGTAACCACCCCCATTGGCACAAGAGCCCATGGAAATGACCCAGCGCGGCTCGGCCATTTGGTCGTAGACTTTACGCAATGCCGGCGCCATTTTGTTAACCAAGGTACCCGCCACAATCATCACGTCGGATTGACGCGGACTGGGACGAAAAATAATACCAAAACGGTCTAAATCATAACGTGACGCACCCGCGTGCATCATTTCGACCGCACAACAAGCCAATCCAAAGGTCATTGGCCACAATGACCCAGTGCGAGCCCAGTTAATTAACTTATCGGCCGATGTGGTGATGAAACCTTCTTTCAGAACGCCTTCTATTCCCATTCCAAGGCTCCTTTTTTCCATTCGTAAATGAAACCAACGACGAGGATAGCTAGAAAAATAGCCATCGCGATGAACCCTTCCAAGCCAATTGTGTCAAGCACAACTGCCCAAGGGAATAAAAATGCAATTTCTAAATCAAAAATAATAAACAGGATTGCAACCAGATAAAAGCGCACGTCAAATTTCATACGCGCATCTTCGAATGCTTCGAAGCCACATTCATAGGGTGACAGTTTTTCGCTATCTGGACGATTGGGTGCTAGCAGCCAACCTGCAGCAATAGGACCGATACCGAAACCGATACCGAGCAGAATAAAAACCAGAATAGGCAGGTAATTTTCTAGCATTCTTATGCCTCCGTAATAACACCGAATATTGTGCGCTTATTCAAACAAATTATGGTACCGACGACTGGACTCGAACCAGCACAGCTTGCGCCACTACCACCTCAAGGTAGCGTGTCTACCAATTCCACCACGTCGGCAAAAAAGCGTTTTTTTCGTTATTTCCCAGGTTGAACCGGAACATCCGCGGGTTGCGTTGCACCATTCTTCGCTGGGCTGTCTGTTATCACGGCGCGATCAGGAGTGCTTATCACGCTGTTGCCTTCAGACTGCTTTGTAGACAAATAAGCCAGTGTTAGGCTTGTCACAAAGAAGAGAGTCACTATTATAGCAGTTAATCGTGACAAAAATGAAGCAGAACCTCGCGAACCGAATACACTTTGCGACGATCCGCCACCAAAACTGGCACCCGCGTCTGCTCCTTTTCCTTGTTGAATCAACACCAAACCGATGAGCAACAACGAAAGAATGACATGGATAACCAAAACCACTTGCATCATATTTTTTCCTTAGAGCGACACAGCGGCCGCATAAATTTTGGCAAAATCATCACTATTCAGGGACGCACCACCAATCAATCCTCCATCCACATCTGGCTGAGAAAAAATGGACGCCGCGTTATCGGGCTTCACACTGCCACCATAGAGAATGGTCATCGCGTTTGCCATATTCACATCCAATTTCGCCAAATGCTGACGAATGAAAGCGTGAATTTCTTGTGCTTGCTCAGGTGTCGCTGTTTTACCGGTACCAATTGCCCATACAGGTTCGTAGGCGATAATGGCATTTGACCAACCCGCAGCACCGATGACGTTACTGACCGCATCCAACTGAGCTGCAATAATGGCTTCCGCTTGACCTGCTTCGCGTTCCGTCAGGGTTTCACCGACACAAACAAGGGGGGTCAGCCCAGTCGCTAAAGCGACTTTCGTTTTTTCTGCCACCACAGCGTCAGTTTCACCATAGAGCGCACGGCGTTCTGAGTGTCCCAGAATGACATATTGGCAACCGACGTCGGCCAACATGGTCGCCGATACCTCACCAGTATAAGCACCTGTGGTCTGAATCTGGGCGCAATTTTGTGCACCAACCCTAATTGAACTCTTGGCTGCCGCATGAATTGCTTGTGTTAAATACAGCATAGGCGGACATACCAGCAGTGTTACTGCCTCATTAACAGTCACATTTGCTGTTAATGTTTGAATCATATCGCGTGTAAACGCTACCGAGCCGTGCATTTTCCAATTGCCGGCTACCATCATTTGACGCATAGTCGTCTCCCTATAAAACCTGACAAGTGTACAAGCGAAAGGCTCGAATTGCAAGTAAAAGGCGCCAAGCCATCTGTGTTAGCGCCACTTTTTTTAAGTTAAAAATAAATAACTTAGCACCGAATAGCTTAGGCGTAAACTTCTTTGACGACGTCTTCCATGCGCGTCACGATTTGACGAACCATCACCGCATCCTTACCTTCCACCATAATGCGAATGAGTGGCTCAGTACCTGACAAACGAATCAATACCCGCCCTTGATCTCCCAGTTGCGCTTCCGCATCGCTAATGGCTTCAGACACACGCGCATCGTCAATCGATTTTAACTTGCGCGCCAATTTCACATTAACCAATTCTTGTGGATAGCGCGTAAAGCCTTGTTTCAAGGCATTCAAACCCACTTTACGCGTTACCATCACACTCAACACTTGAAGTGCGGCAATAATGCCGTCACCGGTTTGAATCTTGTCTAGGCATAGAATGTGTCCGGAAGGCTCAGCGCCATATTTCAGCCCCTCAGCCACCAGTTTTTCCATGACATGACGGTCACCAACGGGTGTGCGATGAAAAGCAATGCCTTTGTCGCGACAATAGTTTTCTAGCCCCATATTGCTCATGACGGTACCGACAATTCCCGTCACTGGCTCGTCTTGCCCACTCATAATCATGAATAAAATATCATCGCCGTCGAGAATAGCCCCCGTATGATCGACCAACATCAACCGATCACCATCTCCGTCTAAGGCGACACCCAAATCCGCTTTTTCGCGCAACACCGAACGTTGCAAGGCTGCAGGATCGGTCGCTCCGAATCCATCGTTGATGTTTAAGCCATTGGGCGCGTTACCAATGGTGATGACCTCAGCGCCCAACTCGGCAAAAACATGCGGTGCGACATGGTAGGTTGCCCCATTGGCACAATCAACGACGATTTTAAGACCATTCAAGCGATGACCGTGTGCCATGGTGCTCTTACAAAACTCAATGTAACGGCCCGCCACGTCATTAATGCGCGACACTCGACCTAATAGACTCGATGGCACACACACCATGGGTTCATCCATCATCGCTTCAATCGCATGTTCAAGCTCATCGGATAGCTTACGACCACTGCCATCAAAGAACTTGATGCCATTGTCATAATAAGGATTGTGGGATGCGCTAATGACCACGCCCGCGACCGCACCGAATGTGGTGGCAATGTAGGCAATCGCGGGGGTTGGCATGGGGCCGAGCAATTTAACAGAAACACCAGCAGCGGCAAAACCCGCTTCTAAGGCAGATTCAAACATATAGCCGGAAATGCGGGTATCTTTACCAATAATAACCGGGGCATTACTGACTTGCTTGAGCACCATGCCGGCCGCCCAACCTAGCTTGAGTGCCATATCGGGCGTCATGCCTTCCGAGCCAACGCGTCCGCGAATACCATCCGTACCAAAGAAACGTTTTTTTGCTTTTGCTGACATGCTTTTTTCCTTCTGATCAACAATAAATGAATGAATGGGGTGACAGCGCACGCGTTACTGTTAGCGCATCGACTGTGGCACGAACATCATGCACACGCACCACTTTCGCACCGAGACGCACCGCTTCAACGGCGGCAGCAACACTACCGGCTTGTCTCTGTTGCGGCTGTGCTTGACCGGTTAACTGACCAATCATGGTTTTGCGCGATACACCAATGAGTACCGGATAGCCCAAGGCGACCAACTGTGGAATCGCTTTGAATAAAGCGATGTTTTGCTCCAAGGTTTTACCAAAACCAAAACCGGGATCGAGCAGAATCCGTGACGGCTCTATCTTCAGTTGCGTGACGCGTTGCTGTAAAAATGCCATCACTTCATCGACAACCGACTGATAGCTGGGATGCTGTTGCATGGTTTCAGGACTACCCTGCATGTGCATGAGACACACAGGCACGTCTGAGAACTGCTGCGCTACCTCGGACGCACCCGAGAGTTGCAAGGCACGCACATCATTAATCATGCTCGCTCCCGCTTCTAAGCAGGCACGCATAACGCTCGGCTGACTGGTGTCGATAGAAATGGGGATCGTTGTTTGCTGACGCAATGCGGTTACAACAGGTAATAATCGCGCCAACTCTTGTTCGACGGATACGGGTTGAGCACCGGAACGTGTCGATTCTGCACCCAGATCGAGCATGTCTGCGCCCTGCTCAATTAAACTCAACGCATGATCGATGGCTGCTTGAGTCTGTAAAAATTGGCCCCCATCCGAAAATGAATCGGGGGTGATATTCACCACCCCCATCACCCAGTAGGGTTTTGTTGCAAAATCAATCAGCATAATTGCCTATTAATTCCACTTAGGCACCGAACCCGACTCTGGCAAGCTAGCGCTTGTGCTTGAATCATCCATGGGTTGCACCACGGCATCATCAACGACCACCTCACCCGTTGCCGGAGGTTGTGCATCCAGCGGTTGGTCAACATCGTCATTCCAATCCTTGGGCGCATCGGGGAAGCGACCTTCTTCCATAATTTGACGAACCTGCTCATCATCGATGGTTTCATACTTCATTAAGGCTTCGCCCATAATGTGTAGCTTATCGAAGTTGTCTCGCAGAATTTGTTCAGCGCGCTTATAGTTACGGTCGATTAAGGCGTGAATTTCATCGTCAATTAACTTACCGGTTTCCGGTGACAAGGCTTTAGTACGAGACATGCCCCCACCTAGGAAGGGATTACTGTTGTCTTCTTCTTCGTAAAGCTGAGGACCTAGCTTATCCGACATACCCCACTTCATGACCATGTTACGCGCTAAAGAAGTCGCACGCTCAATGTCATTACTCGCTCCCGTGGTCACCGCATCAGCACCAAAAATCATTTCTTCGGCAATACGTCCACCATACAGGCTGGATAATTGGCTTTCTAAACGACGTTTAGAGTAGCTGTAACGATCTTCTTCGGGCAAATACATAGTGACGCCCAGAGCGCGACCACGCGGGATGATGCTCACTTTGTAAACCGGATCATGCTCTGGCACAATCCATCCAATAATCGCGTGACCTGCCTCATGGTAAGCAGTGAGCTTCTTCTCTTCGTCTTTCATAACCATGGACTTACGCTCAACACCCATAATGATTTTGTCTTTTGCTTTTTCAAAATCTTCATGCGTGACTTTTTCTTTACCAATACGAGCCGCAAATAAGGCCGCTTCGTTAACCAGATTAGCCAAGTCTGCACCAGAGAAACCGGGCGTACCGCGAGCAATCGCTCCTGGCTTAACGCCCTCAGCTAATGGTACTTTGCGCATGTGAACTTTAAGAATCTGCTCGCGACCACGTACATCGGGCAAGCCTACTGTCACTTGACGGTCAAAACGACCAGGACGCAATAATGCTGGATCGAGCACATCGGGACGGTTAGTGGCGGCAATAACGATAATGCCTTCATTACCTTCAAAACCGTCCATTTCGACCAGCATTTGGTTCAGTGTTTGTTCGCGCTCGTCGTTACCGCCACCCATACCGGCACCGCGTGAACGACCGACGGCATCAATCTCATCGATAAAGATAATACAAGGGGCATGGGCTTTGGCCTGTTCAAACATATCACGCACACGAGAAGCGCCCACACCAACAAACATTTCGACAAAATCTGAACCCGAAATGGTAAAGAACGGCACTTTCGCTTCACCGGCGATGGCTTTCGCTAACAGAGTTTTACCCGTACCAGGTGGCCCCACCATCAAAATACCACGCGGAATACTGCCGCCGAGTTTGCGATACTTTTCCGGATCGCGCAGGAAATCAACCACTTCGTGTACTTCTTCCTTCGCTTCATCCGCGCCGGCTACATCTTCAAAAGTGACCTTAACTTGATCTTCCGACTGCATGCGCGCCTTACTCTTACCAAATGAGAAAGGGCTGTTTTTGCCACCCAGCCCACCGGCCGAGCGCATAAAGAAAATCCACACGGCGATGAGTAACAGCATCGGGAACCAAGAAATGAACATCTGCATCAGCAAACCTTGCTTCTCGGGAGGCGGAGCGGTAATCACCACATTATGATTGAGCAAATCACCTACCAAGCCAGGATCGCCTGGATTGAAGGTCATGAAATGCTCACCACTGGTATAGAAACCATGAATGGTACGACCGTCCAAATCGACACGACTGACACGATCCGCTTTCACTTCTTGAATAAACTGGGTGTAATCGATACGGTGCGGATTGCCCACACGCGATGTTTCTTCACCTTGAAATTGATTGAACAGCGTCAGCGTCACTGCCGCCATAATCATCCACACCAGCAGGTTTTTCATAAAATCACTCATCCATGCTTCCTAACGTAATCAGGATTGTTTGCCACGATAACCACGAGCCAAGACGTAAACTTCAACGCTACGATCTCGTGATGCTTTAGGTTTTTTTAATTGTACCTTAGTAAAGACACTTCTGACATCTTTTAAGAAGGCATCGAAACCAGAACCCTGAAATACTTTTATAAGTAAATCGCCGCCCGGTTTCAAGACTAAGCCAGCAAACTCCAATGCCAGCTCTGATAAATAAATGGATCGGGGTACATCCACAGCCGGAATACCTGAGGTATTGGGCGCCATATCCGAAAGAATAATATCAACCGGGCGTTGATCTAGGGTGGCTAATAATTGTTGTAACACGTCTTCTTCACGAAAATCGCCTTGCAAAAAAATACATCCCTCTAAATCGACAATGGGCAGTAAGTCTAAGCCAACCACTAATCCCTGCTCACCTACCTTTTTAGCCGCCCACTGACTCCACCCCCCCGGCGCTGCGCCTAAGTCGGCAACGACCATACCGGGCTTCAATAGCCGTTCTTTCTCATCCAATTCTTTGAGCTTATAAGTGGCGCGCGAACGATAACCCTCTTTTTGCGCTTGTAGCCAATAAGGGTCTGAGAAATGCTCTTTTAACCAGCTTTGTGAAGATTTTGTTCGTGCCATGCTGTCCAGTCTTGTACAATAGGTGTGTATTTAATGAGATTATAAGGATTTAGCGGACATGTTGACCACCGCCCAACAAAAATTTCTGCGTTCACTCGCTCACCATCTCAGCCCAGTTGTTTGGGTTGGCGCATCAGGCGTGACGGAAGCGTTACTCAATGAATTATCGCTAACGCTCGATACTCATGAGCTGATTAAAGTTAAATTACTGAACGATGATCGCGAACAACGTCAAGTCATGATTGAACAGCTACTCGCTGCCAGTGGCGCAGAAAAAGTACAAAGTATTGGTAAAGTCGTTGTACTCTATCGCGCCAATGCAAAGCAACCTAAAATTTCCTTGCCGCGTTCACGTTAACACCAAAGCATCCAAACCGCGCGCTAAATCGGCGCGCAAGTCTTCGAAGGACTCTAACCCCACTGATAAGCGAATCAAGTTTTCGGTGATGCCAGCCGCCAAGCGATCCGCTTCGGCAACGCGTCCGTGTGTTGTTGTGGCTGGATGCGTGATAATGCTTTTCACATCACCCAAATTAGCAGAACGAGAGAAAATCTGCACCGCATCAATCACCTTCCAGGCTTCCGCTCTGGCACCCTTCACGCGAAAAGATAAGACAGCACCACCCGCTTGCTGTTGCTCTGCAATCAGCTTGGCCTGAGGATGTTGCGCCAATCCTGGATAAAAGACCGACTCGACCGCGGGATGTTCAACCAACCACTGAGCAATGGATAAAGCTTGCTCGCTGTGGGCTTTCATACGAATCGCCAAGGTCTCCATGCCTTTTAAGAACAACCAAGCATTAAAAGGACTCATACTGGGGCCGGCCGTGCGCACAAATCCATAAATGGGTTCAAGTAGCTGATGATTACCAACAATCGCTCCACCCAATGCACGCCCCTGACCATCAATAAACTTGGTGGCTGAGTGAATGACAATATCTGCGCCTAAGGCTAAGGGCTTCTGCAAAATCGGCGTCAACAGGCAATTATCGACCGACAACCAAGCGCCAGCCGCTTTAGCAATGTGACTTAACGCACGAATATCACCGATTTCCATCAATGGGTTAGAAGGAGTTTCTAAGAAAAATAATTTGGTATTGGGCTGAACCGCGTCTTGCCAGGCTTGTGTATCGACCAAATCCACAAAGGTTGTTTGAATGCCAAAACGACTTAAGTGCTTATCGAATAAAATTTGCGTTGCACCAAACACGCTACGTGAACAAACCACATGATCGCCTGCATTCAGCAGGCCTAAGCACATGGTTAAAATAGCTGCCATGCCAGAACCAGTCGCTACTGCTCGCTCACCACCCTCTAGCGCGGCAATGCGACGTTCAAAAGCAGCGACCGTCGGATTGGTAAAGCGAGAATAAATATTACCCGGTACTTTGCCCGAAAAACGCTCCGCCGCTTGCTCCGCACTGTCATAGACAAAGCTGGAAGTTAAAAACATGGCTTCGCTGTGTTCACCTTGTTCAGTGCGCTGATAACCGTAGCGAATGGCGAGTGTGGCGTCATCCCAATCGCGATCATTAATCGACATTGTGTAATCCTACCGCACTGGGTTCGATTTCTTTGCTCTTAGCCGAATCTTCACGCTGTTGCGCCAAGCCCGCTAAATATTCGACAGAAACATCACCAGTTACATAAACACCACTAAAACAAGAAGTATCGAACACTTGTGGACCCTGACCCGCTTCACGCACCGCGACTTCTAAGTCTTCCAAATCTTGATAGACTAACCAATCTGCACCAATAACCGCGCAAACTTCTTCTACCGTGCGATTATTCGCCACCAATTCACTCGCTGCCGGCATATCAATACCGTAAACATAAGGGTAACGTACCGCTGGCGATGCTGACGCAAAAGACACCTTACGCGCACCCGAGTCACGCGCCATTTGCACAATTTGCGCCGAGGTGGTGCCACGAACAATCGAGTCGTCCACTAACAAGACGTGCTTGCCTTCAAATTCTCGGCCAATGGCATTCAGTTTTTGACGAACCGATTTCTTACGCTGCGTTTGACCCGGCATAATGAAAGTACGGCCGATGTAGCGGTTCTTAATGAATCCTTCACGATAAGGCACGCCCAAACGTTGCGCCATTTGCAGCGCAGCAGTACGACTGGTATCTGGAATGGGAATCACTACATCAATATCGTGATGCGGATTGACGCGCAAAATTTTGGCCGCTAGCTTTTCGCCCATATTCAAACGCGCTTCATAAACGGAAATACCATCGATGACCGAATCAGGACGTGCCAAATAAACATGTTCAAAAATACAAGGCGCTAAAACGGGTTTAGACGAACACTGTTTAGCGTAAAAGCGTCCATCCTCAGTAATCACAATCGCTTCACCAGGCGCTAAATCACGAATCACTTTAAATTCAAGCACATCAACCGCCACGGTTTCAGAAGCAATAATGTAATCTTTTTTACCTGATGCTAGTGTACGTTCACCAAAGACCACAGGACGCAAACCATAAGGGTCACGGAAAGCAAACATGCCAAAACCCGCAATCATGCCCACGGCGGCATAACCCCCACGGCAACGTTCGTGCACCTTAGCGATGGCTTCGAATACCTGATCTTCCGTTACCTGCTCTTTACCCTGCACCATCATTTCATGGGCAAACACATTCAGTAAAATTTCAGAGTCAGAGTTGGTGTTTAGATGGCGTAAGTCTTCTTTGTATAACTCGCGACTGAGCACATCGGTGTTGGTTAAATTGCCATTATGTGCCAGCACAATACCATAGGGTGAGTTGACATAGAATGGCTGAGCTTCTGCACTCGAAGCACTTCCCGCGGTCGGATAACGCACATGACCAATGCCCATTGAACCATGTAAGTCGCGCATGTGACGTGTACGAAACACATCTTTTACCATGCCGTTATCTTTACGCTGATAAAAGCGATCTTTATGAAGCGTGACAATACCTGCTGCATCTTGCCCGCGATGCTGCAACACCGTTAAGCCGTCATAAATGCCTTGATTGACATTGTCACCATTAACCGAAAGGATACCGATAATACCGCACATAAGAACCTGTTAGCCGCAATGAAATTTGGGATGTTTATTATCCCACACTGGCGTTAGATGACAAACAGATTACGAAAATTTATTTTTGATCCATGCCTACTTTTTCAAAACCATGGATTTGGTTTTAAGTGCGGCATCAATGATGGCCTTTGCTTGGTTAGCATCGGCTTGTGATTTATAAGGACCAACCCGTAATAAATAGATGTTTTGCCCTTTTTTATTTTTACTCACCACAATTCGACCGACAAAACCCTGCGCACGAATTTTTTGCTGTGTTTCCAACGCAATGCTTTCTAGCTGATAGGTGGCAATTTGCAACCAGTACTGACCATTAGCGGCCGTGGGAGGCGCCGGACTCATGGCCAAACGACGCTCAGCCGACGCCACACTGAGGCGACCTTGTTGATCGACCTGCGCTTCTTTAATCGTCAATGGCTGATTGAGTGCTTGTACCCTTTGTGGATCAGCAGGCGGTGGCGTCGTGGTTAGGGGTTTATCGATATAAAGCTCAGAACGAGGTTCGGTGGCGGGGCTGGTCGCAGCAGCATCCTGGCTCACCGACGCGGCTTGAACCGACTCGGCACTCGCCACCACCACGCCAGAAGGCTTCATACCATCGGGTGAAAAAGAAACAGGGTGTTGAAACCAAAGCGGAATCAAGTAAATGAGCAACAGTGACCAAAAAATCGCCCCAATCATACGAATCTTCAACGGATCGACGTCGTTTAGGTTCGCTTTCATTGCTGAGCATCCGCGGTCTGTTGTTGCCACCACCTCATGGCCTGTTCCACCGTTACAAATGAGCCCGTAACCAGACGAAGCACCTCTGTTGGTTGTTTTTGGGCTTGCTGGCAAGCCTGTGCAATCGAATCGCACCAGACCACCTGCTCGGCAGGCACAGAAGACAAAGCCTGCGCTAATTGCTCTTCACAGGCGGCTCTGGGGCTATTCAATAGCGCCACAAACCAACGCTGAACATAAGGTGATAATTGCGCCACCATGGGCGCAATTTCTTTATCAGACAAAGCACTGAACACCATCACAATCGATTGGTCTTTAAGGTTAGTGGCACAATAGTCCGCCAAGGCACGAATAGACTGAGGATTATGAGCAACATCCAGCAACCAAGTCGCGCCTTGCACTTGGCGATAATCGAGTCGCCCAACCAGATTAATGGTGTTTAGCCCTTGAACCAGCTGCGCGTGAGTGACAGGCAGGCGAGACTGCAAAGCTTGCACCAACATCAGTACACCGGAGACATTGGCTAATTGAAACTCGCCCAGCAATTTCGGTTGAGGCAAGATCAATGTGTTACCGCCACCTTGCCACTGCCAAGTCTGTGCATCTAATCGTTGGAAATGATAGTCTTTCGACATGAGCGCTAAGGACACACCCAACTGATTGGCAGAGTCTAACAATCTAGGTTCTGGGTTAGGATCAGAACAAACAGCAATTTGCTGTGCGCGTAAAATACCGGCTTTTTCTTTAGCAATGCTGGCACGATCGTTACCCAACCAAGCTTGATGATCCAAATCAATGGGCGTCATTAACGCCGCATCAGCATCAATCACATTGACCGCATCTAAACGACCACCCAAACCGACTTCCAATACTTGCACCTGACAGCCTTGTTGCTTAAACAGCCATAAGGCAGCGAGCGTTCCCCATTCAAAATAGCTCAGCGTTAAGCCTTCAAGCTGCGCATAAATGGCCTGAAAAGCTTGCACCAACAATTCATCACTGACGGGTTGGTTATCGATACAAATACGCTCGTTGTAACGCAATAGGTGCGGAGAAGCATACCAGCCCGTTTTGTAGCCGGCTGCTGTGTATATCGCAGACAAGGTGGCGGTTGAAGAACCCTTACCATTGGTTCCGGCAACGGTGATGGTTAGGGCGGTTGGCGACAACAAGCCCAAACGTTGCGCCATTTGGCGCACACGCTCCAACCCCAAATCGATGGCTTGACTGTGTTGTTGCTCTTGAAAAGCCAACCAATCATTTAAGGAAAAGAGGTGAGGCGTCGAATCCATTAGCTAACTTTACGAGGCTTAGCCTGTTTCATCAAAATTGCTAGTTTAGATGCTAATACATCACGCATTTCACGGCGATCGACGATGGCATCAATGGCACCGTGTGCTTGCAAAAACTCACTGCGCTGAAAGCCTTCAGGTAGTTTTTCACGGACTGTTTGTTCAATAACGCGTGGACCAGCAAAACCAATTAAGGCATTCGGCTCGGCAATATTCAAATCGCCTAGCATGGCAAATGAAGCCGAAACCCCCCCCATGGTAGGGTCAGTTAATACCGATACAAAGGGTAATTTGCGTGCGCGCAGTTGTCCCAAGGCGGCTGAGGTTTTTGCCATTTGCATCAGTGAAAATAAGGCTTCTTGCATACGTGCGCCGCCACTGGCAGAAAAACAGATGAAAGGACAATTGTGGGCAATGGCCTCATTGACACCACGCACAAATTTTTCCCCGACCACTGAGCCCATCGAACCACCCATAAAGTCGAACTCAAACGCAGCGACCACCACTGGCATGCCGTGCAACGTACCCCGTTCCACAATCAGAGCGTCTTTTTCGCCGGTTTTTTGTTGCGCTTCTTTGACACGATCCTTGTAGTTTTTCTGATCCTTGAACTTTAGCGCATCAACGGGAGCAATGTTGGCGGCAATTTCCACTCCCGATGCCGTATCCAAAAAGATAGCCAATCGACGGCGCGCACCAATACGCAAATGCGAACCATTGGGGCAAACATGACAATTACGTTCAATTTCAGCATGATAAACCGGTGCTTCCATGCCCGGACATTTAATCCACTTACCCTCGGGAACGGAAGAGCGTGGCTCACCCGTGCGACGAATAATGGAAGTCAGTTTGTTTTCTAATTTATCGAGCCAATTTGCCATATTTTTCTATCCTACTAGAGTCAAGGAGCCAAGGTGTGTTTACAGGCAATCAGCGCTGCAACACCTTACGAATCGGAGCCAGCAAACCATAGGCTGCCGCCAACACGGCCGCTTCACCCTGATCGGCAACCGCTTCAATACTGGAAATGAGCGCACTACCGATGACCACGGCATCGGCAAAGTCGGCCATTTGTTCTGCTGTGGCGGCATCGCGGATACCAAACCCAACCCCCACAGGCAAACTGCTCTGTGCTTTCAACTCTTCCACTTTAGCGCGAACTTCGCCCAAATCAGACAAAGCCGCCCCGGTCACGCCACGTAACGAGACATAATAGATAAAACCACTCGCTTGTTTCAGCATCGCTTGCTCACGCGCGTAAGGCGTGGTGGGCGATACTAAGAAAATATTGGCCAGTCCCACTTCTGCTAAAGCGTCGGTAATGGGTTGCGCTTCTTCAGCAGGATAATCGACCGTTAACACGCCATCGACACCCGCACTGGCCGCCTCACGCGCAAAGAGATCAATTCCCATTGCTTCGATGGGGTTAGCATAGCCCATGAGTACCACCGGCGTATGCTGATTTTGACGGCGAAAATCCATCACCATTTCCAGCACATTGCGCATAGTGACGTTATAGGTTAGAGCACGCTCGGTGGCACGCTGAATCACCGGACCATCTGCCATCGGATCAGAAAAAGGCACGCCCAGCTCAATCACATCGGCGCCCGCATCGACCAAGGTGTGCATTAAAGGCACAGTCAACAAAGGCGAAGGATCACCCGCCGTAATATAGGGAATGAGCGCGGCACGATTGTGCGCACGCGTATCAGCAAAGACAGTTTCTAAACGGTTCATAGCGTCCATCCTTCAATACGGGCAATGGTATTCATATCTTTGTCGCCACGACCCGACAAGTTCACCACAATATGCTGATGCTTGGACAGTTCTGGCGCTAACTTAGTAGCGTAAGCAATGGCATGACTGGTTTCTAATGCCGGAATAATCCCTTCCATGCGTGTCATTAAACGGAAACCTTCCATGGCTTCATCGTCGGTAATGGCAACAAAATTGGCACGCCCCGTGTCTTTTAAGAAAGACAGCTCAGGACCCACACCGGGATAATCTAAGCCTGCTGAAATGGAATGGGTACCGATAATCTGGCCGTTGTCATCTTGCATTAAGTAAGTACGATTCCCGTGCAACACGCCCGGACGTCCGGCGCACAAGGGTGCGGCATGACGTCCGGTTTCGACACCATCACCACCCGCTTCCACACCATAAATGGCAACACCGTCATCATTTAAGAAATCGTAGAACAGTCCCATGGCATTCGATCCGCCGCCCACGCAAGCAATCACCGCATCGGGTAAACGTCCCAATTGCGTTAAGGATTGCTGTTTTGTTTCACGACCAATCACCGATTGAAAATCGCGCACCAACATTGGGTAAGGATGCGGACCCGCTACCGTACCAATAATGTAGTAGGTGTTATCCACATTGGTTACCCAGTCGCGCATGGCTTCATTTAACGCATCTTTTAAGGTCTTAGTGCCCGACTCCACCGCTACCACCGTTGCGCCGAGCATTTTCATACGCGCCACATTCGGTGCTTGACGTGCCACGTCTTCGGCTCCCATATACACCACACATTCTAACCCCATGCGCGCCGCCACCGTTGCCGAAGCAACACCATGTTGACCCGCACCTGTTTCGGCAATAATGCGTGTTTTACCCATGCGCTTAGCCAGCATCGCCTGACCAATGGTATTGTTAATTTTATGCGCACCGGTATGATTCAGGTCTTCGCGCTTAAAATGAATTTGCGCGCCACCCAAGTGTGCACTTAATCTTTGAGCGTGGTACAAGGGTGTCGGACGACCCACATAATGCTGCAAGTCGGCTTCAAATTCGGCTAAAAAAGTCGGATCTACACGATACTTAGCATAAGCTTCGGTCAACTCTGCTAAGGGTTGCATTAGGGTTTCTGGCGCAAAAATACCACCATAAGGCCCGAAATGACCTCGTGCATCTGGGTATTGAGTGTAATCCATTATCAAGTTTCCTTAATTCAGTTTTGGCCGACTAGCCTTGTCTTGCTCAAAAAGTATGTCTTAACGTATTGACCATAAGCCAGGAGCGATAAGCACATTGATTATGCGCTGCATTATAGCATGGGTTGCCGGAGGTAACAGACTCAGCAAGCGGCTTATTTCATCGGTTTAGCAACTGACTAAGCTGATAAAGCCGTGCTTGCTTGTCATCTAACTGTCATATGAATGCCATCAGATTGTCATATTTGATACTCATAATTCATCGGGTAATTTACTAAACGCTGTGGAGCTTTTCCGAATGAAAAAAATGATTTTGGCTGCGTTAGCTGCTGCTACCCTCGCTGGCTGTGCCACTACCCCTAGCCCTTTCACCAATGCGAAAGACGAATACGAAGCCATGAATGATTTTTACATGGGCTTCTACGAAAACCGCACCTACATTTTTGACGATGCTAAAGTTTGGTCTGAGTTTGTACAATTCGGCGAGCCCACATTCCGTAACACCATGATTGGTCAAGCGGCAAAAGGTGGCACGCTGGTGGTAGGCCTAACCAAAGCACAAGCGAAAGCGCTAGAGAAGAAACAAGCGCCTTACATGGCTTCACTGCAAGTTTACAATGGTAAACTTTCCCTAGCAGAAGATATGTATGCTGAGGTATTTGACGGCAACAAATACATGGTTTTCACTGACATGAAAAACCTGCGCAACTACCTTGTTAATGTGCAAGTTTCAGGCTTCACCGATGCGGGCGCCGGTCCAAACGGTCGCGATGTCATCTATGCAGGTCAATCGGCCAAACCAGCCGCTTTGGTTGAAAAATTCAAAAAAGCGCACAGCAAACCTGAAAAAGTTTCAGCTAAGCATTAATAGTCCTGAACCGAAATCAGTGTCAGAAACAGCACCCACTGGGTGCTGTTTTTTTATCAAGACAAACGCTGCTTCAGGGCTTCAGCCAAAGCTAAGCCACTGCTAAAGGCGGCATTGACTCGTCCTTGAATCAGCCAATCTCCGCAAGCAGAAACCTGCTGTTGATGATCCATTAAAAAGTGTTCTGACTGAGTCTGTTTAGGCAAATTAGCAAAACGCCAACCATGCACCACCCGATGCATCGCCGCATCAACCGACTGACCAATGACATCACTGGTTTGTTGGCACAGATAGGACAATACCTCATCACGATCGTCATCTATGTGCTCACTCGCCCAGCGATTGGTGGAATTAACCAGCAAAGTGAAAGCGGCATTGCGCCCTGGCTTGCTACTGTTAACCGATATCCAACTGATATCAGCACCTCGCACCAAAGCCGCATCAAAAGGCAACTCCAAGGGTTGCTCGAATCCCAACATTAACGAAAAACACGGCAACATCTGTGTTTGCGCTAAACGTTCTGAAAAACTGACCGATGACGCTAGCAGTGCCTGAGCTTGTGGTGCGGGAATGGCCAACACCACCCAATCAAACTGACCCAATTCAGCGCCCTGCTCATCGAACAATAGCCAAGCCTGACCTTGTTTGCTTAACTGGTTCACACGGGTGTTAAGTCGAATATCCAACCCCTCTGCCAATGCCTGCGCCCAACGATTCATGCTTGGCACACCCACGTAATGCGGATAAAACTGATCCCACTGACGCTGTTGTTCAATGCGACCTGCATTGATTTCCACAAAACGTGCATCCCAACGCGCCAAGAATCCCTGCTCAACCCAGGGGGCAATAAAGGCTTTGAAGTCGGCACTATGGGCTTTGAAAAATTGAGCACCATGATCGAAATAAAAAGGATCAGCCCAACGGGTTGCTAAGCGCCCACCAACACCTCGAGACTTTTCAAAGAGTGTTACCTTTGCCAAATCTTGCAAACGATGGGCTGCGGTTAAGCCGGCCAATCCGGCGCCGATAATGGCTACACGGGTCATGATTATGCTCTCCTCTTATATTCAAAGCCAATACTGTCAGCATAGTTCCTAGACACCATTATGACACAACACCAGCCAGCATAAAAAAAGCCACTGTTTCCAGTGGCTTTTTATGCTCATTTAGGAGTAAAACGATTAAGCGAGCAGACGATTGACACGTGCCACGAACCCGGCCGGGTCTTTCGGTAAACTACCATCAGCAACATGAGCCTGATCGAGCAAAAACAACGCCCAATCGTTAAAGGCATTCCCTTCAGCGCTCGATACACGATTAACGATGGCGTGATTCAAATTCACTTCCAACACAGGCTTGTTCTCTGGCACGGCCTGCCCAAACTGCGCCATGATTTTCGCCATGTGCGGCGCCATGTCATGACTACCCAGCACCAAACAAGCGGGCGAATCGACCAAACGAGCCGAAGCTTTCACATCAGAAACCTGCTCTGCCAAAGCTTCTTTCAGACGCTTCAACACATCTTCTTGCGCTTCACTGACTTCTGGTTTTTCATCACCAATGACATCGGCCAAATCGGTACGGTTTACCGCTTTCAGTTTCTTGCCGTCAAATTCGGTTAAATGCTGCACCACCCACTCATCAATACGATCGGTCAGTAACAGCACTTCCCAACCTTTTTTACGGAAGGCTTCCAAATGTGGGCTACCTTTCGCTGAAGTAAGGGTTTCTGCAGTAATGTAGTAAATGTCTTTTTGGTCTTCAGGCATACGGGCAATATAATCCGCCAAGGACACTTTTTGCTCATCCGATGTGGTCGAAGCAAAGCGCAGCAAGCCAGCAATTTTTTCACGATTGCTGTAGTCATCAATCACACCTTCTTTCAATACCTGACCAAAGGTTGACCAGAATTTCGCATACTTATCGGCATCGTCTTTAGCCATGCTATTAAGATGATCAATGATACGCTTAATGGTTGCCGAGCGAATCTTATCGACTACCGCATTGCTCTGTAAAATTTCACGCGACACATTCAACGGCAAATCGGCTGAATCGACGACACCACGCACAAAGCGCAACCAGCTTGGCAATAATTGCTCCGCATCGTCCATAATAAACACGCGCTTCACGAACAGTTTCACGCCATAACGACGGTCTCTGTCCCACAAATCAAAAGGGGCTTGCTCCGGAATATAAAGCAGCGTGGTGTATTCTAAATTCCCTTCAACCTTATTGTGTAAATGTGTCAGCGGCTTGTTCCAATCGCTACTAACCGACTGATAGAAAGCCTCATATTCTTCTTGTGTCACTTCCGATTTGGGTTTTTGCCACAAAGCAGTGGCATCGTTCACTTGCTCCCATTCTGGTTCAGTAGCGACAATGCTTTCATCTTCACTATCTTTTGGCGCCGCTGGCTTAGGCAACATAATCGGGAAAGCAATGTGTTCAGAATATTTTTTCAGAATCGAACGCAACTTCCAGCCTTCGGCAAACTCTTTGCTGTCTTCTTTTAACGTTAGGATAATTTCGGTACCACGACGCTCAATGGTTTCGGGTGTAATGGTGTAATCACCTTCACCCGTTGAATGCCAAACAATACCTTCATCAGCCGCTAGCCCAGCACGACGCGTACGAACTGTCACTTCACTCGCTACCATGAACGCAGAATAGAAACCGACACCGAACTGACCAATTAGGTTAGCGTCTTTTTTCTGCGCACTTTCCATCGCTTCCATAAAACGCTTAGTACCCGAACTGGCGATGGTACCCAAGTTTTGCACCACCTCTTCTTTACTCATACCCACGCCGTTATCGCGAATGGTCAGCGTTCCCGCTTCTTTATTAAAGTCGATTTCGATGCGTAAATTGCTATCTTCTGCCACTAGGCTATCGTCTTGTACCGACAAGAAACGGAGTTTATCGAGCGCATCCGACGCATTGGAAACCAGTTCACGTACAAAAATTTCTTTATTTGAATAGAGGGCATGAATCATCAACTGTAACAGTTGTTTCACTTCTGTTTGAAAACCATAGGTTTCAGTGGTGTGCATAATCTCTCCTATAGAACATTGACTCTTGCAAATTCGCACTTGGTTGGCTAACCTAAGGCCATTACAGCCAGTTAGGAAGCTTCCATGCGATACAT
>CAZBQD010000011.1:0-53609 GCA_964493995.1 uncultured Francisella sp.
TCACCACCGCCAAGGGCGATTGAGTACGCTGTGCACGTTGAAACTCTTCACGCAAACGATTTAGTCCGAAGCGACGGTTATAAATATCGGTAAGCGGATCCATGGCGGCTAAATCTTGTAAACGATCATGGGTTTGCGCATTCGACATTGCCATACCCAGACCCTGACCGAATAAATTAATCAACACATAATCATCGTCGCTGTAGCCCAAGGCGCTCGCCAAAACCAATACCCCTTGCGATTTCTCCTTATAAAGAATGGGCATCACCAACATTTCTTTGGGACGAAAACTCGCCAGCAAGGCATTCACTTCAACATCTTCAGGCAAACTAATGCGTTCCAATCGACCCACATCCATACAATAAAGCACAAAAGGATCTTTCGATAACTTGGTGGTGTCTTGAATACCTAGGTTTGCCACCAAGCTTAAACTTCCCTTGTCTTCAATAAACAAACAACCAGCGCTAGAATTGGTACGCTGCGTCATCATCCGTAATGCCGCTTCGCCCATTTCAGACAATTCCAACGAACTTGATAAGGTATTACTCAACTCTTTCAGCGTGGTTTCCATATCATGCGACTTGACTAGCGCGCGTAACAAAGCATTAAAAGATTGTGCCGAAGCACCAATTTCATCGGCCGAATTTTCCTCGATAAAACAGGTACGGTTTTCACAAGCAGTAGACCAACCCTCTTGCGCAATGGTGTGCTTAAGAACCGTTTCAATGCCTTTCATGCGATCTGCCAACAAACGTAAATGCGGACGCACTGTGACATTTACCCAAAAAAAGTTTATTGCGCCCATCACCACACCTGCCAGCATCGATGCAACAAAAAACTTCAGGGTGTAAACACTATCGGCATCAAAACCCAGCCAAGTCATCAACGTCGGAAATGCCAGCCCCATCAGCAGGCCAAAAAACACCATATATATGATGAGGTCACGAAAAATTGAGGCGGTCAACCGAGGCATTTTCATGCAAAAATTCCTTAACAGCATTCAAATTATAAGCAGTTCAGATTACTTAGCGCAGAGCTGATAACCCTCTGATTATGCCTTGCTGTTTGGCAAATCTCAACCATGAATCCTTTATTAGCCTATTAAAATTACTTGCGCAAACTTACAGTAAGGGCTCATATTCAGGTACAATGCACACTATTAATATAAAAACCATAGAAAACATCATGCTATCGACTGAATTGCTTTCTCCAGCTGGCTCATTAAAAAGTCTTCGTTATGCCTATGCCTACGGTGCCGATGCCGTTTACGCCGGTCAACCGCGCTACTCATTGCGCGTGCGCAACAATGAGTTCGATTTAGAAGCCTTAGCAACAGGCATTAGCGAAGCCCACGCTCAAGGTAAAAAGCTGTATGTGGTGGTGAATATTTCACCGCACAACTCGAAACTCAAAACCTTTGTGCAAGACATGAAAGAAGTGATTGATCTGAAACCCGATGCACTCATTATGTCTGACCCTGGCTTAATCATGTTGGTGCGTGACGCCTATCCGCACATCGACATTCATTTATCGGTTCAAGCCAATGCCGTCAACTGGGCATCAGTGAAGTTTTGGCGTCAGCAGGGTTTAACGCGCGCGATTTTATCGCGTGAACTATCGGTGGAAGAAATCGCCGAAATTCGACAAGCTGTGCCTGATATGGAGCTGGAAGTTTTCGTTCACGGTGCCTTGTGTATTGCCTATTCAGGTCGTTGTCTACTTTCTGGCTATATGAACAAGCGCGACCCCAATCAAGGCGCTTGTACCAATGCCTGTCGCTGGAAATATGACGCTCATCAAGCGAAAGAAACCGCCGAAGGCGATTTGGTGACTTTCGATCCTAAAGCCATCAACAGTCAACCGATTGCCATGAACAGCGGCGGCTGTGGTCCGGGTGGTTGTGGCAGTTCGGACAGCCTTACCCCGCTGGAAGAGCGCACCGCGAAAGATGAGATTTTCTTATTAGAGGAATCCAATCGTCCTGGTGAATTGATGCCCGCTTTTGAAGACGAGCACGGCACCTACATCATGAACTCGAAAGACTTACGTGCTATCGAGCAAGTACAACGACTGATTGATATTGGCGTACATTCCTTAAAAATCGAAGGTCGTACCAAATCTCATTATTACGTGGCACGCACCGCTGCCACCTATCGTGCAGCTATCGATGCCGCTCATGCTGGTAAAGGCTTCGATCCGCAATGGTTGCGCGAACTGGATGGTCTGGCCAATCGTGGCTATACCGAAGGCTTCTTGCGTCGTCACCGTGCGCCCGAAGACACACAAAACTACGAAACTGGTAGCAGTGTCATGACGCACGAACAGTTTGCGGGCGAAGTGATTGATATTAGCGATAGCCACCTGATTGTCGATGTCAAAAATCGTTTTGCCGTCGGCGACACTCTGTCGTTACTCATGCCAGGCCACGCACCACATACTTTTGTCTTGCGCGACATGCTCGACAATAAAAATGGCAAACCGATTGAAGTGGCTTCGGGTAGCGGTCATGTGATGCAAATCCCGCGTCACCATTTCCCTCAATTAATCGAAAGCAAGGCTCTGAGCATGGGCTTATTGGTGCGCCAGTTTACTTAACATGGCATTAATCATTACCAAAGACTGCATTAATTGCGATATGTGTCTGCCCGAATGTCCCAACGAGGCTATTTCGGTTGGCGCTAAAATTTATGTCATCGACCCCGATCGTTGTACTGAGTGCGTTGGTTTTTACGACAAACCTCAGTGCGTCGAGGCCTGCCCAATCGATTGCATTCCCAAAGACCCAGCGCACGTCGAGACTCATGAACAACTGTTACAAAAACAACGTGCGCTTTGGGGCAAGGAGTGAGGTTGAGCAACCCGTGGTTCGACTGGCTCACCACGAACGGGTCAATCAACCTATTGCACCTACCTCCTATACATAAAACGGATAGCAAGCCAATTAAATATAAGTTTTTCTTATCCTAGCATTGCTTTTTTCAATCGACTGCTTCATAATGAAGTTTCTCTCGCATCGCCAGATGGTTATTCAGTTGTTTTCTGGCATAAACTCGATTTTCTCGCCCCCTCTGTGAACGACAAACAGGTCGTTGCTTAACAGAATTTTAGGCCAGCCAATCGCGCGGGAGTTGACGGGAATACCCGCCCCCATGATTGTTGCTGCCAAGCCCCTTATTTTAGTTCGCTTGCACACATCCATATTGGCCGCTGTTCTCACATTTATCATGTTTGAGTTGCTGTTTGCCTTGTTATGCGCCCTATTTGAAAGCAGCGCACAAAGGTTAACGCCTGCTCACTACCATTAGGGATAGACCATGTCTGATACATTAGTTGAAATGAACGAAACCATTGAAACCACCACCGAATTGAACCCGTTTGCGGCACTGGGTATTAACGAAAAAATCGTTGACAACCTCACACGCAACAGCATCACCACACCTACCCCCATTCAAACACAAGGTATTCCTTTGTTGTTAGATGGCAAAGACTTGATTGCCTGTGCGCCAACAGGCACAGGTAAAACAGCGGCATTCATGTTGCCTGCTTTACAACGTTTGTTAACCCCTGCCATTAACGATGGTCGCGGTCCTCGTGTGGTCGTACTTTGCCCAACACGTGAACTAGCGCAACAGGTTTCTAAAGCCGCGATGATGTTTGCGGGCAAATTGCCACGCATGAAAACCGTTTGTGTGACTGGTGGCGAACCTTTCCGCGACCAATTACGTAACATTGGCATGCCACACGAAATCATCGTTGCGACACCCGGTCGTTTGTTAGACCATATTAGCCGTGGCAAGATTGATTTAAGCCGTGTCGAAATGTTTGTACTCGACGAAGCAGACCGCATGTTAGACATGGGTTTCTCGGACGACGTGCAAGCCATTGGTGAACGTTTACCAAAAAATCACCAAACCATTTGCTTCTCGGCAACCTTCGATGACAGCGTTAAATCTTTCGCTTCTAAATTGTTGAACGAACCTGAGTGGTTACAAGTAGCCGCCATTAAACCAAGTCACGAAACCATTGCTCAACAAGTTCATTATTCAGACGGACTAGAACACAAACGCGCCCTATTGAGCCACTGGTTAGCGAAAGACGAAATCGGTCAAGCCGTTGTCTTCACCGCCACTAAGCGTGATGCTGAAGAATTGGCGATGAGCTTGCGTGATTCGGGTATTTCTGCTGACCCATTGCATGGTGACATGGTACAACGTCAACGTACCAAAATGATCCAACGTATGCGCACCGGTGACACTCAAGTATTGGTTGCTACCGACGTAGCGGCTCGTGGTATCGACGTACCGGGCATTACACACGTATTCAACTTTGACCTGCCTAAATTTGCTGAAGATTATGTACACCGTATTGGTCGTACTGGTCGTGCCGGTCGTTCGGGTACAGCGGTTTCTTTCGTTAGCCGTACTGACGTTCAATCACTGGGTCGCATCGAAAAATTGATGGAAAAACGCATCGAAGCCACTGAAATCGAAGGCCTAGAGTCTCGTTTCAAACCACAAGAAGGTCGTGGTGGTTTTGGTGGTGGTCGTCGTGACGGTGGTCGCGGTGGTTACGGTCGTCGTGATGGCGGCGGTGGCTCTGGCTACGGTCGTCGTGACGGTGGTTCTAGCTTTGCCCGTCGTGATGGTGGTGACCGCGGTGGTGATCGTGGTGGTTTTGCACCACGTGGTGATCGTCCTGCTTTCGCCGGTCGTGACGGTGAGCGTAGCGGTGGTTACGGCGCTCCGCGCGGTGATCGTCCAAGCTACAACCGTGAAGGTGGTGAGCGAAGCAGCTTTGCACCGCGTGGCGATCGTCCTAGCTTTAACCGCGAAGGCGGCGAACGCACTGGCGGTTACGGCGCTCCTCGTGGTGATCGTTTCGATAGCCGCACCGATAACCGTTTTGCTGATACGCGCCCTGCACGTCCTCGTGGCGATGACCGTGGCAATCGTTTTGCCGGTGCAGATGACAGTCGCCCACGTTTCAGCCGTGATGGCGCTGCTTCAGCGGGCGCGGGTGCAGGCGGCTACCGTGGTCGTACTGAACGTGCTAGCTTCCATGATCGCGACGAACGTCCTTCACGCGATGGTGCACGTCGTCCAGCGCGTCATGACCATACCGAGCGTCATCACTAATCACACTGTGGTTCGCTCCAATAAAAAATCCCCTCACTTGAGGGGATTTTTTATAGCTGTTGTAAGCTTAAATCAAGCCATTAACGACGAAAATCGTTACGCAATAACGCCAAATTATCCTTATCCAACGGCAAAGCATAAGTATGCGCCGACATCACTTGACCCGAATTAGCATCGAGCAATTTCAGCGTGATGTAAATCATATTAATGGCTTCAGCATAAGTCCCCACCAAAATAGCGCGTGCCTGATGCTCAGTCGCTAACTCCTTCACGTCCCGACTTAACGCCAACTCACCGGTATCGCTTTTCACCAACACACCCGCTTGGCGCATGCGCAGGTCAATCACTTTATAGCCTAAATCGGTGAAACGTGCCCCGACTTGTTCCGCTACCGCTCTGCCTAAACGCGAAGACTGCTTCAGATTATCCACATTGACCATCGTGGTCACTAACACGGGTTCGGGTGGTAAGAGTTTTGATGCTTTAGTAGGTAAGTTCTTGCTCAGTAATGCATCGGTCGCATCATAGTTAGATTCAATAAACCGATTCCCCTGTGCATCGGCGTAAGTCGGTAAGTTGTTACATCCCGACAAGGACAAACTTGCACCTAATAACGAAGCATAAATAAGCTTAACCATCGATTTTCACTCGCTTAGTATTGTCGATGATCGGTGTTGGCTTCACATAGGCAGGCGCGTCATTAGCGTGAATGGAGAGAACTTTGCTCCAGGACAACATCAACCAGTCGTCTTTTTGCAGAGAAACAGACAAAAGCGATTCACGAGCCGTTGCACTATGCGCTTCAGCCGATGCGAATACAGACTCACCGGCGACGACTGTTGCCAGTGCGCCCGGTACGCTAGCCACTAATGGACTTGCTAGCACAACGCCCGTTGTTGCTGCTACACTAGCTTGAAAGGGGCGATAACCCTCTCTTCCCTCATAAGCGACCAGTTGTGTTGTGTAATTGAGTACTAATGCACCAGCACGTTTTTCGGTTAACACCGGTACACCTTTTGCGGTTAGCTGGTTAGCCAATAATGCAAAATAAGCACGTTCAAATGCGGTCGGCTCAGCTGGCTGGGCGATAAAAACACCTAATTTTAAGCCATTCTCGTTGTTAAACGGCACGGTTTGGGTGATGTATTCAACTGTTTCAGTTGCAATCATTTTCCAATGGGCCACTGAACGAGGTTTATCGATCACGGTGGGCGCAAAAGGCTGAGAATCGGGTATGCCCGTCATGGCAGAATTGCCACACCCTTGCAATAGCAAAACACTCATTAAACTCGGAGCGAGTATTCGAAGCTTCATTTAAAATAATCCATGATGAATAGGGTTGAATCATAACAAAAATCATTCATCTTGAATAGGTTGAAGCATATCAACAACCCTGCATCGGTCCGGGCTAAATGGTTAAACGTCGGATTGCTGATATGCGTTCATCATAACCCAGTTTCATCCCATTAAGCCTGCGACACAGTGTCGCATGGGGCATTAAAAGACAGCCAAAACACAAAACTAAAAAGCCCTGTGAAGGTCGGCGATTAAGCCTATTTCACAGGGCGATATGAACGAAACCAAGTTGGATTTGAAGCGGTGCAGAGGGGTGTCAAATTTGGAGCGATGACGACACGGCAATCAAAATATACTTAACTTAATCTCGTTAAGTAGAAATATACCTTACACCATATTGAGTGTCAACAAGCTTTTACAAAAATGATAGATTATTTTTTGCACATAAAAAAAGCCCTGAAAATTCAGGGCTTTTAACTGTCGATTGGACTTCAATTAATCGACTGCAATCATCACGCTACTGGCTTTTACCATGGCATAAGCCGTTTTACCCACAGCCAAACCTAAAGACTCTGAAGAACCCTTAGTGATAATTGAGACCACTTCGACACCGGGTGCTACTTCAATAACCACTTCGGTATTCACAGCACCTTCGTTGATTGCTTTAACCGTACCTTTAAGTTGGTTGCGTGCGCTAAATTTCATAATTTGCTCCTTGGTAACGTTAATTAAGTTAAATCACAATTTGACGTTGGTTATTAAATCAAACGACCAATACAGACATCAACACATATCGCCTTATTCATTTTCTTGCTGATCTCTTCCTAAAATAATATGACTGGAATCGATTAATGCGCAGATAGTCATGCCTTCGTCTAGCTGAAGATTTTTTACACTCACACTGGTAATCACCGAGGTAAGGGTGTTTCCACCATCGAGTTGCAGGGTCACTTCACAATCGACGCCATTATCGAGTATCGACTTAATGCGACCACACAAAACATTATCGGCGCTGGTGCGCCTAGCCTGCTCTAGGGGCATTAAGACTACCCAGGTCGATTTAATCAACGCCCAAACACCCGTTCCTATCTGCAAACGCATTCGACTAATACTGGGTTTGGTAACCGTCACCGTCAGACGGTCTTCACCTTGCAACGCCATGATAATTTGTGCTTCGACACCATCCTCTTTCATGGCGATGATATTGCCATATAGGCTGTTACGCGCACTGGTCATCACGGTTAAACGACGCATCATCGGTAACACGTCGGCATCTAAATCGTTCAGACCAGCCATCCATAGCTGCTGCATGGCTTGCAGGTGCTCATGTGTCGCCAATAATTGTTTGCCTTTTGCCGTTAATCGCGCGCCACCACCGCCTGCACCACCATGTTGCCGCTCGACAATGACTTCCTGTGCCAGCTGGTTAATGGTTTCGACCGCATCCCATGCCGCTTTGTAAGTCATCCCAGCCGATTTAGCCGCTTGGCTAATACTACCCGTTGCATCAATGGCTTTGAGTAAAGACAAGCGACGCGGACTCACCTCACCATTACCTAATTTAAGGTACCAAGGCGCGTAAAATTCGGGCTGTTCATCGATGCTGGGTTGGGTGATGAATAATGGCTGTGTCTTCATGGCTAAAACTTACTCACTACACTGACAAATGCGGTTCTTGGCGCTCCATACTGATAAGTCGAACCATTGCCATATTGCGTCACTAACGCACCCGACATGGCATCGTCACTGGCGCTAATCGGTCCGATATAGGCTTCATCTGTTAAGTTCAGCACATCTAATCGAAGGCTAGTGCTGCTTTTCGCATCTTTGAATAGGGCATAACTAACCGAAGCATCAAACAAGGTCACGCCTGCTACTTTTTCGACATTGGTGACATCGCCATAACGCTCGCCGATGTAACGCGCAAACAAGCCCGCATCCCAATCTTGTTGTGTGTAAGCCAAGCCCAGTTTCATCATGAATTCGGGCGTATCCACCACTTGCTTACCTTTGCTGGCAATACTTTGTGTTTTGCTTAGGCTAATGTTGTCTTGATATTCAAAACGATTCCAAGTGGCATTACCCATCACACGCCACTGTGGGCTAAATCGATAAGCACCGCTTAACTCCAAGCCTTTCGAGAAGGCATCGGCAATGTTGTAGGGATAACGCGCATCGACCGTTGAGTCATAAATAATCGACTGCTTGTTTTTGCTTTGACTGATAAAGGCAGTGACATCAAAATAGCCCCACGCTGCTGAATGACGCCAACCTGCATCGAGCGTATCGGCTGTTTCAAACTCCAGCTTGTTCCACAAGGAGGCAAGACTAATACCCTTAGCCGCAAAGTTGGCCGCAGCATTGGCATAAAAAGGGAATAAATTCACATCTAAACCATGGGTACGACCATAGTGCGCGTGCAGCACATCTTGCTGATTCAGGCGATAAGTTGCGCCTAAATAAGGCAACCATTCGGTCAGGTTTTTGCTGCCCACACTTCCCATCGCATTGACGCTAGACTGAGCAATCGCTGCATCGTAATCACTGCTCGCGCCAGCGGCTGGTTTATACAGCGTCAGACTACCCAGATCAAGATTGACATAACGCAATCCCGCTTCGCCTGTAAAAGCACCTTGTGTGGTTAACCAAGAAAGATAAGGAGAAGTCGTCATGTGTTCTTCATTTTTAGCCAGTAGACTCCAGCCATCAAAATTCAACCCATTCGCACCCACGGTGTATTTTTGCTGCGCACTGGGCGGCCCTGGTGGTTGCTGGCTGTGTAACCATAGCCCGAACTTCATCTGATTGTTGGCATTAACGATCCAATCCAATTCATTCACAATGCCTTTAACATGATGGTCAATTTGCCAATTAATGACACGACTACTCGCAGGCGTTGCTGCATTGATGTTACTGTATTGATAGTAACCCTGATCTTGCCACCAATAGGGCTTCACCGTCAGTTTTAGGTTATTCGTGAGCTGCATTTTGGCAATGGCATAAATAAACTGATCTTCAAACGACTGCTTGTTATAACCGTAATAATCGATTTTTTTCGAATCATTGCCCCAGTCGTTACGATAGTTACTTAAGTTGGTAGCGGTGGCATAATTAAAGAAACGCATATTGTGGCGTTCGTCTTTATTCCAGCCAGCTCGCACATCTAAGCTAAACTTGCTCGAAGGCGCATAGCGCAATCCCGCCATGACATTGCCACGCGCCATGTCACCCTCGCCTTTCCAGTTATCCCCTTGCGATTTTGAGCCAGAAACAAACCCTGAAAAGCCTTTGCTTTCCCCTGTATCATGACGGAAGAAAAGACGCGAAAAGGCATCACTACCCACAGTGGCGGTGATTTCCGATTGACTGTTTTTAGCGGGTGCGCGTGTCATCATCTGTGCTTTTCCCGCTAGGTTAGAAAAACCTAATCCCATATCAACAGGCATGGCACCACGATAGACATCAATGCGCTCGATATTTTCCATATCGATGATGTTTTTGCCGCCACCTGGATTACCTGTCAGTGGCAAGCCATCGATATTACGAATGGATGCCGGACCTGTTTGGGCTTTACCGCGAATTTTCACCGTTTCATGAAAGCCCACTTCACTCAAGCCAAAAGGATCACCGCTCTGCACATTCACCGACGGCTCATCTAACATAGCACGATAAGGCGACGCACTCAGCGGCGTCGTACGTTGCAATAACGCATCACGGGTAATCGTGGTTTTCGCAGAAGCTTCTTCGGGATCGCGTCCTTGTTCATCTTTGACGACAATCATATCTAAGCTTTTTGCCTCTGCCCACGCCTGACCAAACCACGCCGCCTGTCCAACGCAAACCATGCCAATGGCAATGGCTAACTGTTTTTTATTCACTTAATCGCTCCTTTATAGTGAATTAATTTTAATATATATTGCTTTAACTATATATCGATAGACGTCACAGAACCGCGTTCAATTGAGCGCGGTCATGGTCACACCAAAGTCGCATAAAGGCGCTTTGTACAAACTGGATGTTACCAACACATCGACACCCGCAACGGCATAGTCGGCGATATTATTAGCACGAATACCACCTGCTGCGCCAATGTTAATCTCTGGCGCAATCGCTTTAAGCTGCGGTACTAAGTCGCTTAATTCCGACGCCGATAATTTATCCAACTGCAGCACATCCGCCCCTAAAGCGGCAATACGTAAGGCATCGGCTGCTGTTTCTGCCTCGACCATGATTTTCTTTTCGGGCGAAGCCAGCTTCATCCGCCCAATCATGCTCGCCCAATCTTCATCGTCTAACATAAAGGCACGATGCTGAGCAAAAATCAGCACTGTTTCCGACAATCCCGCGCGATGAATTACCCCGCCACCATGCAATACCGCTTGCTGTAATAATTTGCGCGAACCAGGTAATGCCTTGCGCGTTGCCGCTAAGCTAATCGTCGGATTAACCGCTCGTGCTTTAGCCAGTAAATCGGCGGTAAAGGTAGCTACGCCCGCCATGTATTCGAGCAAACACACGCCCTGCTTCCATAGCTTGTGTAAGTCATGCGCACGCCCCTGCACACGCAAGACACATTCACCTTCTTCAAAAGATTCGCCATCTTCAATCAAGACTTCCACCACACAATCCAGTGTGTTAGCCATTTTGACCAACACCCGCATACCCGACATCACGCCAGCTTCACGCGCGCGAATGGTCATTTCGCCACGCACATTGGGCATACCCAAAGCGCGCACCGTTTCATCGTGCAAAGGTACATCTTCTAAAATTAAGGCATCAATTTCATGCTGACTGAAAAACATCACTTACCTCACTGCCGTCAGCCGAAATGACAAACGACGCATTAACATAAAAATCATCACCGACACACCAGCCAAGCCCAAAGACAACCAAGCCGCTTGCTCGGTATCGCCCGACATGACACGGTTATAAATGGCGAGCGACCATGTTTCTGTTTCTCCCAAAATATTACCGCCAAGCATCAGGCTCAGTCCCACCTCGCCAATCGAACGACCTAATGCCAGCAATAAGCCCATCCACATCGCCAAATGAACATTAGGCAATAACACGCGCCAATAGGTCTGCCACGAGGAATAACCCAAGGTATAAGCCGCTTCCGATAAATTAGACGGCAAAGCCAACAAGGCCGATTGCAGCGTTTTCACCATTAAGGGCAAGCCAGACAACCAAGCGGCGATGAGCAATCCACCAAAACTAAACACCAAACTGATGCCCCATTGCGCCAATTCAGCACCGACAACCCCTTGCCGACCTAACACAAACAACAAAGCAAAACCCAGCACAATGGGCGGGAAAATCAGTGGCAATAGCACCAACACATCTAACAAACCCACCCACCAAGCTTTGTGCGTGAGTAACCATGCCAACAACACCCCAGAAGCCAACTGCAACACCAGTGTCCACAAAGCCAATTCGACACTGAGCGATACCGCATGACTGAGCGTGTTATCCCACATATTACTGATTACAAACCAAACGCACGTAATTGCTGCTGTGCCGACTCGCTGCGTAAAAACTGCATCAATGCCGTTAAGGCAGAACTATCAACCGCATCTAAACGCGCGGCTTGAATACGAATGGGCGTA
The DNA here is from genome assembly GCA_964493995.1 of uncultured Francisella sp. Taxonomy (GTDB): domain Bacteria; phylum Pseudomonadota; class Gammaproteobacteria; order Thiomicrospirales; family Thiomicrospiraceae. Next base: position 12,038 of record CAZBQD010000011.1, read on the forward strand.
TAGTCCTTCGCGTCTAAGGTCAGATAACCACCGATTTTATCTCCTGCTGACGAAGCCTCAGTTAAATTCACAAACCCAGCATCGACTTCACCACTGCTAACATAAGCCATCACCTGGGGAATCGTTGAAACCTGTTTCAAGTCAGCAATTTTGATATCGGGATGCTGTGCTAACCATTGCTGTGTTGCCTGTCCAAAAATGGCTTGTTTGGGCTCTGCCATCGCCACACGCAGGGTGTTCAGTTGTGACAAGGCGTTAACTTCAATGCCCTGACGATAAGCTAATACCAATACACCTTGCCCTAAGTTGACTGATTCCACCACCGACAAACCCGATTTTTGAATAAACGCCTCATCACCCACAACCAGATCGACACGTCCATCCAGCTCTGCCTGCTTTAATACCTGCGACACATTACCGTAATAACGCTTCACCTCATGCCCCGATGCTTGAGAAAACTGCGTTAGCAAGACCTCTAATGGCTTTTTATACCCTGCAGCCGCACCCATAAACAGGGGTTCAGCGGTAACAGAAGTCGCCAATAGGCACAGCCAAAATCCCATAAACACGCTTTTCAACATATACAAAACCACCTATCGATAAACCAAAAAATGGGCAAAAACATCCGCCCCTAAATTCACAATAAACCTAAACCAAAGCCATTGCTTTAATTAACGCGTAAACCTGCACACCCACCGACAGCTGCAACTGACGCAATGAACGTAACGAAATCTGTGCAAACAAGGGCTGCTCCCCCAATCTGAGTGTTAGCAAAGCGCTTTGTTCAGTTGGTTCAACACGCTCAATCGTTACTTTCAACACATTCAACAAGCTAGAATTAATTGGCTCACTTAAACTAATGCCCACATCTTTCGCCATAATGCGCACACGGTAGTTGCCCGCATGAGCCACTTCGGGCAACCATAATAAGCATGGCGTACCCACTGGAGTCAAGCAAGACAGTCCATCGCCTGCTTGCAAGGTTGCCACTTGTGCCATGAGCACACTGCTTGCTCCTTCATCGGCGAACAAAGGCGAATCGGCACGAGACAAGGCCTCGGCTAAGGTTTCAACCTGATCTACCCGCCCTTGCTGTAAAAACACGACTCTATCTGCCAACCGCTCGACTTCGGCGGGCGCATGGGTGACATAAATCATCGGCAAATTCAGGCTGTCTTTCAGTTCTTCTAAAAAAGGCAAGATTTCTTTTTTCGTTGCCGTGTCTAATGCCGACAAAGGTTCGTCCAGCAATAACAATTGCGGTGCAGACAACAAAGCGCGCGCAATGGCGACGCGCTGCTTTTCACCACCCGATAGTGTTGGCACAGGTGAATCGAGTTTATGATCGATGCGACAACGACTCGCCACTTCAACCAAATCTTGTGGTCGTGGCGAACGTGCTAAGGCAAACTGCAAATTCTGACGCACTGTCATATGGGGAAACAAAGCGCCATCTTGAAAAATAACCCCCACACCACGCGCTTGCGCTGGCATAAACTGTTTGCCGTCTTGCCAAACTTGATCATTAAACTGAATGCGCCCCACTGCTTTATTTTCTAAGCCGGCCAACACACGCAACAGCGTGCTTTTACCGCTGCCCGAACGTCCAAAGAGTGCCGTCACGCCCGTGGTCGGCAAGGTCAACTCGGGAATGTCTAGGGTGAAATGGTCGCGCACCAGTTTGGTTTGAATACTCAGCTGATTCATCCGATTTTTACCTCAAACTTCCGATTTAAGCCATAAACAATCAACAGCACACTAAACGAGAATATCAACATAATGGCCGACAACACATGCGCCTGCGCATACTCTAAGGTTTCGACATGGTCAAAAATGGCAATCGATACCATACGTGTTTCATGCGGAATATTACCGCCGACCATCAACACCACACCAAATTCACCCACCGTATGAGCAAAGGCTAAGGTCGCGGCTGTTAAAAAACCACGACGCGACAAAGGCATCACCACCTGCCAAAACAGGCTAAGTGTATTCGCTCGCATGGTTTTAGCGGCATCGAGTAACGACTGAGGCACCTGCTCAAAGGCGTGCATCAAAGGTTGTACCGCAAAAGGCAGTGAATAAAAAACCGAACCAATAACCAAACCGACAAAGGTAAAGGTCAGCTGACCATCTGGGTGTCCCAAAAAGCGCAAGGCTTCTGCCACCATGCCATTCGGGTTCATGCTAATGAGCAGATAAAAACCCAGCACTGTTGGCGGCAATACCAAAGGTAAAGCCACCAAAGCCTCAAAGAGCACTTTCCAACGCGATTGCGTACGCGCCAGCTTCCACGCTATGGGTATACCAATAATGAGCAGTACCAAAGTCGTGGTAAAAGCGACAGACAGTGTTGTCCAAATAGGAGAAGGGTCGATTTCGACACCGAAGAGATTCCACATAGCTAATTCAAGTGACCTCTAAAAACCCTAACGGGAAGGGGGACTGGGGAAAGGGTTGCACCAATAGTGCATGTAACCACTTGATTTAAGCCCTTCCACCAGAGGTTAAACAATTTAGGGACTCTAAAAACTCCACGAAGTGAGGTTTTTAGAAGTTCCATTCACTTTATAAGCAAACAGCCCCACAATAGGAGGCCGTATTATCAAACCGATGCAAACTTAATTGGGCACAGTATAACCGCTGGCTTCAATAATTTTCTTGCCCTCAGCCGAACGCACATAGTCGATAAAGGCTTGCGCTGTTTTGCTGTTTTCGGCTTTTTTCAACACCACCACATCTTGATCTAAGGGCGAATGGTAAGACAAAGGCACTAACCAGTAGCTCCCCGTGTTCACATGCTTAGGATCAACCGTATAAGAATGGGCAACAAAGCCCATCTGTGCATTACCTGTAGCCACAAACTGGTAAGTCTGACCAATATTTTCACCCATAACAAATTTAGGGCGCAGGGTTTCCAATAATCCTAACTTTTCGAGTGTCTGCTCTGCGGCCACACCATAAGGCGCTGCTTTGGGATTGGCTAACGCGATATGCTTAAAATCGCCTTTTTTCAATACATCCGCTGCTTCCACACCAGCAGGAACATTGGGCATCCATAACGACAAACGCCCCTGTGCATAAATAAACCGAGAACCCGCTTTGATTTTGCCGTCATCTTCTAATTTCTTCGTCGATTTTTGATCGGCAGAAAAGAAGATATCAAAAGGTGCGCCATTTTCAATTTGTGCATACAGCTTACCCGTTGGACCGCCAGAAACCTTTACGGTATTGCCCGTTTGCTGTTCGAAGTTCTTCGATAGGGTTTCGATGGTTTTGAGAAAATTAGCAGCGACAGCGATTTTTAACTCATCGGCCAATACAGAAAGCGGCGCCAGCGCAATGAGACTGGCTGCCAAAAAAGATTTGAATGTCATAGAGGACTCCACAGGGTTTACAGGTTAAGTTTCGCTTGCTATGGTGCTGACACCATATCGGTTAGCGAAATATACCCGAACACCTATATAGTGTCAACAATATTTAGTTAAGTATATGATGGTTATTCATCAACTCATCAACTTGCTGCAGCATATCAAGCTGTAGGTTACGAACGCGAGTAGTTATGATTTTACCCGAGCTAATGCATCCATTGCTCCATTCAAAATACGAATAATTCGTACCGCACTAACATCAACTTGATAAAAAACCATATACTGCTGATATGGCATAGAACGCATACTTTTTCCGAGTTCAGGACGGGCGCGATAGGCTTCTGGAAACACCAACAAGCGCTGACACTGCTCCTACAACTCGCGAACGAAAGTCACGGCTCGCGCAGGATTGTCTTGCGCAATAAAATCACCAATATTACGCAGATCTTGTTCCGCCGTTGAGGTAATTAGCAACTTCATGTAGAAGGAATCATCGCTTGATATTTGTTCACTAGCGCGCTAAAAACGACATCGGCATCCAAATCTGTGCCACTATCAAGTCCTTCTTGAATGGCGTTGTTCAGTTGGGCTTGTGCATGTTTTGTAGCAATAAACTCAGCAAAATCATAAATCTCAGCTCTTCTGTCTTCTGGCAATTGTTCTAAAGTTTGAATCAGTTCGCTATAACCCACGATAAGACTCCTATCTCTTCATTCATTAAACGGTTTTTTACCCTTGGAGAATCTGTTAACACCTTCACCCATCCACTCCCAGCAACACATGACTGGCTTTAATCAACGCACAACAAGGCGTGCCTTCAGCCAGATTAAGCTCCTGAGCGCTGTCATGCGTCACGACAGCAGTTAAGGTGTTGCCACCATCCAGCGCTAATACCACTTCGGTATTGACAGGGCCATGTGACAAACGACTGACCACCCCACACAAGCGATTACGCGCACTGGTTTTCATGCTGGCATCGGGCAAGGCTAAAATCACCCAACTGGCTTTAATTAAGCCCCAGGCTTGCGAACCCACTTTCAATTGCATACGCTCAACACTATCGTCGGTCACCGTTGCGACCAGCTCATCACCGCCTTGCAATGCCAAAATCACTTCGGCATTCACCGCTCCGTGTTTAATGGTTTTAACCTGTCCAACAAAGGCATTACGGGCGCTGGTTTGCATGGTGAGTCTCCTAAGCATGGGTAAAACATCGGCATCAACGCCTGCTAAACTGGCAGTCCACATGGCTTGCATGGCCGACAAACGCTCGTGCATCATGACAATTTGCATACCAGCATGGGTGAGGTGCGCACCGCCACCACCTTTACCACCATGTTGACTAACTACTAATGGCTGACCGGCAAGGTTATTCATGGCATCGACGGCATCCCATGCTGCTTTATAGGTAATACCAACCTGCTTCGCTGCTTGGCTAATACTTCCAGTGGCATCAATCGCTTGCAGCAAAAACAAACGGCGTGGGCTAATTTCACCCGTACCTAAGCGCACATGCCAAGGGGCAAAAAATTCAGGCTGAGCCACAGTTAAACTGGGCATATCAGGTGCAGATTCAGACACAGTATTTCCTCAATCATCGGTAATAGGCTTAACACTATAACGCTAGCTAGGATTAGAATCAACGTCCAATAAAAAGCCCCGATATTCGGGGCTTAATCTGGCTGACGATGCTCATTCACTGAGCACTAGATTATCACGATGAATCAAACAATCATCATCCATATAACCTAAAATCGCTTCGATAGCGTGAGTGGGCTGCCCCATCAGTTGCTTGGCTTCATCGGCGGCATAATTGGCCAAGCCACGCGCAATTTCAACGCCTTTGGCATCAACACAAATCACCACATCACCACGACTAAAGGTGCCCGACACCGCGATCACCCCCACTGGCAACAGGCTTTTACCCTGCTCACGTAGGGCTTTGGCGGCACCACCATCTAGGGTCAGCGTACCACGCGATTGCAACTGACTACCCAACCATTGTTTACGCGCTGGCATGGGGGCAACATCGGGTTCAAAGAGCGTACCCAACACTTCACCCGAACGCAGACGCTCTAACACGCCCGCTTCACGACCCGCTGCAATCAGCGTCACCGTACCCGAACGCGCTGCCCGTTGCGCTGCGCGTACTTTGGTCGCCATACCGCCGCGCCCCAGCGCACCACCGGTTGGGCTAGCCATTTCGACAATGGCCGGGTCAGAAACTTTAACCGCGTGCAGTAAATGAGCATCGGGATTGGAACGCGGGTCAGCTGTGAACAAGCCTTGCTGATCGGTCAAAATCGCCAACACTTCCGCACCGACTAAATTCGCCACTAACGCGCCTAGGGTGTCGTTATCACCTAGCCGAATTTCATCGGTGGCTACCGTATCGTTTTCATTGATAACGGGGATAACACCCTGTTCTAATAAAAAATTTAACGTACTACGGGCATTCAAATAACGACGACGATCGGACAAGTCCTCATGTGTTAGCAACACTTGCGCTGTCATGATCTGATCGTTGGCGAACAAACTTTCCCAAGCTTGCGCCAGCCCCATTTGACCTACCGCTGCTGCGGCTTGTAAAGCGGGCAATTCTTTCGGACGAGATGTCCAGCCTAAGCGTTTAATGCCTTCGGCAACAGCCCCCGATGATACCAACACCACTTCAACGCCTGCATGACGCAAGGCCACCATCTGCTTGACCCAGCCAGCCATGGCTTCACGGTTGAGCCCCTGACCGTCATTGGTCAACAAAGCTGAGCCGATTTTCACCACCCAGCGTTTGGCCTTCACTAATTCTGCGCGTTGCATCACTCTGCTGTCCCCCAGTCCTCGCGTGTTTCGGGCAAGGGTTCTAAGGGTGCCGCTTTAGGCGCATTGGCCAGTGCTTCCGCTTCGCGCTTCGCATCCAAATACTGCATAATCGCCCATGTGAGCTCAGGCAAGCCCTGCCCTGTCGCTGTTGAAATACGGAAAGCCGGTTCAGTCCAGCCTAAATCCGCAATCAGCTTATCGCAAGCGGCTTGAGCGTCTTCTTCTAAGGCCAAATCCAACTTATTCATCACCAACCAGCGCGGTTTGTCAGCCAGTTCTTCTGAATACTTGGCCAACTCAATTTCCACCACACGTACACTGTGTGCTGGGTCGGCATTTTCTTCATCGGGCGGGAACATATCCACCACATGCAACAGCAAGCCTGTACGCGAGAGGTGACGTAAGAACTGCACACCCAAACCAGCCCCTTCTGCCGCTCCTTCAATCAATCCAGGAATATCGGCAATACAGAAGCTTTTATGATTAGCGACTTTGACCACGCCCAAATTCGGGTACAAGGTCGTGAAAGGATAATCGGCTACTTTAGGACGTGCCGCCGAAACCGCGCTGATGAGGCTCGATTTACCCGCATTGGGTAAGCCTAGCAAGCCGACATCCGCCAGAATTTTCAGCTCTAGCGTTAAATTACGCAGTTCGCCCGGTTTTCCCGGCGTACATTGACGCGGTGCACGGTTGGTACTGCTTTTGAAATGCAAATTACCGATACCATGCACACCCCCTTTCGCCACCAGCAAACGCTGACCGATGCCTAAGACTTCACCGATACACTCTTCGGTGTCGGTATCCCATACCACCGTACCGACGGGCACCGACAGAATTTTATCTTTACCACGATGACCGGTTTTGTTATTGGGCTGACCATTTTCACCATTTTGCGCTTCAAAAATACGCTCGAATCGGAAATCAATCAGCGTGTTTAGGCTGGCATGTCCTTCTAAGTAAACATCACCACCATCACCACCATCACCACCATTAGGGCCACCAAAAGGAATGTATTTTTCACGGCGAAAACTGGCAATGCCATTACCACCCTTACCGGCTTTAACCTCGATGCGTACTTCATCGACAAATTTCATCATGCATTCCTTTTTGATTCCTTATGGCGACCGCCAACTCAACAAACAAAAACGCCCCGCTGCAATATCTTGCGCGAGGCGTTTTTCGCTCTAAACCGAAAACGTGCTAAATTAAGCCGCTTCGATTGAGACGTACATACGTTGATTTGGTCCTTTGCGAGCAAATTTCACAAAACCGTCTGCTTTCGCAAACAAAGTGTGATCCACACCTAAACCAACGTTTTCGCCAGCGTGGAATTTAGTACCACGTTGACGCACTAAAATGTTACCTGCAACAGCAGCTTGGCCACCGTACATTTTAACACCAAGACGCTTACTTTCTGAGTCGCGTCCGTTGCGAGAGGAACCCGCGGCCTTTTTATGTGCCATGTTTAATCACTCCTTTTAAGGATTAAGCACTGATACCAGTGATCTTAACCTGTGTGTAATATTGACGATGACCTTGTTTTTTACGGTAATGCTTACGACGACGGAACTTGATGATAATCACTTTATCACCACGACCATGGTCTTCAACCGTAGCCTTAACCACAGCACCAGCAACCAGTGGCGTACCCACTTTAACGCTGTCGCCAGAACCGACTAACATTACTTCGTCAAAAGAAATTTCACTACCAGCTTCAACGTCAAGCATTTCAATACGTAGGCGATCACCTTCGCTCACGCGGTACTGCTTGCCACCAGTTTTAATTACGGCGTACATGTTTCCAAACTCCTGGAAATCAAAAAAATTCGATAAGAACCTAGCATTATAGAGATTTATCAAATCTAGGTCAAGGCATTAATGCCATTTGCTTTAAGAACTTTGTTAAGGCAACATCATCAGCAAACTGCTTGGCTTCTTGTTTGGCTAAGGACTTGGCTTTATCGGTTTGTTTCATTGCCAACAATACCGCTAAGCGATGACGCAAAATTTCCGCATCAGCTTTAATCGCATAGGCCTTTTCTAACAACACTAATGCTTGTTCAAACTGCCCCTCTTGATAAGTCAGCCAACCAAGACTATCCAATATGTAGTGCTTATTGGGAGACAGACGATCGGCCTTTTCCAATAGTTGACGTGCTTCGGGCAAAGAGCGACCCAAATCGGCCAAATAAAAACCCAACGCATTTAATACATCAGCATTTTCAGGCGCGAGCGCTAAAGCTTCACGCATATCCTGCTCGAAACCGGCACCATCCGATAACTCGTATTTAATGTTGGCGCGTTCTTGCCATAATTCCACCACCTGCGGGTAAGAGAAAAGCGCTTTATCGAGCAATGGCAGGGCAGCTTTCGCTTTTTTCTGCATCACCAACAGCTTAACTTGAGCTTGCACCCAGCGCACATACTCTTCGTCGTTGGCGGCTTCAAACGCATTGAGCAGGGTTTCGGCTTCCGCATAACGCTTTTGTTTACTGAGCAACTGCACACGCCACACTAAGGCATCTAACCGATAATTACCTTGTACTACCTGTTTCCATTGCGCCACGGCGGAGTCATTTTGTTGCTGGAAGTAGTAAGCCTGACCCAGGTAATAACGCGCCATATCCGACAAACGACGATCATCGACCAGAGGCAACAACAGCTTTTCTGCCTCTTTGGCTTGACCCAATTCCAACTCAATTAAGGCCAAGGACATTGCCACGGAAGTCAGACGCGGATTCTGTTCTAACAAACGCGCAAACTGCGCTTTGGCTAAGGGCAACTGTTGCAAGGTGACATATAAACGTCCTAATTGCTCACCCACTACCACATCTTCTGGATGACGTTGCACATAACCAACCAACCAATCGACACCCTGACCATCGGCCAATCGCATCGATAAGGAAGCCAGCATTTGCGCCAACTCAGGCTGATCGGCATAGGTTTGCAGCGCTTGCATCAAGCGTTGGTAGGCATCGGAGAGACGATTAGCCGAAGCCAAAAACATCACCTGTAGAAACTCAGCGTAAGGCGAAGGCTGCTCTTGTGCAATACGCGCACTAAACGCAATCAGCGTATCCACCGACAAATCATCTTGTGCCAAGGTGGCGGTGGCCATGTACAGGCTTTTTTCGCTACTGCCTTTAGCCAAACCTTGTTGATAAAAAGAGCGCCACGCCTGCCATGCTTTTTCGACATCATTAGCACGCAGCGCCAGCACTACCTGTACCTGCCAAGACTCAATACGATTCGGATTGATTTCGGTATTCAACTGACTGGCCCGACCCAACAACTGAGCATTGCCAGAATGAGCCGACAAATCATAGGCACGTTGCGCTAAGCCGGCATCACCGTAACGCTGCGCCAAGTCGATGTACACCTGTGCCGCACTGGCGGTTTCGCCACGTAAATAAAGTGATTCAGCTGCTAATACCCGATACACCTGATCGGCTGTCAACTTGATGGCTTCGGGTTTGGCTGGCGCCGATACCACCGACTCATTCATGGCCACTTCGAGCTGATGCGGTGCATGCGTTTCAATAGCGCTACACGCCGACAACATCGACACAGACAACCATGTCACACCGAAACGCCAAGCGTCCGCACGCAGGGCGATTAACGACATTTTGCGCATAATTCTTGCAAAGCCCACCTTATTTTCGGACAATGAGTCCTTAAGTTATTTTATTCAGTTCATGTTATCATGATACTCCGCCTCAGTGGCAGTACCAGAGTCATGATGTTAGCACATTAATTCGCTGGCACGTAAGGGAACATCAACAAGAACACACAGACCCATGCCCCAAACCACACTCAACCAAACCTTAACAACGATCGGCATTAACCATCAAACAGCTCCTGTTGATGTGCGCGAACAAGTCGCCTTTCCACCCGATCGTCTGATACAAGCGCTGAAATCATTGCGAGAGTCTGGCCTGGCACAAGGGAGTGCGATTTTATCGACGTGTAATCGTTCCGAGATTTATCTGACGCATCGCCATCACGATTTAGCACCAGTGAAAGCTTGGTTGCATGACTTTTTTCGTCTATCGCAAAACACCCTCACGCCCTACACCTATACCTATGTGGGTCGAGACGCGGTGTTACACATGAACCGTGTCGCCGCCGGCTTAAACTCTTTGGTCTTAGGTGAACCGCAAATTTTAGGGCAAATGAAAGACGCTTACGCCTTTTCACGTGAAGCCAACACCCTCAACGGCTTACTCGACCGTCTCTTTCAACACGTTTTCAATACAGCCAAACTGGTTCGCACCGAAACCGCCATTGGCAGCAACCCAGTTTCCGTCGCTTTTGCCGCTGTTACCCTAGCACGACAAATTTTCGGTGATTTGAAATCACAAAACGTGTTGCTCATTGGTGCCGGTCAAACTGTTGAGTTAGCCGCACGGCATTTGAAAGAACAAGGCGTGAAACAAATCACCATTGCCAATCGCACCCTAGCCAATGCCAGCTTGCTGGCGCAAGAAGTGAATGGTTATGCCATTAATTTGGCGGACATTCCACATCATCTGCATGAAGCCGATATTGTCATCTCCTCTACTGCCAGCACCCTACCCATTTTAGGCAAGGGCGCGGTGGAAAGTGCGCTGAAAAAACGTCGCAACAAACCCATGTTGTTGGTGGATATTGCCGTACCACGCGACATCGAAGCGGAAGTCGCCAAACTCGACAACGTTTATTTGTACACTGTGGATGATTTGGTGGGCATTGTCGAAGAAAACCGTAAAAACAGAGCGCAAGCAGCACAAGAAGCCGAAGATATCGTTCAGCTTAAAACCGATCACTTTATGCAACAGTGGCGACTGATGTCGGATGCGGCGCCCCTGATTCGCGACTACCGCCACTACGCAGAACAACAACGCGATGAAGCATTAACCCATGCGCTACGCGAGCTTCATGCCGGTCACGACAGTGAAGCCGTATTACGTAAGCTCGCACATCAACTGACCAACAAGTTAACGCACACGCCTTGCCTCGCCATTCGTGAAGCAGGAAACCACGGCGGCGACAATCTACTACAGCAAGCACGCACCTTATTATTGCCTGAGAAATCACCTGCATGAAAGACTCCATTCGTCAACGACTTGAACAAGCCAGTGAACGTCTGCAAGAACTCGACCATCTGCTGGCCGACCCCGAGGTTCACAACGACAATAAACGTTTCCGTGCCCTAAGCAAAGAACACGCTCACCTTACCCCATTGGTGACACAATGGAACGCCTTTCGCCAAGCCGAACAAGACCTTGCCGACGCCTTCGACTGGATTAACAGCGGTGACAGCGAGCTAAAGGCCATGGCACAAGAAGAGTTGCCACAACTAAAAGAACAACTCGAACAGCTAGAAAACAGCCTGCGTACCCTGCTCATCCCGCAAGACCCGAATGATGATGCCAACTTATTTTTAGAAATTCGCGCTGGCACCGGGGGGGATGAAGCCGCCATTTTCGCGGGCGATCTCTTCCGCATGTATTCTCGTTACGCCGAACGTCAAGGCTGGCGAGTGGAAGTGATTAGCGAACAAGAGGGTGAGCATGGAGGTTACCGGGAAATTGTCGCTCGCATCGAAGGGGAAGGCGCTTACCGCCAACTGAAATTTGAATCGGGCGCTCACCGCGTGCAGCGCGTTCCCACTACCGAAACCCAAGGTCGCGTTCACACCTCGGCCGCTACCGTCGCCATTCTGCCCGAAGTCGAAGCGGTACAAGGCGTGGAATTGCGCCCCGAAGACCTCAAAGTCGATACCTACCGCGCCAGCGGCGCAGGGGGTCAGCACGTTAACCGAACGGAATCTGCCATTCGCATTACCCATATCCCCACAGGGGTGGTGGTGGAATGTCAGGAAGAGCGCTCACAGCACAAAAACCGCGCCAAGGCGATGGCACTGCTTGCCTCGCGCATTAATGCGGCACGTGAAGCCAAGCAAGCGCAAGAGATTTCAGCCGCACGTAAAAGCTTGGTCGGTAGCGGCGATCGTTCTGAACGCATCCGCACCTACAACTTCCCGCAAGGTCGTTTAACCGACCATCGCATCAACCTCACGCTCTATCGTCTCGACGCCATTGTGCAAGGGGATTTAGACGATGTCATCACCGCCCTGCTCAATGAATATCAAGCCGAACAACTGAGCGCATTAGAAGCATCGTTATAAAAAACAATTATAATCTGAAATAAAATTTATCTATGATTAGATAGAAAAAATCAGCTGTTTTTCACGCTTGAGCCTTCCTAAAATAAGTCACACCCCTTAGTCACGCTTGTTTAGGAAAGCTGCCATGAATGACGCCATTAGCCCCGCTCTGCTCGGTGGTTTTTTACTCGGTTTATTTGTGTTACTGCACTTTTGGATTACCGGACGCGCCGTCGGTTGCTCATCGGCCTATGGTAATTTTTGCGCCTATACCTTTAATACGCCTTTCTTTCATCGAGGTGAATTTGCTGTGCGCAATCACCCCCGGCTGTGGCTATTATTCGGCCTACCCATCGGCGGATTTCTGCATGTAACGCTGCTGGGCGATGGTTTTCACTTCACCTTTAGCATGGGCATTTATGATGCCATTTTACCCAGCACCCCTTCCGCAAAAGGATTGTGGTTATTGCTAGCCGGATTCTTATTAGGTTTCGGAGCGCGTTTAGCCGGAGCCTGCACCACAGGCCATGTCTTAGTCGGCGGCGCTCTACTCAACCCCATTAGCTTAATGACGGGAGCCATCTTCTTTGTATCGGCGCTCATCACCACACAACTGCTGTTTTTAGGATAAAAATGATGCGCAACAATTTCATTTCTCTGCTTTTGGGCACTCTATTTGGCTTTTTACTTGCCTTCGCTGGGGCAACCAACTTCAGTCTGCACGCCGAGTTGTTTTTATTTGAAAACCTATGGTTGTCGTTTGTCATTAGTTCGGCCGTGGTCACCGGTATGATCGGCGTTTTCTTATTCAAACAGTGGCAACCCAAAGCACTGCTAACGGCCAGTCACATCGACTTTAGCCCTAAAGGCATGACACCTAATTTAGTGATGGGAGCCATATTGTTTGGCATAGGTTGGGGCATGTCGGCTGCTTGTCCGGGTACCGCCCCCACCATGATTGGCGAAGGCAAACTCGAAGGACTGTTCCTCGTTGCTGGCATTATTCTCGGCACAGCCGCTTATGGCAAAATTGAACAATCGTTGCGTTAATGTGAACTCACAACATCTGAAACAACGAACAAAACGGATATTCTTCATCAAAAGTTCAACTTAGCCCAAATTATTCGCGTATAATGTAGGGCTTTGTTTTATTGAATTATTTGAGTCCTACACCATGACGCCTATCGATCGCATCCGCAATATCGCCATCATCGCCCACGTTGACCACGGCAAAACCACACTGGTTGACCAACTGCTTCGCCAATCTGGCACCCTCGACGCTCGTAAAGATACGGGTGAGCGCGTCATGGACTCGGGCGACATTGAAAAAGAACGCGGCATCACCATTTTGGCGAAAAATACCGCCATTAACTACACCGATGCGCGTGACGGTCAAGAATACCGCATTAACATCGTCGATACCCCAGGCCATGCCGACTTCGGTGGTGAAGTGGAGCGCGTTTTATCGATGGTTGATTCGGTACTGCTGTTGGTTGACTCGGTGGAAGGCCCTATGCCACAAACGCGTTTCGTGACGCAAAAAGCCTTATCTTTAGGCTTGAAGCCGATTGTTGTGGTGAACAAAGTTGACCGCCCACAAGCGCGTACCGCTGCCGCTCTGGACGAAACCTTCGACCTGTTTGTGCGTTTGGGCGCCACCGATGAACAGCTAGACTTCACCGTTGTTTATGCTTCGGGCTTAAATGGCTTTGCCGGCATGGAAGAAACCGTTCGTTCAGGCGATATGACGCCTTTATTCCACACCATTATTGACGTGGTTGAACACCCGAAAGTCGATATGGACGCGCCTTTCCAAATGCAAGTAACGCAACTAGATTACGACACTTATAAAGGCATCATTGGTACAGGTCGCGTCCAACGCGGTACCATTAAAACCAACACACAAGTGACCGTTGTGGATCGTCAAGGCAACAAGCGTAACGGCCGTATTTTAGAAATCCTCCGTTCTAACGGACTGGATCGTGAAAGCGTTGCCGATGCGCAAGCGGGTGAAATCATCTCTTTCACTGGACTAGATCCTCTGTTCATTTCAGACACCATTTGTGACCCGACTTGTGTTGAAGCCATTCCAGCCCTGAGCGTGGAAGAGCCAACCGTGTCGATGACCTTCCAAGTCAACACCAGTCCATTTGTGGGTAAAGAAGGCAAGCTGTTAACCAGCCGTCAAATTCGTGATCGTTTGAATAAAGAACTGATGACCAACGTTGCATTGCGTGTTGAAGATACTGAAGATGCCGAGAAATTCCGTGTTTCTGGTCGTGGTGAGCTGCATTTATCGGTACTGATTGAAAACATGCGTCGTGAAGGTTTCGAATTAGGCGTTTCTCGTCCAGAAGTAATCTTCCGTGAAGTGGATGGCGAAATTCAAGAACCTTACGAAACACTGACCATCGACGTGGAAGAAATCCACCAAGGTTCAGTGATGGAGCAGTTGGGCAAACGTAAAGCCGAAATGAAAGACATGATCCAAGACGGTCATGGTCGCGTGCGTTTAGACTTCGTTATCCCATCGCGTGGTTTGATCGGTTTCCGTGGTGAGTTCCTGACGCTAACGCAAGGTTCGGGTCTGCTGTATTCAACCTTCTCACATTATGGCCCACGTATCCCTGGCACTATGGGTCAACGTCACAACGGTGTACTCATTTCAATGGATACCGGTAAAGCGCTGGCTTACTCACTAGACAACCTGCAAGAACGTGGTCGCTTGATGATTGGTCACGGTGACGAAGTTTACGAAGGCTTGATTATCGGTATTCACAGCCGTGATAACGATTTGGTCGTTAACCCCTTAAAAGGTAAAAAACTGACCAACATGCGCGCTTCAGGTACCGATGAAAACGTGGTACTCACACCGCCCATTCGTATGACGCTGGAACAAGCGCTTGAGTTTATCGATGATGACGAATTGGTCGAAGTAACACCGAAAAGTGTGCGTATTCGTAAAAAATACCTCACCGAATTGGATCGTAAGCGTTTTGGTCGTAAAGACTAAACTCCGCTTCATCGGTGATGACGAACGATACCCAGCTTCAGCTGGGTATTTTTTTAGCTAAAACCCCACCAACACAGACAATTCATTCTATAATGAGGGCAAACGTCATCACGAGTGCTTGTCATGCCTGAGCAGATTGCCCAACAATACGAACAACAGCTGGCTTACCTTAGCCTGCACGATTCCTTAACCGGTTTGCCCAATCGCAGCTTTTTTATTGAAAGCCTGCATCAGTGGCTCGACCAGCTCGCTCATCAACAGCACCTACAAAGCATTGCTCTGCTCACTGTGGATGTCGATCGATTTAAGCATGTCAATGAATCACTGGGTTTGGCCGGCGGCGATGCGCTGCTGAAACAGATTGCCGAACGACTCAAAACCATTGCTCGCAGCGGGGACATTGTGGCTCGTTTTGGCTCAGATGAATTCGCCTTGCTCATTGCCATGCGTGAGCAAGACGATATCGAAGTCATCGCGCAGCGCTATTATCGTTTGCTCAATGATCCCTTTGAAGTAGCGGGTCAAACGCTATTTGTTGCCTTATCGACGGGCATTGCCATCGCCCCTCACGATGCGCAAGACGTTGAAACCTTGCTCACCCACGCCAACCAAGCACGACTGAAAGCCAAGCAGGCAGGTGGCAATCAATTTCAATTCTATCGCGCCAGCATGACGCAATCGGTGAATAAGCGACTGGCGCTGGAACAAGACTTGCGTAATGCGATTGCACAAAATCAGTTACAGGTACTTTATCAACCCAAGGTCAATGCGCAAAGCTGCGAATTAGAGGGGGCGGAAGCCTTATTGGTGTGGCAGCATCCCACCCTAGGGCAATTAGCACCCGAAACCTTTATTCCCATCGCCGAAGAAACAGGGCTGATTGTTGAAATGGGCGCTTGGGTGTTGTTTGAGGCTTGTCGTCAAACCTGTTTGTGGCGACAACAACACCCCCGCTTTCAAATCAGCATCAATCTATCAGCACGCCAGTTTTTGTCCGATAGTCTCATTGACACCGTACAGCAAGCCATTTCTCTATGTCATTTTCCCGCTGAGGCCTTAGATTTAGAAATTACCGAAAGTCTTGCCATGGTCGATATTGAGCACACCACACAGACGCTGAATCAGCTTAAAGCACTGGGCGTTCAGCTATCGCTAGACGACTTTGGTACAGGTTACTCCAGTCTTGCCTATTTACACGCCTTCCCCGTGGACACGCTAAAAATCGATCGCAGTTTTATTATGCGCATCGGTACGGAAGAAGCCTTACCCGCAGATGAAAAAATTGTCTGTGCCATCATCGCGATGGCCAAAAGTTTAGAACTGAGTGTGGTAGCAGAAGGGGTTGAAAATGCCTATCAAGTCAACTTTTTACGCCAACAAGACTGTCAGTTACTACAAGGTTATTTTTGTGGCCGCCCCCAGAGCGCTGCCGACTTTGAACAACTGGCGCAGCAACGCTATAATGTGAAGTTGGCTTCCAACTAATCATGACTTTCGCCCTTCAGGATCTCTATGCAATATCAAATTTCACCCTCCAGCAGTCGAAGTGCGACCTACCCTCACAGCTGGTTTATTCTCAACCTCATCTTGGTTCATCTGTTTGCCTTTCTCATTATTTTAGAAATCGGCAGCGCCATGACCATTTTGCTCATTCCCTTGGTGTCGATGGTTATTTTGGCGCTGCTGTGGCGCGTCGCACAACAAAAACGCCAATCCGACGACTGGTTCGTGGCCGCGCACTGGTACCAAATGACCAAGCGCTCGAAAATGCTGCTCATTTTTTATGCCGTTGGTTTTGCCTTGGGCTTGTTTAGTTATTTAATGGTCGGCATGAGTCCGCTAAAAGGCGACAACATCACCACCATCGCGCTGCGTATGGGCGCTGTACCCATTTTCTTAGGGGTACTAACCACCTTTGTACTTTCAGGTGGTTCGATTTTTGACGCACAACGCGGCATGATTGGCGACAAGTTAGCGGAATCTTTTCCACCCAGTGAAGCTTGGTTAGCCACCAACCCCGTCGTCAATCATAAAGACGCAGCGAGTGGTCAGGCATGAGTGACAGCCAGAAAAAACGTCCGCTATTTTACTGGGGCTGGCTCACCCTATTGCTTGCTGGGGTGATTTGGGTCGCGAGCTATTTCTTTGTCGATCCGCCCAGTAATGCGCAAGACGGGACAGCCTTGCCTTGGAATGCCAGCGTCAATAGTCAAGGTCAACTGCAAGTGTTAGGCTTAACCCTAGGACAAAGCACCAGCCAAGATGCCATGGTGCTGTACGGCAAAGAAACCAACATCATTCTGTTCAGTGACAGCAACCATCGTCCCATCAGTGTCGAAACCTTTTTTGAAGACATGTACATTGGTTACAGCCTACGCGGCAGACTGGTGCTCACACTCGAAACCTCCAACGAACTGCTGGAAGCCATGTTTAATCGTGGGGGACGCGTCAAAAGTGCGGAATCGGGTGCGCATGAAATCACCCTCTCTGGCAGTGACCTAGGACTAGCATTGAGCCTACCGATTAAACATCTGACTTACATTCCCTACCCCAAAATCGATGAAGCCACGCTCGTTCACCGTTTTGGTCAACCGAGTCAAGACACGGTCGGTGAAGATGGCGTGCGTCGTTGGCATTACCCCGAGCGCAAACTGGTCATTCTGTTTGATGAAACGGGACGCAAGGTATTGGAGTTCGGACATTAACCCCCGCTCGTCCTAGCAACGTCCAACACAGCGTCTCAGCACAAACCGACAATATCCTTTATAATGCACCCAACATTTTGACTTACCAACGGAGTTCCCCTTGCATGAGTAACCTCATTTTTACCTCAGAATCGGTTTCGGAAGGTCATCCAGATAAAATTGCCGATCAAATCTCTGACGCCATCTTAGATGCTATTTTAGCGCAAGACCCTAAGGCTCGCGTTGCTTGTGAAACCTTCGTCAAAACCGGCATGGTATTAGTCGGTGGTGAAATCACCACTTCGGCATGGGTAGATATCGAAGACCTCGTTCGCTCAGTAGTGAAAGACATTGGTTATGACCGTGGTGAGTTAGGCTTTAATGGGGATGATTGCGCCGTGCTTTCAGCGATTGGTAAGCAATCGGTCGATATTGCCATGGGTGTGGACGAAGACCCCGAAGCCGCAAAAGAAATGGGGGCAGGCGACCAAGGCTTGATGTTTGGTTATGCCAGCAATGAAACCGAAACACTCATGCCAGCGCCCATTTACTACGCCCATCGCTTGGTCGAACAGCAAGCACAAATGCGTAAACGTGGTGTATTGGCTTGGTTACGACCCGATGCGAAAAGCCAAGTCACCCTGCGTTACGAAAATGGTGTGCCGGTTGGTGTCGATGCGGTGGTCTTGTCCACCCAACACGATCCCGATATCAGTACCCAAGACTTACGTGAAGCGGTGATGGAAAACATCATCAAGCCTGTTATTCCCGCACACTGGTTGCATAAAGATACCCTATTCCACATTAATCCTACCGGTCGTTTCGTCATTGGTGGCCCGGTGGGTGATGCCGGCTTAACGGGACGCAAAATCATTGTCGATAGCTATGGTGGTATGGCGCGTCATGGTGGTGGGGCTTTTTCGGGTAAAGACCCTTCTAAAGTAGATCGTTCAGCTGCCTATGCGGGTCGTTATGTGGCAAAAAATATCGTTGCCGCAGGTCTAGCCGATAAGTGTGAGATTCAAGTCTCTTATGCCATAGGTGTCGCTCAACCGACTTCCATTAGCATTGAAACCTTCGGCACAGCAAAAGTCGATACCGCCCTCATCGAACGCTTGGTACGCGAGCACTTCGATTTACGTCCGCGTGGCATTATCGAAATGCTCGACCTATTGCGCCCCATTTATCGCCAAACAGCAAGCTATGGTCACTTTGGTCGTGAACTGCCTGACTTTACTTGGGAAAAAACAGATAAGGCGGAGTTGTTGCGTGCAGAAGCTGGGCTATAATGCTGAATAAAGAGCAGATTAAAAAGCTATCTGATACGTTTACTGTCTTAGCTTACGCTCAATTTGGTGTGTTTGGTTATAGCGCTTGGCAAGCAGGTGACTACCTTGGAACTTTCGTTTCTGGTTTAATTTTTGTATGGTTACAATCGACTGCCATCTGGATGTTAAGTTTTCCAAAGGAGAAACAAGATGCTTGAAAACCCTGTCTTGCAAGTGTTATTTGGATTTGTGATTGTCATTGGTATTGCTGGAACGCTGTTTGCAGCCTATTTAGAATACCAATCTCGTCATCCAAAAGATAAAGGTGATGCTCACGCATGAAACTGTCTGCTGAATTTTTCCCTCCACGTACCAGCGAAGGTTTAGATAAACTGGTTGAAGTGGCAGAGGGCTTTCGCCCCTTTAACCTAGACTATCTCTCGGTGACCTATGGGGCTGGTGGTAGTACGCAAGAACGCACCCTCGCCACAGTCAAAGCCCTGCGCGCAAGGGGTTGGGATGTTGCCCCTCACCTCACCTGTGTCGATTCAGAACGCGGCAAAATTGCTGAGTTGCTGAAAACCTACATGGATTTAGGAGTGCATCGCATTGTCGCACTGCGCGGCGACATTCCTTCCGGTATGCGCGACTTAGGCGATTTTAACTTTGCTATTGATTTGGTGAAATTTATTCGCGATACCACGGGCGATCACTTCCACATCGAAGTGGCGGCTTATCCAGAAGTGCATCCGCAAGCGAAAAACTGGCAAACCGACTTGCAGCATTTTGCCGACAAAATGGCGGCGGGTGCCAACGCGGCCATCACACAATACTTCTTCAACCCAGATAGTTACTGCCGCTTTGTCAATGCTGCGCGTGACTTAGGCGTCAAAGGCGACATTATTCCGGGACTCATGCCCATTACCAACCACGATCAACTGGCTCGTTTTTCTGACGCTTGTGGTGCGGAAATACCTCGTTGGTTACGCAAACGCTTAGAAGCCTTTGGAGACGACAAAGCCGCGATTAGCGAACTGGGATTAGAAGTGGTCGGTGATATTGGTGAACGTGTGTTACGTGGTGGCGCACCTGGCGTGCATTACTACGCTATGAACAGCTTAGAACCTGCCCGTTCACTGATGGAACGGTTACGAAGCTTTTCCGCTTAATCGGCAAAGCATCATGCGCCACATTCGCGTTTACTTATCGGGTGACTACCCCGAAGTGGGTCAATCGCTCGAACTACCAGAAGCCGTGCGTCACTATGTAGCAACGGTTTTGCGTGCCCGCGATGGCTTCCTCATCCAATTATTTAATGGCGAAGGCATCACCGCTCAAGCACGCTTACAGCTTGAAAAACGTTCGGCACGCGTTATGATTGAAAGCAGTGGCAAAGACACCTCAAAAGAATCACCACTCAACCTTATACTCGCACAGGGTATTTCACGTGGCGAACGCATGGACGTGAGCATTCAAAAAGCTACCGAACTGGGTGTCAGTGCCATTCAACCGCTGTTCACCGATTATTGTGAAGTGAAGCTAGACGATGATGACAAGGTCGCTAAACGCATGGCACACTGGCAACAAGTGATTGTTAGCGCCTGCGAGCAATGCGAGCGAACCCTTCTGCCTAAGCTGTTTGCCCCCATCACACTCAATGAATGGTTAGCACATCAACCGCCAGGATTGGTGTTAGACCCCTACGAGGGCGTCCGCCTGACCGAACTTGGTAATGAGCGCTTTACTGCGCCGCAAGCTTTACTGGTCGGCTCTGAAGGTGGACTCAGTGAAGCTGAATTGGCTAAAGCCCTTAAGGCCGGTTTAACCGGTTGCCGACTCGGACCACGCATTTTGCGCACCGAAACCGCTGGCCCTGCCGCTATTGCTGCTCTGCAAAGCTTATATGGCGATGCTTAACCCGCACTCAGCTGTGTTAGCACCGGCAATAAAGCATCGAAGTTAGTATGAACAACCACATCCAGAGATGACAAGTCTAGCCGCTTAGCTCCCTCACCACCCAGCCATAAGGCGACCGATTGTGGCAACATCTGACGCAAACTCACAATCGACTGCTGCACCCAGGCTGTATTGGCTGCCTCCGAAATAGCCAATGAAACCACTTGCACCTCATGTTCTTTTGCCGCTTGCACAATGACATCAATGGGCGTTTGAATGCCCAAATTCACCACCTGCACACCTTCTAAGCGACACAGGTTTTCAACCATCAGCAAGGCCAAACCATGCTGTTCTTCCGGTAGTGTGGTCAACAATACTTTCGGCGCACTGCTGTTGGCTTCGGGCAAACGATCGAGACTTAAACGCAGTTTGCTCTGTAATTGGTCGGTCAGCAAATGCTCATGATGAATTTCCAAACGACCTGTCTGCCAGGCATAGCCAATTTGCGTTAACCAGCTAGGCAATAATTCAATAACAAAAGCTTCTAGCCCATAGCGCAACAACCAATAATCCAAGTATTTGGATAAAGCAGGCGGTTGATTGCTCAACAACAAGGTCATCAGGTGTTCGACATGCGACTGAAAACGTCCCAACTGAATGCCCACCGGCACATTCAGCATTTGCGTTAACTCATCGTTCGATAAGGTCATTAAGCGCCCAGGACGATGCCCTAAATCCATTAAACGCTTAATGAGCAACAGACGGGCTAAATCTTCCGCACTGTAATTGCGTTCGCCGCTAGACACACGCGAGGGCATGGGGAAGCCGTAACGACGCTCCCACATACGCAACACGTCTTTAGAAATGCCCGTTTCTCGTTCAACACGACTAATGGAGTACATGCTTCACATCCTTTTAATATATATTTTTTACTCGTCCGCACATCACCGACAGAGTGGCATCACTGTGCGCGGTAACGCCAACAGCTCACTTGGTGTAGCTTGACCTGATGATGACGGGCATCATCGCGCCACACACTGGGCAAGTCTGTGGGCGACTCGATTAAATCAAAATACTCCGACAATAACTGCGACAAAGCATCAAAGCTACTGACATTTTCACCATCCTGTTTATAGCCACCCAAACGTTCCGATGCATCCGTTCGCTGAGCGTCGTAACCATAGTGACTGCTAATCACCAATAGCCCACCGGCATTCAAACGCTGATGAATCTGAGATAAGAAAACGCGCGGTTGCGCCAAGACTTCAAGGGTTTGATTCAGTACCATCACATCGTAGCCGCTAAAAATCGGTTTGAGATTATTCGGGTCTTGCTGCATAAAGCTGACGTTAGCCGCAGGCTCTAACCCCAGGTCGGCCAAACTATGCTCAACAAAATCGGGAATGTCACCTTCGACCGACAAGCGATAACGAATGCGCCCTTCTGTCTGCAACTGGTTAGCGACACGAATAAAACGTGCCGAAAAGTCCAAAGCCGTTACCTGTTCAGCCTGACTTGCGAGAGCAAACGCGGTTCGTCCCACCGAACAACCCAGCTCCAACACCTTACCCAATTTAGGTTGAACGCCGATCACTTTGTCCGCCAAGGCTTGCGCATAATTTTGAAGACCAAATAGCGACTGACCATAATGCAGCTCGCAAGCTTGCACCACATCGGCGTCCGTTTCTACGGGACTAAAGTGTGTAACAACGGGCGCATCGCTGGCAATGTAGCGAAAACCGGCATGTTGGAAAAAATGACGACGGAAGGCATAACGTGAATGCAAATTGGCTTCGTTACCACTGGAAATCCACGAACCGCCTTTGAAAATCGTGTGTTTATTATCGAAGGTCGGCGTGGTGAAATCATCATACAAGGGATGAACCTTAAAGCCATCGAAGGGATAGATCGGTGTTTCTGTCCACTGCCACACATTACCGACAATATCGTAAACATGGCAAAACAGATTAGCATCAACCGGCGTAGAAGAAGCCCACTGCTCCAAATTCAAGTTAGCGCCGATACCAATAGCCGAATCCGCGTTGGGCAAACTGCACTGCGCCCGCAAGTGCAAATATTCATCTTCGCTCGGCAAACGAATGGGTTCGCCTGTCTGTTCGGCTTTCCAGTTACAAAACGCCTTGGCTTCTAAGTAATTCACTTCTACCGGCCAAGACCAAGGCATGGTAATTTCTTCAACCATGGTTCTGAGCCAATAACCGTCATCGCGCTTCAACCAGAAAGTGGGCATAGTGGCACGACTGAACGACAACCAGCCCTGTCCTTCCTCTGTCCAGTAACTTAGGGTTTGATAACCACCTGCTTGCACAAACTGCAAAAACTCGTGATTCGACACCAGCATGGTCGCCGCTTTGAACGGCGCCACTTCCGCCTGATGGCGACCATATTCATTATCCCAACCATAAACATTAGCAGGGTCTTGATGATGAATCGAAACCTGCCCGGCCGGCACACTCAACCAACCATTGCTCGGCACGGGAGTTTGCTGATGCGGACAAATCGGGAAACTGGCATGCGCTTGCACCGCACTAATGGGGAGCTGACGAATCAACACTGACGAGGTCTCTAAATGAATGCGTTCATGTTCAATACCCATTAAGATGGGCCAAACTGGATTATGCCAATTCATGGGAAAGCGAATATCAATCTGGTCGATCAGCGCCAAAATGGTCGCTTTAACCTGATGACGATACGCACGCACCGCATCCACCGTCGGCCAGTCGTAGTGGGCGTCATTCAAATCATCCCACGACATTTCATCGACACCAATGGCAAACATCGATTCAAACGTCGGGTTAATGCGATCGACCAACTTGGCTAGCACCAACTTATTCATAAAGAAAGTGGCTGTGTGACCAAAATAAAAAATCAGGGGATGACGCAAAGAACAAGGGCGTTCATAATAGCTGGCATCGTCACGAATCACTTCAAACAAGCGTTCGTACAGGCGCCAAGTTTGCTCAAAGTAATCGCGCAATTGCTGACGAAACAGCAAAGGATCTTGCGCCTGCAAACAGAACTTAGGATAACTCATAACCAGCGATGTATCAGCAATCATATAGACAAACCCTATGCAAAATGAGTAAATTAAGCCTATTATACTTAACAATGACTAAACAAAAAGACTTTTATGCACAATAGCCAACAACATTATGCGACGCTAGCCTCAGAGTTTGACCAAATTTGGCAATTCAGTGCCGACTACGAGCCCTGGATGGTTGAACAAATCCAGACACACCTGGCACTTCAGCCACATGAACACTGGGTTGATTTTGGTGCGGGAACCGGTAGATTCAGTCAAGCCGTGCATCGTTATGCTCAACCCGCTTCTACCTTGTGTGTCGAACCGGATGCTGCCATGTGTGCCCTCGCTCAACAAAAAGCCGAGCTGATGAGTATGCAAGCATGTGATCAGAGCTTCATACAACAACCGCTGCGCTACGACGCCTTGTTAGTGAAAGAAGTCATTCATCACCTCAGTGACAGAACCGCATTCTGGCAAGGCGTGAAACACCAACTCAGCGAAAAGGGCCGAGTTTTACTCATTACCCGACCACAAGAAACCACCCTCGCTTTGTTTCAACAAGCGAAAGCCCGCTTTGCACAGCATCAACCTGCCATCGAGCTGCTTTGTGCAGAACTGCATCAGGCTGGCTATGAAACGCAAGTTTCCATGATCGATTTTCCTTTATGTCAAAGTAAATCTCATTGGTATGCCATGCTCAGGGGCAAGTTTATGTCTGATTTAGCGGGCTTTAGTGACGACGAAATCGAAATGGGTATTGCTGAGGTCGATAAACAACACTCTGGCGAGTGGATAAAGCATGCCGACCGTTTACTGTTTGTCGTGGCGCATGCCAGAGCCGACTAGCAACTTGTGGTACAATTTGCCGCATTTATTTAAGTGCGAAGCAGCATGAGCAAAGACGTTGACACCAACCTGCCCTGGCTAGAAGCCATCACCTGGGATGAAAAAGGACTTTTGAACACCATCGCTCAAGATGCCGAAACAGGCGACATTTTGATGGTGGCCTGGATGAATCGCGAATCCCTGCAACTGAGCCTAGACAAAGGTGAAGCCATTTATTGGTCGCGTTCGCGCAATCGCCTGTGGCATAAAGGTGAAGAGTCGGGCAACACCCAACAAATTGTGGACATGCGTCTCGATTGTGACGGTGATGTGCTGCTACTCAAGGTTCGCCAAAAGGGTGGCATTGCTTGCCATACTGGTCGCAAAAGTTGCTTCTACCTCGGTCTTAATCGTGAAACAGCACGCTGGCAAGCCCTTGACCCGGTACTGAAAGATCCGAAGGAACTCTATGGAAAATAACAACTTAGTCTTAGCCGAATTAGCCAAGATCATCGAAAGCCGTAAAAGCGAAGACGCCAAATCATCCTACGTTGCCAGCCTGTTTGCTAAAGGAACCGACAAGATTTGTGGCAAAATGGCTGAAGAGTGCATGGAAACCGGACTAGCGGCCAAAATGGACGATAAATCAGAAATCGTCTACGAAATGGCGGACTTATGGTTCCATTGCATGGTATTATTAGCGCACCATAATATTGACCACAGCCAAGTTCTACAAGAACTCGCCCGACGCTTCGGTGTTTCAGGGCATGTGGAAAAAGCCAACCGCACAGCGCAAGCTTAAGCAAGTCTGCTGCTGTCTAACCCTGGGAAACTAAACCATGAGCACAATTTTTGGTAAAATCATCCGCCGCGAACTGCCAGCGGATATCGTGTATGAAGATGATAGAGTTCTGGTATTTAAAGACATCAATCCTCGCGCTCGCGTTCACTTGCTGATTATTCCGAAAAAGGAAATTGCCAGCATGTTTGATGTTAAACCGGAGGACAAAGATTTAATCGCCCACATGATGTTATTGTTGCCGCAATTAGCCAAAGCACATGGCTTAGATAACGGCTTCAAAACGCAAATTCACACGGGCGAAGCGGGTGGACAAGAAGTTTACCACCTTCATATACATTTATTAGGCAACTAACAAAAAAGGAAATTAATCATGGGATTAAGTATTTGGCATCTGTTACTGGTTTTGGCGATCGTTTTAGTGCTTTTCGGTGCAAAACGCTTACGTAACGTTGGTGGCGATTTAGGCGCTGCCATCAAAGGCTTCAAAGATGCCGTTACTGACGTTAAGAAAGAAGGCGAAACACCCGCAGCCGGCAACGTTTATGATGCACAAGTGGCGCCAACACAAGCACCTCAGCCAATTACTCAACAATCGGCAACAGCGCAACCTCAAGCAACGGTTGCTCCTCAGGCTGCGCAACCCGCACCCACTCAAGCACCGCACAATCACGCTTGATTGTTTCGCGCTTAGCATAAGGTCGTTTGCGTGTTTGAATTAGCCTTCTCAGAAATGTTACTGGTGTTAATCATCGCTTTGGTGGTGATTGGACCAGAAAGACTGCCTGAAGTGGCACGTGGCATCGGTAATATGGTTGGCAAGGTGAAACGTTTTATCGAAAACGTGCGCAACGAAACCAGTCTTCAAGACGAATTGGCTGATTTACGTCGTCAACTCGACTTGTCGAAGGAGGCCACCCAGTTGCAACAGCTGGGCGAAACGCTGAAATCCGACATTCAATCGAGTGTGAACGAGATTGACTACTCGTTCTACAATCGTCCCAGCAGTGATGAAATTCGTCGCCAGCATAACGAAGCCAATCAAGCCAACGCTAACGCTCATTTAGATGGCGACAAATCGGCAACTCCTTCAGAAGCCGATGAGTTGGCTAATATTCAACGCCCTACGTTTGGACGCGAACGCTACGAAGAGCTACCGCCTTGGTATCATCAACAGTCTGACGGCGCTATGACCCCGAAAGTCCCGACAGCGCCTGAATACCCGGTCACAGCCGAACCTCTTGTTGCCACCGAGACAACCGCGAGCACAGCAGTTAAAACTTCATGAGTACAGAAAACACGGTAACCCCTACTGAACAGGAAATGTCGTTAATTGGGCATTTGCTGGAACTAAGAGACCGCTTAGTGAGAGCGGTGATCGCTATTATTGTCGTTTTCTTAGTGCTCTTTCCCTTTGCTAATGACATTTATAGTTTCATTGCCGAACCGCTGACCCGCTACTTACCTGAAGGCAGTAGCATGATGGCCATTGGCGTCATCTCGCCTTTCTTAACACCCTTAAAATTAGCTCTAATTGCATCGATTTTCCTATCCATGCCTTTTTTGCTGTATCAGGTATGGGGGTTCATCGCGCCCGCACTCTATCAAAACGAAAAACGACTTGCCGCCCCCATGCTCATGGCGAGCACCTTTCTGTTTTATGCTGGCGGCGCCTTCGTTTTCTTCATTGTGTTTCCGCTGGTGTTCAAATTCATGGCGGGAACCACACCGGATGGCGTACAAATTGGCACCGACATCCAACTTTACTTGGACTTTGTCATTGGCATGTTCTTCGCCTTCGGTCTGGCTTTCCAAGTACCGGTTGTCACCGTTTTATTACTCGTGACTCGCATGGTCAGCCCCGAAAAAATGCGTCATGCCCGCCCTTATGTCATCGTCGGTGCTTTCTCGATTGCTGCCTTCATCACCCCGCCCGATGTCATCTCACAAACGCTACTCGCTGTGCCCATGTGGTTTATGTATGAAGGGGGTTTGTGGTTTGGTGAACGCATGGTTAAAAACCGTGACGCTGAAAAAGCGGCAGCAGAAGCAGCCAATGACGATCAGCCCACACCGCCGACAAATGGCGGTGGCACTCAGCCGAGCGCCTTGCCGGACACGGCATTAGCACCCGCTGCGGTTGCTGGAGTCAGTGCGCTAGCGACTTCCACTATGGCGGAAGCTGTTAGCGACAGCACCCAGCCGGCGCTAACAGACAGCCCTGAAACCACCACCCCAGTGAACGATCCGGTGCTGGAAAACGCTTTGAACAGTGATGACGATTTTGAACGCGCCTTCGCCGCCATTGACATGGAGCGCGCCAAATTGCACGCCCCACTTGATCCCAGCCAGGTTGCTGACGCGCCGAACACAGACAACACGAGTAATGACGCTTCTGTGTCCAACGCCCCAGCGAGCTCAACGACCTAACGATCATTGACGCGTCTAAGTTGCCTTTTTATAATACCTCGCTAACCAACATACAGGGAGGGAGATTGAGATGAACACCAACAGCCAAAATCTACCAAGCATTGCCAAAAGCATTGCCCTTGCCGATCCCAGCCATGACCTGAATGGTTACTTGCGCCTCATTCGCTCGTTACCGCTACTCAGTGCCGAAGAAGAGATGGAACTGGCACGCCGCTATCATGAACACCAAGACCTGCGTGCCGCCGAACAACTCGTGCTGTTTAACCTACGTCATGTAGTACCCATTGTGCGCTCCTATAAGGGCTATGGACTGCCTGAGGCAGACCTGTTACAGGAAGGTAGCATTGGGCTGATGAAAGCGGTCAAACGCTTTGATATTGGTGCTGGTGTGCGTCTGATGACCTTTGCTTCGCATTGGATTCGTGCCGAAATTAACGAATACATTCTGAAAAACTGGCGCATGGTGAAAATTGCCACCACCAAGGCGCAGCGTAAACTCTTTTTTAAGCTGCGTAGTCACAAAGATAGCCTCGACGCTGTCAATCATACGCAAGCCCTACGCATAGCGCATGAGCTGGGCGTTAAACCGGAAGAAGTGCTATCGATGGATGCGCGTCTCTCCTTACCCGATGTATCTGTTGCTACTCCGACAGATGGTGATGAAGAAGATCAACCACAACTGACCTTAGTCGATAGCCGCTACATTCCCGAAGACATGGCGATTGAAGCGGAAGAAGAACAACTCACCTACAGCCGCGTGCATGAAGCTTTAGCAACGCTAAGTGAGCGTGAACAAGCCATTGTTGAAGCACGTTTATTGCGTGAAGATAAAGCCACACTGGCAGAGTTGGCGGAGCAATTTGGTGTTTCTTTAGAGCGCGTGCGTCAAATCGAAAGTGCGGCGCTGAAAAAACTCAAAACCCACTTATCGGTGCTGGTTGCTTAACCGCAGCGATAATGTCATCTCATCCCTGCCAACGCTTAATGGCACTGACAGGGATAGACGCTGTCTGCGGTAGGTTGCGCTCGGTTGAGACTTTATGCTCAGCAATGAAAGCATGGGCATAAACGACTTCAAAGGTAGCGGGAATACGACCATCGGGCATGGCTTGTTGGTCATAAGCCGCTAAAAACGCCTGCCACTTGGCTTTACCCATCAATCCCTTTTGACGCTGACCGCTGGCATTGGTGGCGCCTATCGCTTTCAGGTCTTTCAGTGCCGCTGGTACGTCAGCGTAAGTCAGGGTAATGTGCTCAACATCACACACAGGGTCACTGAAACCCGCGCGCCCCAACGCATCGCCTAAGTCGTGCAAATCGGCAAAATTGAGCGTGTGTTCAGCCGTTTCGCCATCGACTTGTTGCCATGCTAAGCGAATTTCTTTCAAGGTATCCGGACCGAGACTGGCCATAAATAGCACGCCATTCGGCTTTAACACGCGCCGACATTCGGCTAGTACGCTGGGTAAATCATCGCACCATTGCAACATCAAGCTCGATACCAACATATCCATACTATTGTCTGCAAAGGGTAACTGATAGGCGTCGGCATTGACAAAAGCTATGCCTGGCTCAGCGTAGAAGGGATTCAGCTTTTGCCACCATGCGGGTATCGGTGCTAGCTTGGCACGACACTGTTGCAGCATGCTCATCGATAAATCCACCGCTACCAACTGCGCCTGTGCATAATAAGTGCGCAAATGCTGCGACAAAAAACCCGTGCCAGCGCCCAAATCCATTATCTGTTGCGGCTGGATTTTCAGTAACGGCCAACGTTCCGCTAAGCGACTGGCAACCTCTTGTTGCAGCACAGCAGCCGCATCGTAGGTTTGCGCGGCACGGCTAAAATGTTGCGCCACTGCACGACGGTCAATCATGAGCCTTTCCTTGTAAAAATGAAATGATGGCTTCGGCCGTAACACTGGGCTGAGCCAGAAAAGGCAAATGTCCCGAAGCCGCAATTAACTGACACCTTGCCTGTAGCTGCCACTGAGCAATCTCCGCCATCAAGCTGCTGGGCACAATGGCATCGGCATCGGCAAACAACCAGAGGGTAGGCATAGTCAACTCGGCTAACTGGTGACGCATATCAAGATGTTGCAGCAACCATAACCCTTGACGCAACGACAGCTGATTTCCTGACAGCAATTGATTCATTAACGGCAACAACTGTTTAATCAGCTGTTTGGGTTGCTGACTGCCGAGTGCTTGCAAGGAAAAAAACGATTTTAACAACGACTGTGTCTGTTGCATCACTTCGGTTAAATAACGCGCAAACAAGGGTTTTTCTAACGCGGGCAACCAATCTTCACGCTGCACAAAGCAGGGGCTACTAGCGATTAACACCAACGAACTCACCCTTTGCGGATAACGCCAAGCGATCTGTTGCGCCAGCAATCCGCCCAATGACCAACCGACCAGCATAGCACGCTCTGGTAAAGCCGCTACAATCGCATCCACCCAGCCATCCAGTAACGCCTCATCTGACCAGGATGCCTGCGGACTCTCTCCATGACCCGGTAGGTCGATTAAGGTGATGCGATAACCGACAAAATAACGTTCAATCCAGGGTCGCCACAGCGCACTATTTGCCCCCCAACCATGCAGAAAAACCAGTTCTGAGCCTTGACCCCACTGTTGACTCGCTAAGCGCACGCCCCCTCCTCTCGCTGACACGCCGCTAAAGCCGTCAACAAGGCCTCTATCTGCTCGACACTATGCCCAGCTGATAAGGAAACGCGCAGGCGCGCTGTGCCTTCGGCCACGGTTGGCGGTCGAATGGCAGGCAACCAAAAACCCGATTGCCATAGTTTTGCTTGCCAGGCTAAGGCACGCTCATTAGAACCTAGCAATATCGGTTGAATCGGTGTGGATGAAGGCAATAAGGATAATCCCAAGGCTTGCGCTCCCTGTCGAAAAACCGCCACCAGCGCATCCAACTTAGCTCTGGCTGCATCGCCCAATTCTCCTGCTAACAACCGCAAGGCAGCACGACTGAAACTGGCTTGGTAAGGCGGTTGAGCAGTGGTGTAAATATAACTACGTCCCCACTGAGCAATACTGTCGATCAATAAGCCAGAACCCGCGATAAACGCACCGCTACTGGCAAACGCCTTGCCTAGGGTACCCACCCGCAACACGGACGTATCGGCAGCCTGTTGCTGATGCGCAAACAAACCGCGACCTTGCTCACCTAAAACGCCAAAGCTATGCGCTTCATCCACCACCAGCAAGCCATCCTGTTCTGCCACTAACGGCAAGATATCGCGGAGACATACCGCATCGCCATCCATACTAAAGACACCGTCAGTCACCACCATCGTTAAACCATCGGTTGGTTGCACCAAGCGTCGTGCCAGCGCCTGCATGTCATTATGCGCATAGCGCTGCAAGCGAGCAGAAGACAAACGTGCGCCATCTAATAACGACGCGTGATTGAGTTTGTCGTGATAGAGCGCATCACCGTCTTGCAACAACGCTGTTTGCACCGCTAAATTGGCTAAATAACCACTCGAAAAGAGCAAGACACGCTCAACACCCAACCAATCGGCCAGTTCATCTTCTAATAAATGGTGTGGTAAATGATGCCCAGCCAACACATGTGAAGCCGTACTGCCCGCATTGCCCGCTTGTTGGTGCAAGCTTTGCGCCAACTGAGGCAAGTCTGGCAATTCAGCCAAGCCTAAATAATCGTTACTGGCAAAATTAATGAGCCACTGACCATTAACCTGTACACGCACCCCCGGTGCACTGGTTAACAACGGACGCAAACGCCACAAGCCTTGTTGCTTGCGCTGAGATTGACGCTCGCTCAGTCGCTGTTGCCAAAGCAAAGACATGACGACTTAGCAACCACTCGCTGCTTGCGTTAAGCCCAGACGCTTAAACAGTAAGCGGTCATGTTGTGCATCGGGATTGTCGGCGGTGAGCAATTTTTCACCGTAGAAAATAGAGTTAGCGCCGGCTAAAAAGCACAATGCTTGCGTTTCATCACTCATGGAGCTGCGACCCGCCGATAAACGCACATAAGAAGCGGGCATCATAATGCGCGCCGCAGCAATGACGCGAATGAACTCAAACGGGTCGGTTTTACCGCGCATATCGGCTAATGGTGTACCTTCAATCGGCACTAGCAAGTTAATGGGCACAGAATGCGGATGCTCGGGCAGGTTAGCAAAGGTGCGCAATAATTGAGCACGATCGCCCTCACCTTCGCCGAGACCAATAATGCCACCCGAACAAACTTTCATGCCCTGCTCACGCACCCGTGCTAAGGTATCCAAGCGGTCTTGGAAACTGCGCGTGGTAATGACTTGCGGATAGTAGGCTTCCGAGGTATCCAGATTGTGATTGTAATAATCTAATCCGGCTTCTTTTAAGCGCGCTGCCTGGTCGTCATTAAGCATGCCCAGTGTACAGCAGGCTTCCATATTTAGATCTTTGACACCACGCACCATGGCCAGCACCAATTCGAAATCTTTGGCATTGGGATTACGCCAAGCGGCTCCCATGCAAAAGCGAGTCGCACCGCTGTCTTTCGCTGCTTTCGCTTTGCTCAGCACTTCTTCCAACTGCATCATCTGCTCTTTTTCTAAGCCAGTATCGTAACGGGCACTTTGTGAACAGTATGAGCAGTCTTCGGCACAGCCACCGGTTTTGATATTGAGCAACGTCGAGGTTTGCACGCTATTGGCATCAAAATGCTGACGGTGTACCGTTTGCGCTTGAAAGATCAAATCGTTAAACGGTTGTTGAAGCAGTGCTTGCACTTCTTCTAACGTCCAGTCGTGACGAATATCGCCTAATGCCATGCTGCATTCCTTTATAATTTGCGTATAACTGCCTATTTTACCTTAAAGACGAGGCCAACATGAACTGGCTAGAAAGATTCCTGCTACCGCCACACTGCCAACTCTGCGGTGCAACGGCCGAACAAGACGAGCTATGCGCCAACTGCGCCGCCGATGCGCACCTCATCGACCAAGCTTGTCCCCTCTGCGCCCTACCTAATGATGACCATAGCGTCTGCGCTGACTGCGCCAACCAGCCACCCGATTGGCAAGCGGCTAACAGTTGCTTCATTTACGAGGGCGCCGTGACACAACTGATGCGACGCTGGAAGTATGGCAAACAAGGTTCGGCTGAGCGCTTGCTCTGTGAAGCTTTTGCCGGTTGGATGCAAGCAACCGCATTCACCACCGAAGCAACGGCCATCATTGCCGTCCCCATGCACCCACACAAATTGCGCCAGCGCGGATTTAACACGGCTTATCAACTGGCGAGAAGCGCCAGCCGCGTGCTCAAACTCCCCCTGTTAGAACAGGCACTCAAGCGAGACCATCTTACCGACAGCCAGGCCGGTTTGGATAAAGCGGCTCGACAACACAATCTGTTAGGCGCTTTTTCAGTCAATGCAGAGGCACTACAAGGGCATAGACAGCTCATTCTGGTCGATGATGTTTATACCACCGGTGCAACGGCACAGAGTTGCAGCCAAGGCTTGCAACAAGCAGGCGCGACACACTTACACTTACTCACCCTGGCCAGAGCCTTACCGCCCAAGCCGAACCGCTTGCCAGAAAGCGCATAAATCCGTAAACTGCACCGCAATCACACTTTTTAAGCTAAGGAAAACCCACCATGAGTAATCAATTCGATCAAGTCTCTGTGACGAAAACCGCTAATGTCTATTTCGATGGTAAATGTGTCAGTCACACCGTCACGCTTGCCGACGGCACTCGTAAAAGCGTTGGCGTGATTTTACCCTCAACCCTAACATTCAATGTCGGCGTACCCGAAATCATGGAACTCTTGCAAGGTAAAGGCAAAGTCAGCATTAACGATGGCGACTGGCAAAGCTTCGAAGGGGCGTTCACCTTCTCAGTGCCAGAAAATGGCAAGTTTGTCATTGAAGTCAGCGAAGATGTGCATTACGTCTGTCACTTTGGTTAATTAAAACCAACTCGACATGAATAAAGCCGCTACACTGAGCGGCTTTATTTTGGTCTTTACAAACTCGCTAACCAAGCCGTGACATCGTCTAATTCCTCAGGCAAAATACTGTGCGCCATGGGATAAGTTGCACTCGATACTTGTTTAAGCCCTAACTCGCTTAATTTCACCTGAGCACGCTCATGCGCCGCCATCGGCACAATGTTATCGAAACGCCCATGACCTAACCAAACGGGTGTTTGTTGCTGTTCTGCTGAAATAGCTGCTAAAGCCTCCGCCGCCGGCAACCAAGTCGATAGCCCTACCACTGCGCCCACTCGCTTATCGCCCGACAAAGCGGCATGCAAGGCAATCACCCCACCCTGCGAAAAGCCCAACAACACCATACGACTGGCATCAACGCCTAAAGCAACCTGTTCATTGATCAACCGTTGAACCTGAGCGGCGCTCTGGGCAATCCCTGCGGCATCGACTGGATCGCTAGGATTAAAGCCCAAAATATCGAACCAAGCCGGCATACGCATGCCCATATTGGCAGTAACGGATAACTCGGGTGCATTGGGGAACAACCAAGGCACGTCATCCATGCCCATCATCTGTTGCAGCGGCATTAAATCGCTACCGTCTGCCCCCAGCCCATGCAAGGCAATGACGCAACTGGGTCGCATCAACGGGGACTCTCGAAGAAAATGTACTGAGCGGTATATTCACCCATTTCGAAATAGACTTTTTTCTCTTCTGGGTCTTTCACAAAATTCAAGTTTTCATCCAACACACCATAACCAAATCGGTAAGGACGCGCCTGACCATCGGCTGTACCATAAGCGGTCGATAATTTATCTACCTGAATAAAGCGACGCACCACTTTGTCGCCTGCATAGACTTCAACCACGCCATTGGTGCCTGTCCAGTTTTGAATACTACGCGAAATCTGGTTTTGGGATTCTTGCGTACAAGCACTCATTCCAACGCCCAAGCTAACACCCAGCAACACCATTAAAGATACGATAAGACCACGCCTAACCATAACATCACCCCTATCCAAATATTTGACTTAAACGCCCGAAAAGCGGCTTCTCTTTCACCGGTTCGTACCAACCAAAGTTGCCAAGCAAAATGCAACGCAACCAATAACACGGCTAAAGACCACAACCATGACAAAGCAAAGGCTTCACCCAGCCGAAGGAGTAACCACAACATGAACAGCATGAGTAAGGCCATGATAACGCCTAAATAGCGACCAAACAAAATCGCCGTCGATTTAATGCCTACTTTCACATCATCATCACGGTCAACCAACGCATACCAAGTATCGTAAATGAGCGCCCACACTACCGTCACCGCAAACAACCACCAGCCCGCAGCGGGCATTTCACCCAACACCGCCACAAAGCCCATCGGAATCGCCCAAGCAAAAGCCAACCCCAAAAATAGCTGTGGATAATAAACCCAACGCTTGGTAAAAGGGTAAAGCGTCGCTAAGAATACCGCCCCCAACGCCCAGAGCAGCACCTCAAAGCGCAAGGTGAGCACCAGCATACCGCCCAATAACAGCAACCCCGCAAATAGCATCAAGGCGGCTTTAGCTGACACCTCACCACAAGCCAGCGGACGATCACAAGTACGCGCCACCGCGCCATCCCAATCACGGTCGGCGTAATCGTTAATAACGCATCCTGCTGAACGCATAACAAAAGCGCCGAGCACAAAGACCGCCAATTCCCACAAGGGTGGTACACCTTCAGACGCCAACCACAGCGCCATTAAAGCCGGTAACAACACCAGATAAGTGCCCACAGGTTTGTCGAGGCGCATGAGGCGGAGGTAGGGGGATAGTTTTGAAGGCATAGTGACTAATCTATTAACCAAAAAACATGCTACTGATTGCGCACAAGATGCGCAAATCAACTGAATATCGTTTCACTCTCACTGACAAACTCGTGTTTAAAAACTGTAAAAAATTAAGATCACTATAAATACCGTTCGCCGAAGACGCCCAACATTAAATAATAATCTTTCAATTACTTTCTCTGCTGCCAAAAACTGGGGCGACGCTTGTGATGCGCTACAGCAATAATCAAAACACTATCCTCTTCCGCACGGTACAAGATAGAAAAAGGGAAACTCGATAAAACTTTACGCCTGACCTTACCACGAACAGCCGAAGAAGCATGAGGGTATAATGCTATCCAAGATGCTGCTTTTTCAACTTCCTGAATAAAAAGATCCCCCAAACCCGCTACCTGACGTTGATAGTAAACTGCTGCTTCGATCATTTCTGATTCGGCTTCAGGTAAAAAGCGTATTGGCATTAAGCAATCGCTAGTTTGGCACGCGCGAAGACATCAGCCGCTGAAGCTGACTGCGAACTTCCCGCATCAAAGTTTGTCAATCTTGCCTCAGCTTCATCCAACCATAAACGCTCTATGTCAGCGGATGATAACTCATCGAGACTTAACAACAAACGTTGAATCAGACCTGCGCGCTCCTGTAAGCCTAGAGATAAACTTTCATTAATTAAAGCATCGACCGTCATTTGCTGACTCTCCTACTCCACCGTTACGGACTTAGCTAGGTTACGAGGCTGATCCACATCGGTACCCCGAATGACCGCTGTATGGTAAGCCAACAACTGCAAAGGCACCACATAAGCCACCGGTGCTAATGAGGTCAGTTGAATCGGTAAACAGATGTTATGGTAGCGTGCATGTTCAAACTCGCTGGGATCAATCATACCGGCTGCCGAGAACACAAACAATTCACCACCCCGCGCTGAAACTTCTTCTAGGTTCGATTTCAGCTTAGCCCACAGCACATCGTTAGGCGCTACCGATACCACTGGCATTTTCTCGTCAATCAAAGCCAGCGGGCCATGCTTTAACTCACCGGCTGGGTAGGCTTCGGCATGAATGTAAGACAACTCTTTCATCTTCAATGCACCCTCTTCAGCAATCGGATACATAAAGCCACGACCCAAGAACATAGCATTGTCTTTTAACGCCAGTTTTTGCGCCATCTGTTGAATTTCATCGTCTTTCGTCAATACTTGGCGCAATACCTCCGGCAGAGCACGCAATTCATTCACAATCACCTGTGCCGCTTCTTCTTTCAAATTGCCCTTAGCCTTGCCAATCGCCAACACCAACAACATCATTGCCACTAACTGCGTGGTAAAACCCTTGGTCGATGCCACCGACATTTCACGACCGGCACGCGTGAGCAGTACCATATCCGCCTCACGCACCATCGAACTTTCGGGCACGTTCACCACGGCTAGTGTCTTAAAGCCACGCGCCATCGCTTCTCGCATGGCGGAAAGCGTATCGGCCGTTTCACCCGACTGAGAAATAAACACCATCAAGGTATTTTTGAACATCGACGGCTGACGGTAACGGAACTCACTGGCAATCTCAACCTGACAAGGCATATCGACCAGATACTCCAGCCAGTAACGCGCCACCTCTCCCGATAAAAAGCTGGTACCACAACCGACCACTTTAATCGCTTCAATCGAACGAAGCATGTCATCGGAATCGGGGCCTAACAAGTTAGAGACGACGCCATTGGGCAACAAACGACCCTCAAGGGATTCGGCAATCAAACTGGGTTGCTCATGAATTTCTTTGAGCATAAAGTGGCGATACTCACCCTTACTCACCGAATCTAAACTCAAATTCGACTGCACCACGGGGCGCTCATTCTCTGCCAACATGCGCCACTGACGATCATAGATGGTTAGGCTTTCTTTGGTGATGTCGGCAACGTCGCCTTCTTCTAAGAAAATGAACTGCTGCGTCACGGGTAACAAAGCCATCTGGTCAGAAGCGACAAACTTCTCACCAAAACCCAAGCCAATCACCAGCGGACTGCCTTCACGCGCCACAATCATGCGACCAGGAATGTCTTTATTCAAAATCGCCAAGGCAAAAGAACCGTGCAATTTGGCTAGGGTATTTTTCACCGCTTGTAACCAATCACTGGTTTTCTTACTCTCTTGCGCCAGTAAATGCACCACCACTTCCGTATCGGTTTCTGACGAGAAGACCACCCCTTGCGCCTGCATGGTTTCACGCAAGTCGAAGGCATTTTCAATAATGCCATTATGCACCAGCACAATACGATCTTCCGACACATGCGGATGCGCATTACGCTCAGCAGGCTTACCATGCGTTGCCCAACGGGTATGGGCAATACCATTAACGCCCGCAACACCTTCTTCAGCTACTAAATCGGCAAGATTTTGAACCTTACCCACTGCACGAGCCCGGTCGATGCCTTTTTCATTTAAGACCGCTAATCCTGCTGAGTCATAGCCGCGATACTCTAAACGACGCAAGCCCTCAATCAAAATAGGAACAACATTACGCTCCGCAACACCACCAACAATTCCGCACATGTTTACACTTCTCCAAACACTAATGATTGCACAGGGTCATCGAAGATACGGAATGAGCGTATTTATCCCGATGGGTCGAAGCCTGCTTCGGGGAACCCATCGTCGGATAACCGACGCGAATGGCGTAACTCGTGACCCTAAGCTGTATTCTGTTACACTTTTTTAAAGGGACGTTGCCAACTGGCAATCGTTACCTGTTTAGCGCGCGCCAAGGTGAGTTGGTCATCTGGCGTATCTTTGGTAATGACCGACCCTGCACCAATAGTTGCTCCCGCCCCCACCGTAACCGGTGCAACCAGCGCCGAGTTAGAGCCAACAAAAGCCCCTTCACCAATGATCGTGCGATGCTTATTCACGCCATCATAATTACAGGTAATGGTACCCGCACCAATATTCGCATTAGCGCCAACTGTGGCATCACCGACATAACTGAGGTGATTGACCTTAGCACCACTCCCTAATTGCGCATTTTTCAACTCAACAAAGTTGCCAATGTGCGCATGATCCTGCGTCACTGTGCCAGGACGTACACGCGCGAAGGGTCCAACACGAGAATCAGCACCAATGGTGCAATCTTCTAACACCGAATAAGGATTGAGCTTGACGCCATCGGCTAAGGTCACGTTATGCAACACGCAACCTGCCCCGATAGACACATTGTTACCTAAAACGACCTTGCCCGACATCACCACATTCACATCAATGGCGCAATCCATGCCAACACTAACATCACCACGAATATCAACTCGCGATGGGTCAATAATGGTCACACCCGCTTTCATCAACGCCATGACTTGTTCTGCTTGATACAAACGCTCTAAGCCAGCTAATTGAGCTTTATCATTAACACCCAACACTTCCATTTCGCTACTGGCTTGCGTTGAACGCACCATAAAACCATCAGCCACCGCCATGGCAATAATATCGGTTAAATAATACTCACCCTGTGAATTGTTATTTTCTAGTTTCGACAACCAACCCCGTAATTGCGCACCTTTGACCGCCATAATACCGGTATTAACTTCGCTAATACTGCGCTCGGCAGCGGTCGCATCTTTTTGTTCAACAATCCGTTGCATCAGCCCGTTAGCATCGCGCACAATGCGACCATAGCCCGTTGGATCATCTAGGTTCACGGTTAATAGGGCCAAGGGATGAATCGCATCGACTAAATCGACCAATCTGGCCAAGGTTCCCGTTTGAATCAAGGGGACATCGCCATACAAAATCAAGGCAGTTTCATCATCCCGAATCTGATCGATCGCTTGCGCTACCGCATGACCGGTACCCAGCTGTTGCGCTTGCACGGCCCAAGCAAGGTTATAGCTCCGACAAGCCTGTTGAACGGCATCCAAGCCAAACCCTGCGACAACGATGGTTTGACGCGCCTGCAATGATTGAGCCGTATCAATCACATGATGGAGTAAAGGACGACCGCCTAAAGGCTGTAACACTTTAGGAAGCACAGAACGCATACGCGTGCCCTTGCCGGCGGCAAGAATAATCGCACTGAGCATAAAACCTCTTTATAGAACGGGAGCAACTCAGCTGATTGTACGCTAGCTGATGACAAAAAAAAACGGGAGACCTGCGTCTCCCGTTCTTTTTTCTGCTTAATGCAACTTAATGCATCAAACCTTGTTTGCTTAACTGATCGCGTAAACGACCTAGCATCGCAATTTGTGCAGCAGCTTCGGCTAAAGCATTTTGGGCGCGCGTAACGTCCAAATCGGTTTTAGCTGTATCCATCGCTTCCTGAGCACGAGCCATCGCCTCGTTGGCAGCCGCTTCGTCCAAATCTTTGGCACGGATGGCAGTATCCGCCAAAACCGTTGCCACGTCAGGTTGAATTTCTAGCACGCCGCCCGAAACGTAAAAATAGCTCACCGTGTCGCCAGATAAGACACGCACTTCACCCGGCTTTAACGTCGTGATGAACTGCGTATGGTGAGGCAGAATACCCACTTCACCATTCGCTGCCTGAGCGAAAAAACGATCTACTTTACCAGAGAAGATTTCTCCCTCTGCACTAACGATATCCAATTGCATGGTTACGGACATAATCTGTCCTCCTTACTTGGATGCCATCTTGTTAGCTTTTTCAATCGCTTCGTCGATGTTACCAACCATGTAGAAAGCTTGTTCTGGTAAATGATCTAGCTCACCCGCCATAATCATTTTAAAGCCCGCCAAAGTTTCTTTCAAAGAAACATAACGACCTTTATCACCTGTGAACACTTCCGCTACGTGGTAAGGTTGTGACAAGAAACGTTGAATTTTACGCGCACGAGTAACGATTGATTTGTCTTCTTCAGACAGCTCATCCATACCCAGAATGGCAATAATATCTTTCAACTCTTTGTAACGTTGCAAAGTTTTCTGTACGCCACGAGCGATTTCGTAGTGTTCAGCACCCACAACTAACGGGTCTAACTGACGTGAAGTCGAGTCAAGCGGGTCAATCGCTGGGTACAAACCTTGTTCTGCAATCGAACGGTTCAATACAACAGTCGCATCCAAGTGAGCAAAGGTCGTTGCTGGAGCCGGGTCAGTCAAGTCATCCGCAGGAACGTAAACCGCTTGAATCGAGGTAATCGAACCTGTCTTCGTCGAAGTAATACGCTCTTGTACCGCGCCCATTTCTTCTGCCAACGTAGGTTGGTAACCTACCGCAGAAGGCATACGACCCAACAGAGCCGACACTTCGTTACCCGCTAGAGTGTAACGGTAGATGTTGTCAACGAAGAACAGAATGTCACGGCCTTCGTCACGGAAGTACTCAGCCATGGTCAAACCAGTCAAAGCAACACGTAAACGGTTACCAGGCGGCTCATTCATCTGACCATAAACCATGGCTACTTTATCCAGTACACCAGAGTCTTTCATTTCGTGGTAGAAGTCGTTACCTTCACGAGTACGCT
>CAZBQD010000012.1:0-53100 GCA_964493995.1 uncultured Francisella sp.
CCGCCCGATGAACCGCCTGGTACCGCATCCAAACTCCATGGATTACGCGTGACACCAAAAGCACTGTTTTCGGTGGTTGAGCCCATAGCGAACTCATCCATGTTCACCTTACCCAGCGTGACCATACCGGCTGCATTGAGCTTTTCGACCACGGTTGCATTGTAAGGGGCTTTGAAATTAGCCAGCATTTTCGAGGCACAAGTGGTGATCACGTCTTTGGTACAAAAAATATCTTTATGTGCCAGCGGCATACCTAACAGCAACCCGTCTTCACCCGCAGCACGACGTGCATCGGCAGCTGCGGCTTGTGCCAACGCCAGCTCAGGCGTTTGCGTGATGTAACTGTTGATTTGACCGTCAAACTGTGTCATGCGGTCTAGAAAATACTGTGTCAGTTCAACACTCGATACTGACTTGTTACGCAGTTGCTCTGCCAACTGCACCATGGTCATTTGATGAAAATTCATAATTAAAAAACCTTAACTGCTGACGATATTATTCAATGACCTTAGGAACGAGATAAAGTCCCGCTTCCACTTTCGGCGCGATCTGCTGCACATATTCATGAATATCGGCTTCAGTAACGACATCCTCACGCAAACGCTGCACTTGGTCTAACGGATGTGCCATAGGTTCAACGCCATCGGTATTAATCGCCGCTAACTGATCGAATAGCCCTACAATCGCATTCAGCTTTTGCCCTACCGCCGCGACTTCATCATCGCTCACTGCTAAGGCGCCTAAACGTGCTACCTTATGAACATCAATTTGATCGGACACTTTCGCTTCCTTATTTCAATTCAACAAATAAATCAATTTTATCGGGTTAGGCCTTGAATTGCCACAACAACCACCGACTTTTAACCCGATAGACAAAGAAAAACCCCGCTATGACCAGCGGGGTTCAGATGTCCACACCTTCATAAGACACGCTTAAGATGGTGCGTCATCCGTGAACTTAATCAGATCACGATAGGCGTGCCAACTGGCGTAACTGAGTAGTGGCATAATAATGACCATCAATACACCCAAGGTCGCGATACCCAAACTGACCAAAGCACCAATCATCAATGCCCAAACCGCCATCACGCCTTTGTTTTCCATGGTGACTTGGTAACTGATGATCATCGCATTCACCGCGTCGAGTTTGTGCTTATCAATGAGTAGCGGAATCGATACGACGCTAATAGCAAAGACAAAAGCGGCTAGAACCGTACCCAGCAATGCAAAAGCAATGAGAAAGTTAATGCCAGCATCCGTGGTTAAGAAACTGACGAAACCCGCATCAGGATCCACAATCAACAAACTCTGCGATTTAAACAAAGCCGCCATCAAGGGAGTGATAATCGCCCAAGCCGAAATAATGACGCCCAAACTGGCGACATAGAGGCCAAAGTTACCGACATTGTCTCGCCATGAAGCCAAGGAATGCACCAGGTTTGGCGGCTCTCCTTTTTCTAGTCGGTAAGCAATATCATAGAGGCCCGTTGCGAGAAAAGGCGCGAGCATGACAAAGGACGTGCCAATCGCCATCATTAAAAAGGGCAAATCGCGAGCTGCCATAAAGGAAAGTAAAATGAACAACATGGTTGCGACGCCGTAGAACAGCGAAGCCATGGGTGCGTGTGCGATATCAATCCAGCCTTGCTTTAACCAGTGCAAAGTGCGACTAACGGGTACTTCTTTCGAAATGAGATGAATGCCATCCGTTGTATCATGACTATGATAGGGATGAGCAGGAGACAGGGTTGCCATAGAAACCTCCTCTCTTCAGCATCCTATGAGGCAAGTGTCTGTCAAACCAAACCCTTGAGCCCCCAAAAGAACGGAAGATACGTTGCAAAGTCAATGTAGTTAAGACGTTTGTCTATGAGACAACCTAAGTTTTACCGGAATAGTCAACTAAATGCAAATAAAACTTATTTATATAAGTAAAGACTGAAATAACAGCAGGTTACAGCAAAATAACCTATGATTGAATTGAAGCCGCGGCGATAAAATCGCCTATCTTTTGACGGTCTTTGATACCTTTACTGACCTCTACACCACCCGAAACATCGACAGCATAAGGAACGACTTGTTTGATGGCATCGCTAACATTATCAGGCGTTAATCCACCCGCCAAAATCAGCGGTTTACTCAACGACTGGGGCAATCGATGCCAATCAAATGACTCACCCGAACCGCCAGGAATGCCGGGCTTGTAGGTATCGACCAGCAAGCCTAAAGCATCATCATAATCACGCGCTTGTTGTGCTAAATCAACGTCATCGCGCATCGGAATGGCTTTAATGTAAGCACGTCCGAACTGACGACAAAAATCAGCCGATTCATCACCGTGAAACTGCAATAAACTGATGGCTGGAATCTGCGTCAGAACGGCTTGAACTTCAGCGACCGTCGGATTGACAAACAAAGCTGTTACCGCCACAAAGGGTGGCACAGCTTGTAGGATGAGTTTGGCTTGCTCGACCGTTACCGCTCGGGGACTGGGTGGGTAAAACACCAAACCAATGGCATCAGCACCTAAATCACAAGCGGCCTGAACATCTTCTGCTCGCGTTAACCCGCAAATTTTGACACGCGTTCTCATGCAGCACCTC
The DNA here is from genome assembly GCA_964493995.1 of uncultured Francisella sp. Classification (GTDB taxonomy): domain Bacteria; phylum Pseudomonadota; class Gammaproteobacteria; order Thiomicrospirales; family Thiomicrospiraceae. Next base: position 2,604 of record CAZBQD010000012.1, read on the forward strand.
GCCATAAATAGCTTAAATCCAACTGAGGAAAGGAATAGACTTCGGGATAACGCACGTGAGTGAGGTATAACCCCGCCGCCGGAGCGGTCGGCGCGGCTAATTTTCGATCTCTCGCCTGCAATAACTCAGCAATCCAAGTCACCGGACGCTCACCACGACCAATCACCAACAGACTACCGACGATATTCCGTACCATGTGATGTAAAAAGGCATTGGCTTCAATGTCCACAAACACATGCACACCATCGCTGTGCACTGACACTTGCGTCACGCACCGCACCGGATGTTTGGCTTGACATTCAGCAGCGCGAAAACTGGTAAAGTCTTGCTCACCCAACAGGGCTTGCGCAGCCTCATGCATCTTCTCTACATCTAAGTCATAAGATACCCAAGTCTGCAAGCTAGCAAACACAGCCGATTGCACCCGTCGGTTCAAAATGACATAACGATAACGCCGAGCGGTGGCCGAAAAACGTGCATGAAAATTGTCATCCACTTCACGAGACCATAGCACACGCACTCCGCTTGGCAAATGCGTATTGGTGCCCCTCACCCATGCCTCATCGGGACGTTGAACCGAGGTATCGAAATGCACCACCTGACCAATGGCATGCACACCACGGTCAGTTCGGCCTGCACAGAATACTTCAATTGGCTCACAGGCAATTTTCGCCAGACCGCGCTCTAAATGGGCTTGTACACCAATGCAATCTTGCTGCTTTTGCCAGCCACAATAAGCATGACCGGCATATTCAATCCCTAGCGCGATACGAGGCATAACTAACACACCTTAAAAGCGTCATGAGCCGTTAAGATTGCAAGGCGCACGTAACGCAGAACAAGGCGTGTACAAACAGTACATAACGATGTTCGAGTAACGCGCAACAAGGCAAGATAAGGGCGCAATAGCTTTTAATTTAAGTAATCGCGAATCAACACTTGCGCAATTTGCACCGCATTGGTCGCGGCACCCTTACGCACATTGTCCGCTACCACCCACAGGTTCAAACCTTTCTCGCACGAAATGTCTTCACGAATGCGTCCGACATAAACGGGATTAGTGTCAGCAACATCGGTAGCCGTGGGATATCCGCCAGGCTCACGCTCATCCATCACAACGATGCCTTCTGCTTTGCTTAGCAGCTCACGTGCTTGCTCAGCGGTGATTTTATCGCGTGTTTCAATATGCACCGCTTCACTGTGACCAAAGAATACGGGAACACGCACCGCGGTAGGATTCACTAAAATAGCGTCATCACCCATGATTTTTTGGGTTTCCCACACCATCTTCATTTCTTCTTTGGTGTAACCGTTTTCCATGAATACGTCAATTTGTGGAATAACGTTAAAGGCAATACGTTTGGCAAATACTTCATTGCTGGTGGGTTTGAAATTCAACAGGTTAGCTGTTTGAGTTGATAATTCTTCAATCGCTTCTTTGCCCGCACCCGAAACCGCTTGGTAGGTCGCCACATTAATACGCGTGATACCCACCGCATCATAAATGGGCTTCAGGGCTACCAACATTTGAATGGTAGAACAGTTAGGGTTAGCAATGATGCCACGTTTTTTATACTGGGCAATGGCTTTAGGATTCACTTCCGGTACCACCAGCGGAATATCGTCATCGTAACGGAACTGCGAAGTATTATCGATAACCACACAACCCGCTGCTGCCGCTTTAGGCGCATAAATGGCAGAAATGCTTGCGCCCGGTGAGAAGAGGCCAATTTGTGTTTTCGAAAAGTCAAAAGTCTCTAAATCTTCTACGGTCACTTCTTTGCCACGGAATGTTACTTTCTTACCCGCAGAACGACTACTCGCTAAGGGATAAAGTTTGCCGACCGGAAAATCCATTTCCTCTAAAACACGCATCATGGTTTCACCGACCGCACCGGTTGCTCCGACTACCGCGACATCATACAATTTAGACATGACCCATTTCCTTTACTTTTCAAATTTTCCACTCAAGATTAAGCGCGCTGTTCCGCTTCTTTAACCGTTTGCGTTAATAATGCCACCTTGGGTTGTGGCGCCAATACTTCTAGGGCGACAGCCGTTGCTGAATCTTTGGTGCTACCAATAAAGCCCGCCCCCTTTTCCACCACTAAATCGTGACAGTAAACCTCACCCTGCAAATGACAGCCCGCTAACAATTCGAGCAATTCGCAGTGTATTTGTCCTTCGACTTTTCCTGCTAAAATAACGTGCTTGGCACGAATCACCCCACTGAGGTGTCCTTGCTTACCCACCGAAACTTGCTCGGCATCCAAAGACCCTTCTAGTGAACCGTCTAAATGAAAATCGCCCGCTAGTTTGACTTGCCCGACGAGATGACAGCCGTTGGCAATGACTGTTTTAGCACAAGCAGTTTTTCTTGAATGGCCAGATCGGCGAAAGACTCCCATGGCACTTCCTTAACTTGCTTAAAGACCGAATTGGCACGACGGGTACTCCAGTCGGCAAAGGGTCTTGGATTTAACTTATTATCCATAAAATGCACTTCGTAATGCAAATGCGCACCACTACTGATGCCCGAATTGCCCGAAAGCCCTAAATCATCACCCTTGGCAATGACATCGCCGCGCTTCACCATAGCCTTGCTTAGGTGAGCATAAACCGTTTTGAAACCATAACCATGATTGATAATGACTTTAAGCCCATATCCCCCATCCCAACCGGCACTTTCCACAACACCATCGGCGGTACTTTGCACCGGTGTGCCGACATCACAACTAAAATCTAATCCTTCGTGGAAAGAACGATTTTTAGTGACCGGATGGGTGCGCCAGCCAAAACCATCAGAAATCATTTTGAAGGTGGTGGGCATGCCACTGGGGATTTTATTCATCATCAGTTCGACATCGACAGGCGACAACTCCGATAACCGCTTCACTTCGCCACTTTCTTTCAGACCAATTTGCGCTTCTAGCTCGCCAAAAGTGCTTTGAATGAAATTCAGTTGGCCTTCTTTTGCCTGCACTTCATTTTCCAGCGCCATTTTGTCTTGATTCAACTCAGTAAACAGCTCGTTTTGTTGCGCTAGCGCCTGACGATAATCCGTTTCAAGCGCTTCCTTCTGGCGATGCAAATCAGAAATTTGCATCTCTAAGGTGGCGCGTTCCGCTAAAAACTTCCACACCAAAGCGGTACCCACCAGGCTTAGCAACGCCAGTACCAGTAAAATCAGCACAATAAAACGCTTAATGAAGTGCGTCAGCGTGAACTGACGCGACCCATGAACGTCGGTAATGGTAATGGTTAGCTGATTGCGCACCCGTCGTCCGACCTATCGCTGATTAAAGCGCAGCGGCAATGGCGTCACCCATTTGACTGGTGGATACTTTTTGACAGCCTTCAGTCCAAATATCGCCCGTACGCAAGCCTGCGTCTAACACCTTGCCTACCGCCACTTCAATACGTTCTGCTTGTTCTGGCGCATTGAGTGAATAACGCAACATCATCGCAGCCGATAAAATGGTGGCAATGGGATTCGCCAAGCCTTGACCGGCGATATCAGGCGCTGAACCGTGGCTCGGCTCATACATCCCCTTGTTATGCTCATTTAATGAAGCCGACGCCAACATGCCAATTGAACCAGTTAACATAGACGCTTCGTCAGATAAGATATCACCAAACATATTGTCGGTTAACATCACATCAAACTGTTTCGGCGCTTTGACTAATTGCATAGCAGCATTGTCCACCAGCATGTGGCTGAGTTCGACGTCTGGGTATTGCGCGGCAATGCGTGTCACCACTTCTTTCCACAGGGCAGTGGTTTCTAACACGTTAGACTTATCAATCGAGCAGACACGTTTTCCGCGTTTTTGCGCAGCTTGGAAAGCGACATGGGCAATACGTTCAATCTCAGACTCACTGTAAACCAGCGTGTTGTAACCCTGACGCTCACCATTTTCCAAGGTACGAACGCCGCGTGGCTGACCAAAGTAAATACCGCCCGTTAGCTCACGCACAATCAACAGGTCTAATCCTGAAACAACTTCAGGCTTTAGGGTACTAGCATGAGTCAACTGGGGGTATAAAATAGCTGGACGCAAATTGGCAAATAAGTTCATGCCCTTACGTAAAGCCAACAAGCCTTTCTCAGGGCGATTCGCCATCGGCAATCCATCCCACTTAGGCCCCCCAACCGCACCCAATAAGACGGCATCAGCCGCTTGTGCTTGTGCCAAGGTGTCGTCGGTTAAGGGCGTGCCATGTGCATCAATACTGGCACCGCCTACCAAGCCTTCACTGGTTGTCAGCGATAGGCCGTGATTTTGACTCAGCGCTTGTAGCACCTTTACGGCTTCAGCAACAATTTCAGGACCAATACCATCACCAGGCAGAACGAGCACATGCGCCATGAGAAAAATTCCTTAAACTTTTAGATAATAGTCGCTTATGATACGCAGTTGAAGCTGTTAACTCAATGCGTAAGTGCATTTTTGCCGACCACAAGGAATAGAACATGGGATTTGAACATTGGATTATGAACAATTTTTGGCCAGTTATTATCGGCAGTTTAGTGTTACTGGTCATCGCTCACTTTGCCGTTGCTTGGCTGATGCGACAGGGCGGCAACAAATCAAAAGATGATTCTGCCTCTTAACGACCACTCAAGCCCATCAGCTCGAGACGTTATGGAAAGAGGATTGTCACTTTCACAGGGTCTCACTGGCTTGTTTCACCTTCCACACAAACCCAAAACCCAGTAACGAAACCAGTGCGGCGAGACCAAAAGTCCACTCCCCGCCGCCCTGTGTCCAAGCATAACCGGCGATTAGACTACCCAGAACGCCGCCAATACCATAACTGAAGCTAACATAGAGCGCCTGCCCCTGCGCCTGATGACCGACAAAAGTTTGGTGTAACCATTGCACCACCACCGAATGAAAGACAGCAAAAGTAGCAGCATGAAGCAGCTGTGCCAACACCATCAAGCCCAAGCTTTCAACAAAAAAGCCAATCACGCCCCATCTCGCCACCGACAAGCCCATGGCAATAAGTAACCAATGATGAAAACGCAACACGGGAGCGATGCGCCAAAAAAACCAAAACAAAATAATTTCAGCCACCACACCTAAAGACCAGAGCAGTCCAATACTACTGTTGCTGTAACCCGCATCGGCTAACAAAATAGAGTAAAAACTGTAATAGATGCCATGCGCTGTTTGCGACAACAAAGCAATAACCAACACCCACCACACCAACGACTGACGTAGCAAGCTTCCTAATCCCGACCAATCGACATGAGCAGGACGCAGTTGTGGCGATTCACGATTCCACTGCGCAATGAGCGCTGTTGCCATAAAAAAGCAAGTCGTCACCAGCAGAAAAGCAAACTGCCCATAGGCTTCAATCAGCCAACCTGCCCCCATGACGGCGACAATAAAACCGACCGAACCCCATAACCGAATGCGGCTGTAACCTGACAGCTGACTACCCAGATGCGATAAGGTTAAACTTTCCATCGGCGGTAAGGCTGCATGCCAGAAGAAACCCAGCCAGGCCATCAGCCATATTAGTGACCAAAAGCCCTCTAACCACCACAAACCCAATACCAAGCCAGCCGATAACCAAGAAGCCAACTGAACATAAAAAAGAAAGTTACCCTTACGATCCGCTAATAGCGCCCAAATGGGTGGCGAAACAATACGTGCAAAAGACAAGACCGCCAGCAGTTGCGCAATTTCGATGACACTGAGCCCAAGCGACTGAAAATACAGCCCCAGAAACGGCAGAATAATGCCAACGGCGGCAAAATAGAAAAAATAGTAGCCCGATAACGAAAAATACGGAATCTGTGATTCCGTATTAGATGAAGTGCTTTGCAAAATAAACCCGCGTTAAGCGTTAGGATTGAGCGATGTTAGGTACCGTCACCAAGGCATCGGCATTTTGTCCCCGCTGACGCAAGGCATGATCCATCAACACCAACGCCAGCATCGCTTCAGCAATCGGTGTGGCGCGAATTCCCACGCAAGGATCATGTCGACCTTTAGTAATCACTTCTTGCTCATTACCCCAGCGATCAATGCTTTGACCCGGAATTTTTAAGCTCGATGTCGGTTTGAGTGCCATATGAGCAATAATTTCTTGACCCGACGAAATACCACCTAACACGCCGCCTGAATGATTACTGAGAAACCCATTTTGCGTCATCTCATCACGATGCTGCGTACCAAGTTGCTCAACGACGGCAAAACCATCACCAATTTCAACGCCTTTCACCGCATTAATGCTCATTAATGCCTTGGCAATATCCGCATCTAAGCGATCAAAAACAGGCTCCCCCCAACCCGGCGGTACGTTACGCGCTACCACCGTAACTTTAGCACCCACGGAGTCACCCGTTTTTTTCAACTCCGTCATATAGGCTTCCATCTCTGCCACTTTATCGGCATCGGGACAGAAAAAGGGATTCGTCTCAATGACGCTAAAATCTACTTTATCAGTTTTGACGGGACCCAGTTGCGACAAATAACCTTGAATTTCGACTCCATACCGTTCTTTTAGCCATTTTTTGGCAATAGCACCCGCTGCGACACGCATCGCCGTTTCACGCGCCGATGAGCGACCGCCGCCACGAAAATCGCGCACACCATATTTATGCTCATAGGTGTAATCGGCATGGCCAGGACGGAAAACATCCATCAAATTACCGTAATCTTGCGAACGCTGGTCGGTATTTTCGATGAGTAACCCAATTGGGGTACCGGTGGTACGGCCATTGAGCACACCCGATAAAATTTTCACACAATCATCCTCGCGACGCTGTGTGGTAAAGCGCGATGTACCCGGCTTACGACGATCCAAATCAATTTGCAAATCCGCTTCTGTCAGTTCCAGACCAGGAGGGCAACCATCAATAATCGCACCCAAAGCAATACCATGACTCTCGCCAAAAGTGGTTACTCGAAAGGCCTCACCCCATGTATTTGCTGCCATCGCCGTCTTTCCTGTCAAAATCATTATTAGTCATTATTTTAACAGAAAGCGATGCGGAACGGCTAAACCGACACGCGTGACCAATCAAAGCCCAGTCCCGGATCGGTTTTACGCACAGGCGCAACATCACTGTGCCCAACAATCGGCGCAGACTGCAAACTTGGGTAAGCTCGTTTCAAGGCGGCAATCAGGGCATTCAGTTGGGCATATTGCACTTCGGTAAACGGGGATGTTTCCGTACCTTCTAGTTCAATGCCAATCGAAAAATCATTAACATGGGTGCGATGTGCAAAACGAGACACACCCGCGTGCCAAGCACGTTGATGAAAAGGGACAAACTGCACCAACTCACCATGACGTCGAATCCAGCAATGCGCCGACACCCTCACCCCAGCTAATTGTCGATAATAGGGATGGGCTTCGCTGTCGAGCTTACCTTGAAACAAGTCAATGACATCATCGCCACCAAATTGTCCCGGCGGCAAACTAATGGCGTGAACGACGATTAACGAAACCGGCACACCCTGTGGACGGCCATTAGCATGCTCGCTGGCATAATAAGCAACCCCTTCTACTAGCCCTGTTTCTGGGTTAACCTTCATCGAAGCTCCATTATGTATCGGTTTTTAGATGCGCTCGGTTATAATATTGCTATTATTTTTAACAAGATTATAAGACTAAACATCATGCAAGTCACAGATTGGTTACGCCAGCAGGTCACAAACGCCCTTCATGAAGACATTGGCAGTGGCGACCTTTCCGCTAAGCTCATTGCTAAAAAGCAGCATGCCAGTGCAACGGTTGTCTGTCGCGAAGCAGCTATCGTCTGTGGACAAACTTGGTTTAATGAAGTCTTTGCTCAACTGGATGAGCAGGTGGAAATTGAATGGCTGGTCGCCGAGGGCGATAAAGTCGAAGCCAACACGCTGTTGTGCAAACTTCATGGTCGCGCACGCAGTTTGTTAACGGGTGAACGCACCGCATTGAATTTTCTACAAAGTCTGATGGGCACGGCCACAGCAGCCCATCGTTACGCCAGCGAACTGGCGGCTCACGGCAAAACCAAACTGCTCGACACGCGCAAAACGCTACCCGGCATGCGCTTAGCGCAAAAATATGCTGTACGTGTGGGTGGCGGCGTCAATCATCGCGTCGGACTTTACGATGCGGTGCTCATTAAAGAAAATCACATTATGGCGGCGGGTTCATTGCGCCAAGCTGTACTCAAAGCCAAAGAAAAATTTCCCAACACTTTTATCGAAGCGGAAGTGGAGTCTTTAGCCGAGTTAAGCCTAGCGCTCGACTTACCGCTAGATCGAATTATGCTCGACAACTTCTCGCTGCATGACATACATCAAGCCGTCGCACTGGCACAAGGCAAAATCCCCTTAGAAGTGTCTGGGAACGTTACCTTCGATCAGTTAGCTGCGTTGGCAGAAACAGGCGTTGACTATATCTCAACGGGCGCCATTACTAAGCACCTCTACGCCATCGACTTATCGATGCGCTTTGAGATGGACAGCACCCATGCATAGTACCTTATACGAAGTCTTTGGCATTCTGCTCGTTTCCGTTCTGGTGGTCGCTGCTTTTAGACGCATTAATTTACCGCCCATTATTGGTTACATTATGGTCGGTATTGTTATGGGGCCCCATGCTTTCGCACTCATTGCCGATGAGGAAAACATCCACTTTTTAGCCGAATTTGGCATCGTTTTTATGCTGTTTGCCATTGGCTTAGAGTTTTCCGTTCCCCAATTCTTAACCATGAAGCGCACCATTTTAGGCCTGGGGGGCTTACAAGTCGCCTTGTCGATGAGTGTCTTTGGTTTGCTCGCCTATCTAATTGGCGTACGCTGGGATGTCGCCTTGCTGGCCGGAGCGGCACTGGCCATGTCATCGACGGCGGTGGTGCTCAAACAACTGAACGAACAAGCAGAAATGCAATCACGCCACGGTCGTAACGCACTGGGTATTTTATTATTTCAAGACTTTGCCGCCATTCCACTACTCATCATTATTCCGGTATTGGGTGCTCACCTAGCCGGAGGTGGTGACACGGAACAAAGCATGAGCAGCGAGCTCATTTTTGCCTTAATCAAAGGCATTTTGGCGGTGGTGATTTTACTGGTGTTAGGGCGCACACTTCTCCGCTGGGTGTTCAAAGAAGTAGCTAGCGCCAAATCGAATGAACTCTTCACTTTGACCGTTTTAATGGTCGCCATTGGTGCTGCAGCCCTAACCAGTAGCCTCGGCCTTTCCATGGCACTGGGCGCTTTTGTTGCCGGCATGATGCTAGCCGAAACCGAATACCGCCATCAAGTCGAATCCGACATTCGTCCTTTCCAAGACGTCTTGCTGGGACTCTTTTTCATCACCATTGGCATTCTCATCGACTTACACGTCGTTTGGGATCATTTGGCAACCATTCTTGCCTTGATGGTGGGTCTCATTCTATTAAAAGCGCTCATTGTCGGTTTTCTAGAATACTTCTTCGGAAACAACGGCGGTGTCGCTTTCCGTACTGCCATTGTGTTAGCGCACGGTGGTGAATTTGGTTTTGCCTTGTTGTCACTAATGTTTAACCAAAAACTCATTCCCGAACTCGAAGGACAAGTACTCTTAGCCGCGGCTATTTTTAGCATGATGCTCTCCCCTGTGCTCATTAAACACAACGGCGCTATGGCCAAACGTTTGCTCAAAAACACCTATGGCAAAGATCGCCAAGCCCAGGAAATGCTCATTCAAGAACAAACCAAGCATCATCACGACCACGTTATCATTTGTGGTTTCGGTCGCGTTGGTCAAACCCTGGCGCGTTTTTTACGCAAATCGGGCATGACTTATGTTGCCCTAGACATGGACATTACTCGCACCCAAGAAGCGAAAGAAGCGGGTGAATTAGTATTCTATGGCGACTCGTCACGCACTGAAATTTTGCATGCTGCCGGTATCGAGCGCGCCAAAGTGGTGGTGCTGTGTATTTCCGACCTCAACGCCTCGTTGAAAGTATTACATCGTGTGCGAGAGTTGCGTCGTGACGTCTGCATCATGGTGCGCACACGCGATGAAGGACACTTAAATCAGCTCATGGATGCTGGCGCCACCGAAGTGATTCCCGACACCTTTGAAGCCAGTATTATGCTCTCATCGCAGGTGCTATTATTACTCGGCTACCCCCCTTCAGAGGTCTTGCGCGAAGTGAGACAAATTCGTCAAAACCGCTACAGCTTGCTCAAAGGTTTTTACCCGGGGGAAAGTGACGAAGCCGCAAGCCTAGATCAACAATCAACCATCTTACACACGCTAACACTCAGTTCTGGCGCGAAAATTATCGGCAAAACGTTAGAAGAAGTGCTCACGGCCAATACAGAAGTGGAAATCGAAGCCATCAAACGAGATGGCATTCGTGGCGACAACCCCTCGCCCAATACGCTGCTCAGAGCAGGCGACCGTGTTGTATTGCGTGGCACACAAGAGGCTATCAGTCGATTTGAAGAGTATGCTCTATTGCAGGGGTAAGGAGAAGGATCAAACTAATCCGTTAACCACATCAAACTGGCCATACGACCCGTTATCCCTTCTCGACGAAACGAGAAAAAGTCCGACTCATTAAGATAGGTGCACTCATTCGATGCACCAACCCAGGCCAAGCCCAGCTGGCGACATTGCCACTGCGCCATGCTCGACAAGTCACCGAAAAACTTATCGGCTTGTGTGGACGAGGCTTGAAAATGCTCTGGCAAGGCTGTGCCATTAGCCAGAAACTCGTCTCGCACTTCGACGCCACATTCAAAAGCCGTTTTACCAATACCGGGGCCGATCCAAGCCATCAATTCGCTAGCTGGCTGCCCACAGTCGCTCACACTCTTACCGATAATATCATCCGCAACACCACGCCAGCCGGCATGTAATAGCATGATGAATGAACCCGAACGATTGGTCATGAATACCGGCAAGCAATCGGCTGTCAACACCGCCAATACCTTATTCGCTTGACTGGTGGAACTGCCATCAGCATCCACGATTGGCTGACAGGCTTCGGTATCGACATCGAGTACACGCACGCCATGCACTTGATTAATCCAACACGGCTCGCTCGGTAATGCTAAGGACTGAGCCAGTAAGGCACGATTAGCTAAGACTATGTCTAAATCATCGCCGACATGCGTTGCCAAATTCAATGAGGCATAAGGTGGCAAAGAATGACCGCCAGCACGGGTTGTCATCACCGCCTTAACGTGGCTGGGCGCTGGCCAATCGGGCGTTAGAAATTTCATAAAAACCCCATTACTAGGCAGTTAATAATCTGAAGGATGTTCAAGACTATCTTGCGCCAAAGCAGCAATTAAACCCTGCATATCCTCTGGCAAGGGTGCTTCAAAGTGCATTAACTCACCCGTTAGCGGATGCTCAAACGATAACTCAGCCGCATGTAAGGCCTGACGCTTAAATGCACGGAGCACATCACCCACTTCTTGACTCATACCACGCGGCAAATACAGGCGCTTGCCATATTCAGGATCACCCAATAACGGATAGCCTAAATGTGCCATGTGTACACGGATTTGATGGGTTCGTCCTGTCTCTAACTGGCAACGTACGTGCGTGTGGGCACGGAATTTTTGCGCGATACGATAGTGAGTTACGGCATCCCGTCCGACCATATCGTTAACCGTCATTTTGGTTCGGTCGGTTGAGTGACGCGCAATACCCGCTTCAATCGTACCGCCAGCCACTAAGCAACCCACCACCACCGCATCGTAAATACGCGCGACGTCATGGTCTTTTAACAAATCAGTTAGCGCCAGCTGCACAGCTTCCGTTTTAGCCACAACCAATAGGCCACTGGTCATTTTATCTAACCGATGAACAATACCGGCACGAACTAAGGTCGCCAAATGCTCATCGTAGTGAAGTAAGGCATTTAGTAAAGTGCCATCGCTATTGCCGGCTCCCGGATGCACGACTAAACCAGCCGGTTTATTAATAACCAGAACACCTTCATCTTCATAAATCACATCAAGGGGAATATCTTGTGCTTCGTAAGTCAGCACTTCCCGTTCTGGCAGTTCTAACGACAACAATTCACCACCCAGCATGGTTTGACGCGCTCGCGTCACCACCTGGCCATTCACAGTTACCAAACCCGACTCAATACAGGTTTTTAAACGCGCCCGAGACACCCCTTCTACCAACTGTCCTAGCACACCATCTAAACGCGTTCCGCCCATTTCCAGCGGCACACGACTTGTCCATTCACTCATCTTTTTGCCTTAGTTATCGTTTATGCGCTAGAATGATGCTCTCTTTGAAATCATCTGTCCAGCATTAAGGGTTTGCATGACTAATTTTTCTCAATTTTTGCCCGCTAAAGGGTCAATCGCTCCCATCGCTGCCTTACTGATTGCGATGCAATTCCTGCATGGCTGTTCGCTCTTTACTAAAGAAGTCGAACCCATTCGCAGCGTCGAAGAATATTTCGATCGTGGTCATAATGCGCTAAATGATAGCTCATGGGATGAGGCGATTAAAGAGTTTGAAAAACTGCGTTCGGTTTATCCTTATGGTACTTGGTCAGAGCAGGCATCCTTAGAGCTAGCCTACGCTTATTTCCGCAACAACGAACCCCAATCTGCCGTGCGTGAATTAGAAGAATTTATTCGCATGTATCCTCGTCATGTGCGCCTACCCTACGCGCTTTATTTGAAGGGCATGGCACGCGAAAGCACCACGCGCAGCTTTCTCGATAGTTACATTTCCGACCCAGCTCGCCGCGATAGTGAGCCGATTCGCCAAGCCTATCAAGATTATTTGAACTTAATTCAACGCTTTCCCAATAGTGAATACGCTGACGATGCCAAATTGCGACTCGTTAAGCTGCGCAACAATCTTGCGCGTCACGAATTACAAGTGGCCGAATTTTATGTCGAACGAGCGGCTTGGTTAGCGGCGGCTAAACGGGCGCAATACGTGCTAGAAAATTACCCACAAACAGTCAGCAGTCAACGCGCCCTGCAAATCATGGCCAAAGCCTATGAAGAAATGAAATTGGATGCATCCGCCGATGAAGTCAAACAAGTCATGCAACTGAATAAGATTCCGGCTCGGTAAGGCGCACCCCAAGTCATGAGCAAAAAATTACTCATTGCTATCGCCCTGCTCGTCGTTGTGTCGCTGGCTTGGTTAAAATGGCAACCAAAAACAGTCGAAGGGGTTCAGGTCACGCAAGGCAGCATTAGCCAAACGATTGTGGCTACGGGTCGGGTAGCGCCTGTGGCTAAAATCGAGTTAGCCAGCTTGGTCACAGCGCAAGTAGCCCAAATACACGCACACGAAGGCGAAAAAGTCACACAAGGTCAACGACTCATTACCCTGAGTGACGCCAGTGTTGATGCGAATTTGGTGCAAGCGCAAGCCAATCTGCGCGAAGCCGAGCAGCGTTTGCAAGAACTAACCGAGCTCACCCGCCCTCTAGCCGAAAGCAGCTTGGCACAAGCGAAAGCCAATCTGACCTTAGCCGAGGCAGAATATCAACGTTATGCCAGTTTAGGACAGCAAAATCTAGCGTCTCAATCGAGCCTAGATACCGCCAAGAAAACGCGAGAGGTTAATCAAAAAGCCTACGATACGGCGCTAAAACAATGGCAAGCAACGCAAGCTAACGGCACCAGCACGCAACTGCTGCGTAGCCGCGTAGCGCAAGCGCAAGCGGCGCTGGCTGTGGCTCAAGCAAAACAAGCCCAGCTCGTCATCAGCGCACCCAGCAACGCCACCTTGTTACAAAGAGGGGTTGAGGTAGGCGCTATCGTTCAACCTGGCAAAACCCTATTGACTCTAGCCAGCGACGGTGAAACGCGCATTGAAGCCCCGATTGATGAAAAAAGCATGCGTTTTCTCGCCCCCGAACAAAGCGCACGTGTCATTGCCGATGCTTATCCGCAACAGCCTTTCAACGCCAAGCTGGCTCTCATTTATCCCAGTATCGATCCCAATCGCGCTACCGTTAACATCCGCCTGATTGTCGATCAACCTCCCTCTTTTTTACGCCCCGACATGACTGTCAGTATTGAAATGACCACCGGACAAGCCACAGACGCGCTCATCATACCCAGCGACGCCATTCGTGGACTCGATAGTGGTTCGCCTTGGGTGATGAAGGTGGAAGCTGGGAAAACGGTCAAACAACCCGTGACCCTGGGACTCAGAGGCATAGGCAACAGTCAGGTGTTAAGCGGCGTCAGCCTCAACGACTGGATCGTCACGCAAGCCGATGCGTCCCTGGAAACCCGTGTTAGCGTTAAAGCACGCACCCCTTCCAACCAACCCTAGTTTATCAGCCTATGTCGCTCGCTTTTGAATGGTTGCTGGCCATCCGCTTTCTGAAAGAAGGACGCATGCAGTCTTGGCTCATTCTCGCGGGTGTCACCGGCGGTGTGGCCATCATTATCTTTCTGACCCAACTCATCAATCAACTGCAAGGCACCATTATTGACCGTGTCCTGTCATCGCAAGCGCACATTGTCATGCGCCCTGCCGAAGAAGTGGTGTTAAGAGTCAATCAACCCGAAGAAATGACGGCCGCGCTCATTCAACAACGCGGTCAGCGCTTACGCAGTATCGATCAATGGGAAAGCTTTGCGCAACTGGCACGCGCCACGCCCGGCATTAAAGCGGTTTCGCCACTGGCCACCGGGCCTGTTTTCGCACGTAATAATTTAGCCAGCAAATCGGTGGTGCTGATGGGCATTGTGCCAGAAGACTACCTGAATGTGGTTAATATGAACCGCTATTTGGTTAAGGGGCGTTTCGAGGTCAGTGGTGAACAAACAGTCATCGGTACCGAATTAGCCAAGGATTTAGGGGTTGCTCTAGGTGATCGCATTCAAGTGGTTAACGAAAACGGCGTCATGCAAAACCTCACCATTGTTGGCCTGTTCGATATTAACAACAAAGACCTGAACAAACGCTGGGTGTTCACGCAATTACGATTGGCGCAAAGCCTACTCAACATTCCCGGTGGCGTTTCGTCGATTGATTTAACCGTGCATGACTTATTTGGCGCCAAACTGCTTGCGCAGCGATTGAACAAACAAACGGGCTTACTGGTTGAATCTTGGATGGAAACCAACTCCGGATTACTCAACGCCCTGTCCAATCAAACCGTCACCAATAGTCTGATTCGCGTGTTTGTTGTCATTATTGTTGCCTTAGGCATTGCCAGCGTCTTGGTGGTTTCGGTGGTGCAAAAGCAAAAAGAAATTGGCATTTTACGCGCCATGGGGGCAACGCAACAGCAGGTATTGCGCATTTTCCTCTTTCAGGGCGCCATTTTTGGTAGCCTAGGTTCCTTGTTGGGCGTGCTATTAGCCTTTGCCTTATTAGCGTTGTTTGCCGCCATCTATAAATCTCCCGATGGTAGCATTATGTTCACCGCTCAGCTTGACCCGAATTTGGTCATCATGGCCAGCATTGTCGCCATGGTGGTGGGAATTCTGGCCGCGTTACTACCGGCTCGCAGAGCTGCCCGCATGGACCCCGTTCAAGCGATTCGGAGTTAATCCATGAATCCCATTTTACAGCTCAAACAGATTCGCAAGTCCTACAATATCGGCACCAGCATTGAAACCGAGATTTTGCATGGTATTGATTTGCAGTTAGCTCCAGGGAGTTTCAGCGCCCTCACCGGCCCTTCTGGTTCGGGCAAATCAACACTGCTCAATATTATTGGCTTGCTGGAAGCACCGACCTCGGGCGAACTGGTCATTGCAGAGCAAAGCACTGATCACATCAGCGATGATCGACTGACGCAACTACGTGGTCGAAATATCGGCTTCGTTTTTCAGTTTCATCATTTACTACCCGCCTTTAATGCGCTGGAAAACGTCATGATGCCCTCAATTATTCATCACCTGATGACGCGCAGCCAAGCCGAGCAACGTGCTCAAGAACTACTTAATGCGGTGGGACTGGCCCATGCGGTCGATAAAAAACCCAGTGAATTATCGGGTGGCATGCAGCAACGCGTCGCCATTGCGCGCGCCCTGATGCTCAACCCGCCCTTGGTATTGGCCGACGAGCCGACAGGCAATTTAGATACCCACTCAGCCGATGAGATTTTCAAACTACTGGAACGCATTAACCGAGAAGAAGGCATTTCATTTTTAATCGTTACCCACGATATGCAACTGGCACAACGTTGCCCGCAACGCTTTCACTTGGTCGACGGTCAGCTCTCTTGACCAAAGCGACTATTTAGCTATGGCTGGACAAAATCATAAAAAGGTCACGGTTACTGATTCGACGGTGCGTATAATTTAACGGTTTAGCACTGGTTTTAAGCCTAGAATTCGTTATAATGAACCGAGATGAATCTGTTAATAATGCCATAACGATAGATTGTCTCAATAATAACATCAGAGCGCATATTGCCGTTGGAGATGCTTGAATGGATGAATTAATGCAGGTGTTTCGCCAAACCTATCTCGAAGAAAGTTTCGAAGGCTTGGCAGCCATGGAATCCAACTTACTAACCCTACCTGAAGGCACACCCGACACTGAAGTGGTCAACACCATCTTCCGTGCCGCCCACTCCATGAAAGGTGGCGCAGGAACCTTTGGCTTCTCCGAGCTCATTCACCTGACTCATATCTTAGAAACCCTTCTCGATGAGATGCGTTCGGGCAAACGTCATGTCACCTCTGAAAACCGCGAAGCCTTATTGCAGTCGGTTGATGTGTTGCGCATTATGTTGGATGCTTACCAAGAAAATCAGCCCATCGATATGCTGCCAGTCAAAGCCATGGAGCAACGGTTAGAGGCAATCCTGAATCAGGGTTCAGCTCAAGTAGCCGATGCTCAACCTGCTGCATCTAACGCCAATGCCAGTGAGCCTGAGCTTGCCGGTTATCAAATTCATCTCTCTCCTAGTGATGACTATTTTGCTTCTGGCATTGATCTGCTCAAATTACTTCACGAATTAAGTCGCATCGAAGGCGCTCAACGCACTCACATTAAGACGCAACTGAATGAAGGCAACCCACTGCAAGTGGAGCATTGCCTCATTTCATTCAACGTTGTCATCGATGGCGAAGTGGTACTCGAAGATATTAACGAAGTGTTTGAATGGCTGGATGAAGACAGCTGTCACATCAGCATCAGCCCTATCTTCAGTAGCGTGTCGCCCGCGTCCGAAATCACTAGCACCACACACATCGAACCCGAGCCGGTTGTCAACACCAATGTTAAACCCGATGTCAGCCAAAGCGCTGCACCGGTCGCCGCCGCTAACACGGCACGCGTTGCCGCACCCGCAGCAGAAAAACAAGAGAGTTCGATTCGCGTTTCCATCAGCAAAATCGACCAAATGGTCGATATGGTGGGTGAGTTGGTCATTGCTCAATCGATGCTGTCGCGCTTTGGTCTGCTGGCCGATCAATTAAATGCACCTTGGGCCGACGAGTTGAAAGAAGGCTTAGTCGATATTGAGCGCCACACCCGTGCCATGCAAGAATCGGTGATGTCGATTCGTATGATGCCGATTAGCTTCGCCTTCAATCGTATGCCTCGCATCGTCCACGATGTCAGCGCCAAATTACAAAAAGATATTGAATTGGTGATGGAAGGTGAAAACACCGAAGTGGATAAAACGGTTCTGGAAAAACTAACCGATCCGCTCGTGCACATCATCCGTAATTCAGTCGATCACGGCATTGAAAAGCCGGATGTGCGTGAAGCGAAAGGCAAACCTCGTAAAGGCACCGTCCGCTTATCGGCCTTCCATGCAGGCGGCAACATTGTCATTCAAATTAAAGACGATGGCGCCGGTATTCGACTGGACAAAGTACGTCAAAAAGCCATTGATGCTGGCATTTTGACCGAAAACCAAATCATCACCGAAAAAGAAAATATTGACCTGATTTTCCATGCCGGCTTCTCAACAGCCGATGAAGTCACCGATATTTCCGGTCGTGGCGTCGGTATGGACGTTGTGCGTCGTAACATCCGTGAGCTGGGTGGTACCATCGAAGTACAAACCGAACAGAATAACGGTTCTATTTTCACCATTCGATTGCCGCTGACGCTTGCCATTCTCGATGGTCAATTAGCCAAAATTGGCGATGAAACCTACATTTTCCCCTTGGCTTCCATTGTCGAATCGGTATTACCAGCAGAAGACAACATTAAGAGCGTCAAAGGCACTTATTTGTACCGATTGCGCGATGTTTATATTCCGATTGTGCGCCTAAATACCTTCTTTAATCGCCCTGTGGGTGAAAATGAGCTAACCAAAGGCTTACTCGTGGTGGTTGAAAATGGCGACAAGCGTTTCGGTGTGTTCGTCGATAGTTTAGAAAGCCAACAACAAGTGGTCATTAAATCGCTCGACACCAACTATCGCAAGGTCAATGGCATCTCGGGTGCCACCATTATGGGTGACGGTCGTGTTGCCATGATTCTTGATTTAACCGAACTGTCGCACGAAGTGGAATAAGGGTATTGTCATGGAAAACAAAAAACAGCTACTGACCTTTATTTTAAATAATGAAGTTTACGGTGTGGATATTCTGCGTATTCAAGAAATTAAAGACGTGGAAAAGTGCACCCCTATCCCCAACACACCGAGTTGGACTTTGGGTGTCATCAACCTACGCGGTGCGGTGGTGCCGGTGTTCGATTTACGTAAAATGTTCTTCGACTATGATTCCGAAAAAGGGGTCATTATTGTGCTGCGCGTTGATAACAATGGCAAAAACAAGGTCGTGGGCATTGTCGTTGACTCGGTTTCTAACACCGAATTTGCCGACCTAAACGAGTTACAGCCAGCGCCGAAAAAAGACGGTGAAGCCAAGAACGTGTTTGTCGAAGGGCTGGTTTCGATTGACGGCCGTATGGTAATTTTGACAGATATTGATAAAATAGACTTCTTTAGGGAGTAATTCAGCCATGGAAGAACTAACATACAAAAGCATCATGACTGACCAAACTGCCTTCAACAACTGGCTCAGCTCAGACAACCTTAGCGAATTGGTGCGTGCCGTAGAAAAAATCGACACAGCCGGCGCTCAAATCATCATGGGTTTGCTTGAACAACACAAAATCGGATTTGCAGACCTATCTGATGCCCTGCAAAAAGAATTATCATTTTTAGGAGTAAGTAATGGCTAAAAAAATCTTAGCGGTTGACGATTCAAAATCGATGCGCCAAATGGTCGCAATGACCTTAAAAAGCGCTGGATTTGATGTGGTTGAAGCTGAAGACGGCGTAGATGCCCTAAATAAAGCCAATGCAGCTCAATTCGACTTGGTTCTCACTGATATTAACATGCCTAATATGAACGGCATTGAGCTAACCACCAAGCTACGTGCCTTAGGTAACTATCGTATGACTCCCATCATTTGCTTAACAACCGAGTCTTCCGACGATATGAAAGGCAAAGGCAAGGCAGCGGGTGCGACGGGTTGGATCGTTAAACCTTTTAGTCCCGAAAAACTACTGGCAACCATCAATCGCGTCATTTAATAAAAAAGCTGACGAAAGTCAGCTTTTTTCTTGCATAGATGATCGTGTAATTGGTCGCATCTTCATCACAAGCAACCTATTAGGCCGCACCATCCATCATGCTGATGAGCATATGATTATTCGCTTGAGCGTCTAATAAGGCCACCGCTGACCAAAACCAACCACCGGTGCGTAAAAAACGACGCGCCACATAAAAACGTTTGTCGGCACGAATAATAGCCACGCCCCCTGCATATTCTCGAATCATCTCCGCATCGGCTGCTTCAAAAAAACAACAGCGCTGATTCAAAGACCAATGCAAATAAGGGTCAAATGGGGCTAACGCACCGCCCACCTCTGCCAATGCCGCATCTAACTGCTGTAACAAAGCCACATCATCACATTCTTTTTGAATTTGCATAACTCTCTCTTATTTCTTGCTCAACATCAGTTACATCTTAAGCAACCAGGAATCAGTAAGGCGCAACACGGTATTTACCAGACTGAATCAACACCCTCACCGGTTGACCTGCCGTGAACACCTCATCACTGGATTGCACAATCGACATAATCTGGCCACTGTCATCCATTTGCACCGTTAGCTCCACCGCATCTTCTTTATTGGTGGCTTTTTGCGCGGCCGAACCGGCAATAGCACCCACCGTTGCTCCGATGAGTCCACCCAATACCGCTTCCGTACCGCGTCCTGAACCCATTTGAGAACCGGCTACTCCCCCGATTGCGCCACCGGCAACAGCACCCGTACTGGTATTCGATGATGTTTCGATTTTAACAGGACGCACCGAGAGCAGTTTAGCCATGCGCACTTCTTGCGGCTTAAGCGCTTCACTCGATTTGTAAATACTACCCGATGGCGCGGAAGGCGAACATCCCGCTAACAGCCATACCGATGCGATCATCGCTACCGCCAGCCCTTGCTTTATAATCACACGACCCCCTGTTAAACCACTGAAAAATGAAATGTTTGCTTGAGATAAGTATGCCAGCGACGGCCAAGCATCACAAGCCCGACGTTCACAGAAAGCGAAGCAGCCCCAATTAAATTCGCTGTTTCTGGCTCTTTATATCAATTAGAGTGCAAAATAACCTAAGTTTGTCTATAATATCATATTTACTATATTAATCGGCTTTGGGCAAATGAGCAAAGAAGACGTCATCGAATTTGAAGGCACGGTCAGCGAAGTACTGCCAAACACCATGTTTCGAGTCACCTTAGAAAATGGTCACTCGGTGTTGGCGCATATTTCAGGCAAAATGCGCAAAAATTACATCCGCATTTTAGCGGGCGATAAAGTTAAGGTTGAATTAACGCCTTACGATCTTACTAAAGGACGCATCACCTTCCGTGTGAAATAACACGCAGGTCGCTTACCATTAGGCACACTCACACATCCCCGTCTCTGCACGGGGATGTTGCTTTATGGCTTCCCAACGCCTAAGAGCAGCCCCTTGAACTAAGAGAACAAAGCTAATGCCGTTTCTGCTCTCGGTAACATAAAAGAAGCATGCGACAAAAAAACCGCCTTGCGGCGGTCTTTTCAAACTCTAACTCTGGGTTAGGCTGGGAAGAAATTAGTGTGAACCACAACCACCCGCACCACAACCTGAATCAGCACTGTCTTTGAAACCCATTTTACGCAGAATTTTATCCAGCGGGCAAAAACCTGTGATGGCAAATTGGAACAGGTTAAAACCGACAAACGCCGTCAACCACAACCAACTCATTTCCGTGATATCGACAGAACCCGACATATGAGCCAACAGAATACTGATCATGATCATCAGACCAGCAAATAAATTAATCACACGAGAAATGGTCATAATATTGATATCCTTCATTAAAAATTTTCAACATTATACAAGATACGCACCACAAAGGGAAACGGAGCATTTATTACGTACAAAAAGTCTGCAAACGCCTTGCAAGCGGGCTTCAGCTAGGCTAAAGTGATTGTACACGTAAACTTGGGAAGGCTTAAAATCGAGCAAAGCGAGGTTTTTCAAGCGCCCCTCGAACCATAATCATAAAGAGGTATGCATGTTGACCGACGTAACCTTACTAAGACAACCGATTCTCGATGCACAGATGGCGATCATTGGCTATGAGCTAATCATGCAACCCATCACCACGAGTGGTGCAGTTGCCATGGAATCTTTCCAGCAATTACACCAAACACACGACTTAACTCAATTGGCTGGCGGTACATTAATCTTTTTGCGTGCTAATCAGTTACAGCTTTCTGAACAACTATTAAGTTTTATTCCCCATCCTGAACACCTGATTATTGAAATTGAAGCATCGGTAGCGCAGCAGCCAGAAACGTTGAAACTATTGAAAACTTTGCGTCAGGGTGGCATTCGTTTGTGCTTGAGCGACTATCAAGCCAACAATGCCGAGCATGATCGCGTTGCCAGTGCTTGTCAGTATGTTAAGATCAAATCGGATAATTGTGCGGGTCAAAACTATCGCGACGTTATTGAAAAACTGCACAAGGCTTCGCTCAAAGTCATTGCCCAAGATGTGTTAGACGAAAGTTGCTTACAAGACTTGACTGCCAACGGCTTTGATTATTTTCAAGGATTCTTCTTCACCAATCCGATTGTATTGCATGGCAAAAAGCTCAGCGCCAGCAAGTTAAACCTACTTCAGCTTTTGTCTAAAGTGAACAATAACGATACCGAGTTAGAAGTTTTGGCTGAGATTATCAGTCATGATGTGGCATTGAGCCACAAACTTTTAACCGCCATCAATCAGCCACAACACAACCTGCCCATCAAAGTCACGTCTATTAGCGATGCCATTCGTTACATGGGATTGAAACGACTTAAGTTATGGATTAGCATGATTTTGATGTCGGAAGTAGATGAAAAACCACAGGCCTTGATGGAAACGTCCTTGGTACGCGCTAAGCTGTGCGAACAGCTTGCCGAACACTGCGGACATAAAGGCGAAAAAGACAGTTACTTTTTGGTCGGCTTATTTTCTACACTCGGTGCTTATTTCGACCTACCGCAAGATGAAGTGCTGGATGAATTGCCTATTGCCGATCATCTCAAAACCGCCATGCTCGATTATCAAGGTTCAGTTGGACAAGCCTTATGGATTGCCAAACAATTTGAAAACCCTTATGCCGATTTGATGTCTTTAACTTATGAAGGCTCGGCCATTATGGACATCTCTAATCACTACCTGACCGCCACACGCTGGGGAAGCCAGGTGATGCGAGACACGCAATGAGTCAAATCAGTCGCAATCCTTGGACCGGAGAGATACTGGCCGAAATCCCCTTAACGCCAGCCGGCGCTATGGAGCAATCGGTCAACAAAGCTCACCTAGCCTTCAAGCATTGGCACAAGCATTTTTCCATTTTTGAACGCTTAGAACCGGTTGAGAAACTGGCTGAGCTATTGCGCACTCAACGAGAAGCAGTTGCCCTGCTCATCACGCAAGAAATGGGTAAACGTTACAGCGAGTCCTTGGCAGAAATTGATAAATGTGCCTATTTGTGCGATGTCTATGCGCATCACAGCATGGCGTGGCTAGAACCGGAAATGATTGCCAGCGACGCGAGAAAGAGCTTCGTACAACCCCTGCCCTTAGGTGTGGTGTTATTAGTCATGCCGTGGAACTTTCCTTTCTGGCAAGTCATCCGTGCCGCCATTCCTGCCATCATTGCCGGTAATAGTGTGCTGTTAAAACATGCCAGCAACGTACCCT
Organism: uncultured Francisella sp.; assembly: GCA_964493995.1. Lineage (GTDB taxonomy): Bacteria > Pseudomonadota > Gammaproteobacteria > Thiomicrospirales > Thiomicrospiraceae. The sequence goes on from CAZBQD010000012.1 coordinate 25,799, forward strand.
TGTGTGCGCAAGCCTTATTCAGCCTTTTCCAACAGGCAGGCTTTAAAGATGGCTTATTTAATGTGGTTTTCATTAAGGGAAGCCAAGTGGCTGATTTGGTTCAACATCAATACATTCGTGCCATCAGCTTGACGGGTAGCGAACAAGCGGGTCGTGCGGTGGCTCAACTGGCAGCACGAGACTTCAAAAAAGTGGTGTTGGAACTGGGTGGTTCAGACCCCTTTATTGTGTTAGAAGACGCTAATCTTAAACTGGCCTTAGACACAGCCATTCAATCGCGCTTTGCCAATGCCGGACAAAGTTGCATTGCAGCCAAACGCTTTATTATCGACAAATATCATTATGCTGATTTTTGTGAAGCGCTCACTGAGCGCATTCAACAACTGAAAATGGGCGATCCGATGGATCCGCAAACCGATATTGCGCCACTGGCTCGCCCGGAGCACGCCGATGAACTGCACCAACAAGTCCTTTCTACTTGCCATGCTGGAGCGCGTCTCTGCTGCGGTGGTGCACATTGGCAAGAGCACCGAGGATGTTATCAACCCACACTCTTGGCGGATGCCATGCCGGGCATGACCGCCTTTGATGAGGAAACCTTTGGCCCCGTTGCCACCATAACCAAAGCCAGCGACATTCAACATGCGATTTCCTTAGCCAACAGTAGCCACTTTGGACTGGGATCGACCGTCTTTACGCAAGACAGCACCACCGCACAAACCATTGCCGAAAACCTGCGTACCGGCTGCACTTACATCAATGGACTCATGCGCTCCGATCCGCGCTTACCTTTTGGCGGAATTGGCAATTCGGGTGTGGGGCGCGAAATGGGGCGTTTGGGCATATTGGAATTTACCAATTTGAAAACCATTATCCACAGCTGATTCGTGTTGTTGCTGATGGTGTTAAGGTTTTTGCGCTACAAAGGCAGACATCGGACGTCCATCGGCCAGCGTGATAACCTCATCGCGCAGAATATGGTAGTCAGCAAACACGGTCGCCAGCTCATTGGGTGCCAGTAAAAAACGCGGATTTTTGGGACTGCCAAATGCCTCACAACCTTGCATAAAGGTATGGTAAACAACATATCCTTTTGGTGCGACTAGCGACTTCAATGTCGTAAACAAGGGTCGGTGCAAATAGCGAGCCACATTAATCAAGCCAAAACTTTCTGAGGCACAATCGGCAAAGGCATGAGCATCAGCCTCACAATCTCGTTGCCAAGTGGTGATCTTCACTTGTTGACGCTCAGCGAGTGCCTGCGCCTTTTCCAACATTTCAGATCGAATGTCCACCCCGGTCATGCGCCATCCTTGCATGGCTAAGGCCACCATATCACGACCGGCACCACAGCCAATATCCAGACCGCGCTGTAACCTTGACTCATCAGGTAAGCTTACCGAATCGATAAAAGCCTGCACCACAGGCGATGGTCGCCAGACGTAACCCAGACTGCTTCCGGTGGCTAGGGCGTTACTTTGCATCAGTTGCTGCTTAAACTCATTCGACCAAACTTGCCGCTTGACCTGTTGATAGCCTTTCAAGACCAGCCAAGTTTCTAACTCCGCCAGTTGTTCGGGCGCATGTACCAACGTCATCGCTTGTTGGGGTTCGGGTAATTCGTATTGACGCTCTGACAGAGCGCTGACGCCATCAAAATGGACACTACCCTGCTGATGTCCCTGTAAAAACGCATCTTCACACCGAATATCGACAATTATTTCTGCTAATTTATTCATAACACACTGCAATAATACAAAAACTTAAAATTGGTTCATTTTGTGCTTAGTTCAAGTTTGATTTCTTGAGACCTGACCCAATATGAGACGAAACCGAGCAACCATACCCTAACATCATGAATAAACTTGCCACCCTACTCGGCCTAATGCTTGGGGTAATCGTTATTGTTTCTAGCATGTTCGATTACCAAAAAATGCATTTTGTGTCCTCCTTTTTCGATGCTCGCTCAGCGTTAATCGTTGTCGGCGGGGTGCTGGCTGCTATTTTAATTAATTACCCCATCAATCACCTTCCTTGTTTAGCTAAAGGCATCTGGATTGCCATGAGCCGAGAAAGTCGCTCTGAAAAAGAAGTGATTGATGAATTATTAGATCTTGCCATTATCGCACAGCGTCAAGGCAAACTGGCCTTAGAAAAGCACCTAGAAAACATAGAACATGGCTTTATTCGAGTGAGCTTAATTGAATTATTAACCACCAACGATGCCCATTCGCTCGAACGCAACCTGCACACCGAATTATCGAGCATGCAAATTCGGCACGGCAACTGTCAGGAAATGTTCTACAACATGGCCTCCTATGCCCCCGCTTTCGGTATGCTGGGAACAGTGATGGGGCTGATTATGATGATGAGTATGCAAGGCAACAGCAACCCAGCAGACAACTTCGCCATGAGCGAAGGCAACGATGTGATGCAACAGCTACTGTCGGGCATGGGCGTGGCCTTGGTGACCACCTTTTATGGCGTACTGCTGGCGAACTTCATTTTCTTGCCCATTGCCGGCAAATTAAGCAATTTGTCTAAGCAAGACATTCGTGAAGCCGAAATCATTATGATGGGCATATTGGCCATTCAACGGCAAGAATCACCGCTTCGCATTAAAGACCAGCTTTTGCTGTTCGTATCACAACGCCTACGTGATGATATTAACGAGCAACGACAAAGATGACTAGCCAGCGCTTACAACCCTCGCTTTCATTCAACTTTCCCAAGATGGATCGCGAAAGTGCGTGGTTGCTCACCTACATTTCGCTATTCACTTCCTTGCTTGCCTTTTTTATTTTGTCGATGAACCTAGTGACACTAGAGCAAAACAGTGAAAAACGTCATTTTCAAAAAGTACAAGCTCAACTTTTTCAAAACACTCTGTCGGTCAAAAAACGGCTGAAACTCGATTGGTTGCAAGTAGAAAATACCGTGAGCAAAGGCATTCGCCTCACCTTACAACGACAAGACAATAACGATGAGCTTTTCCCCCTAGCATCAGACAAACTATCACCCGCGTGGCAAAATAGGCTGTTAGAACTGAGCCTGCTGCTCGATCAACTGCAACTCGACGGCTTTGCGCTACGACACAACGCGCCAATTCAAACCCTCAGCCAAGGAAGAAAACAATTAGAGCTTCAGCTGCTGATTGAGGGGCATACCGACGCACAACCGATGAAAAGCGCCCGATTTCCCAGCAACTGGGAACTATCGACCGCACGTGCGATGACCATTCAGGAGTTACTACAGGCCAAACTGCACCTCCCCGCGCGCACCTTTGCGATTGCCGGTTTGGGTAGTTTCAGACCGAAAAGCGATGCGATGAACTACGCAGATAATCGGCGCATCGAAATTTATATTCAACTCAATTTGACGCAAAGTGCGGCCCATCATGACACACCATGAAAGCAAAGCGCGTAAAAGCTGGCTACTCTCCTTTGGCGACTTGGTCACCTTGCTCATTTGTTTTTTTATCATGACCTTGGTCTTAAATAAAGGCGAAGTGAAACAGGTACATCAATGGATCGAGGGGCAAATCGAACAGAGCTATCGCCTCTTAGAAACGACCTTAGCACAAGAAACCCTGCAAGGCGTGGCGTTATCGCGTGATACGGAAGGCATTCTCATCACCATCAACACCCCAGACGCCTTTGAAAGTGCCAAAACACAACCTTCTTTATCTTTGACACAGCTCATTCAGCGCATTGCGCAACAATTACCGCAATTGCCTATTGTGCAAGTCGAACGCAACTATCCTGAACTCATTCGTTCGATGCAACAAGCTGGATTAAACTGGCATACCGAGATTATGATCGAAGGACACACCGATAATGATGCCATTGCTGCCACCAGTCCCCTGCGCAATAACTGGCAGTTATCGGCTTTGCGTGCGCAAGCGGTGATGATGCAATTACAGAGTGAATCACAACTGCCACCCGAACGCTTCAGCCTCGCCGGAAAAGGTGAGCACGCCCCCATTGTTGACAACGATACAGCCGAACATAAAGCGCAAAATCGACGCATTCAAATTCGCATTAACGCTGCCCTGTTAAAAAGCACACCGAGCAGTTGAATTTCCTAGGATTCAAGCCCGATTTTCGCTATAATTGTGAACATTTAATTAAATCCATCCCTATTTCGTAAAAGAGAAGTCATCGTCATCATGCAACTCGCTCAACGCGTCCTTGCCGTCAAGGAATCACCGACCCTCGTGGTCACTGCTCGTGCCCTAGAACTCAAACGTCAGGGACGTGACATCATTAGCCTAGGCGCGGGTGAACCTGACTTTCCAACGCCTGTACACATTCGTCAAGCGGGCATTGACGCTATTGAAGCCGGTAAAACACGTTACACAGCCGTCGATGGCACACCCGAATTAAAAGAAGCGATTGTCGCTAAGTTCAAACGTGAAAATGGTTTGGATTACACAGCGAAACAGATTCTCGTCTCATCGGGTGGCAAACAAAGCTTTTACAACCTGTGCCAAGCCTATTTGAATGAAGGCGATGAAGTCATCATTCCCGCACCCTACTGGGTTTCTTATCCCGATATGGTGTTGTTGGCAGGTGGTTCACCAGTGGTGGTAAAAGCAGGTATCGAACAAGGCTTTAAGATCACGCCCGAACAGTTAGCGGCTGCCATCACAGACAAAACCAAGTTATTTGTCATTAACAGCCCTTCTAACCCAACGGGCGCGGTTTACAGCCATGCGGAAATACGTGCTTTGGGCGACGTCTTAGCGCAACATCCCCAGGTGCTCATTGCCACCGATGACATGTATGAGCATATCATTCTCGGCGATACGCCATTTAGCACCTGGCTAAATGCCTGCCCCGAAATGGTTGATCGTACCGTCACGCTCAATGGTGTTTCTAAAGCTTATAGCATGACCGGATGGCGTATCGGCTACTGTGCGGGTCCTTTAGCGCTGATTAACGAAATGAAAAAAGTGCAATCACAAAGCACTTCTAACCCTTGTTCTATTTCGCAAGCCGCTACGGTAACAGCACTCAATGGCGACCAGAGCTTTATTGGCGATATGGTTAAGGCATTCAAAGAGCGCAGCGCCTTTATTACGCAAGCCCTGAATGCCATGCCGGGCATCACCGCTCTCTCCCCTGACGGTGCTTTTTATAACTTCTTCGATGTGCGTGGCGCTATGCAAGCGACAGGCTGTGCCACAGATACCGAGCTGGCAACGCGTATTTTAGAAGAAAGCGATCTCGCCTTGGTGCCGGGTTCTGCCTTCGGTAGTGACGGTTATATGCGCTTGTCTTTTGCTACCAGCATGGAAGAACTTCAAGGCGCGATGACGCGTTTAGCGGACTTTTTAGCAAAAAACACGCGTCATTAACCTCATTATTTCATCATGAAAAACCAGCCAGATAGCTTTATCAGCTATGCCATCGCCAACTTTTTTGATACGTTTTTGGTGTTCTGGCTGAGTTTTCTCACCGTTGGTTTGTTCAACTTTGTTGACCAACTGCCAACCAGTGGCGACCTACCCCTTCCCGATATGTGGATGTTCATTTATGAACATATCTTCTTATTCTCGCAGTGGTTTGTGCCCATCTTATTGGGTATTTTTGTCGTCAATGCTTTTTTACAGCGCTTTCTCATCTCACGCATGACGCAAAAAGTCATTCATGCCTGGATTCTCGATTCCATTGCCATTATTGCCGGTGCCATGCTGGGCTCGATTTACCTGGGACAAGGTGAGCCTTTTTTTCTCAATATCCCCATTCCTGGCGGACCCTTTTTCATTAGCCTATTTTCTTTCGGCGTTTATTTTGTCAGTATTTTAGGGGTTTCTATTATTACTTACAGCGTGTCTCGTCTAACCCGCCCTAAACACAGACCCTTAGAGTTACTCGATGAAGCCCCCAAAGATAACACCCAGTCAGCGGTTGCTTCATAAATCATGACGGCTCACGCTTGGCATCCTTATAACAGCATCCCAGCCAAACCCATACCCCTCGACATTGACCGCACACAGGGACACACACTACACCTAAGGGATGGCACTCAGCTACTCGATGGTATTGCCAGTTGGTGGACAGCGATTTTTGGCTACAATCACCCTGCTTTAGTGGAGGCCATTGGCCAACAAAGCCAACGCCTTTCTCATGTCATGTTTGGTGGTTTAACCCACCCAGCAGCCGAGCAATTAGCCGAACAATTAGCGCAACGCCTGCCGCACAATCCAGCCATTTTCTTCAGTGATTCGGGTTCGGTAGCAGTCGAAATCGCGCTTAAAATGGCCCGTCAATATTGGCACGCGCAGGGTTTGAGCGATAAAAAACGCTTTGTCGCGCTGCGTAATGGCTATCACGGCGATACTTGGGCCGCCATGAGTGTCAGTGATCCCGACAGCCTACACCAGTTATTTCGTGATGCCAGCGAACACACCTTTTTTGTCCCTACCCCACACTATGGTTTTGTGCTTGCAGAAGCGAATGCAAGCGCTTTAGCCGCACTGGAAAGTTGCTTGGCACAAAACCACGCCAGCATTGCTGCCTTCATTTTAGAACCGATTTGGCAAGGTGCAGGCGCGATGAACTTCTATTCACCCAGCTATTTGCAAGGCGCGCGCCAGCTGTGTGATCGTTATCAAGTGTTATTAATTTGTGATGAAATCGCTACCGGTTTTGGCAAAACGGGCGCTTATTTCGCCCATCAGCACGCCAATATTCGCGCCGATATTGTTTGTCTAGGCAAAGCCCTCACCGGTGGTATGATGACCCTAGCCGCAACTTGCGCCAGTCAAGCGATTGCCGATGGCATCAGTCAACACAGTCCCAACCGATTCATGCATGGCCCGACCTATATGGCCAATGCACTCGCCTGTGCTTGTGCTAGTGCCAGTCTGCAATTGCTCGATGAGCTAGATTGGCATGCCAAAGTAACCACTTGGCAACAAGACATGACAACAGCTTTGGCCAGCTTAAGCAGAGTGGAAGGCGTTACACAGGTGCGTGTATTGGGGCATGTTGCGGTTGTTGAGCTGGCTAGCGCCTCGCTGGCCGCTGCGACTCAAGCCAGAGCGGTAGCCGAGGGTATTTGGATTCGTCCTTTTGGGCGTTGGGCTTATTTAACACCGGCTTACACCATGACGACTGAAGAGCGTCATACCCTCGTAACCATCTTTAGTGAGGTGATTCGTCAAACCTGTTTGGCACAAGAAAGCGCTCCCAGCGAAGTCGTATAATGAAGCTAGTCATCTTCTAAGAACCCCACTTCGACAAGCTCAGTGCGAACGGATATTATGAAAAATAGTCATTTACCGTTCATCCTGAGCCTGTCGAAGGATGAATGGTTATTTTTAGCTGTGCCCAGCCTCAATCGCCTGCTCAATATACTTAGGCAGGGCAAAACTCGCTACATGCATGGCTGGTGTGTAATAGCGCGTGGATAATCTACGTTCAGCATAGCGTTGTTGCAACTGCTCAATCGGCGTGTGGCGCAAGCCTTTATCGGTCGCACCCCATGCCAAGGTCATGACGCCACCAACATAGGTGGGAACCGCCGCGGTAAAAAAATGACTGTCAGCAAATAAGGGCTTAAACCGCTCGGTGGTATCTAGCAATTCATCCAGCTGATAAAAAGGCACACCATTTTGCGCCACAAACACGCCACCATCATTTAGGCAGCGACGAATAGCGGTATAAAAATCGGCACTAAACAAGGCTTCAGCAGGACCATAAGGATCGGTTGAGTCAGATATCACCACATCAAATTGTTCCTGGGTGTCATTAACAAAAGCCACACCATCACCAATGACCAGCTGCAAACGCGCGTCGTCGAAGGCGCCAGCCGAATGAGCGGGAAAGAAACGTTTCGCCATATCGATGACGGCAGCATCAATTTCCACCATCGTCACTTGCTCAACGCAAGGATGCTTCATCACCTCACGCAAAATACCACCATCACCACCGCCGATAATCAATACGCGCTTGGGCAGAGGATGCGCTAATAAAGGCACATGGGTGAGCATTTCATGATAAACAAACTCATCCTTTTCCGTCGTTTGCACCACGCCATCTAAGGTCATGACCCGACCCAGCAATGGATTGGTAAAAATCTCCAGTTGTTGAAAACCCGTATCTAGGGTAAACAACTGTTCAGTCACCTCAAAAGATTGACCATAGCCGGCATAAAGCTGCTCTACTAGCTGGGTGCTCATCAGTTCACGCGTCCGCGTAAATGAGTCGAGACAATCACTTCATCGGGATTAAAAGCGGCTTTAAGGACATCGACTGCTTTTTCAGGCATCGAATCGCCACAGGTAAAAACATCAAAGGCAGCATAACCACGCTCAGGCCAGGTATGTACAGAAATATGCGATTCTGCCAACACCGCCACACCCGAAATACCCCCGTTTGGTTGAAAATGATGTAAATGAATGTGCAATAACGTTGCCTGAACCTGTTTCACCGCTTCAATCAGCGTGTCTTCCATCAACTCTAATTCATCCAAGCGCGAAGCACCCCACAAATCAATAATGATGTGTGTACCGGCATAGGTGATGCCATTTTTGCTAATAAAATGATCGGCAGGTTCGAGCGTCTGCTCATCGATGTTGTTATGGCTTGGCCATGCGTTTTTCGCTTCAGTCGAAGCGTCGCTGGATTGTTGCGAATGGAACAATTGCGGCACCCTCTGCAGTTAAAAAATAACAGACTATGATGCCACAATTTCCTTATAAATTCAAGGGATAGGAGAAGCTTACGCGGCTAGCACTTCAAAACTGTGTGTGATTTCAGCCACTTTACCCAACATAATGGAAGCGGAACAGTACTTTTCAGCCGACAATTTCACCGCGCGCTCTGCCTTAGTCAAATCCACCGCACCCGAAATTTTGAAGTGAATGTTAATGCGTGTGAACACCTTGGGTTCTGTTTCTGCACGCTCGGCTTGTAATTCAGCCACGCAACCTGTAATCGGTTGCTGCATTTTTTCTAAAATCGACACTACATCGAAACTGGCGCATCCACCCATGCCCAACAACAGCATTTCCATCGGGCGCACACCCAAATTTTGACCACCTGCTTCGGGTGGTCCATCCATCACCACCGCATGACCGCTGCCCGACTTGCCTAAAAACAAACGATCCTGACACCACTGTACACTGGCTTTCATGCCGTCTCTCCTGAATTAAATAATTGGGCTAAAGCAATGCCGGGTTCTGGCGCGCGCATAAAGGTTTCGCCCACTAAAAAGGCGTAGACGTCGTGTCGATGCATCAAGGCCACATCGGCTGCCGACAAAATACCACTTTCTGTGACCACCGTGATATCCGCTGGCATTTGCTTGAGCAAATCAATCGTCGTTTGTAAGGTCACGTCAAAGGTTTTTAAGTTGCGGTTATTAATGCCGACTAATTTCAATGGCAACTTCAAGGCACGCGCCAATTCTTCGCTATCATGCACCTCGACCAGTACGCTCATGCCCCAATCGGTCGCGGTTTGATATAACTGTACCAGCTGCGCATCATCCAACGAAGCGACAATCAACAAAATGGCATCGGCACCGGCAGCACGCGCCTCAATAATTTGGTAATCATCAATGATGAAGTCTTTGCGAATAATGGGCAAATCGACGGCTGCACGCACCGCACGCAAATAATCCAAGCTGCCTTGAAAAAAATCGACATCGGTTAAAATCGACAAACAAGTTGCCCCATGCGCTTGATAACTTTGGGCAATGGCAACCGGGTCAAAATACTCACGAATCACCCCTTTAGAGGGCGACGCTTTTTTGATTTCTGCAATCACCGCCGACTGTTTTTGCGTTGCTTTAGCAATCAGCGCACCGATAAAATCTTTCGCAGGTGCTTGTTGTTTTGCCTGTTCAGCCAAACGTTCCATGGGCATTACCGCTTGTGCAGCGGCAATTTCTTCGCGTTTACGCGCGTTAATTTTGTCTAAGATAGTGGGACTGGACATAGTGAATTAAACTCCGAATGATTGCGTGACGCGAATGACATCATCAAATTTTTGACGAGCCGCACCTGAAGCAATCACTTGCTCGGCTAAACGTACACCACTGATAAAGTCTGAGACCAAACCACCCACCAGCAGCGCCGCACCGGCATTCAAGCAAACAATATCTCGCCACGGACCCGCTTCATTCGCTAAGACGCGTTGAACATAACTCAGGCTTTCTTTTTTAGTGGTGGCTCTAATGCTGTGCAAATCGGACTTGGCGTAACCCACACTTTCGGGAGAAATCGTCAAGCGGCTAATCTGACCCCGTTCGTCTAGCTGCACCACCTGCGTGTCACTGGCAATGGATATCTCATCCAATCCATCGTCGGCATGAACCACCCATACTTTGCGACTGCCCAAGGATTTGAGCACCTGTGCCATCGGCTCTAACCAGTGTTCGGCAAACACACCCAACACCTGACGCTGAGCACCGGCCGGATTGGTAATGGGGCCTAATAAATTAAACATGGTGCGAATGCCCAGCTCTTTACGAACATGCACCACATGCTTCATCGCACCATGATGTGCTGGGGCAAACATAAAGCCAACGCCCAGTTCATCAATCGACTGAGCCACTTGTTGCGGCGTCAAAGCCAGATTCACCCCGGCCAGTTCCAACACATCGGCACTGCCCGAACTGGATGTGACCGAACGCCCACCATGCTTGGCCACTCGACCACCCGCGGCAGCGACGACAAAAGCCACCGTTGTCGAAACATTGAAGGTATGCTGACCGTCACCACCCGTACCACAGGTATCAATCAGGATTTCTGGATGTGAAACGGCAACAGCAGTAGAAAGGCTACGCATCACTTGCGCTGCGGCGGTAATTTCCGCTACCGACTCACCTTTGACACGCAAGGCCACCAACAATCCGGCCGCTTGTGCATCGGTTAATTCACCCGACATCAAGGCTGTGACCATTTCTGTCATCTGTTCGAGCGACAAGTCCTGCTTCGCTAATAACGGTTCTAACCATGCTTTGATATGTTTCATTGATGCTGCTCCAAAAAGTTTTGTAGCATCTTATGGCCGTACTCAGTCAAGATACTTTCAGGATGAAACTGCACCCCTTCAATGGGCAGTGTCTTATGACGCACGCCCATAATTTCTTCTATGCTACCATCGGGATTATTTGTCCAAGCCGTCACTTCAAAACACTCAGGTAATGTGGCTTGTTCAATGACCAAAGAATGATAACGCGTGACCGTGACCGGATTAGGGATGTCGGCAAATACCCCTACATTGTGATGATACACAGGCGAGGTTTTACCATGCATCACCTGCTTCGCACGCACAATCTTTCCACCAAAGGCTTGACCAATACTTTGATGCCCTAAGCAAACCCCTAAAATCGGAATTTCACCGGCAAAGCGCTGAATAGCCGGCACCGAAACGCCCGCTTCCGTCGGGCTACAAGGCCCTGGGGATATAATCAAATACTGGGGTTTGAGAGCGGCAATACCATCCAGATCAATGTGATCGTTACGAATCACCTTGACTTCTTGCCCCAACTCACCGAAATACTGCACCAAGTTGTAGGTGAAGGAGTCGTAGTTATCAATCATGAGCAGCATAACAAGGCTTTCTCTGTGTAATATTAATGAAGCCTATTATAGCCTAAAAAGTCCGATTAACTCGAACTGCTCACCCTGCGTTTACGAGCTAACGGCGTTCCCTTAGCGGCACGTTTACCCAACAACTTATCAGCCGTCACGCTATATTTACCTAATACTACCTTCTCGTTCAGATCACACGCGCAACGCACCTCAGCGATACCACCGGCAATTAACGTGACCCCAGCACCTTTTGCAAGCACACGCACCTCCGATAGAGGATAAGCCAAGCCATTACCTTCTAACGACAACACCAACAGATGAGGCACACTTTCTGCCGCACAAGCCGGCACAGCAACGAGCATGGGTTTATCTTTAGCGTCAGCTAAAGTCAGGCAATCCTTACCCGCTTTACGATTACTGAACAAATCAGCGCCGGTACAAACAAATCCCTTACCACCACTGCTCGCGACAACAAACTGACTTTGCAAGTTACCGCAAGCAAAACTACTCGGCTTAACACCGGAAGGCAATTCAATCAGGGCAGTAATCGGCATACCATCCCCCTTACCGCCCGGCAATTGCGCTACCGGTACGGCATAAACACGACCTGCACTGTCCAGCACAAATAGCCATTCCACGGTGCGTGTTTCAAATAAAGCGAGCAGTCCATCTCCCGCTTTGAAAGGCAGGCTGTTCACATCCTCTACTTTGCCCAAACGCGTACGGACAAAACCCTGTTTACTGACAATCACCGTCACCGCTTCATCGGCCACATTGGTGGCATCGCTACGTGTAACCACTTCAGCTGATTGAATGAGGGTGCGACGGGCATCACCAAAACGCTCAGCATCTGCTTGCACTTGCGCCACTAAGGTCTGACGCAAATAGCCTTCGTCATCAAGCAATCTTTGCAATTCGGCTAACTTTTCCCTTAATTTACCCAGCTCTTGCTCGATTTTAATGTGTTCTAAGCGCGCCAGTTGACGTAGGCGTATCTCTAAAATATCTTCTGCTTGCAGTTCACTCAAGGCAAAACGCGCCATTAGTTCTGTTTTGGGCTCGTCACTTTGACGAATCACCGCGATCACCTCGTCAATGTGCAATAACACCAACAAGCGACCTTCTAAGATATGCACCCGCTCACTGGCTTTACGATGTTCATAACGACATTGTCGTTGAAAGGCATCGACACGAAATGCCGCCCACTGAGACAACACACTCACTAATCCTGTTTGGCGCGGATTGCCATCATCATTAATGGCAGTCATATTGACCGGCACATTGGTTTCTAATGCAGTATGCGCTAGCAAAAAAGTCATCAACTCATCTGGAGTGACGGTACGACTACGCGGTTCTAACACTAAGCGAATCGGATGTTGACCATCCGACTCATCTCGCATGGTTTCTAACAAGTTGGCCAAGGCTGCTTTGAGTCCGGCTTGCTCCTGACTGATCGCTTTTTTACCCGCTTTCGGCTGAGGATTGAGCAAAGACTCAATCTCCGCCATAATTTTGGCGGTGGATGTACCCTGCGGCAGTTCTTCAATCACCACCCGCCATTGCCCTTTAGCTAAGGGTTCAACTTGCCAACGGGCACGCAAGCGCAACGAACCCCGTCCTGTTTCATAAATGGCAGGCAGACTGTCGGGATTAATCAACTGACCACCACCGGCAAAATCAGGCCCTGGCAACACCTGCATCACAGCAGTCAACTCCGTTTCGCCTTGCAATACCAGCTGACAAGCCGCGGCCACTTCACGCAAATTATGCGGTGGTAACTCACAAGCCATACCCACAGCAATGCCCGAAGCACCATTCAGCAACACAAAGGGCAGACGCGCGGGCAAAAGTTGCGGCTCTTGTAGGCTGCCATCGTAATTGGCTGTCCAATCGACGGTTTCGCTGTCTAAATCGGACAACAACAATTCGCTAATGGGGGTTAAGCGAGCCTCGGTGTAACGCATGGCGGCCGCACCGTCACCATCACGCGAACCAAAGTTACCCTGACCATCAATTAACGGATAACGTAACGAAAAATCTTGCGCCATGCGCACCATGGCATCGTAAGCAGCCGTATCCCCATGCGGATGATACTTACCCAAAACCTCACCCACCACACGCGCCGATTTGACGGGTTTGCTATTCCCTTCTAAACCCAAGCGCTTCATGGTGTATAAAATACGGCGTTGTACGGGTTTTTGACCATCTTGAACGGCCGGTAACGCCCGCCCTTTCACCACCGACATAGCATATTCCAAATAACAGCGTTCCGCATACAAGGGCAGATTCAGTCCATCATCAGGCGATGAGGTCGTTGGAGCATCACTGGGTGGCATAGGCGGTAACAATAAAGCCTCTGGCTGTTCACTAGGCATTTCCAACTGAGAGAACAAATCAAGCGTTTGTGGATCATTCATTAGACGTCTACCTCCACACTATACCCCTTCCTCTCCATCCAATAACGGCGATCTGCCGCCGACTTTTTCGCCATCAACATCTCAAACATCACATTCGCTGCTTGGCTATCTGGCCACTGAATACATAATAGCCGCCGTGTATCGACCGACATCGCCGTTTCTTTCAGTTGGTCTGGATTCATTTCCCCCAAACCTTTGAAGCGCGCAATGGCAATATGTTGGGGTTTAACACCCTCATCACTCAGTCTCTGTACCATGGCATCGCGTTCTGCCTCATCTAAAGCATAAAACTTTTGCTTACGCTTGGGCGCATCGACATCAATTCTAAATAAAGGTGGCTGGCCTACAAATAAATGCCCCGCTTGCACCAATTTCGGAAAATGGCGATAAAACAGGGTCAACAAGAGGGTTTGAATGTGCGCTCCGTCAACATCGGCATCGGTCATCAGTACCACTTTGCCATAACGCAACCCTTCTAATACCGAGTCGGGCGCATCGGGTGTATGCGGATCAACGCCAATGGCAACACTGATATCATGCACTTCATTGTTAGCGAATAATTCGCTCGATGCCACTTCCCAGGTATTTAAAACCTTGCCGCGCAATGGCAAAATGGCTTGCGTGCGCTTATCTCGTGCCTGCTTAGCCGATCCGCCTGCCGAATCCCCTTCCACTAAAAACAATTCATTGTCACGAATATCATTGCTTTCACAATCGGTCAGTTTACCGGGCAATACGGCAGCGCCAGAGGTCTTTTTCTTCACCGCTGTTTTAGCCGTTTTATTGCGTTCTAATGCCGCTTTAATGGCCAACTCAGCAATTTTTTTACCCGCATCTAAATGGGCATTCAGCCAAAGCGCAAAAGCATCTTTCGTGCAATTAGCGACTAAGGCATGCGCCGAACGTGACGTGAGCTTATCTTTCGTTTGACCTTGAAATTGCGGATCGAGCACCCGCGCCGACAAAATACAGGCAACACGCCCCCAAACATCGTCAGCCGTCAACTGCACACCCTTGGGCAGCAAACCATGATGTTGACAAAAAGCATGGAGTGCTTCAAACAAGCCAGCACGCAATCCCGTTTCATGCGTACCACCAACCGGCGTGGGAATGAGGTTGACATAGCTTTCGCTCAGCCGTCCGCCCGACTCCCTAAACAGAACCGCCCAAGCCGCTCCCTCGCCTTCGGCAGCCTCTTGTTTTTGATTGGACAGCATGGCTTTGGTTAAATAGTGTTCACCTTCAAATAATGGCGAGATGTAGCTCTCACCGTCGGCCTCACCGCACATCGACTGCAAGTAACTGCCCATACCGCCCGAAAACTGCCAGTGCTGTTCTTGCTGCGTCAGCTCGTTGATTAAGGAAACACTCAACCCCGGTAACAATACCGCTTTAGAGCGCAATAAACGTTCGAGTTCGCCTAAGGGAATTTTGGCAGAATCGAAATATTGAGCATCGGGCCAAGCTCTGACCGTCGTGCCATGTCCGCGTGCTTTACCGACTTCGACTAGGGGTTCAACCACGTCACCACCCGCAAACGCCATTTGCCAACGTTTGCCTTCCCGCACCACTTCAACGGCAAGACGTGTTGATAAAGCATTGGTTACGGAAACCCCCACACCATGCAAACCACCAGAAAAGGCATAAGCACCACCCGATGTTTTACTGAACTTACCCCCCGCATGCAGGCGCGTAAATACCAACTCAACCGTTGGTACCCCCTCAATCGGATGAATCGCAGTGGGAATACCCCGTCCGTTATCCATCACCGAAACCGATGCATCTGAATGCAAGGTGACAACAATTTTAGAAGCATAACCGCCTAAAGCCTCGTCAGCGGCGTTGTCAATCACTTCCTGAATCATGTGTAATGGATTTTCGGTACGCGTATACATGCCAGGGCGTTGACGCACAGGCTCTAAGCCTTTTAATACCTGAATGTCCGAAGCCTGATAATCCACCGCCATAGCGCCTACCCATTGTCTGTTAAGTGACCACAATCATAGAACGTTCGTTCATAAAATACAAGTGGCGTATAAAAATGATGCAAACTGCAAAACACCATGCTATTATATAGAAATAAAGCGCGAGTGGCGGAATTGGTAGACGCACTGGATTTAGGTTCCAGCGCCGCAAGGTGTAAGAGTTCGAGTCTCTTCTCGCGCACCACTAATCAATAGGTTAGCAGTGATGTTAACTTCCAAAATCTATATCTAAGTTCAAATTATCATCATTTTTTAGTTTCGGTGCTAGCAGAATGCAAGCAGGAAATGACGAAAATGCCATGCCTTACAGATCACTTTTTATCCCGCATCAAACAACCTCAAAAGGCACAAGATCGCTTCATTATTCGTGACTCACTCCTAGCTGGTTTTGCAGTCGTTGTATCATCTAAGAGCATCTCATACACGTTTACGAAGCAATCAAACAAGAAACGAAGCTACATCGTCATCGGAAAATACCCTTTTGAATCATGCGAACAAGCTAGAATCAAAGCATTCGATCTAATCCAAGGTAAGCCCCTACCCACCACCAAGCAACCTACTCCACAACTAGGCAAGACTGCCCAAGAACTATTCCATGCTTATGCCAACAGTCGTAAATTAGCACCTAGTACCGTATCAGACCTAATGGATAGATGTCCTAGATTGCTGGGTGACTATGCCAATAAACCAGCTACAGAACTAGATCAGGTGGCATTTGAAGCGATTTACCGCAAACTGATTGCCGATAATCGAGCTTCCAGTGCTAGATTGCTTGCACGTTACGTCTCTGTCAATCAGCATCCAAATTTGACCAGTTATCAGCGTTGAAATTTGACCACCTTAGACCCTAAAAAATGAGATAGTTAAATTACGTATTCTTCTTCCTGTGTTTGAAGCGGTAAGAATCATTTCCTGTTTCGATAATATCGCAATGATGCGTTAGTCTATCCAACAGTGCGGTGGTCATTTTGGCATCCCCAAAAACCTTGACCCATTCGCCGAAGTTCAGATTGGTGGTGATAATCAGGGATGTCTTTTCGTATAACTTGCTTAAAAGATGAAAGAGTAATGCGCCGCCCGATTGTGCAAAGGGCAAGTATCCTAATTCATCAATAATGACCGCATCCATTAGAACAAGTGACTTGGCGATATTGCCCGCTTTTCCAGCTTTGCTCTCTTTCTCTAGTTGTTGTACCAGATCAAGTGCATTGTAGAATCTCACCCGTTTATTCGCATGGATGGTAGCAACTCCTAAGGCGGTGGCGAAATGGGTTTTGCCTGTTCCTGTTCCACCTACTAAAATCAGGTTATGCGCTGTGTCGGTGAACGTGGATTGTGCCAGCTGTTGCACTCTATCCTGATTGACGGGTGTTTCTTGCCAGTTAATCGTTGATAGCTCTCGATGTGTGGGAAAGCGTGCACTACTGAGCTGATATTTGAGTCTTTTGGCATTTCTATCGGCTTGCTCGGCATCCAACAGACGCTCTAACCAGACGCTAATGCTCATCTGTTGTCGGGATGACTGAGCCTGTAGCTCCTGCCATGCTTGCGCCATACCGTGCAATCCCAGTGCTTGCAGGCGTACCGTGGCTTCATTAATGGTCATAGGGCAACTCCAGATGCCCAGAGACTGTCATAGCGAGCCGGATCTGCAATGGGGTCGCAGCTTAGATGCAGTGCTTCTGATACGATGATGTCATTAGGCTGTTTTTGATCAACTAGTCGTTGTAGTTCATTGTGAACAATGGCTCCGGTGACTGTGCCATAACTGAGTACCAGCTCACAGACGACTTCAATGGTTTCCATTCCTTGTTCGGGTATCTGCAAGAGCAGATCAATAAAGTCTTTATCACCGCCTGAGTGTTTCATCAGTGCTGTTTTAACACGATTAATGGATTCAGGTAAGGGGATATGCTTAAAGGGCAATCCATCACGAAATGCCCCTGGTTTTTCCTTGAGTAGTGGCACATAATGCCAGACATCAAAGATGAATTGGTTACGCTCAAAACAGCGTGGGTGACGCGCAACCAGCCCTTTTAGCTTATCGTAAATGCTCACCTGATCGGCACTTAAATGTACCGACAGCGCTTGATTAACATACTCCACTGGCACACTATAACGGTTACGATCTATGATGATGCAGGAAGTGGTATTCACACGTTTGACTTCTTGGGTGTAACCATCAAAAGGCATATTAATGGCACGCAAGTTCCTTTTTTCCTGTTCAAATACTTGCGCTACAGTCAACTCTGTTAAGTCTGGATGCTGGTGCGTTGCGCCTAGCTGGGTACAACGAAGCTTCAGCCAATCATTCAGATCATCAAGCGAATCGAAGGATAACATGGGTAAAAACAGGTTATTACGCAAGAACTTAACTTGAGATTCAACCTGACCTTTTTCCCAACCAGAGGCTGGAGTACAGGCAATAGGTTCAAACACGTAATGATTCGCCATGGCCATAAATCGCTTATTAAAATCACGATTTTTACCGCGTAATACTGCATCCACCACGGTTTTAAGGTTATCGTAAATCATCTTCTGTGGCACACCACCCAAGAAAGCAAAAGCGCGATTATGAGCATCCAGCAGCATTTCTAAGCGCTCATTAGGATAGGCTACAACAAAATAGGCACGAGAATAAGCCAATCGAAAATGTGCCACTTTAATGCCTTGCTCAATGCCTGAAATTTTAACGGTTTCATGGCTCCAATCGAACTGACACACCTCTGCTATGGCAAAAGATAAAGGAACGAAGGCTTTTGAAGCTAATGGCGTTTTATCCTCCCTAAATGCCTTTACTGCACGTTGCACACTATCGTAAGCCCCTTGATAGCCTAACTCCTGCAACATAGCAAACAAACGTTTAGCCGTTCGACTACGATGAACAGGCAGCTTAGCGTCATGGTTAAGCAGATCCAGCAGCTGAGCATGAAATGATCCGAGTAACGGCTTAGGTTGTTTTTCTCGTTGGTAAGCGAGGGGATAATCGTCTTTAAGGTATTTCTTAACGGTATTGCGTGAGAGGTTAAGCTCGCGTGCAATCTGACTGATATTTTTACCCTGTACGAAATGGCGGGTACGAACTTTATTAATGGTTTCCATGCAAATCACCCAAGTTATCCCCGCAATAAAATGCGGGAGTATGACATAAAACTAGGGTGGTCAAAATTGGACGCTGTTTTACCCTATAAACTGGTCATTTTTGCACGCTGATTGACACTAAAAGTATCATTTATGATTTATTTGGTATTACAGAATGATTTTATTGAATTTTATTTGGCTTTATTTTATTTTTATTGATTTTTATACATCATTTATAAAAAAACAATGAAAAAAGATTCAATTAAATCAAATTAAGCCAATCTATAGCGCCTTTAGCTAGTTTGAGTGAGGTTCTTGCTTCTACATAATTTCTACATTCGACATCCAAAAAACTTCAGTATGCCAACACTTCCAGTCCTTTGTGGTCAAGCAAGCTAATGAGTTTTTGTGCCGCACCACTGGGAGACTTAACACCTTGTTCCCATTGTCTGACTGTAGATAAGCTCACATTGAGGACACCAGACAAAACAGCTTGACTAAGATTCAGGCGAGTCCGTAACGATTTAATCTTCTCAGCATCGTATGCTTCTACAGGTTTAAGACAAAGCAAGTCATATTTGTCCATATTTCGTTTGTCGATAATACCTGCTTCATGCAAGTCTTGTGCTGTTTCATGCATTTCTGCCATAAAACGACTTTTTGCCACTCGATTCATGTACAAATCTCCTCTAATTTATTTAGCTCAAGATACATACTCAACTCAGCGTCTGTCAGACCCAAGAAAATCTGTGCCAAACCCAAAGCAACTACTTTATCTTCACTAGAAAGGTTTTCTTTATCGTTTTTTTCGTAACCAAACATAAAAAACCATCGACTACCTAAATTTGTCGCAAGGATGGTTCTTACGCCCCCGCGTTTACCACGATTGGCAATACCAACACGCTTTTTATAAAGATTTCCGCCCAAGTCAGCATCAATCAAACCCTGTTGCATTTCATCAACAGCATTGCACAATGCTTCATTCGTTAGTTCGGTTTTCTTCATCCAACGAGCAAAGGTTTTGGGTTTGAGCACACGCTTATTCATAGTTTGATTATATCACTTAGTGTTACTACGTCAATCACTCTCTAGTGATGGCACTGCAGATTTCTTCATTTCTTTGATCTGTCGCTTGGTTTCAATTTGCTTTTTAGCCAATTTGAATACAGGCTCACCCAACTCAAAATGCATAGGTATGCGATCTGGGTCACAATGAATACCCAGCTCAGGCAGTGCTTGCATAATTTTTTTATGGTCTGCATAGCGAATGCTCATATCCATCACCTCAACACGAGTAATCGTGGACAATGGCAGCTTAAGCATCTCAGCAAATTCTCTTTGAGAACACCCAAGGATACCCCTAATTGTTCTCAAGAAAACGGCAATCTTCAAATTTTCATCAAAATCTTCTTGCATGATTCATCTCAGTGAATGTATGATCTATTTACGATTCATTTGAATCATTTTAATTCAATTAAACCAAAGTAGGCTTTATGCCATCTCAATTATTGACTCAATCATTCGTTGATAGCATCAAATGCGACAACGACAAAACTAAATGCGACTATTTTGACACAAAAACTAAAGGATTGCTGTTAAAAGTATTCCCATCTGGCTTAAAAGTGTTCTACCTCCGCTACCAAAACGAGCGCGGCAAATGGACTGAAAAGAAAATTTCCTCCGTCGATGCTTCAATACTTAAACTCCCCCAAGCCCGAACCCTTGCCCAGCAGCACCTTTCCTCCCTAGCGATGGGTAACGATCCCTTTGCGGCTAAGGCGGAGTTAAAACAAGTACCTACCCTGGCTGCTTTCATTGCGGATTCGTATATGCCTTTCATTCAGGCGAATAAGCGTTCTTGGAAGACCGATGAGTGCTTGTTGCGTAATCATGTGTTGCCTGCTGTCAATCAGCCACCGACTTAAAAGCAGGTTATGTCACCAATCAATCGGCGACAGTGACTCATATTGACGAAAAAAGCATTACCCGAACCAACGCTAATAACAGCAAAATCATGACGCTAGATGCCAGCAAGCCAATCGCCTGAGTCAGTGAAGGATAGCGGCAAGAATCAGGATATTGAGAGGTAACAACACTCACCACAAACTCCCCATTCAAGCCATCCCGATCCAACCCATAGCGTAATGGCTGTCTGGCTAGGTCAACCACCTTGCCGCCAGCTTGCTCGACAATACACTGCGCGGCTGCGGTATCCCATTGGCTGGTGGGACCAAAGCGTGGGTAGATCACGCCAAAAACGGATTGATGATTTTCAGTTGGTTATCGATGACTAACCCATGCTGCATGTCTTCGGAATAAAGGATGTCACAGTCATTTTCTAGTGCAGTGGCGACAATTAGGCTGTCGTAGTATTGCAGTTTGTAGCGTGCCTGTAATGCAATTGCTTTATGAATCGTTTGTAAGCCAAACGGTACAAATACAGCATATTTCTCAATCACCTTTAGCGCACTCAGCAGCGCCTCTGGTGTGAGTTTGAGCTTTTTGAGGCAGACAGACATTAGTGAACTCGTTGGCGACCTGCAAGGAAATCACAGGCTGTACACTGAGCACCTGTTTTGCGCGCGTCTTTTTCAGAGCATCGTCGGACAATAAATACAATAGCACATTGGTATCAGCAAACAGCTTAGCGCTCATTGGCTTCGTCTCTGTTGAATGTATGCGCACTGATATTGTAGTGGAAGCGATCAAAACAGTCGTCTATGTCACTTACCACGATAGGTGACGCTCTCTCCTCCTCTATCACCACCCGCACATGCTTGTTTTTAAGCTGCTCGAAGTTAGGAATGCGCAGGTATTCACTGACAATGTCGGCTTCGAATGTGATGGCAAGCATAGTGTGTCACTCCTAGAGGTGTTCGTGGTTTGCTTTTATTATACATTAGCTTAATCGATTTCCTGCACTGGCTTCTTCGGTCTTCCTTGTGCCCGTGGGACAACATTAAAGCCAACACGCTGGCCATTACAGTGTAAGAGTTCGAGTCTCTTCTCGCGCACCATACAGTAAAGGCTTAGGTTAACCCCAAAGCCTTTTTTGTTTTGCGTTGCTTCAAATATTCGTATTAATTGTCAAGAAGAAAGCGTAGCACTCCTTATGGGAATGCTACGTGGAAAGACTCATTACGGATTGGGATAGAAGGTAATTACTTGCGTGCTGATAACGCCTTTGTAAGAGGCACTCACTTTAACTTCCGTCTCTTCCGTCACTGGGCCCGCTTTTAAGTAAATTCGTGCCACACCATCCGCACCCGTGATGGCAGTCGACGTTTCATTACCCTCTAAATCGACCAGCACACCTAAATTGGTGGTGAAACCCACCTCTTCACCAATAACCGGCTGTAAATTGCCATCAATCACACTAGCTTGCAACAACACCTTAGTCTCATTATTCGCTGGCACCTCTTCGCCACCGATAGAGAAAACCAAAGTGTTAAAGCCAGCTGTATCTGCATTGACTCTTACTTTCGTCAATTGCGAAACACCGTTGCTGGTAGACACCAAAATTTCATCATAGCCAGCCACCCAAATACCGGTTTGCGGGTCTTGCGTATCCGTTACCTTACTACCCGCAACATAAGTGATACTCGACTCACCATTTGCATTAGTGGCGCTATTAAAGGTCGTTAAATAACCACCACTCAGGTTATTCTCTATGCTGTAAACTAAGTTTACATCGGGCACCAAGCGACCGGTGGAATCGACAACCTTAGTGGTGATGGTCGTTGGCTCTCCTGGTCTGACACGCTCGGGAGTGACAGATACGACCAACTTATCGGCTGGCACGACCGAACCAAATCCAACTGAAACCGTTCGCACATAGCCCCCCTGCTCTGCAGAGACCACCGCCAAGCCTGGGGTGTTATCAGCAATCAGAAAAACCGTTGCGTAACCATCAATATCCGTCATGGCTTGTGTTGACGATAAACGACCCAAATTGGTTGAAAACTTCACACTCGCCCCAATGATTGGTTTAGGATCACCATTGACGTCTTCAAAATTACTAACCACTAAGGCTCGAATAGCCGTTTGTGTAAAACCATCTGCTGGTACACTGGTATTGGCTGCTGTCAGTGTTAAATTACCTGTTTGCACCACCACATCAGTGATGGTCAAAGATTTTTCCAAAGGTGCCACAACGGCACCACCACTGACGCTAATATTTGCCTGAATGACATCTTCACCACTACAGCCCATATTGGTGTAGGTTGCACTATATACCCCGTTAATCACACGTGTTGCACTCACACGCGCCCTACCTTCTAAAATACAGGTGCTTTCAAAACTAACCACCGCACTAGAATAGGGCTTAATTTGACTACCCGCTTGTTCTTTAACATAAAGCTCAAGCTGAGTCGAAGCAGATGCCCCTTTAATGGTGCTGGGCGATAATGAAAAATCATGCGCCGTATAGGTAAGATTACCAACTTGAACGCTGCTACTTCCGCCACCACCGCCGCAACCAGCCAGTGAAAGTAAAGCAACAATAAACCATACACGCATCGAATGGGCAAACATAAGCAATCTCGTTTAACTTAATCTAATAACTGTCCCATTGTAACAAAAAAACAAACCTAAACCCTTCAAATGCTTCATAGCAAAATTAGTATCAAGCAAAATTGGTCGCCACAAAAGGCAATAAAGAAACATTATTAATACCCGTGAGAACGGCCACCTGCTCCACTTCACTCACATCAATACTGGTCACGTTTGACTTATTGGTTACATACCAAACACTAGCATCACCCACCAAATCTGCAGCGATAACAACTGCCTTTGCCTGTGCAGTTGGCGCAGCAAACACAGAACCCGCACCAAACAGCGCAGCCACTTCTGCCGATGAATCAATGCTATCTCCCTGTACAACCAAAACCTGACCATTAGTCCAAGCGATAGCACCACTACTATCGGCCGAACGCGTGGTGATATTTGTTTTACCCGTTACATTTAAAAACTGAGAAAAATCAAGCACATCACCACCCGTTCCTATTTTGAAATTGGTTTGAGAACCACCACCCACAACATCGACACCGTTGGCCGTTGCGCTGGCTTCAAACACAATTTTATCAACGCCCGTACCCAACAAGTAGCCATCTACTCCCCCTGCACCCCGCAAGCTTCCCCCCATAGGAGCTGCACTAAACACCTCATTGCTCGCACTGCCACTCACCGTTAGCAAGGCTGTCGCCGTAGTGTTAGTCACGGCAGACAAATCGACAAAATTGGCATTGGCAATGGCTCCAGTCAAAGGCAAGATAGGTGCATTACCCATCATGGCGGTATCTTTAGCTAAATCAATGGTTAAAGCACCAGGCACACCACCCGAAACGGTTAACAATCCGCCATTTTCGACCATGAAAACATCAACAAAATCCAGTGTTAACTCTTCATTAACCGCATTAAGTGGCAATAAGCCCGACAAAAAATTATCCTCAACAAAGCTCACCGTCAAATTGGATAATGAATCCAAACTGCTGTGCGAAGTCGCTTTGCCTGTAAGGGTTAACACTGCCTCGGTATTGCTAACCTTAACTAACTTAGCACGTAACCCCGCAGGCACATTCGATACCTCTCCAATAGCCGCACCAATAGCGCCGGTAAAGCTATCACCCACAATCGAAACGGTGAGCGATGAATCGATAGAACCATCATTTTTAAGCGATTCCACTAACCCACCGGCACTGTAAGCCACCACTGAGGGTGCCACAGAAACACTCACCGATGCTCTCAAAGAATCCAAGGTAGCCTGTTCCAACAAGTTATTAATGCCTGTTAAGGTCGCTACCTGCTGTACTTCGTTGGCTGTGATGCGACCCAAATCCGTTTCATTAACCACAAACCACAATTTGGCATCACCCGAAATGCTCGCTGTCATGACAACCGCTTTATTCAATCCCGAAGGTGACGCCAGCGGTTTACCGGTACCAAATAAATTAGCGACTGCTTGCGGCGTATCTAGACCAAAGCCATTAACGACCAATAAGTCGCCACTACTCCAAGCCGACTCAAAACCTTTGTTAGCATCTACCGAAACTAAATTCACCACCCCTTTCGTTTTATTGAGAAAACGACTAAAATTGAGCAAATCGGTTCCCAACGTAAAGCGATCGATCACATCTAATCCATTAGCATTCGCACTATCTGCAAACATAACCACATCAACCGAACGTCCCATCGTCAGCTTATCCTGACCGCGCCCAGCATCAAAACTATTCCCTAGATCAGAACCCACCAATCGATTATCCGCATCGTCAGCCAAGATACTCACCAAAGGAATGCCCGGCTCACTCTCCACCCCATCAGCCACTGTCAGGGCAGAAAAGTCCACATTCATTACACCCGGCAATGAGCCACTAAATAAAGATTGAGGTGAGCCAGCCATGGTCAAACTATTGGTCGTCATATCCACATTTAATGGACCTGTAATCGCCGTAGCGCCATATAAAGTGGTCGACAATTCCCAAAAATCTCCACCGCTGGTAGGAGCTTCGGGTTGCTGCATAATGGCCACGGCCATGGCAGAAGCACCATCAGGTAAAGCGGCCAATTCGTCTGTTGTGGGCTCGTCTCCTATTACCGCATGCCAAGCCAACGTTTTTTTCATTGCCGCTTCATTACGGGCCTTCGCTTCTGGCGACAGGGCAATACTGGCAGCAACCGCTCCCATGTCCGCACCACGCGTTAACTCATTAACCCAATAAGCCAAACCAGGCGCATCTGCTTCTCGACCTAATCCGTTCAAATAAATTTGGTTGATCACAGTCTCTGGTGTTGTCAAACTAGCGTATTTTTGTTTGAATTCGACTGAATTTACCATCTGCTGAGCAATTTGCGTGAAGTTAGCGCCATCTCGATGCACCCCCGACCAAAATTGCAATCCTCCCTTATCGGGTTGACGCCCCAATACAGCCTGATAAATCCCAGCCAATCCCGTAGGCAGTGTCACAATTTCTGGGCTCGCCAAAAAAGTTTCTAATATTTGCGCGCGTGTTGCCAAACCCAGATCAAGTCGTTCGACATAAAAATTTTGACTACTCACATCTGCCGGACGCAACAACACATGCTGAAACAAGGCATCGACAAAAGACTGATTCGTAACCATGATGAGACTCGCTGAATAAATTGACTGCAACTAAACAAGCAAAATATATACCAAATTACACGAAAACAATCTGATCCATTTGACTGTTCAGCACCCCCACCAAAGTAATACTGGAAGTATTGCTATAGATCAAGGTTAACCAACCCTGCTCATTCGTCGCAGCGCTAAAGGACATACTGCCATCTCTTAGGCGAATAAAGTCCGCTACTAAAGAAAAGTCTGCAATGACATCGTGACCAAAATCGGTATTATCGTAAGCGAAGAAATCTGCCCCCAAATCACCCACCAATCTGTCGTTACCCGCTCCTCCCATTAAATAGTCATCTCCAGCACCGCCCAGTAGCTCATCGTTACCTGCATAGCCAGACAAAAAGTCATTGCCTGCCCCACCTAACAAGGTTTCTGTAAAGCCCGTACCATGTAATTGACCATCAAAGCTGTTCACTTGTGTATGCCAAAAATTGTAAGCATTAAAAACCTGTTGTTGTTTAAACTCGCTTGAGTTGATAAAACTGGGAACCAACATCGCCAACGTAGCACCCGCATCCAACTCGGCTAACCAGTATGCCTTACCCGAAGCATCTGCAGATCTACCTAAAATATTTTCATACAAAGCATCAATCAAGGCTTCACCTGCCAGGTCTAAATATGGCGAACGATCAAAAATCGATTTCAAAAAACTATCTGCCATATCAACCAGTGAAAAACCACGCTGTGAAACCGCATTCAGCCAATAGTCTAAACCAGACAAATCTGGCTCTCGTTTAAACAACCCTTGGTATAACCGATAAATCGTGTCAAAATCATCATAAGCATAAGCAGACACTTTAGGCGGTGCAGACAAGGTCGTATCATTAGCACTGGCCCACGCCATAACCTGAGTGTAAACCGACTCATTTAAGTAGGTTGCTGCGTTTCGATCTGGAAAAGCTGACTGGTGTGAAATAATGCCAACCACATTACCTTGCGCATTAAACACACCACTGCCACTTTGACCAGCAGTCGCATCCATATCATTTAAAAAAAACAGCAAATCAGATGACAAGGCATCGACACTTCCATTGGTGTAATAGGGCTGTACAGGCAATTCGCCAGGATTATAGTGGACCCCAGTTTTTGAACAAATTACCGATCTGATTTAAGATGGTAAC
>CAZBQD010000013.1:0-52802 GCA_964493995.1 uncultured Francisella sp.
AAACGCGCAAATGGCAAGATCAGTCTGGTCAGGAGCGTTACAGCACTGAAGTGGTATTGGATGTGAATGGTCAAATGCAAATGCTCGGTGGTCGAAACGATAACCGTGGCGGTCATGCCGAAATGGGCGACAGTGGTTATGGCGGTGGTGATATGGGTGGTTATGGTGGCGGTGCGCCTGCGCGTGCGCCTGCTGCACAAGCAGCGCGTCCTGCTGCGTCAGCGCCGCCTGCTTTTGGTCCTGACTTAGATGATGATATCCCTTTCTAGGGAATACCTGATACCTAAATGTAAAGAATGTATTTATAAGAGCCAGATTTATCTGGTTTTTTTATGCACTTTTTTCAGCCATTCATTTCTTTGTTATTGAACTGCAAAATAACTCATCGTCTTAACGTTGATTGTGATTGCACATTGTACGTGTTAGTACTAATATAAGGTCAAGACAATGGCATTAGGCAATTAACAATGAATTTTTTACCCACCTTGGCAGCCTTGGTGACGACTTATCAACGTTTTAATCGCTATTCCAGCGAAGATGTAAAGCGCTTTGAGTTAACCATGACGCAATTTGATTTAATCGCTACCCTGGGCAATCAGCCAGCGATGACTTTCAAGGAGTTAGGTGAGAAAACGCTTGTTACAAAAGGAACATTAACCGGTGTGGTAGAACGATTGGTGGCCAAGGGGGTGCTTGAAACACGCTGCAATCCCCATGATGCACGTAGTCAATTAGTGGGATTAACAGTGGAAGGTCAGAGCTTGTTTGAGTCGATCTTTCCTGACCATTTATCTCATTTAGAAAAAGCCTTCGCTCAGTTGAGTGAAGCAGAGTTGGCGCAATTAACCCAATTGTTGCTGAAATTAAAACACAGTTTTCAATCGTGAGGATGACATGATGCAAACACTAAACGCACCTTTTACCTTGGTCGCCCGACTGTTGTTGTCGGCTATTTTTATCAGCGCTGGACTTTCTAAAATAACGGGATTTGAAGGTACTGTGGGCTACATTGAGGCCTATGGGTTGCCGATGGCCAGCGTGGTCGCGGTAATGACCATTATATTAGAAGTGGTTGCTGGTATTGCCCTGTGGGTGGGCTTTCAAGCCCGTTTGGCGGCTTTCCTGTTGGGTGGTTTTACCTTAATAGCAGCAGTGATTTTCCATGCATTCTGGGCGGTACCAGCCGATCAAGCCTATATGCAACAGTTGATGTTTATGAAAAACCTGAGCATCGCTGGCGGTTTATTTATGGTCACGGCGATGGGTAGCGGTGCTTGGTCTTTAGATCAACGTCGTTCTGCTTAATTCGCCACACGCAATATAGGATAAAGGAGTGATGCTATGATTCACATTCGTCGGTCTGCTGAAAGAGGTTACGCCGATCATGGCTGGCTGAAAAGCCATCACTCTTTCTCTTTTGCTCGTTATTACGATCCCAACTTTATGGGCTGGGGTAATCTTAGGGTCATTAATGAAGATCGGGTAGCAGCAGGTCAGGGTTTTGGTGAACATGGACATAAGGATATGGAAATCATCAGCTATGTCATTTCAGGTTCACTGGCGCACAGCGATAGTATGGGTAATTCGGCTTCTATTCCACCCGGTGATGTACAGCGTATGAGTTCCGGACGTGGGGTCAGACACAGTGAATACAACCATGAGCGAGATAAAGAAACGCATTTTCTACAAATTTGGATTGAGCCAAAAGAGTTGGGAATAGATGCGAGTTATGAACAAAAATCGATTGATCCTGCCACTAAACGAGGTCAGTTGAAGTTGGTGGCGGCACCCGAAGGCGGGACAGATTGTGTGGTGATTCATGCTGATGCCAAGCTTTATGCTGGGTTGTTTGACGGGGATGAATCGGCACAATTAGGGATTGATCCATCCCGTAAGGCCTATGTTCACCTAATTAAGGGAAAGTTAAGGGCGAATGGCATTGAATTGTCAGCTGGTGATGCGTTAATGATGGCGCAAGAGTCAGCAATTGAGTTGTCGCAAGGCAATGAGGCTGAAGTGTTGGTATTTGATTTGTCGGATAATTAATATACAAGGAGTCTTAACATGGCAAAAGTCGTGGTGGTTTATCACAGTGGTTATGGTCATACACAAAAGCAAGCAGAAGCGGTTGCCGCTGGTGCGAATGCACAGTTGATTGCCATTGATGCGGAAGGCAATATTGGCGAGGCGGATTGGGCGAGTTTGGCAGCGGCGGATGCCATTGTCTTTGGTTCTCCGACCTATATGGGCAGCGCTAGTTGGCAGTTTAAGAAATTTGCCGACGCCAGTTCTAAGCCTTGGTTTGGTCAACAATGGAAAGATAAGGTTTTTGGTGGCTTTACCAATTCGGCAACCATGAATGGTGATAAACACGCTACCTTGCAGTTTTTTATCACGCTAGCGATGCAGCATTCGGGGGTTTGGGTGGGAACAGGTCTGATGCCTTCGAATGCCAAGTCTGCTAAGCGCGATGACATTAACTATGTTGGCTCTTTTGCCGGCGCGATGATGCAAACGCCGTCGGATGCGGGAGTGGATGAAGTCAATGCCGGCGATTTGGCAACGGCGAAGCTTTATGGTGAGCGTGTGGCAGCGATTGCGATGCAGTTACGGGGTTAATTGTTCAAAAGTCATTGTATTTTGATGGAAAAGGGAGCTTTTGCTCCCTTTTCCATTTATAAACCCTCATAAAGCGATTAAAATAGATGGATTAAGGCATAGAGGGAATCGGCATGATTATTGTCACAGGCGGTGCAGGATTTATTGGCTCGAATATCGTTAAGTTGTTAAACGCTGAAGGTTTTACCGATATTTTGGTTGTTGACGACTTAACGGATGGCGCACAGTTTCGCAACCTCGCTGATTGCGTCATTGCTGATTACCAAGATAAAGATGTTTTTCGTGCAAAACTAGGCGACGCGCGCTTTTTAGAAGGCGTGCAAGCCGTGTTTCATCAGGGTGCTTGCTCCGCAACGACTGAGTGGAATGGTAAGTACATGATGGATAACAACTATACCTATTCTCAGGAGTTGTTGGCGGCTTGTCAGTTGGCTAAAGTCCCGTTTATATATGCCTCATCCGCTTCTGTCTATGGTGATGGTCCGGTTTTTTCGGAAGGTCTCGTCAACGAGAAACCGCTCAATGTCTATGGTTATTCTAAATTTTTGTTCGATCAGCATGTGCGTCGTGTGTTGCCTAAGGCAACCGCACCGATTGTCGGCTTCCGCTATTTTAATGTTTATGGTCCACGTGAACAGCATAAAGGCAGTATGGCCAGTGTGGCTTTTCATTTGCACCAGCAAATTTTGAAGGGAGAAAATCCGAAACTCTTTGGTGCTTACGATGGCTATGAAGCTGGTGGCCAGTCGCGTGACTTTGTTTATGTTGGCGATGTGGCGGCTGTTAATTTATGGGCGTGGCAACAAGGTATCAGCGGTATATTTAACCTTGGGACAGGTCGCGCCCAGCCGTTCCGTGAGGTAGCGGAAGCGGTGATTGCTTATCATGGCAAGGGTGAGATTACCTATGTTGATTTTCCTGAGCATTTAAAAGGCCGCTACCAGAGTTTTACACAAGCGAATATCGCACGCTTGCGCACAGCTGGCTACGATAAGCCTTTTGCTGATGTTGCGACCGGTACCAGAGCTTATTTAGACTGGTTGAGCGAGCAGGGTTTGTAAACATGTCCATTGCATGGCAAGAAAAACTCGGGGTATGGCAATCGTGGTTATTGATTGCTTTCGTGTTTTTTTTGCCGATTTCGTCTGCCGCACCGAATCTTATCTTGTTAGTGATTTTGGTGTTGTGGTTAGTTGAAGCCGATTTTGCACGTAAATGGCAGCAAATGCATTCTCATCCGCTCATTTATCCCATGCTGGCTTTTGCATTGCTCTATCCTGTGTCATTGCTATGGACAGAGGATATGGCATGGGGTCAACACATGGTTGAGCGTCATGTCATTTTTTTCTTGTTTCCGCTCTTGTTAACGGTGGTGAGAAAAGAGCATCATAGCCTATATTTTTCGGCTTTTATTACTGCGATGACGCTTTCTGAGATGGCTTCTTATGCGGTATGGTTTCATTGGTTGGCCATTCCAGGTATCGATCCTTTAGATCCGGCGGGTTTTTTGGGGCATTGGGAATACAATCCATTTCTAGCCTTAGCCATTTATTTCATGGCTTATCAACTTCTGTTTAATCCTGTTTCTTCTTGGCAGCGTTGGTTATTTGTTGTGTTCATTATTACCATGACAATTAATATGTTTATTACCGGCGGCCGTATTGGTCAGATTGCTTACTTTGCCTTAATGGGATTATTGTTGTTGCAATACTTTTCCTACAAAGGACGGTTGAAACAAGGTGTTTTGGCCGGTGCGGTTGCCTTGCCGTTGATCTTCAGCATTGCCTATCAAACCAGTGATCTTTTCCAGACCCGTGTTGATCGCGCTATCCACGAAATTCAAACGCATGATGACACGAAAACAGGCTCAGTCAATGCGCGTCTCATTTTTTGGCAAAACACAATAGCCATGATTCCAGAACACCTTTGGCTGGGTGTCGGTATTGGCGATTTTCCCGATGCCTACAATCAGTTTGTGGGTGATCGTGTGCCGCCAGAAACCTTAATGGGCAAATGGGGAGAGGGCACGGGGCACAATCAACCGCATAATCAATATCTGTTTGAATTGGCTAGTTTTGGGATTTTGGGTTTTACGTTGTTTGTCTGGTTATGGTTCAGTATCATTTGGCACGCTGTTCGACAATCCGATGCCTATGCCCATTGGCGTTGGGCATTTATTAGCTTAACCTTAATTGTGATGCTGACAGATAGTTATTTGTTAGTACAGGCTTTTTCGTATTGGTTTGTTTTTATGATGGCGACTTTGTGGCAGCCGAGAGTGACGACATCATGAGAGCTTTGCTGCAAGTACTAGGATCATCTTTAGCCACAGATAAAAAAGTGAAACTCTTTTTTTGGTGGTTGATGAGTGCCGATGCTCGCCATTACATCGCTCACGTTAAAAAGCAGTTCGATGATACAGCCTTATCGGATGTGTTGGCATGGCATCCGTTTGTTTTTTATATGTTTCGTGCTCATGCCTTTTTGCTAAAAGGCAATTCAGCATCGGCTGCAATTCATCATGACTTACTGGCTCATTATACTTCTTTGGTATCTCGTCTTGGACATGAAGCTTTACCTTTGTTATTTTCGCAGGGTATCGTTTTGTATCAGCAAGACTTTGAAGGGCTTAACGTGAGGTTGCTGTTGCAGTACGATCATCGTATGCGCTTTGAAGGGCAGTTGAGCCTGAAATTGTTGCTAAATGGGGATGAAGCTTACTTTATTAACTTTGTGCTGGATGGTAATACAGCGAAAGTGGCGGGTGTTCAAGGGGTAAAAGATAACAAAGATCTTTATAAAACCTTTACCAAACAACTGCATGGATTACGTCCGCAAAATTTAATATGGATGGCGTTTTTGTATTGGTGTAAAGCGGTGGGTATTGTTCAGGTATTGGGCGTTCGTCCGGAATGGCATGTGTATCAGAACGAAACCAAATCGCAAGGCAAAATCGGCTTCGATTACGAGACCTTCTGGCAAGAAGTGGGTGGTGTCGGTTTCGATGAGGTTTGGTATCGCTTGCCGATTGATTATCCACACAAGCCAATTGAAGCTGTTGAGCAGAAGAAACGTTCGCTTTATCGCAAGCGCTATGCGCTATTGGATGAGGTGAAACAGGGTATTGAACGGGAAGTTGCTTTATGTCGGTTGTGATCGGGAAAAAAATCGCCATTCTCGGCTTAAAGCGCATTGGTGATGCCATCTATACCTTGCCGCTCATAGAGGCGCTCAAGCAACAAGGCAAAACAGCGCATATTACGGTGTTTACCGAGCCACAAGTCGCAGCAATTTATGAGGCCAATCCTTTAATTGATGAGATTGTCGTTATTCGTAAATCCGATTTTTGGCGTCAAACGCTAATGCATTTAAAGGCTGGTCAATTTGATGCATGTATTGTGTTACACAATGCGTTTAAGTATGCCTTGTTGCCTTTTTTGGCGCGTATTCCTATGCGTATTGGTTACATCAAAGAAGGGCGAGGTTGGCTGCTGACACATAAGTTGCCTTTGCCAACATCTGTGACACATCGGTTAGAACACAATGCACGGTTAGGCGATTTATTGGGTGTCGATGCGCGCGGCATTCTGCCACAAATTTATTTTGCCGATGAAGAAGCAGAAAAATCACAAGCGTTGCTCAAACATCTGGGGTTGTTTGCAGGGGGCTATGTGGTGATGGTGGTGGGTTCGATTTCCCCGACACGGCGTTGGTTTCATGATCGTTTTGCTGAAGTGGTGAAGCGTATTGCCGTCGAGTTAAAGCTAACGGTGGTTATTGTCGGTGGTCCAGATGATGTCGAAGCGGGTGAATCGGTGATGCACTTGTCGGGTGGGCTAGCACGAAATTTAGCAGGGCGTACCAGTTTACGCGAGACGATTTGGCTCATGCGTTCTGCTGCTGCAATGGTAACCAATGATACCGGCCCCATGCACGTTGCCAGTGCAATCGGTATTCCGACCATTACGTGGTATGGTGCTGCGAACGAAGATGAGATTGCACCGCCATCTCCCAACACCACTATTTTGAATGCACGTGTGTCGTGTAGTCCGTGCGTGAAAGAAAGCTGTGCGCATGACTTGATCTGTTTGAAGGGAATTACGCCTGAGATGGTGATGAATGCGCTAAAGGCGAAGTTGTGATGCTACTGCCAGCGTCTTACAGTCACCCCAAAAGTCGTCCTTGGGTGTTGGTGTTGATAGTTCTCTTGACGCTATCTTTATTTGCCGTGCCAATTGTCGAAAAAACGCCCAATGCCTTGGCTTTTGAAACTTTTTACAACGCTGGGGTTCATTGGCTGCAAGGCTTAAATCCATATGCGGCCTACGAAGGCTTTGATTACTACAAACTCAGTCCGACGTTTTTATTGCCGCTCATTGCGTTTGCACAACTGCCGTTTGTGCTGTCGGGGGTGATGTGGCAACTCATATCCATCGTCTTGTTTTTTGTGGCAATGCTATGGCTTTTGCGCGAATTACCCCTAGCGCGTCCGTTGGGCTTGGGTTTGTCGTTATTCTTGCCGTTTTTATTGCTGACTGATTTTCAGCTTAATGGTACTTATCTACAATCGAATACCTTGGTTGTGGCGGTGATGACCTTGGGATTGTTGTTTTACGTTCGTGGTCAGTGGTTGGTGTCTGCGTTGTTGTTGGCATGGATTGCCAACACAAAGCTTTATCCTTTGGTGTTGACGCTGCTGTTATTCGTCGATATGCGCTGGCGCTTTATTGTGACCAGTGTATTGGCGCATGCCTTTTTGCTTGCGTTGCCATACTTTGTCTGGGGACAAGCGCAAGCCAATGCCTTTTACAGCGATTGGGTGGATTTGTTGGCAATGGATAAAACACTCACCTATGGTGAGCCTTGGGGACATTTCTTCTTAGGCCTTAAACCCTTCCTAGAAGTGAACTTTGGTTGGGTATTACAGCAAAGCTATGGATTGGTATTGTTGGGGTCGGCTGCCATGGTGGCAGTGCCTGCGTTATGGTTACGCTGGAAGAATGGCGCATTCAGCAAAGAAAACTTAATCTTGTTATTGGTCACCGCTTTGGCGTGGATTTTATTGTTTAGCACGCGCACCGAAGGTCCTACATTGGTGTTAATTGCGCCTATTTATGCCTATGCACTCTGGCGGATTATGTCGATAGATAACGATAATCAGCGTCGTTTGGGATTGGGAGTGTTGATATTCGTGTTCGTGCTGACCTCCTTATCGACATCCGATCTTTTCCGTGGCACGATGGTGCATGAGCTCTCTTGGCAACATAATTTAAGAACCATTGGTCTGTTGATTGCTTTTATGTTTACCACCAGTTTATTGTGGTGTGCGGCTCTGATTGCACACCGACCTTCGATGAAAGGACATTTATGAGTCATAAAATTACCGCTTTTGTACTGACCTACAATGGTGAAAAATACATTGAAGATTGCTTAAAAAGCCTGATGTGGGCCGATGAAGTGATGATTGTGGATTCAGGCAGTCAAGATAGAACGGTGGAGATTGCGCAAGCCTTGGGAGTTCGTGTCGAAACCAATCCTTGGGCGGGTTATGGTAATCAGCTCAATTATGCATTGAGCAAAGCCAGTCATGATTGGGTGTTTTTTACCGATCAAGACGAAGTCGTGTTACCTGAGTTGGCGAACAATATTCGTAAAGAGTTGGCGGGTGATATGAGCTATTTGGCTTACAAAACAGGTGGGCAAAACTCACTCTTTGGCCATTGGCTGCAGTGGGGCGGGTCGATTGAAGCGAATGTTCGCTTTGTCAATCGTCATCACGTGACTTACTGTCCTGTGCAACACACTTACATTTGTGAGAAATTACCTAAGAAAACGATCAAAGGCGTGGTGCGTCACGATATGGCACCCACCATGATTGAATGGTGGGATCGTAGTTTTAAGTTGGCCACGATTGAAGCAGAAGTCGATTATGCCAAGGGGGCGCGCTTTAGTGCTTGGAAAGCAGGACTGTTTTGGTGGCGTTTTGTGCGCCGCTATGTGTTTAAGTTGGGCTTTTTAGATGGTTGGGCGGGGCTGTATATGGCGTTGCAGCGGAGTATGTATATTCTTGCTTATCAAGCCTGTTTATTGGAATTAGATCGAGGTATTCGTCAGCCGAAAGAAGATCCCAATAAAAGCAAATTTCGTTAAGCCTACGTTATTAAGCCTATTTCATATCATAAATTTGCAGCACACCGACAACGCTCTCTTTATCAGTGACCACTAGGGAATAGATTTTGGTGCGGTGCATCAGTGCCTCGGCATCGGCGAAGCGTTCGTTGACATCGATGGTGACTGGTGAGGTGGTCATCATTTGTTGCGCGCAGAGTTGCTTAACGTCATCGCTTTTATCGTAAGCGCGACGCACATCACCATCGGTAATGATGCCGACAAGCTTATGCTCCTTTAACACCAGTGCCACACCTAAGCGCCCTGCGGTGATGGTTTGCAATACATCTCTAAAACTACTGGTTGGCGTACAGAAGGGGAGATTATCCTTATGCATGACATCACCGACTTTAGTCAGTAGCTTGCGTCCTAAACTGCCACCCGGATGAAAACGGGCAAAGTCTTCTGGCTGAAAGTTTTTGCTAATCGAAAGCACTACGGCTAAGGCGTCGCCCATCACCAATGTGTTGGTGGTGGAGCTGGTCGGCGCTAGGTTGTTGGGACAAGCTTCTTTTTCGACCGAAATATCTAAAACAGCATGGGCGTGTTGAGCCAAGGTAGAATTCAGTTTGCCCGTCATGGCGATAATGCGATTGCCTTGATATTTTAAGAAGGGCAGAATACGGATGACCTCGTCGGTTTCACCGCTATTAGAAATAAGCAGTGCAACATCATCGGGTTTAATCATGCCTAAATCACCATGAAAGGCTTCGCCGGGATGAACCGAGAAGGCAGGAGTACCCGTTGAGGCCATGGTGGCGACAATTTTCTGTCCGATCAGTCCAGACTTGCCCATACCAATGATGACTAAACGACCAGTGGTGTTCATGATCAGATCCACGGCTTGCACAAACTGCTCGTTGAGTCGTTCTGACATGATTTGTAAGGCAGCAATTTCTTGTGCAATGACTGATTTGGCTTGTTCGAGTTGTGGATTCATGCAAAAGACCTAAGCGTGTACTAACAATAACAACATTTTAACGCAGATTTAACATGGCTGTAAAAATACTTCACTGAGCAGTAGTCGGCTGGATAAGGAGCTGAAGCAGGAACAGCGTGCCGGCAGTTGTTGTTTGCTATTGTGCTGCCAATGAGGCCAATGTTGACTGTCGGTTAAAGCGTATTCAAAAGCAGAGCGCGTTAATTGCGTTTGTTGTGACAGCCAAATGCCCAAAGGTTGCGTGCCTATGTGTCTGATGCCTGAAAGTTCATGCTGTTGTTGAAAAAAATGCGTTTGTTCCATATCATCCAAAGGAATAAAACTGCGCGCGTAAAGTACGGGTTTGTGCCGACAATTGAGTAGCACGCTTCTCACCCATCCTTTGCTTTTTGGAGCGATATTCAAGCGCTTGGCTTCGTCGTTAAGGCACTCGTCGATGCCTTCGTAGAGTACACCGACCGATAGAGGACTGCCACAGTTAGCACTTAGGGCAAGGGTTAGCAGCCCTGTTGTTTGCATCAGTTTTTGTGCAATTGGCAGACAATTGTGTGGCGGCTTGTTACGCCAGTGTATTGTGCTAGCTGTGTCGTTTTTCATAACATTAGTTTAGCAGATACCATCTCTGGCGACTAGGATGGTTGACTTATGAATAAAATAGCGATAAAATTGAAAAACTAAATTTATGGCTATGTAGCTCAGTCGGTTAGAGCACAGCACTCATAATGCTGGGGTCACAGGTTCGAGTCCCGTCATAGCCACCAAATTACCAAATCAACCCGTCTCAGTACGGGTTTTTTTGTGCCTGTCATAAGCCGTCTAGTTTAGCCATAAGCAATATTGATGACTGCAATTAAGTTTTTTATATGTATTTTATATAAGTATTTAGTTATATTAAGCAGCGTATTTTTCTAACCTACTTAGCTAAGCATGAGTTGCAGGTATTAATGTGATGATTTCCCATAAAATTAAATTATTTTTCATGGTGTTATTAACGGCCCAGGCCGGGATGGCGCTAGCTGTTGAGCGTGGTCAGGCTTTGGCTGACAGTTGTTTATCTTGTCATGCCGGTGTGGATCAGAATGCCACCATCATTAATCTCAGTAAGTATCCCGCTTCAGCGATTGTGTCGCAAATGAAAGCATTTCGTGATGGTACCCGCGTGAGCACGGTGATGAATCGTCATGCTAAGGGTTACAGCGATGAAGATATCGTTCAATTAGCAAAATATATTGGTATTCAAGGACAGTAACCGCATGAGCATGAATCGTCGTCAATTTGTAACCGCAGCCGGCAGTCTGGCATTATTACCCCTAGTGGGCTGTTCAACCAAACCAGAGGCACAACAGGTCATCGTTGTGGGCGGGGGCTTTGGCGGTAGTGCCGTGGCTAAATATTTGAAAAAGTATCAGCCATCACTCAAAGTCATTTTAATTGAACCCAATCAAACTCATGTCACCTGTCCCGGTTCTAACTGGCATTTGGCTAACTTGGTCAGCATGGAACAACTTACCTTTAATTATGAAGGACTAAAGAAGCGTGGCATTCAAGTCATTCATGATCGCGTGACGGAGATTGACGACAAGGGTCATCAAGTCACCTTAGCGGGTGGTCAAAAGCTCAGTTACACTAAACTCATTGTTTCTCCTGGCATCGACTTTAAGTGGGGAGCGATTGACGGGGTGACGCAAGCGAATGCTGAAAAAATCCCTCATGCCTGGCAGGCTGGCGCACAAACAACCTTGCTCAAAAAGCAAATTGAGACCATGAAGCAGGGCGGAACCTTTGTCATGATTGCGCCACCCAATCCTTACCGTTGCCCACCTGGGCCTTATGAACGTGTGGGTATGGTGGCTCAGTATTTCAAAAAGCACAACCCTAAAGCTAAAATCATTGTACTTGACCCGAAAGACAAGTTCTCTAAACAAGGTTTGTTTGTTGAGGCCTGGCAAGATTTATACGGTGATATGGTCGAATGGACTGGTGTGAACGATGGTGGCAAGGTCAGCAAGGTCGATGTGTCAACCA
Organism: uncultured Francisella sp.; assembly: GCA_964493995.1. Lineage (GTDB taxonomy): Bacteria > Pseudomonadota > Gammaproteobacteria > Thiomicrospirales > Thiomicrospiraceae. The sequence goes on from CAZBQD010000013.1 coordinate 11,753, forward strand.
TGACCGTTTATGCGGAAGCAGGCGAAATTAAAGCCGACGTCATTAATGCCATTCCGCCACAAAAAGCCGGTGCCCTGGCTTTCACGGCGGGCTTAACGAACGAAACGGGTTTTTGCCCTGTTAATCCAACAACTTTTGAATCGACCATTAAGCAAGATATTTACGTGATTGGTGATGCCGCCATTGCCGGAGCTATGCCGAAATCGGCACATAGTGCGGTTTCCCATGCGAAGATGACGGCAGCAGCAGTGGTCAATGCGCTAGCGGGTAAATCGAGTTTTGCGACCATTAATGCCAATACTTGTTACTCGTTGGTATCCGATAATTATGCTATTTCTATTGTCGGCGTTTATAGTGTGCAGGAAGGTAAAATCGGTGAAATTAAAGGTGCAGGGGGTGTTTCACCCGCTAAAGCCGACACCGATTTTCGTGCCATGGAAGCCGTTTATGCCAAGGGCTGGTATAGCAGCATTACCCAGGATGTGTGGGGTTCCTAAGAACTCGTCATGTCGCCAAGAGTATGATGGATTCCAAAAAAACAGCGCCCCACCGGCGCTGTTTTGCTTTAGCTCTAATCGTCGCTGCGTGCAGCGTGGATGAGATTAAACCCGGTTGGCGATATTAAGGAAAGCTGTAACGACGCTCTTGCGCTAACCATGGATTGGTTTTTTCGATGGGTTCAGCAGGCACTTTCTTAACCGTTTTACTTGCGGTTTTCGATTGAGTGCTCGCGACTTTGCGTTCTGGCTTGCTGTTAGATTCAGCAGTGGGTGCAACCGGTGTGGCGGCGGCTCTTTGTTTATCAATCGCTTCTTTGGCTGCTTTTTCGGCTTGCTCTTTTTCTTGTTGAGCTTTTTGCAACGCATCGGATTGCGCACGAATAGCCGCTTCTTGCTCCGCTGCGATCTTTTCGATGTCCTTCAGTTCAGGAATTAAGTCCATTTTTGGTGCGTCTGCCCAAGCGGGCATTTGTACCATGAACAGTGTTGCCAACATCATCCAACCAGCTTTCATATCCTATCCTTTTGCCTTCACGAGCACCACTTGTGCCCAATCACCTTGTTCTGTAGAGCTAACAAGTTTTGTGCCAAGTGCTTGATAATGCTCAATCAAGGGTTCAACTTGTTCGATAAGCACACCAGACATCACCAGTAGGCCATCGGTAGCCAATAGGGATAGTAGCTGTGGTGCCAGCATCTTGAGCGGATTAAATAAAATGTTAGCAACGACAATATCGGCTTTCACATCGGGCATCTGATCGGGTAAATACAGGTCGAGTTGCACCTGATTTTGCGCCGCATTTTGTGCCGAAGCATGCATCGCTTGCGGATCAATATCGGTACCGATAACGCGTTCAGCGCCCAGTTTTGCTGCTGCACAAGCCAGAATGCCTGAACCACAACCAAAATCAACGACCGTTTTACCGTTTAAATCATGATTCGAAAGCCAGGTCAAGCACAGTGCTGTGGTGGGGTGGTCTCCCGTACCAAAGGCTAAGCCAGGATCGAGCAATAAATGTATGCTGTCAGGTTCCGGTGGCGATAACCAACTCGGTACAACCCATAAACGCTCACCAAAACGAACCGGCTGAAACTGATCCATCCATTCGCGCACCCAGTCTTTATCTTCCAGCGCTTCAACACGCACAGGAAACTGAGCAACCTGCGGCCAGCGTTTAGCCAACAAGGTTAACAGGGCATCCGTATCCCGATTCGCATCAAATAAACCCGTTACCCGCGTGTCGGGCCAAATGGGGGTTGAGCCAATGGGCGGTTCGAAAATGGGGCTATCCGCCGCATCGGTTAGGGTCACCGCTAGGCTGCCAATCGCCTCCAACGCGTCCGATAAGGCTTCGGCATAACGCTTAGGGACTTCGGCGTAAACCTGAATCCACGCCACTTAGTGCATGCCCAGTTTTTTCTCAAGATAATGAATGTTGACGCCACCTTTACGGAAGCCGTCATCACTAATAATCTCTTTTTGTAAGCCAATATTGGTTTTGATGCCTTCAATCACCATCTCCGACAAGGCGTTTTCCATGCGAGCTAGAGCGCTTTCACGCGTATCGCCATGGACAATCAGTTTGCCAATCATCGAATCGTAAGTGGGGGGAACGCTGTAACCGCCATAGATATGGGAATCCCAACGTACACCAATGCCGCCAGGTACGTGCGCACGCGTAATTTTGCCAGGACTGGGCATAAAGTTGTGCGTTGGGTCTTCCGCGTTCACTCGACATTCAATGGCGTGACCACGCAGTTGCACATCGGCCTGGGTGAAAGGCAAAGGCATGCCCGCGGCGATTTGAATTTGTGTGCGTACTAAATCGATACCTGTGACCATTTCGGTTACGGGGTGTTCTACCTGAATACGTGTGTTCATTTCAATGAAGTAGAAATGACCTTTTTCGTAAAGGAACTCGAAGGTGCCAGCGCCACGGTAGTTCATTTCGATACACGCTCGTGCGCATTGGTTGCCAATAAATTCACGTTCTGCTGCGGTGATGCCGGGAGCGGGCGCTTCTTCCACCACTTTTTGGTGACGACGTTGCATTGAGCAGTCACGTTCACCCAAATGCACCGCATTGCCTTGACCGTCAGACAAGACCTGAATTTCGATATGGCGTGGTGTTTGTAAAAACTTTTCCATATAAACTTCAGGGTTGTTGAATGCCACACCAGCTTCATTTTTGGTCAGCGCAATAGACTCTAACAGCATCTCTTTGTCATAGACAACGCGCATACCACGACCACCGCCACCGCCCGCCGCTTTAATAATAACAGGGTAGCCAATGCGTTCGGCAATGGCGTAGTTTTCGTCGGCATTATCATCTAAGGGCTTGCCAGAACCCGGCACGGTGGGTACGCCAGCAGCCATCATGGTGCGAATAGCCGAAACCTTGTCACCCATTAAGCGAATCGAATCGGCACGGGGACCCACAAAAATAAAGCCACTCGCTTCGACGCGTTCAGCAAAATCGGGGTTTTCAGATAAGAAACCATAACCGGGGTGAATGGCATCAGCGCCGGTAATTTCAGCGGCCGATAAAATAGCGGTAGCACTCAAATAGCTTTTCGCAGATGGTCCCGGACCAATACACACGGTTTCATCGGCTAGGCCGACGTGTTTGAGTGAGCGGTCGGCTTCGGAATAAACCGCGACCGTCTTAATGCCCAGTTCACGACAGGCACGTAAAATACGTAAAGCAATTTCGCCACGATTGGCAATGAGCAGTTTTTTAATCATAGCACTGGTTACCCGATGATGAACAAGGGTTGACCGTACTCAACAGGGTCGGCATTTTCGACCAAAATACTGATCACCTTGCCGCTCACCTCAGATTTAATCGGATTCATGATTTTCATCGCTTCGATGATGCATAAGGTGTCACCCACTTTCACGCTCTGACCCACTTCAACGAAGTTTTTGGCGCCAGGCGCTGGCGCAGCGTAGAAACTCCCTACCATCGGTGATTTGACTTGTGTGCCAGCAGGTAAGGCATCAGCTGCTGGTGCTGCGGGGGCGGCAGCACTGGTTGATGTTGGCGCGGGTGCGGCTGCTGGAGCGGCCGCCATCATGGGCGCTTGCATCATTACACCACCTTCGACCGGATGAGCGCGGGTAATTCTTAGGCTGACTTCATCGTTATTGAATTCGACTTCGGCTACTTGGAATTTGTCGGCTAATTCAAATAATTTGCGGATGTCCTGCATGTCCATAAAGGGCTCTCTCTGAAAAATTGATTGTATGAATAGGGTTTATGGGCTAACTGTCTAGGTCTTAACTGTCCAGTTATTAAATATCCAAGTGATCTAATGCCGCTTGCAGTGCTAGGGCATAACCAATCGGACCGAGACCAACAATGGTGCCCACGGCGATGTCGGAAAAATAAGAATGATGACGAAAAGCTTCGCGTTTATGAACATTGGAAAGATGAACTTCGATAAACGGAATGGCTACCCCTGCTAAGGCATCGCGCAACGCCACACTGGTGTGGGTAAAGGCAGCAGGGTTAATAATGATAAAACTAATCTCATCTTCAACCGCTTGGTGAACGCGGTTAATCAATTCAGCTTCTGAGTTGCTTTGAAAATGATATAAACGAACCTCAAACTCATCGGCCAACTGTTCTAGTTCTTGTACGATGTCGGCTAGGGTGCGCGTGCCATAGTGTCCCGGCTCTCGACGACCTAAGAGATTAAGATTAGGACCATTTAATACCAATATGTTTGCCATGTTGATGTTCACGTCTAAGTAAGTTACTTAATTATAGCCGAGATAGTCACAGAATAACCATTAAGGCGCTAATGCTTTTGACAATTGTTGTGCAAAAGGCTCGGCTTTCATAAAGCCTACCACACGTAACCCACGGCGTTCCTGACTGTTGGCATCAAAGAACAGAATGGCTGGTGGTCCGACTAAACCAAAGCGTTTTAGTAATGCTTGATGCTCGGTTGTATTATCAGTTAAGTCAATTTGGACCAGTTTCATCTGTTGCATTTGACTGGCGACGCGCGCATCGGTGAAGGTGAATTGCTCCATTTCTTTACAAGAAACACACCAATCCGCGTAAAAGTCGAGCATCACCACCTGTTGCTTGGCTTTCGCTTCACTTAACACCGCATCCAACTCAGCCGCAGAGTTAACGCGCTGAAAAAGGTCGTGCGCATTGACTGTCGCACTAACGCTCGATGAGCTGCCACCCGCTAAATGCGCCAGGGGCGTTAGGCTACTTTTGCCACCGCTGGCAACCGCCACCAGCAAGAAAAGGCCCCAAACAAATAACAATAACCCCAGGCTTTTCCACAGTTTTTGCCAGCCGCTGGTAACCGCCTCGAAGGCGCCTAAATAAATGGCAGAGCTCACAGCCAGGGCCGCCCAGAGCAACAGGCTGATGCTGTCTGGCAGAATGCGAGAGAGCATCCAAATAGCGACTGCCAATAAGGCGACACCAAATACCGCTTTCACCGCATCCATCCAGCCGCCTGCGCGTGGCATGTATTTACCAGCGGCGGTACCAACGGCCAATAAAGGTAAGCCCATGCCCATGCTCAGCGCAAATAATGCCGCGCCACCCAGCACCGCATCACCTGTTTGGCCGATGTAAATCAACGCACCGGCTAAAGGCGGTGCAACACAGGGCCCAACAATCAGTGCCGACAAAAAGCCCATTACCGCTACACCAGCGAGCGTGCCGCCTTGCTGTTTGTTAGAAATGTCCGCCAGTTTCGCTTGCACGCTGGAAGGCAGTTGCAGCTCAAAAAAGCCAAACATCGACAGCGCTAAGACAACGAAAATGATGCTAAAGGCGGTCAATATCCAAGGGTTTTGGAAAGCCGCTTGCAGGTTGGCACCAAAGAGTCCTGCTAATACGCCCGCAATAGTGTAGGTAGAAGCCATGGCCAATACATAAACCAGCGACAAGGTAAACGCGCGACGCGTGGTGAGTCCTTGCCCTTGCCCGACAATAATGGAGGACAAAATGGGAATCATGGGGAAGACGCAAGGGGTAAAGGCTAACAATAAACCCACGCCAAAGAAAAAGAGTAGCGTCAAACCAATATTGCCGCCCGTGAGCATGCTGGCAATGCGATCACTTTCTGATAGCTCTTGCTGCGCCGCGGCATCGAATGCTTTGCTGTTATCGCTGACGTTGCTGCGCTGATCGACAGCTGCGGTAGATTGTTGTTTCGCTTGTTGAATAAAGCGATCCACGCTGTTAGTGCTGCTGGCACTGCCTGCTTCAGCCGTTAACGGAATGGTTGTTTTTTGCGGTGGGTAGCATAAGCCGGCGTCGGCGCAACCTTGGAATTTAACCAGCAAATCGAATTTACCAGAACCCTGTACGGGAATGTCAACGCTGAAATTCTCTTTGTAAATAAGCACATCGCCAAAATTGGGATCATTTTTTAAGATGGCTTTGGGTAATTCGGGTTTACCCAACTGGACGTCACCAGTGCTAATGCTAAAACCTAATCTTTCTTGATAGAGGTAGTATTTGGGGGCAATCTTGAAATGCGCTGAAAGGGTATTGGCGTCTTTCATTGATGCGCTGACCGAGAAGGCCACTTCAGGGTCGAGAAATTCTTCTTCGTTTGCTTTGCTGGACAAGCTGGTTAGGCTAATCATGAACAGCATGAACCAGAGTAAGAGATGTTTCATGAGCTTGATCCTTTTGTCGTTTCTTTGCTATGGCTTCGACTTTGTTGTTATCATTAGCACATGATTATGCGTGTAAGGCGCTACTTTTACAAGAGGAACACTATGTTTAGATTGTCGCTCGGTTGGGTGTTGTTTGTGTTTATCGCCGACCTATTTAGCTTGTTTGTGTTGGCTGATGCGATTGGTGCTTGGTGGAGTCTGGCTTGGGTGTTGGGCGCCATGGTTTTGGGTGTTCTGGTGATTTTAGATGCCGGCGATACTTTAAAAAGCCTAGGCGGTATTTTCGCTACCCCTTCGGAGCGCGTTGAAGCCATTAAAGAAACGCCCTGGCTGCTGTTGGTGGGTATCTTGTTTTTCATTCCCGGTGTGCTCAGCGACCTAGTCGCGGTGTTATTGTGGTTGCCCAGCTTGCGCCAAAAAGTTCTGCGGGGTCGTAACCATGCTTCGGCGCGAACACACTCGGCGGCTAACGATGATGATATGACCTCATCTCGTCCCAGTCAAAGTACGAGTACTACCATTATCGAAGGCGAATGGGTAGAAAAGTCGTCAACCCAGTCACGCCATGATCGCTTACAGTGAAGCCCTTTCTGCTTTATTCAGGCAGTTGCCATTTAATGGGCGACTGCTGATGAGCTCGCAGTGCTTCATTGATGCGTGAAAAAGGCTTGCTGCCAAAAAAACCGCGATAGGCGGACAAGGGGGAAGGGTGAGCACTACTGATAATGGTATGACGCTGTCTGTCAATTAAAGCGCCTTTCTTCTGTGCATAAGCGCCCCATAACACAAACACGCAATGTTCATGACGCTCATTCAGGGCTTGAATGGCGGCATCGGTAAACCACTCCCAGCCCTTGCCCTGATGGCTATTGGTGTTGCCAGCCTCCACGGTCAATACCGCATTCAGTAATAACACCCCTTGTTCCGCCCAGGGCATCAGATAGCCCGATTGATTACGAATGCCCAGATCATCAGCCAATTCTTGGTAAATATTAACCAGTGATTTGGGTAGCGGACGCACCGAGGGTTGCACCGAAAAACAGAGCCCATGCGCGTGACCGGGAGTGGGATAGGGGTCTTGTCCAATCACCACCACCTTAACGCGTTCAAAAGGTGTAGCATTCAGTGCCGCAAACCATTGGCTGCTAGCAGGTAAAATGGTTTTTCCCGCCGCCTTTTCTTGTTGCAGAAACGCTTTCAGTTGCTTCATGTAATCTTGGTCGAATTCTGAGCGCAAGCGTTCCAGCCAGGAAGGCTCTAGTAAAATCTCACTCACGGTGCTAATCGCTCGGTTGCCCAGGATGCATCGCTCTGCCGCTTAAAAACCAGTCGGTCGTGTAAGCGGTTGGGTCTGCCTTGCCAAAATTCGAAGCGATGAGGCACTAAACGATAGCCACCCCAATGAGCGGGGCGTTGCACTGCTTGACCGGCAAACTGGGTCGCGACCTGAGCAAAGTTGGCCTCTAGCTCAGCTCGATCGGCAACAACCTGCCCCTGTGCCGAGGCGCAAGCACCCAGCTGGCTGTCACGAGGACGACTGGCAAAGTAGCGGTCGGACTGTTCTGCACTCACTTTTTCTACCAGGCCTTCAACACGCACTTGTCGTTCCATTTCTGGCCAAAAAAAGGTGAGCGCCGCTTTAGGGTTGTGTGCTAATTCTTGCCCCTTAGGCCCAGTGTAGTGAGTGTAAAAGACCAGTCCCGAGTCGAGCTCTTTTAGCAACACAATGCGTGCATGGGGTTGTTGTTCTTGGTCTGACGTCGCCAGTAGCATGGCGGTGGGTTCGTAAAGCTGATCGGCAATGGCATCGTTGATCCATTGTTGTAAATTAATGAAAGGATCACGCGCGAGTTTGTCCCAATCCAAAGCATCCTTTTGATAATGAATGCGAATGTCCGCTAGATTACGATTGGGCATGGCAAATTCCTCTTAGATTGACAATGAAAATCGTGTTAAACTGCTCTAAAAACATAATATCATCATAATAGAAATACCCACAGATAGAAAATACTCATGAAAAAAACCGTGCAAGTCCTATGCCTGTGTCTGATGGGTTGCTTGAGTTTGAGCAGCGCAGCGCAAGAGCGAATTTACACCGTTGGTGTGGCCAATTTTCAAGCCAATCTCAGTATGGCAGCCCAGCTTAATCCCATCTTGAAGTGGGTGGGTGAGCGTGCCGGCGTGCAACTGGTGATGAAGTCGGGGTACAACTTCGAAGACATGCAACGCCATTTAGCGCGTGGTGAATATGATTTTTATATTGGCTTCCCCGCCTTGCAGCACGATATTCGTCAGGGGTTGGGTTATCGTGTTATCGCAGGGTTAGCTGGGTCAGCTACAGGGGCCATTGTCGTGCAAGCCAGTTCGCCTTATCAAACTCTGTCCGATTTGACAGGGCAGGAAGTGAGCATGGGCAGTCAGGGAATTTTTATCGCTCATGTCTTGCCTTCAGCCACTTTTATCGAAAAAGGCGTTGCGCCTCTACCTCGTTTCGTGGGTAATCAAGAATCTTTGGTCATTGAATTTAAGCTGGGGCGGTTTCAAGCCATTGCCGTTAATTTGGCAGCGTTCAAGCGCTTAATTGGTTCGTATCCTTATCGGGTATTGTGGGAATCGCCGGCGATTAGAAATTATCCGTTGTTGGTGCGGTCACCCGCTGTTGAGCCTGAGGTGGTACAACGCGTGCGTCAAGCCTTTATTGATATGGCAGAAGACGAGCAGGGAAAAGTCATTTTAACGCGCAGTAATCAGCGCCCCGGTATTCAATGGACGGGATGGCGACATGCCACCGATCAGGATTATCAGTTTGCCATTGACAGTTATGCTAAATTGTCCACGTCAACGCTAAAGCGAGAGTAACAGATGGGATTAAAAACACGATTGTATCTCTTTTTAAGTGGCCTGCTGTTGTTGATTGTGGTGGGTAGTTTTGCTTTGTTGGTCTGGTTAGCGCGGGGTTATGTGGCGCAAGACACGGAAGCGCGTGTTAGTGAGCTGGCAGACTTGGTGGTGCAGGACATTGTCGTCGCTAATATTACCGATGATTATGCCCGTCTAGATCAACGTTTTCAGCGCTACGTTAAGCAAAGTTTTGTTAAACGCATTTACTGGCATATGGAAGGTCAAAAGCCGCTAGAAGCGGCTGCTAATGTGCCCTTGGTGGTGCCTAATTGGTTCAATCAGCTATTTTCACAACAACCCATTCACATGAGTCAGTCCGTCGATTGGTTTGGCAAGGCTTACGGCGAGTTGCGTATTGAAGGTGACAGTAATGCCACCATCAATAACCTGTGGTATTTAATGCTTTATTGGTTGTTGTTGTTGAGTTTTGTCGTGTTCATTCTGGTTCTGGTCATTGAACTCATGACTAAACCGATTATTCAGCAGATTGCCCGTCTCTCGCAGGATGCGCAACGTATTGGTTCGGGTGATTTGGCCGAACCAATCCATGTCAGTGGCAGTGCGGAAGTGTTGCAGTTGTCGGTATCGATGGAGCAAATGCGTGCAGCCTTGCAAGACAATCGTGAGCGTCAGCAAGAACAACAACGGGTATTGCGTGCCTTAAGTGATGAAAATGAACAACGCTTAATTTGGCTTAAAAACTTACTCAACACGCTACCTTTAGCGGTGTTGTTGGAAGATGCTCATGCTAAGGTTGTCTTTTCGAATCAACTCTACTGCGATTTTTTTGGCATTGTGTTGACGCCCAAACAGCTGGTGGGGCATCACAGTGAAACGGTGATGATGGACTCGCGTTTGTTGTTTGCAGATCCTAATGAATACGTAAAGCAATTACAATCAGCGACCGCGTTATCGAAGGCCTCGCATCGTCAGTTATTTGCCATGCAAGATGGTCGCTGGCTGATGCAAGACTTTATTCCCATGCGTGATGAGCGTTCTGCCGCCTTTGTCGGGCGCTTATGGTTGTATCAAGATGTGACCGAAAACCACCAACTGGAGCAGCGCTTGCGTTGGCAAGCCAATCATGACAGCCTAACCGGATTACTCAGTCGTTCTGCTTTCGAGCAAAAATTAACCGAATTGCCGAAAAATGCCTTGCAGTCTTATGCCTTGCTCTACATCGACTTGGATCAGTTTAAGCTGATTAATGATACCTCGGGACACATGGCCGGTGATGAGTTGCTGAAACAAATCGCCAATCGCTTGTCTAACATGCTACCCAAGGAAATGACCTTGGCACGTATGGGTGGAGATGAGTTCGCTATTATTATGATTGGCGATGCACAACAAGCGATGGACATGGCAGAAAGCATCCGCTCGATGCTGGCAGACTTCCGCTTTGTTTATGTGGAGCGGCAATACCAAATTGGGGCAAGCATTGGTGTTGTGCCCGATATTGGTTCTGAACAAGATGCCAAAATGCTGATGGCCATGGCCGATGCCGCCTGTTATGCCGCTAAAAATGCCGGTCGAAATCATGTATGGCTTTACCAAACGAGTGATGACTATTTACGCGGTCAACAAGAAGAGATGCGCATTGTCAGTGAACTTCACTCGGCGCTCGAATTTAACCAATTCGAGTTGAATGCACAGCGTATTATGCCGCTGCAACAGGACGAACAGCAGCTGCATTTAGAAATTCTGCTACGTTGGCGCGATGCCAGCGGTAAACCCATTCCGCCCGATTTGTTCATTCCTGCCGCCGAACGCTATGGCTTGATGCACCTGATTGACCGCTGGGTCATTCGTCATACGCTGACTTATTTAAGCGAGCATCCGCGTTTGCTGGATCGTATTGCTGTTTGTGGCATTAATTTGTCGGGTGCTTCTTTTTCACAACCCGATTTGGTCGAATTTGTGCATCAACTGATTGAACGCACGCACTTTCCAGCCGAGAAATTGTGTTTTGAGATTACAGAAACCGCAGCCGTGACGCAACTGACACAGGCGCATGATTTTATTGTCGCCCTGAAGTCGCTGGGATGTCAGTTTGCACTCGATGATTTTGGATCGGGTCAGTCTTCTTTCCGCTATTTAAAACAACTGCCGGTTGATTATTTGAAAATTGATGGTAGTTTTGTCAAATCCATGCTGGAAGACAAAACGAATGAGGCCTTGGTGCGAGGTATGCAAGAAATTGCGCAGGCGCTGGGCATGATGACCATTGCCGAGTTTGTCGAAACGCCAGAGATTGCACAGACGCTACAATCCATTCAAGTGGATTATGCTCAGGGTTGGCATTTCCATAAAGCCGAACCCCTTCATCAGCTGTTGCAGGAGAGTGAGTCATGATGCAGTGGACAGTCGATAATATTAAGTGTGGCGGTTGCGCCAGTCGTATTCGTCAACAACTCTTAACCCTACCCGGCGTCGATGAGGTTCAGGTGGATGTTGAGCAGGGGTTAGTGCGGGTCGAAGGCGATGCGGAGCAATCCGCCGCCATTCTAGCGCGCTTAAAGCGACTGGGTTATCCGTTAACGGGAAGCACTTCAGGGCTGGCGGCCGTGCAAGCCGATGTGCGTTCGGTGGTCTCCTGTGCCATAGGTCGTTTACAGAGCGACTCGGATTGAGTGGCACGAGCTTTGCTTAATGTGTATTCAAGTTAAGTTTTAGTGATATCCGTCGCTAACTGAATGATGTATGACATAGGCAAAAACAGATTATGTGGTTAAAACCTCTTGGCTTCCTCTTATTAGCACTCGCCATTATTGGTGGCTTTGCCATTATGCAAGGTCCCTTGGGTGAGTTGTGGCATCCTTCCGAATTGGTGGTTATTTTGGGTGCTGGTTTTGCTGCCTTTTTACTGGCGGCACCCATTCCCGTTGTGGCGCGAACCTTTGTCATGTCCTTGCGTTTTTTTCAGGGCGACAAAGCGAATATGCAAGTTTATGCCCAGGTGCTGGGATTGTTACAAGAGTTATTCAAACTCTCGCGATCGCAAGGGGTGCTGGCGCTCGATAAGCATATTTCTGATCCGAGTTCGAGTGCGGTTTTTTCCAAGTATCCCGCTGTGTTAGCGCATAAAGAACTGCTCAGTTTTGTGTTAGATTGTTTCAGTTATGTGCTGATGAATCCTCCCAAAGGGCATGAAATCGACAAAATGGCGGAGAAGCGCATTAGTTTATGGTTTCGTTCCGCTTCGGAAGTGCCTAAGTTGACTGGTAAGGTGGGTGATTGGCTGCCTGGCTTTGGTATTATGGCGGCCATTATGGGCGTGATTTTAACCATGACCACCGTCGGCGGTCCGGTCGAAATCACCGCACAATTCATTGGTGCGGCCTTGACGGGTACCTTCTATGGTATCTTTTTTGCCTTTGCCATTGTTGGCCCTTTCACACATGCCTTAGAAGTGATGTTGCGACAAGATAAAATGTTGTTCGAGATGGCAGCCGGTGCAATTTCTGCCTATGCCGATGGCGTTTCACCCAATCTGGCCATTGAAATTGGTCGTCAACGGGTACCGCCTGAATATCGCGATAAGCTATTGGGTGACGCATGAGCGCTTATGATGACGACGACGAGGGCGGTGGCGCTCACGGTGGTTCATGGAAGATCGCGCTTGCCGACTTAATGACGGTGTTAATGGTCTTTTTTCTGGTTATGTGGCTGTCAGCTATTATGGACCCCGCCGACCGAAAAGCACTTGCCGATAGTTTTGCTGAAGTGAAAGCAGAAGGTGGCACGCAAGAAAGTAGCCCTATGCCAGAGCAAAAAGGCGATGTTCTGATTAATCCCATCGAGCTTAAACCGCTCACTAAGTCTGACATTGAAAGTATGGTGAAGAAAATGGATGCCTCGGTGGAAGAAACTCCCGAGCATTTTGTCATCACACTGCGCTCGGATAAGGCCTTTGAAAGCGGTCGTGCCAGTCTGCAAGAGGCGGCCAAAGCCCAATTAGAAAAAATGGCGGAAGAGTTGGCCAGTCGTCGTAATCCGATGACGATTACCGGTCACACCGATAATGTTCCTATCCGTAATGTGACTTTCCCCTCTAACTGGGAGTTGTCTTCGGCTCGAGCTTCATCGGTGGCGCGTTTGTTCGAAGATTTTGGTGTCGATAAGCAATTTATGACGGTGTCGGGTCGTGCTGACGCCGAGCCTTTGGTCGCCAACGACACTAATGTGGGACGGGCGCAAAATCGTCGGGTGGTCATTTTGCTCGATAAAAACAGTGTGCCTTTGCCGGTCGAAAAACCCGCAGCGAAAAGCAAAACGCCATCTAAAGCGAGTGCATCCTAGTCGTCAGCTAGTGACGGTTTCGCTGTTTTCTTGCCGCGCAAACAGGGCAGTCTGGGTCTTGGGTTAGTTTAAAGCGACGTTGGTTCATCGTTAAGCCATCGAATAACAAGACTTCACCGATTAAGCTGGCATTGCCTAGCAGTACTTTGAGTGTTTCGAGTGCCTGCATTACGCCCAATGTGCCGACAACGGGCGCAACGATGCCTTGTGCATCGCAGGTTTCCCCGCCTTGGTTGGCCTGTGGGTCGAAACAGAGGTAGCAAGGTGCATTCAAATCTCGTCCATCAAACACACTGAGTTGACCTTCCCAACGAATGGCCGCCGCCGATACCAGCGGCTTGCCTGCCATCATCGCCGCCTCATTAACGGCCGTGCGCGAGAAACCATTATCGGTACAGTCCACCACCACATCGGCTTGCTGGCAAAGGGTTAACAGTTGTTCTGGACTTAAAAAGGCATTGATGGCAGTGATCGTAATATGCGGATTCACTGCCGTGAGCGTCTGTTTCGCCGATTCGACTTTGCTCATACCGACGGTTTGTTGGCGATGCACAATTTGCCGCTGTAAATTAGTCTCTTCGACCACATCAAAGTCCACTAAAGTCAGTTCACCGACACCCGCTGCGGCTAAATACAAGCTAGCGGGAGAACCTAATCCGCCCAGTCCGATGATTAAGGCGTGGCTGTTCGCGAGTGTGGTTTGTCCCTCAAGCCCAATTTGCGGCAAGCGAATTTGGCGGTCGTAACGACTGGTGAGTGTTGCACTAAGCGTTTTTTGGTTGTGCGGTGGTTGCATAGTTTTCCTAACGATTACTGAATTGACCCAGCGTTATGCGGTCATTATTGCCATAATCTCGATGAGTCGCAATAGCGCTAAAGCCAGCCGATTGCATTAGTTGTCTAACGGCAGCACCCTGATCGTAGCCGTGTTCGAGCAGTAACCAACCCTCCGGATTTAAGTGCTTGGGCGCCTGCTCTATCAGCAAGCGAATATCATCCAGACCATCGACGCCACTGGTGAGGGCGCTCATGGGTTCATAAGGTAGGCTGGTGGCTTGCAGATGAGGGTCGTTTTGCGCAATGTAGGGTGGGTTGCTGACAATCATATCAAATCGTTGCTGACCTAAGGCGCTAAACCAGTCACTCTGCAAAAAACGAATACTGGGCAAGCGCAAAGCACAGGCATTGTCTTGCGCTACCGCTAAGGCGGCTTTGCTGGCATCGAGGGCGGTGACTTGGGCAATTGGGCGATGGTAGGCAATGGCGATGGCAATCGCTCCACTACCCGTACCCATATCACACACAGTCCAAGGTGCCCGTTCCGGAATCAACTCTAGCGCCGCATCGACCAGTAGCTCTGTATCTTGGCGCGGAATCAGGGTGTCGGATGTGACGGATAGGGTTAAGCCGTAAAACTCGGTATCACCAAAAATATAAGCCAAAGGCTCACCCTGCAGGCGACGCTGAATCCACCCATTTAATTGAGCTTGCTGAGTATCGCTAACCTCTTTTTCGGGATAGGTACGCAATTGGGTGCGTGTTAGGCCTGTCGCACGGCATAGCATCCATTCAGCTTCTCGTGTTGCTTCTTCGGGGGGGAGTTGTTGGCGCAGCCATGTTAGTGTATGTTGAGTATTCATTGATCAAATTATAACCGATACTAAAAGAGAGGCATAAAAAAACCACCCGGTTAGGGGTGGTTCAAGCTCACGATCTCGTTAGCAAACTAAATTAGAATTTGTATTTAGCTTGAATGGTATAAGCCATTTGTGAGTGTTTAGTAGTGTTAGAACTTGAGCCGGTATACATACCACCACTAAATGCTTGACTTACTGAGCTAGTGTCAACCGTGTTTGTTACTTCTGGAGCGTACATCACTGAGCCTTCAATGGTTACGCTCTTTGTAATATCGTAACCGCCACCGAATGAGAAGTGTTGTTCAGTGATGGCAGGAAAGAACACATTATTGAACATGTTGACTGCGCCATTTTGATATTGGCCAGGAGCCATCATATTAGCAGCTACTAAGCTTTTAATAGGATTGTCGGCTTTGTTGTAACCAACGCCTAACCAGTATCCTTTGCCTGAATATTTAAGACCCAGAGCAATAACATTTTGATCTTCCCAAGAGAAGTCTTTATAGCCTTTAGCCTCGCTCCAACGGATTTGCTTAAAATCACCCGTTAGCATGATATTACCCATGGTATAAGCAGCACCAACTTTAATTTCAGCAGGTTGCTCTAGATTGTCTGAAATGCCAGTAACGTTGAAACCAGATGCAGCCCCAGTGGTAGAGTTCATTTGGTTCTTGTATTTCATATCAATTGCTGATGTATAAGTAGCACCAATAGTGAACTGTTTAGTTACATCATAATAACCACCAACGCTGTAACCCATTCCTAAATCTGAAGCCATACCAGAACCGACTGTGCCTGACATGTTTTGATAGTTAATATCGAGTGCGCCGTATTGAATAATTGGAGAAAAACCAATACCAGCATTTGCAGTGTTATAAGAAACAGTTGGAACGATACGCATGATTTGCAAAGATGTCATTGCTCTGAATAAATTTGGATTAGAGCTACTTCCGTAGTCCACGCCCAGGCCAGAAGTACCGTACATACCCAAGCCGAAAGACCAATTGTTATTGATGCGGCTACTTAAGGAAATAGCAGGGATCATGTAGGTATCACCGTCACTGGTTTCGTAGGCATTGTTACCTGGGCCAAGACCATTGTTTTTAACATTCGGTTTAAATAAAGTACCACCAAAAGCGAATTCTGTACCCGTGCCTTTACCAATCATCGCTGGGTTAACAATCACGTTTTCAGAACCATAGTAAGCGGCAGTGCCTGTACCACCCATAGCCACTGACTGAGCGCCAACGCCCGTCATGTTTGTGCCGTTAGTGGCAAAAGCAGGAGCTGCGAAAACGACAGCGATAGCACCAGCTAAAAGAGTTTGATTAATTGTCTTCATGAGGATCCTCAATGTATTTATCTATAAAGTTGTTAGCGTTGGAAACAAAGTTCCTGTGAGTTGAATCACAGGAACAGAGAGGGTTAGGAAATTAGAATTCGCCTTTAGCGCCTTTTTCTAACATTTCCCACATGGTATCGCGTACTTGCATGGTCGCTACTTTCAATTCGGGTGGCATTTTACGACCCATTTTGATCGCCATATCCATGTTCATGGTGTAAATCCATAAGCCGTCGGCTTGTTCAACAATGTTAACGCGGCAAGGTAAGAAGCCAGCCATAGCAGGCGAGAAGTCTGTCATTTTACGCGCTGTTTCTGGGTTACAGAAAGACATAACGTGAATCACACCTGAAGCAATACCACGTGCTTTCAATTCTTCAGATAAAGGCAACTCGCCCACGTTTTTGATGTTACGGTTAGTGGCAACACTATTAATAGCGTCTTTAACGTCTTCGAGTTTAATGCCATCTTTAACTTTCACTTTCCACATGGTGGCTTCAGCGATGTCACCTTCAGCATCTACCCATTTGTCCCACACATCCATAAAAGTGCCGCCAGCGCCTTCTTCTAGGTTGCTAATGGCATTAATAGTGCCACAGCCAGAAAGTGTTGCTACGCCGGTTGCTAATAGTAAGCCTTTGATCCAATTGGTAGTTTTCATAGTAAACCCTTTGCTCCGTTGTGTTTTTGAATTTGACGGAAATTAGAATACTCTTATTTTAGCAAAAGCTAAATATCAATTTTTTTATAGACAAATAATATTTACTAATGGCTAATATTAGAAAATTCTTATAATCTGAATCCTAAGCGGCTTGCCCAAAGATAAGTAATTTCTGTTAATGATTGATTTATAACAGATAATTCTGTCCATTCCCGTCGCAGTGGGTAGTGGCGTCGGTAGTGCTCGAAGGTGTGTGCCCGCTCTGCGTCAGGTGAATTACGTAGTGTTTGATCGTCTAAAAAAAATGGATAAGCCTGTTGTAATATGCTATTAAGTTGTTCTAATGGGGTCTTTCCGCTAGCCAAAATAGGGGAGACTTGGCTTGGGTTGGGGTTGTATTCTGGCGATTTTTGTCCAGACCAGTGCGCTAGTGCTTGCGCTGCCATAAAGCCACCGCGGTATTTCGCATCCCAAGCATGCCCGGCAATATGAGGCGTGGCGAGCTGGCTCTTGGCCAGTAATTCGCTATTAATGTTGGGCTCATGGCTCCAACAGTCGGTGATGAGCTGTAAGTCATGGCGTGCTAGCAGGGCTGCCTCATTAACCACATCGCCACGAGCGGCATTAATCAATAGGCTGTGCGGTTGAATGTATGCCAGATTATCGCCGTTAATTAAATGGAAGGTGGGGTGATCGCCAGCATCGGTTAGGGGGGTATGTAGCGAGATGATGTCTGACTGAGCCAATAACTCGGTCAAAGATGTGTGTGGGAAATTACTTTCCGCTTGCTGGCGAAAAGGGTCGTTCAGTATGAGTTGAATACCCAATAAACTGGCCATTTGCTGCAATTGTTTGCCAACGTTACCGACACCAATAATGCCCAGCGTCAAGCTTTCCAGTTCTCGTTGCTGTTGTAGCGCATAAGCAACGATTTGCACAATCACATATTCTGCTACCGAGCGCGCATTGCAGCCTTGAGCTGTATAGAGTGTTACGCCCGCTTTGGCGCAGGCTTGCTGATCGATATGGTCGAGACCAACAACGGTACTACCAATAAAGCGAATCTTGGGATGCTGTTGTAAAAACGGGGCTGTAATTTGCGTGCGTGAGCGAATAATGAGCGCATCGGCGTGTTGTGCGTTTTGGGTTATGTCACGTCCTGGCACTATAATAGTCTTTCCTAAGGCGCCGAATAAGCGATCTGCTTCGACGACGGCGTCGTCAATTACGATGGTTAACAAGAGAATTCCCTACAAGATGTTACGTCCATTATTGCCTGCTGGCTTCCAACGCATGATGATACAAGGAAATGTTGGTGTGTTGGAGCTTTGTTATAAATTGCCGAGCGAAATCACCGACAACACGCCGCTACTGATTGTGGCTCATCCTCATCCATTACATGGCGGTAGTTTCCACAACAAGGTGGTGCAAACAGTTGCCAAGGCGGGTGCAGAACTGTCTGCACTGGTGGTGTGTTTTAATTTTCGCGGCGTGGGTGCTTCGGAGGGTGAGTTCGATCATGGTCACGGCGAACGTTATGACCTGTTAGCAGTGGTTGAGTTTGCTCTGTCTCACTGGGGGCAGCGTGCCTTGTGGTTGAGTGGCTTTTCTTTCGGTGCTTGGATGTCGGCTTTGGTGGCCGATCGGTTGCAGCCACAGCAGTTATTATTGGTAGCACCGCCTGTATCGCTTTATCCGATGGAACGGGTGAATTTGTCGGCTTTCAAGCTCACGGTCATACAGGGGAGTGAAGATGAGGTGGTCGATGCTCGGCAGGTAATGCAATGGTCACAGCAACAGCAGGCCGATATGCTGTGGCGTAGTCAGGCCAGTCATTTTTTTCACGGTCAATTATTATGGTTGCGTAAAGCGGTGATGATGAGTTTTTCGTAGGGTGATATCCGTTTTATACATATTAGCATTTCATGATATAATAATACTATTATGCTTGACATTAATGGTTTTAATTGCCTCGATGTGAGTGTAAGATGATTCATTCAAGACAATTCGTTGAAAGTTAAGAGGGTAGATTATGAAGCTGTGGTTAAGCTGGATGGGAATAGTGGCGTTAGGTGTTGCACAAACAGCACAGGCTGAAAAGCTCGATTTACGCCAGTGTATCGCGCAAGCCTTAGCTCAGAATCCCTCGTTAATGGTCAGTGCTTCACGAGTTGAGCAGGCGCAGGCGGCCATCGATCGTTCTAAAAGTAGTTATCTGCCCAAACTCTCTACCAGCATCACCGCCTCACGCAGCAACGACCCGCTGAATGTTTTTGGTATGAAACTGATGCAGCAAAATGCCAGTTTTAATGATTTTGGTGCAGCGGATTTCATGCAGAACCAAAATCTTGCCCAGAAGCCGGATAACTTAAATAAACCGGGCGATTATTCTAATGTGAATACGCGCATTCAAGCCGAAATGCCCATTTATACTGGCGGGCAAATTGATGCCTATGTGCGTCAGGCGCAGGGTTTTTTAGCAGCAGCGCAAGCGGGTGATGTGGCAGCACGTCAGCAGTTGATGTTTATGGTGTTTCAGGCTTATGAAGGCGTGAATATGGCTGGCGCCTTTGTGGAAGTGGCCGAGCAGGGTGTGAAAGCCGCCCAGTCTTTCGTTAAAACAGCGGAAAATCTCACCAACCAAGGTGTGATGGTGAAGTCGGAATTGCTCACCGCTAAAGTGCATTTGGCTAATGTGGAAGTGCAACGCGCTCAGGCGCAAAATCAACAAGCGGTTGCCTTGGAACAGCTTAAAGTATTAATGGGCATGGCCTTAGATGCACCACTCAGCGTGGCTCAGGGGCGCGCTATTGCCGAGGTTGCCGTCGATGTGACCAGTGCTAAGCAGCGCGCTCTGGCCAATAACCCGCAATTACGAGCTTTGCGCATGCAAACCGAATCTTCGGGCGCAGCGGTGGATGCGGCTAAGTCCGCTTACTTACCCACAGTGGGCGTGATGGCGCGTCAAGATTGGAATGACAGCTCAGTCGCACTGAATCACAGTAGTTATACCATTGCCGGTGTGATGAATTGGACGATTAGCGATTTTGGCGTTACCCGTGCCAGTGTTGATATGGCGCGTTCAAGTCAGGCCGAATTAGCGGCACAGTTGCGTCAACAAGAACAAGAATTGGGTTTTAAGGTTTCGGAAGCCTACAAAAAAATGACCGAAGCCAAACAACGTACTCAGTCTTTGGCTATTAACGTCGAACAGGCCGATGAAGCTCAACGTTTGGTGCGTCAGCGTCACGAAGGTGGTGTGGCGACCATTACCGAAGTGTTGGTGTCGGAAACGCAACTACTCAAGGCTAAAGCCGACTTAATTTCGGCACGTCACGAAGTGAATACACAAAGCGCCCTGGTGCGCTTGCTGATGGGCGAATTAGACGAAACACTGTTTTAATTTAACCAAAAAATACAAAATCATTTAGGATCATTTTATGAAACGCATTCCTTTATCTTTTCTATTAGCGGCCAGTTTAGGTCTGAGTCATCCTATTAGTGCAACGGAAGCGCAGCGCGATAATGAAGGTAAATTATCGCCGGTACTACAACAAGCGGTGGCGATGACCGAAGTGGTTCCCGGTTCGGTTGTGCCCGATCAACAGGCTAAAATTGCTTCTCGTCTGATGGGTTATATTCGTAATCTGAATGTGCAGGTTGGGCAAACAGTTAAAGAAGGGCAGTTGTTGTTTTCGATTGATCCGACGGATATTACCGGTCAAATTCGACAGGCTCAATCCGCCAGTTTGCAAGCCAGAGCGGCGTTAGCCGACGCCAAAGCTGATTACGAGCGTTTTTCAACGCTTTACAAGCAACAATCAGTAACGCGTCAGCAGTTTGAAAAAATGAAATTGCAATACGAAGTGGCGCAGCAAAACCTGTCGGCAGCGGAAGCGGGTTTGGAGCAAGCTAAGGGGCAGATGCGTTATGCGGAAGTGAAAGCCCCTTTCGATGGCGTGGTGGTGCAGAAGTTAGCGGTAGCGGGCGATTTAGCTGCACCAGGTAATCCGGTGTTGATTTTAGAAAATCGCCAATTAATGAGTGTGCAGGTGGAAGTTTCTTCCGACTTGTATCGTTTGTTGTCATTGGGCGATCAAGCCAAGGTGACCATCGAAGGACAAGATCGTCCTTTTCAAGCGACGATTTCGAATTTAGTCGGTTCAGCCAATCCCATTACCCGTACGCATACAGTGAAATTATCTCTAACTGGCTCGCCTGCTGGGGTGAATTCGGGCGCTTTTGCGCGCGTTGCCTTTCAACGGGGTGAGCGTAGTACCTTGTTAGTGCCAGCCAGCGCTGTAGTGGTGCGCGGTGGCATTACTGGCGTCTTTGTTGTGGGAGAAGATCAAGTCGCCCGCTTCCGTATGGTTCGTACCGGCTTAAATCAGGGCGATAACGTGGAAATTCAAGCCGGTGTGACGGCGGGTGAGCGTGTGCTCAGTGAAAGTCGTCAAACACCACTCAACGGTGATCGTATTGTTGGGGGTCAATAATGGCAGAGCATCAAGCAGTATCCATGAATAGCGCCGGCAAGCTGGCGAAAGCCTTTATTCATTCTAAAATTACCGCCATGATTATGCTGGCCATTACCTTGGCAGGGGTGATGGCGTTATTGCTCACACCACGTGAGTATAATCCACAAATTGTGGTGCCTGCCGCCAATATCATTGTGCCTAAGCCAGGTTCGTCTCCGGTTGAAGTGTCGAATATGGTGGTGAAGCCACTAGAGGCCTTAATGAACTCGCTGTCGGGTGTCGATCATACCTTTGGTTATGCCACCAACGATGTCGGTGTGGTGACGGTACAATTTAAGGTGGGTGAAAACCAGGAAGATTCGCTCGTCAAGCTTTACAGCCAGTTGATGCATAACCGAGATAAGATTCCGCCAGATACGCTAGAGCCCTTGGTGCGTCCGATTAACGTTGATGATGTGCCCATCATGACTTTGGCTTTGTCGAGTCAACGCTTAGATGCCATGCAGTTGCGCGATGTTGGTATGAAAGTGCTGGAGCAGTTGCGCAATGTGCCGGGTGTGTCTTACACCAGTGTGTCCGGTGGTGCGCCACACACGGTGAATGTCTGGCTCGATGCTCAGCGTTTAGCACTGACGGGAATTACCTTGTCGCAAGTGAGCGATATGCTCAAAGGGGTGAACGCTTCATTACCCGTGGGCGAAGTGGTGAGTAATAACCAAAGTGCGCCCTTGAGGGTCAGTGGTTATTTGGGTAATGCCGCCGAAGTTGGCGACATCATTATTGGTGTGGACAAAGGTAAAGCGATTTACTTGAAAGATGTGGCCACCATTGAAGAAGGTGCGAAAGAAGTCGATCGTTACTCGCGTATTGGCTTTGGACCGGATGAGAACGGTCAGTCATCGGATGAAACCTTGCCAGCGGTGACTTTGGCCATTGCGAAAAAGTCGGGCACCAATGCAGTCGATGTGGCGCAGGCCGTTTTAACTAAGTTGGATACGCTCAAAAGCAGCATGATCCCCGACGATGTGATGGTAACGGTAACGCGTGATGATGGTGAAAAAGCCAACGATGCGGTCAACGTGCTAGTTGAGCATTTGCTCATTGCTATTGCTTCCGTGGTCGTGATTTTGGTCATTTTCTTGGGCTGGCGCGAAGCGGGTATTGTGACGCTCACCGTTCCCTTAATTTTGTTTGTGGTGTTATTGGTGGGCCTCATTGCCGGTCAGACTATTAACCGTATCACCCTATTTGCGCTGATTTTGTCGCTGGGCTTGCTGGTGGATGCGGCGATTGTTGTGATTGAGAACATTCACCGACACATGCACAACGGTATTCCTGCCGATGGCTTGGATAATTTGTTTGTGCGTGCCACCAATGAAATTGGTAATCCGACCAATATCGCCACCTTAGCGGTGATTATCGCTTTCATTCCCATGGCCTTTGTTACGGGCATGATGGGGCCGTTCATGGCACCGATTCCGTTTAACGTACCCGTGGCAATGATTGCTTCCTTGTTGATCGCTTATATGGTGGTGCCTTGGGCGGCGCGTATTTTCCTAACGAAAAAAGCCTTGGCTGAAATGGCGCGTACCCATTCGTTAGAAGATAAGGTGGCTCACAAGGAAGACCCGTTACAACGCTTCTACGAAAAAGTCATTACCCCCATGATTGACAGCCGCACTTACCGTAACGTCTTTTTAGGCGCGGTGGTGGTCTTACTGATGGCGGCGATGGTGATGCCAGCTTGGCAGTTCGTGCGTGATGAGGGTATGAACGGCCCGCAAAGCACCTTTGGCGTTGAGTTGAAGATGCTACCTAACGACAATACGAATACCTTCTTATTGCAAATTGATATGCCTGCTGGAACGGCGTTAGAAGCAACGGATTTGGTGGCACAAGCGGTGATGCGTGAGTTGGCAACCAATAAAGCGGTGGCGAATTATCAGTTGTTCGCAGGCAGTGCCGCACCGATTGACTTTGCAGCCCTGGTGCGTGGCGATATGATTCGTGAAGGCGATAACTTTGCGCAAATTCGCGTGAATTTGGTCAATAAGCATGATCGCTCAACCTCATCGCATGAGTTGGCGCAACAGTTGAATGAACAGTTAGCCGATGTGCGGACTCAATTCCCTCGCGCTAAGATTAAGCTTTACGAGACGCCACCCGGACCGCCTGTACAAGCACAAATCATGGCAGAACTTTACGGTCCTGACTATGAGAAGTTGCGTGTGGCTGCGGAAGAAATTACCGATAAAATGCACGATGTTTACGGCATGATTAACATCGATAATTCGGTTATGGCCAACAGTGATACTTATGAGATCACCATTGATCGTGAACGCGCTAACCTAATGGGCGTGGTGCCTGCGAAAGTAGCGAAAATGTTACGCGACTATGTCTCAGGTTTCAGTATTGGTACTTTGCACCAAGACGATGCGCGTGAGCCGATTGATATTCTGGTACGTTTGCCGCGTGGGGATCGGACTGTAGCAGAGCAGCTGTTGTCGTTACGGGTCACCAGTATGGCTGGTGAAGCGGTGCCGCTGTCGGCACTGGCTAGCATTCGTCATGTGACCACGGCAAAACCCATTTACACCAAAGATCAGCATCCTGTGGTGTTTGTGGGCGGTGAACTGCTGACATCCAGTCCGGTTTATGCCGTCTTGTCAGCCGATAAGTGGTTTGACAATGTGCCACTTGAGCAATCAGGGCTCACTTTCCAAACGGCCAATTTGAACTTTGTCGAAGCCGAAGCGAAAGATGTGACCGAAAACACCATTCTGTGGGGCGGTGAAATGCGTTTAACGCTAGACGTGTTCCGAGATATGGGTAGTGCCTTCATCGTGGCTTTGGTGCTGATTTACCTCATCTTGGTGGGTTATTACAAATCCTTCATGTTGCCGGTCATTGTTATGGGTGCGATTCCCTTAACGATGATTGGTATTTTCCCAGGTCACTGGTTAACGGATCAAGCGTTTACCGCCACCTCGATGATTGGGGTGATTGCCTTGGCGGGGATTGTTGTGCGTAACTCGTTGCTGTTAATTGACTTTATTTTGGAGTATCGAGCGCAGGGGCAAGACCTGAAATCGTCTGTGATTGAAGCGGGTAAGGTGCGCTTCCGTCCGATTCTGTTAACAGCATTGGCGATTATTTTGGGCTCTGCCATTATGATTACCGACCCGGTATTTGGTGGTTTGGCGGTATCGCTTATTTTCGGTACTTTCGCCTCGACAGCCTTAACGCTGGTGGTGATTCCGCTCATTTACTACATTTATGAGTTTTACCGTGGTAAGCGCCAGGAAGCTCGCCTGGCATTAGCTGAAAATAAGCTGGCCTAAGCGCTTGTTAGGGAAACGGTTTTCGGATATAATTTTGAATCCTTTTCCCTAAAACCCCGAATTTTATGTAAAGCGGAAACGCTTTTTGAAAGGAAAAATTGAATGAAAACTTTTGTTGCCAAGCCACTCGAAGTGAAACGCGATTGGTATGTGGTTGATGCTGAAGGTAAAACTCTAGGTCGTTTGGCTGCGGAAATCGCGAGTCGTTTACGCGGTAAGCACAAGCCTATTTACACCCCTCACGTTGACTGTGGTGATTATATTATTGTCATTAACGCTGAAAAAATCGGTGTTACTGGCGCTAAACGTACTGACAAAATGTACTACCGTGTTACCGGCTATGTTGGTAACATGAAATCTGCGTCATTTGAAAAAATGATCGAGCGTTCGCCTGAGCGTGTGCTTGAAATCGCGGTGAAAGGTATGTTGCCAAAAGGTCCGTTAGGTCGTGATATGTACCGTAAATTGAAAGTATTTGCGGGTAGTTCACATCCACATGCTGCACAGCAGCCTATTGCGCTAGATCTGTAAGGAGTTGAAGATTATGGCTATTGAACAGTACTTAGGTACGGGTCGTCGTAAGAGCTCAACTGCACGCGTTTTCTTGCGTCAGGGCTCTGGCAAAATTGTGATTAACGGTCGTTCATTAGAACAACATTTCCCACGTGAAACTGACCACATGATCGTTCGTCAACCATTAGAAGTGACTGCAGCTGCAGATCGTTTTGATGTGATTGTCAACGTTGTGGGTGGTGGTACAACCGGTCAAGCGGGTGCTATCCGTCACGGTCTAGCGCGTGCGTTAGTGGCGTTCAATGAAGAAAATCGTTCTTTGTTACGTGCTAAAGGCTTGTTAACGCGTGATGCGCGTGAAGTCGAACGTAAAAAAGTCGGTTTGCACGGTGCACGTCGTCGTCCTCAGTTCTCGAAACGTTAATTCGTTATCGAAGACAGAAAAAACCCGCCACGTGTTGGCGGGTTTTTTTATGGCTGGTATGCGTTGGGTGCTATTGCTGTAGCGAGTTCTGCAGCGAGATGATAGGGTTGAAGAGCCGACAATAAAAAACCCAAGCTGTTAGCTTGGGTTTTTCATCATCGCCTATGGCTGAGTGATTAGGCGGCTTTAAGCATAGCGTAGAGCTCGTCTTTCAGAGAGAGACGTTGCTTTTTCAGGGTTTCTAAGTCCGCATCACCTGCGTTTTCAACACCTTCTTCAAGACGCAGAATTTCACGGTCTAAAGCGTTGTAGGCTTCAAATTGTTTCGCAAAATGAGCATTATTCATTTTCAATGTATGAATGGCATCTTTGAATTCTGGAAATTCATTCGCAAGCGACGGGTGATTTTCTACGATCATATATAACTCCTATGTTAACCTTCTAAAGTATAACGGATGAACCGTTTAATGAACATAATCCCGATTAAGATTTGCACAAATTGCCTCACATAATCTGACTTAGGAGTGTTTGCGCCGCTTCAAAGTCGTATTGAAACAGCTTTTGCTGTGCGGCTAACAGGGTTTGTTTGTGTGAGCTACCTAACTGCTCATCAGCTAGCAGACTTTCTAATCGCTCTAGCGCTTCGCTGTCTTGTTCATCGACTAGCGCCATCAATTCACTGATGGCTTGGCTCAGCTGCGGACTTAGGTTTTCGGTTTGCCCGTTAGGTGAATCGGTGGCTTCCTGCTGTGCAACCGAAGTTTCAGCGGGTGTGAGCGATTGATTGAGGTCGTTAAGCAGCGCGGTGAGCGTGGGTTCGATTAGACTGAGGTGGTGAGTCAGCTCATCAGCATTAGCGCTCTGTTCGCAGGCTTTTTCTAAGGCGCTCGCTTGGCTTTGCAGCTCTTCTGCACCAATGCTGGCGGCCAGCCCTTTCAGGGTATGGGCGAGTCGTTGCGTGTGTTGTGCATCGTCTGGTTGCATGATAGCGGCCTGGAATCGGCTGATGAAATCGCTTTCACTGTCGATGAATTTGCGCAGGATTTTCTCGTAAAAAGCTGGCTTATTCAGGCTGTTGTGCAAGCCTTGGCGCTGGTTGAGCTGGGCTGAATAAATCGGCATCGTCTCCGCATTGGGTGTAGCAGGCGCTATGACACCCTGGCAGTCGCCTGTTTCAGGTCGGCACAGCCAATGGGCTAGGGTGGTGAACAATTGATTGACGTTAATGGGTTTGGCGATGTGGTCATTCATACCCACGGCTAGCGCTTGTTCCTTATCGCCACTCATGGCGTTGGCTGTCATGGCAATAATGGGCAGGCTTTGCCAGCGAGCTTGTTGGCGAATCTGCTGGGTTGCGGTGTAACCATCCATGACGGGCATTTGAATGTCCATTAAAACGGCGTCAAAGCCTTCTGGCTGGGCATTGAGTAAGTCTATGGCTTGTTGACCATTTTCGGCTAGGGTAATAGTCAGTCCTGATTCTTGCAAAATCTCACAGGCAATTTCTTGATTTAACGCGTTGTCTTCTACCAAGAGCACGCGCTTGCCAAGGAACTGGTTCAGATGCTCATCGGTTAAATGGTGGCTAGGATGGGAGGTTTCTAACTGATGACCTAAAATGGGGTTTAAGGTATCCAGCAGAGTGGATACGGTAACGGGTTTATTGAGCATCCCTTTAATCAGCGGGTATTTGCCGATTTGCTCAATCATTTCATCACGGCCATAAGCCGATACCATGATGATTACGGGGTAGGATTCTAGTTTGAGTGTGGCAATGGCTTGGCTGGTAGCTAGGCCATCTTTACCCGGCATTTTCCAATCCATGAAAACTATATCGTAGGCCTGTGTTAGCAGTTGCTCTAGGGCGCACTCTCCGCTGTTACACTGTTGGGTTTGCATACCTAGTTGACCGACAATGTCGCTTAAAATGTCGCGTGCAGCATGGTTGTCATCGACAATGAGGGCGCGCATATGGTTGAGTTGGCCGGCCATAATGGTGCGTTTGGCAGAATTGTTGGTTTGTTTTTGCAGACGAGCGGTGAAGCTAAAGGTGCTACCTTGGTTGGGTACACTTTCTACCCAAATGTCGCCATGCATCATGCTGACAAGGTGTTTACAAATGACCAGTCCTAATCCTGTACCCCCATATTTTCGTGTGGTTGAGGTGTCGGCCTGACTAAAAGACTGGAAGAGTCTGGCTTGCTGTTCGCTGCTCATGCCAATGCCGCTGTCTTTCACGGCAAAGGTCAGTAGGACTTGTTCATCATCTTCTTCTGTCACTCGGATGTCGATAATCACTTCACCCTTTTGGGTAAATTTGACGGCATTGGTACCGAGGTTGAGCAAGATTTGCCCCAGCCTGAGTGGGTCGCCAATCAGTGCGTTGGGTATGCCTTGTGTGCTGGTAAACAGCAACTCTATGCCTTTGTCTTCGGCTAATAGCCCAATGCTGCTGGCCAGATTATCCAGTACATCATCTAAAAAGAAGGGAATCTGTTCCATCACCAGTTTGCCGGCTTCAATTTTAGAGAAGTCGAGGATGTCGTTGATGATGCCTAACAGTGATTCGGCCGAGCGATGCACTTTTTCGATGTAATTATGTTGCTTGGGGGTGAGGTCTGTTTTTAAAGCCAAATAGCTCATACCAATAATGGCATTCATCGGGGTACGAATTTCATGGCTCATGTTAGCAAGGAAATCGGATTTGGCTTTGGTGGCTTCTTCGGCTTTTTGTCGGGCTTCTTCTAGTGCATAACGGGCTTCAACGCGTGCTTCGGCATCGTGCCAAATGCTGAGCATTAACTGCTGTTTGTTAACCGTCATGGGTAGCAGGGTAACTTCTTGCCAGTATTCACTGCCATCAAGTCGTTGACGTCGCCATTCAAAATGGATTTCACCCAGTTCCTGCGCTTGCTTAATGTAGGATCGTGCCAGTTCTGCAGAGCTTTCGCCATTGGGTTGTTGTTTTGGTGTAAAGTCGAGTGGAGTCTTGCCCACGAGTGCATCTGTGCTGCTAGCACCAATCATGTTAGCGGCGGTTTGATTGGCATCAACGATGGTCGCCTGTGCGTCTAACCATAAATAACCTTCGTTGCTGTTGTGCCACAGGGCATTAATTTTTGCTTGGGTTTCTAAGCGCTCACTGATGTCGCGCAGACCCGCAACCGCCATCATGCCCGTTTCAGTCGTCACGGGGCTAAGGCTAATTTCAACGGGAAACTCGGTGCCGTCTTTTCTGGCGGCATAGAGTTCTAGACCGCGATTGAGCATGCGCGGTTGGGGATCTTGGATGAAGCTTTGGAAATGCGCTGGATGACCGTGGCGATAACGTTGAGGGATGAGTATTTCGATGGCTTGACCAATGAGCTCTTCGCGTTGATAACCAAATAGTCGTTCGGTTTGACGATTGACCATTTGAATGTGACCTTGTTCATTGGCTATGATCATGGCATCGGGCGCTGAGTCGAGTAAGTCGCGCATCGTCTGTTCTTGGCGTTGTTGCTCGGTAAAGTCGGTAATCACGCAGCAGTAGAAGTCGCTAGTATGGCGCTGTTCGCCCACCTGCATGGCTTGTAGTTGCATCACGTAATAACGGTTGTTGCGCTGGTAGTTGAGTTGAGTCAGGGTGTCGATTGACTGTTCGAGTTGTTGGGCGAGTGTGTGATAGTGTTGCAAGGTTGTGTCATCGAAAATCTGTTCAATCGATGCACCTATCAGGGCTTGGGGTTGGCTATTGAGCTGGTCGGCGGCATGTCGATTAATCAGTTGAACACGGCCTTCGTCATTAATGAGTAAAATGTCCATCGGTAATTGATCGATGACTTTTTGAATCAATCGTTTAGACGTACTGAGCTGTTCAAAATTGGCGGCTTTATCTTCGTAAATACAAGCTACTTCGAGTGCGACACTAATCACTTCACTGGCTTTAATGAGCCAGGTTTCATCGGCTTCGGCTAGTGTGTTCAGACTGAATAGTTCGATAATTCCCAATTCTTTGTTGTCGTAGAATAGGGGAATATGCACCACTTCATTTGGCATGAGCGGCGTCAGGCCTGTTAGGATTGGCGGAACGTTTTGGCCTGAATGTAGTTGATGACGGGTGAGGCGCTGATGATTCAGTGAGGTGGCCAGTAAGCCATAATCGAGCGGTAAACAGACGGGGTGATCGTCGGGATAACCGATTTGCGCTAGTCGTTCAAAGCAGTGTGCGCTTTTATCGATGTGGTAAATGGCCATCATCGGCGCTTTTAGGTGCTCGTGCATGACCGTTAGGGCTTGTGTTGCACAACTGTGCAAACTGTGTGTCGATTTTAAGGCCGAGTGCAGTTGCGACAGAATCGACTCGTTGAGGGCGCGTTGTTCAATGGATTCATAAAGCACTTCTAAGTCTTGCGTGCGTTTTTTGACGTTTTGTTCTAAATTTTCATTCGCTTGTGATAAAGCCTGTTGAAACTGGTTCAGGTTGGCCAGCGTTTGACGTGCTTTAATGCCCAAACCTATTCCTGTGACGAGCAACCATAAGGCACTGACTAACATCAGCAAGGTTGATAGCCAGTAAATGTTTTCAAATTGCGCTAAACGGTGGTGGTTTTCATTGCGTAAGTTGGCCACCAGTTGATTGAGCTGCGATTCATAATGGGCTTTCAGTTGAACGTAACCGCCACTGGCTAAGGCGTCATTGAGCGATGGCCACGCCTGTTGCTGCATCAGTTGTATGATGCTTAATTCAAACGCCATCACTTGTTCGGCAAGTTGCAGTTGTTCGTTGAGTTTGCCGCGCAGATGCGTGGGGGCGGTTTGGGCTAACTCTAATAGATTGTGGGTTAACACTTCTTGATAGGCGGTATATTGTTTGGTATCGATGCTGCGTTTTTCGGCAATGGCCAGTTGAATGAGCCCAGAAGTTTGATGAAAGGTGTGTAGCGCCTGTTCGGTATGAGTTTGCACCATCAGGGTATGCTGTTGCACCTTTTCCACTTGGTAGCGGGCATATTGACTGAAAACAAAGAGCACAACAAAAACCAAGGCGGCCAGGTAGAGCTGACTGAGTGAAATGGGATTGCTCGATTCCGCTTGGTTGGATGGGTTGGCTGTGATGCTATTCATCATGATTTTCCATGTAGCGCTG
This sequence comes from uncultured Francisella sp., assembly GCA_964493995.1. GTDB lineage: Bacteria > Pseudomonadota > Gammaproteobacteria > Thiomicrospirales > Thiomicrospiraceae. Next base: position 42,639 of record CAZBQD010000013.1, read on the forward strand.
TTGTATGGTTTTGAACTCGTCGAGGGAGGCATCAAAAATAGGCATCAGACTCGGGTCGAAATGCTTGCCGGCACCTTCATGAATCACCTGAGCCGCTTTTTCGACGCTCCACGCTTCTTTGTAAGGCCGTTTACTGGTGAGGGCATCGTACACATCGGCGAGTGCCGCTAAGCGACCGACAAACGGAATCTGTTCGCCCACTAGGCGATTGGGATAACCCGTCCCATCCCATTTTTCATGGTGGGTGAGGGCAATGGTGCGCGCGTATTGCATGAGCGGATGCTCGTGCACACCAATAATATCGGCGCCAATTTGTGGGTGCTGGCGCATGAGAGCCCATTCTTCGTCATTCAGCGGGCCGGGTTTAAGAATGATGCGATCGGGAATGCCAATTTTGCCAATATCGTGCATGGGCATGGCATTGAAAATCAGATCAGCTTCCTCTTCGGGAACTGCCGCTTTAAGCGCCATAATGCGTGCATAGTGACTCATGCGAATGACGTGACGACCGGTTTCGTTGTCCTTGTATTCAGCGGCTCGACCGAGTCGTTGAATGATTTGTAGCCGCGTTTCATGCAGTTCTTGTGTGCGTTCTTTAACCTGTTGTTCGAGCGCCATTTGTTGATGATGTAAGGCAAGATGCGTTTTCACGCGAACCAGCACCACGGGCGCACTGATGGGTTTGGTAATGTAATCGACCGCACCCACTTCAAAGCCATGCGTTTCGTCATGGGTTTCGCTCATGGCGGTGACAAAAATAACCGGAATATGGCGATAGCGGGGATCATCTTTTAGTATTTGGCAAAGGGTGTAGCCGTCCATGCCAGGCATCATGATGTCGAGCAAGATTAAATCGGGTGGATTCTTATGAATGAGCTTGAGCGCATTGTCACCGCTCGTCGCAAGCCTCACGCGATAATAAGGGGCTAGGACATCGCGTAACAGATCGAGATTGAAAGGGGTATCATCGACGACTAATAAGTTCGCCTGTGTAGTTGTCTGCATGGTAAACCATTTCGTAAGAGAGATTACTGATTAGTTTACCATGTAGGCTGTAACGAGATGATGTCATCGAATGTCAATATTTTTCAATAAATCAATTCGATAAAATCGATAAAATCGATTAAGTCGTTTAGGGATTCAATTGGTTTTCGCGCGCAATCGCACGGTAGCCAATATCGGTACGATAGAAAGCACCTTCGAAAGTCACTTTGGCTAAGGCTTGATAGGCGGCTTGTTGCGCTGAAGAGACGCTGTCGCCCAGCGCGGTAACACATAACACGCGTCCACCACTGGTGACAATATGCTCACCTTGTTGGCTGGTACCAGCTTGGAAGACTTTAGCACCGGTGGCTTCGGCGGCGGCTATGCCGGTAATGGCATCACCTTTGCGTGGCTCGTCGGGATAATGGGCGGCTGCCATGACCACACCCACCGCTGCGCGGCTATCCCAGTCAGCCGTAGTGTTGTCGAGTTTCTCTGCCAGTGCGGCATTGACTAGATCAACCAAGTCGGATTGCAAGCGCATCATAATGGGTTGCGTTTCTGGGTCGCCAAAACGGCAATTGAATTCGAGTGTTTTCGGATTGCCTTCGGGGTCAATCATACAACCAGCGTAAAGGAAACCGGTGTAAGGGGTGCCTTCCGCTGCCATGCCATCGAGTACCGGGCGAATGATACGCGTCATGATGCGCTCTGCCACACTGTCGGTGACGACGGGGGCAGGAGAGTAAGCACCCATGCCGCCGGTGTTCGGGCCTTTATCGCCGTTGTCGCGGGCTTTGTGGTCTTGGCTGCTGGCCATGGCTAAGGCGTTTTTGCCATCACACATGACAATAAAGCTGGCTTCTTCACCGGTTAAAAATTCTTCTACCACTAAGCGAGCGCCGGCAGAGCCGAATTTGCCGCCTAAAATGTCCATAACAGCCGCTTCGGCTTCCGCTAGCGTCATGGCCACAATCACGCCTTTACCCGCCGCTAAACCGTCTGCCTTGAGCACGATGGGAGCGCCTTGCTCACGCACATAGGCTAGGGCTTCGGCTTGTTGTTCGCCGGTAAACACTTGATAAAAAGCAGTGGGAATGGCGTGACGCGCCATAAAGTCTTTGGCAAAGGCTTTAGAACTTTCCAACTGTGCCGCTGTTTTGGTCGGGCCAAAAATGGCTAAGCCAGCCGCCCGAAAGGCATCGACCACACCAGCCGCTAGAGGCGCTTCGGGACCCACGACGGTTAACGAGACGTGATTAATTTGTGCAAAAGCAACCAGTGCAGGCACATCGGTGGCGGCAATGGCCACATTTTGACATTTGGCTTCTTGGGCTGAACCCGGATTACCAGGGGCAACAAAAACGGTGTTAACGCGATCTGATTGAGCGAGTTTCCAAGCGAGGGCATGTTCACGGCCGCCATTGCCGATAACGAGGATATTCATCTGGCCTATTTCCAATAAATTAAAGGGTATCGGGTATAAATTTCAGCACCTTGCCATTAATGCAATAGCGCTTACCTGTGGGGGGTGGGCCATCGTCGAAAACGTGACCTAAATGAATGCCCGAACTGGCGCTGCGCACTTCAACCCGTTTCATACCATGGGCATTATCTTCATGATAGGTAATTGAGCCTTCAATCGGATTAAAGAAGCTGGGCCAGCCAGTACCGCTGTTGAACTTGGTGTCGGTGCGGAAAATGGGGGCGCCAGTGATGGGATCAACAAAAGTACCGGGGCGTTTTTCATCTAAGTGTGAGCCGGTGAAAGGACGCTCCGTACCTTGCTCGAAGGCAATGCGTTGTTGTTCGGGGGTGAGTAGTTGAAAGCCGAGCCATTGCCAAAAGCGCGGTTTGTCGCCTTCATAGCCGGTGTAACGCGACACTTCCTGGTTGTCTTGAAATAAGACAATGGTGGGTGTGGCAAACAAGGGCTTCGCTAGCGTGAGTCCAGTGGGAGCTTGAGCAGAAATCACTTCACGAATGGGCAGTTCCGCGCGCCAGTCGGTCATGATATCGCGTTTGAATTGAGCGCAAAAACCACAGTCTGGTGCGGTAAAAACGATCAGTTGTCGGTTGTCATTCACGGCAGGTTTCTCCTTAGCGCAAGCGGTTAGAGAGAAGAGGAAAAAGAAGAGTAAGGTGAGTTTTCTTAACATATCTGTTTCCTGTTGAGGGGTGAGCGGTCGCTTCTCCTCACACTTTCCACTTCACACCTCACGCTTAATGACGGAAATGACGCATGCCAGTAAAGACCATGGCCATGCCATGCTCGTTAGCGGCATCAATCACCTCTTGGTCGCGCATAGAACCACCGGGTTGAATGATACAGCTAATGCCAACCGATGCGGCATTGTCGATACCATCACGGAATGGGAAGAAAGCGTCTGATGCCATGACCGCACCTTTCACGGTTAAACCAGCGTGTTCTGCTTTAATAGCAGCAATACGTGCTGAGTTAACACGGCTCATTTGACCCGCGCCGACACCAATGGTTTGACGGTTTTTAGCATAAACAATGGCGTTTGATTTAACGTATTTCGCCACTTTCCAAGCAAAAATCAGATCGTGCATTTCCACTTCTGTCGGCACGCGTTGCGTGACAATTTTCACATCTTGGCTGGTAATCATGCCCATATCCGCCGATTGCACCAATAAGCCACCGTTGACGCGTTTGTAGTCGAGGAAGCTGGCGCGTTGTTCTGGGAAGCCACCGCAAGACATGACGCGAACATTTGGTTTGCTGGCTGAAATTGCCAAAGCTTCTTCGCTAACGCTCGGTGCAATAATCACTTCCACAAACTGACGACTGATAATCGCTTGCATGGTTGCCGCATCTAAGGGGCGGTTAAAGGCAATAATGCCGCCGAATGCCGATTCAGGATCGGTGGCGTAGGCCAGGTCGTAGGCTTTACCAATCCCTTCTTCGCTGACAGAAACACCACAAGGATTGGCGTGTTTAACAATAACACAAGCGGGTTTAACAAAGGATTTGACGCATTCTAAAGCTGCATCAGTATCGGCAATATTGTTATAAGACAATTCTTTACCCTGAAGCTGACGCGCCGTGGCGATGCTGGCTTCTTTGGCGTTGCGTTCAACATAAAAAGCGGCTTTTTGGTGTGGGTTTTCACCATAACGCAACTCTTGCGCTTTCACCAATTGCGTATTAAAGGTGCGCGGGAAGTCGAGCGGTTGTTCGAAAGTACCTTCACCCAAACGCGAACCAAAGTAGTTAGCAATGGCGCCATCGTAACGGGCGGTGGTTTCGTAGGTCTTAATGGCTAGGTCAAAACGTGTGGCGTGAGAAAGCTGACCTTGATTGGCTTGCAGTTCTTCTAACACACGACCATAGTCCGCGATGTCGGTAATGACCGCCACGTCAGCATGGTTTTTCGCCGCCGCACGCAACATAGTCGGACCACCAATGTCGATGTTTTCGATGGCATCTTCTAAGCTGCAGTCGGTCTTAGCAATGGTGGCTTCAAACGGGTACAAATTCACCACCAGTAAGTCGATCGGCTTAATGCCATGTTCGGCCATGACAGCATCATCGGTACCGCGGCGACCTAACAGTCCACCATGCACTTTAGGATGCAGGGTTTTAACACGACCATCCATCATCTCGGGGAAGCCGGTGTAGCTAGACACTTCGGTGACCGGAATGCCCGCTTCTTGAATGGCTTTGTAAGTGCCGCCTGTCGATAAGAGTTCGACGCCCAGCGTGTTTAGGCTGCGGGCAAAGTCGATGAGGCCAGTTTTGTCGGAAACACTCAATAGGGCGCGACGAACAGGTTTAAGCATGAGGGGCTTCTCCAGGTGAGAGGGATTTCAAAAAATCGGTGGTTTGAAACGAAAGGGGCAACAGGGAATTCATGTGTTTTCTGTTAAGCCGTATTGTTTCAGTTTCTTGTTTAACGTATTGCGATTGATACCCAACCAACGCGCCGACATACTCTGATTCTGTCCGGTACGACGCATGACAAAATCGAGCAGACCTCGTTCCATTTCTTGCGTCATGATAGCGTGCAGGTTGCTGGGGATTTCGCCATCTAAGGTCGCAAAATAATGCTCCAACACCGACTGAACGGACTGATGTAAACTATGAGGCGTGGACATACGATGATGGGTGTCGTAGAGTTAATCTTAAAGATACTATTTTAATCGAAAAGGTCGGTAAAGTTAAGCGAGCCGTCGATTCGCTCAGGTGAAAGGAGTGTTTATGTGGGATTGGTTGTGGAAACGACGTCAAACTCAGCGCTTGTCGGTAAACGACTTAGCGGCGTTGCCACCAGCACAAGTGCAACTTCAAGGACATCCTGATCAGCGTTGGCAGGGTGAACGTTCTTTATTAGATGCTTTAGACAAAGCCGATGCACCGGTTAGGTCGAGTTGTCGCAGCGGTAATTGTGGCGCTTGCCTAGCTTATTTAGAGTCGGGCGAGGTCGGTTACACCAAAGAAGTGACTTTTCCGTTAGAAACCGGCGAGATTTTGATGTGTTCCTGCGTGCCCTTGTCGGCTTTACGTATTCGTCTGCCCGATAAGCCGGTGGGGGCGAGGCGCCGAACTAAGCGGTAACGACATGGTTGGGGGGTGGATCCATGCTGTTCAGTTGAAAAATATTTCCGTTCGCCCTGAGCTTGTCGAAGGGGTACAGAGGTAAACAATCAGTGGTTTGACAGGCTCACCACGAACGGTTAAATGAACCCTATTGGGGCTGGAGCGCGATTTCATTCGCTTTTACCGACTTAACTCGGTGACCCAATTAAGGCTTCAGCTGGAATGCCGAGCATGCTATGTAATCGTTGAATCATGGCGAGCGATAGACTGCGTTTTCGGTTTAATACTTCAGAGACGCGATTCGGTTTGCCAATCATCGGTACTAAGTCTTTTGTCGTTAGACCACGGCGTTCCATTTCAAATTTAACGGCTTCAATTGGGTCGGGCAAGGGCAAAGCGTAGTGCTGACGCTCATAGGCTTCAACCAGTGTCACCAAAACGTCCAACTCATCACCTTCTGGTGTATTGGCTTTAGCCATCATCAGTGATTCAATGCGACTTAAGGTGTTTTGATAGTCTTGTTCGGTTTTAATGGGTTTAATGTTCATGTCCAATCCCTTAAATGCTTTGCACATCAATGGCATCGTACTGTGCATGTGTGCCAATAAATCGGATGTAAATTACGCTAAACTCGTAATTAATCCATACAACCAAGCGATACTTATTGCCAGCGATGTTAAAAACAGCACGCCCATCTTTTAAAATGCTCACATTTCTGACGGCTTGTTTCAGCTCATTGGGGTTTTGCCAAGTTGCTTTCAAGGCGTAACGATACCATACTAAAGCCGATTCCATGGCATCGCTATAGGCTGGATTGTTTTCCCAAAATGCTTTTAGGGTAGATAAAGCAATAATTCTCATGGTTTAACTTTAATCCCAGAATGGGATTTTTGTCAAGTTTGCTAGGATAGCGTTTTCCCACAGGTTTTCATTAACAGCTAGAACAGCTTGCGCTTTCATTTTAGTATTGCCTATAATACCAAAATGAAAGATATTATTCTTGACACCAATGTATTAGTTGCTGGGTTGCGTTCTGCGCTGGGAACGTCGCATCGGTTGCTGACACTTATCGGCACTGAACAGGTGCGACTTCATGTGTCTACGCCGCTGATTGCGGAGTACGATGAAATATTGCAGCGTGAACTGCCTCATGTTGCCTCCCAAGAGGTGGTCAACTATATTTGTCAAGTTGCGACTAAACACAAAATATTTTATCTCTGGCGACCATTACTGAAAGACCCTGACGATGATTTTTTACTCGAACTTGCCGTTAAATCCCAAGCGACCATCGTGACTTGGAATATTAAAGATTTCAAAGCAGCAAACACGTTTGGTATTCAAGTCATGACACCCAAAGCCTTACTGATTGAATTAGGAGTCACACAATGAGCAATATTAGTCTTCGTTTGCCGAACTCATTGCACAACTTGGCAAAGCAAGTTGCCCAGCAAGATCAGGTGTCGTTGAATCAATTTATTGCCTCGGCTGTTGCCGAAAAAATATCGGCATTAACCACCGAAACCTATTTAGCAGAGCGTGCAGCAGAAGGAAGTCGTGAAAAATTTATCGCGGTACTGGCAAGTGTTCCCAAGGTTGAGCCCGAAGCCTATGATCGGTTTTAAGTTACCGTTTCCCACAGGCCTTCATTAACGGCCCGAACAGCTTGCGCTTATCGGGCTGCTAATCGAATAACTGGCTATGACTGCCCATGCGTACTAGAATGAGCTCATCATCGGTGGCTTTATAAATCACCAATACATCGCCACTGACATGAAACTCACGAAAATTTGCCCAATTTCCAATAAGGGCATGGTCTTTTGCTTCTTCAGGTAGTGTCTGACCTTGAACAAGTAAGCCTAGATTGGCAATCAGTTTGGTGAAATGTTTGTCGCTTAACGGACATTTAGCCATATCTTTGAGAAACTGCTTATGCCGTTTGATGACGCGCACGATTCATCTCATCTGTTAGTCTCGTTAGGTTGGTTTCATCTAGGTTGATGCCAGCTTCGACTTCTTTCAGTACTTGTTGCGTTTGTGCATTGGGTACTTTTAGTTCAAAGGGGATGCCTTTGTGTAGTACCACGCTGTGCAGAAACAAGCGCACCGCTTCGCTGGTGGTTAGTCCAATTTGCGACAAATAATGCGCCGCTTCTTCTTTGACTTGAGCGTCAATGCGTAACGTCATGGCAGCATTCATATTTTGCTCCTTTGTATGTCATTTGACATACAAATTGTGGCATAAGGAATCTGAATAAGCAACTATTTCCCACACGCCTTCATCAACTGCCCGAACAGTTTGCGCTTGTCTGGCGGTAGGGCTAAAAACGCCTCAATCGCCTCGCGTTCTTCGGGCGCGAGTTTGCTATTCCATTGTGCGGGCTTTTCATTGAGTGCAACGGTCAAGCGTTCACCAAAACGCAACCAATGCGCATCGACGCCCAACCACTCCGCTAGTACCTGTAATCTGTCTTGTGTCGGGACAGCTTCGCCTTGCAACCAACGACGTACCGCCTGAAAAGAGACCGAACGTCCCCAATAGCGCAAATTAAATTCACGCTCCAACACCACGGGTCTTACTTGATACCCTGCGTGTTCCATCGCTTGCCTTAATCGTTGGCTAAATTGTTGTGCTTCTGTCATGTAACAAGAAGTTAAATGAGAATGAACAGCAAGCCAAACTTTTGTTGTTTAATTATTTAACAAAGTAGTTTATTTTGTGATAGAATTAACTCAAGTTTTGAAAATTAATCAACAAGGCAGGAATCAACCGTGAACAAGGTGCTTCTTTCATCTATTGCGTGTGCAATGACACTTGCAGTGTCAGGGTGTGCGTTGGATCAAATGTCTAAATCTCAAATTGGTACGGGCGCAGGCGCTATTATTGGTGGCCTAATTGGTCAAAACAATGGCGGTGCTGTCGGCGCTTTAGTTGGCGCGGCAGTGGGTGGGGGCATTGGTTACCTTATCGGCTCTGATATGGATGAAGAGGATCGAAAAGCCCTAGCTGAGAAAACGGCACAAAACATTGACACGATGCAAGCGGGTCAAACCATTGCATGGAAGTCTGAACGCACTGGCAATGAAGCGGTTATGAAAGTCGCACGCATTTCTGAAGAGCAGAAAAACGTCAGTATGCCAACAGCAAGCCAAATTCATATCCCAGCCAATACCGTGTTGCTAAATGCATCTTATCAAGCCAATGCGAATGCGACTATTTACACTGAGACTAATATCAATTCGGCATCAGTAGGTATCTTGCCTAAAGGAACGGTTGCTAAGGTAGTTGGCAAAACATCGGACGGGACTTGGTTAATCGTATCACGCAAAGATACTGCGATTGGTTTTATCCAAGCTCGTCAATTGACCGCCTATAACGCACATCCAAAAGTGCCAACAATGACGTTGCAAAAAGCACCGCCGCGTACTCAAGAGAAAAATACAACAACGGTCGTTGATCTCGATACATTACCTGCTCAAACCATTGCTAAATCGGTTAAAAAGCCCGCATTTGATTTGGATGCTGTTGAGGTTAAACAACAAACAGCAATGGTTACGACTGAATGTAAAACGCTTACTTACGATATTAATGCTAAAGGTAAGCAATCGCAAGAAACAGCAAAAGCCTGTAAAGCACCTAATGGCACATGGGAATTGGGTTGATTGTAGGTTTTAATGCAATGAAATATTTTTTGTTTTTTACTAGTCTTTTAGCCAGCTTCTTAATGCCTGCATGGGCTGATTTTACCCTAGCCACTTCGCAAAAGTTGCAAGCCAGTGTCGTTATCGCAGATAAGGGCGAGCAATGGTGCGACACAACATTAACGGTTAAGTTTTCTCAGTTAACTAGTGCCGATGCCTTATCGGTAGATAACTATGACGCTTTGTCGCCTAAGGTGCAAGCTTTAATAACTGAGCAATGCCCAACGGCCAAGGATGTTCAGTTTATTAACGGTCAGCAGCGTGTTGCTTATGCTATCGAATCAGGTAATTGGCAAGAAGTTAGCGATGCGACCCATGCAAGAGTGTTAGATCGTGAGCCTGCGCAGTCCGATTTGCCAACAACTCAACCTTCCTTGACAACATTTGAATTTAAGAAAGATGCCCCAATTGTTGAGGCACCCAAAGTAACCGCCAAAGAGAATAGTGTTGAACCAAGCAGTGACAAGCAGGACGAGTTTAGTTCATTTCCAAGATGGATTGTTAGCTTGCTTATTGCGCTTGGGTTATTGGCGGGACTCTACTTTCTGTTAAAGCAGAAAGGTCGCTCGTTGCTGCAACAACGCGGTTTTGTATTAGGGCTGATGGCGTTGAGCTTCATTCCCGCTTATGTGCTTCCTTATTATGGTTCAAATTCGAGTATTGCCAACGCTGCTTATTATCTCATGCGTCAAGATTTACTCGTTACTTTCTGGGTGCATTTATTCTGCTATGGCATAGCCATTTTATTGATGTGGCAAGCGCAACAGGGTGTTAAAAAAGCATGGGTTGCTGCTCCTTTATTGGCGGCAGTGTTCGATTTAACGCCAGGATTGAGCAGTTTGCCACTGATACCGACTTTATTAATTGTCGGGTATCGACTGGTTATAATCTTTTTTAACAAAAAACTCAGGATAGGTTTT
>CAZBQD010000014.1:0-12690 GCA_964493995.1 uncultured Francisella sp.
TGACTCTCGACTGATAGAGCGACCATAATGACGCGCCACGACTTGCAGACAAGCGAGTAGCGGGTCATCAAACGATGAAGTCAAAGCTGTATTAGCTTCTGTTGTGGTATTCACGAATGAGTCACCTCTGTGTTGTTATTATCGAGGTTGATTCAACGCCGACTCAACGGCTGAGCTCACCTTAAAATGGGATGGACATGCCATCGGCCACCTTTTCAATCTGAGTACGGAACTGGGCTTTGATACGTTCCAATCCTTCGGGTGTGTCCGCATCAAAACGAATGACTAAAATGGGCGTGGTGTTGGAAGCACGAATTAAGCCCCAGCCATCAGCAAAATCGACACGAATACCGTCAAGATCAAATAACTGACCTTCGGGAAATTCAGCCACGGCTTTCAATCTATCCATAAAAGCAAAATGCTCGCCTTCGGCAAATTCCCAATCCATTTCTGGGGTAGAGAAACTATCGGGCAATTCATTAAACACATGCGATGCCGCACGATCATCTTGCGCCAAAATCTCTAGCATACGACAAGCAGCGTAAATACCGTCATCAAAACCAAACCAACGGTCTTTGAAGAAAATATGTCCCGACATTTCACCCGCCAAGGGCGCACCGGTTTCTTTTAACTTCGCTTTGATGAAGGAATGACCGGTGCGCCACATCAACGGCTGACCGCCCTTGGCTTCAATATGTCGCGCTAAAGTACTTGAACACTTCACATCAAAAATAATCTGTGCGCCATCGTTACGACTGAGCACATCGGCGGCATAGAGCATCATTTGGCGGTCAGCAAAAATGAGATTGCCTGTTTCATCCACCACCCCAACTCGATCGCCGTCACCATCAAACGCTAGTCCGACATCAGCACCGACTTCTTTAACCTTAGCAATCATGTCTTTTAGGTTTTTCGGCTTAGAAGGGTCAGGATGGTGATTGGGGAAAGTGCCATCCACATCACAAAACAGCTCAATCACTTCCGCTCCAATGGCACGCAACACAGCTGGAGCATAAGCACCAGCAACGCCATTACCCGCATCGACCACCACTTTCAACGGACGCTTCAGCTGAATATCACCGGCGATACGTTGCGTGTAAGCGGCAAAAACATCAACCTGAGAGACGCTTCCCTGCCCTTGACTGAAATCTTGCGCTTCAATGCGCTGGCGCAAGCCTTGAATGGCATCGCCCGACAGCGTATGCCCCGCCACCACCATTTTGATGCCATTGTAGTTGGGTGGATTATGACTACCGGTGATGGCGGCGCAAGAGGTGACGCCTTCTAGGGTCGCAGCAGCAAAATAAACCATCGGCGTCGTCACCATGCCCACATCGACGACATCAACACCGCCTTCTGTCACGCCCTTCACCAGCGCTGCCATCAAGCGTGGACCCGACAAACGACCATCACGACCCACCGCCATGGCTTTGCCACCACTGGCTAATACTTCACTAGCCAAGGCACGACCAACGCCATAAGCAGCGTCTTCGGTTAAGGCTGTATCGACAATACCACGAATATCATAGGCACGGAAAATAGAAGGGTCGATCATAAGGGTGACGCTCATTGGAATTAAATTAACTAAGGTTATTATTGTAGCTTAAAAATGTGACAAATCTTTGTGCAAAATCAATCAATTTTTTCGAAGTTTATGAACTTAATGGCACTTTTCGATAGATGCAATCGGTTAACACAGACAGCCAATCGAGTTGAGTGTGACGTTCAATCACTTCGAAACGACTGTCACCAGCATAATCACTCTCTTGCCATTGCCAACCCGAATAGGGCGTCCAATCGATTTGTGCCCAATGGGCTGGACCGGTTCGGAGCAAACCCTTCACCCTCAAAACATCCTGCATAGCCAACTGCGCTAGTTGCTTATGCAAACAAGGTCGAGACCATTGTTGTGGCAACGGAAAGCGCCAGCCAGACTGATGCAATCCCTGATGCTGATGTTGCTCTGACTCAGTGTGCGCCAGCGAAACAACCGGCTGATCTTGCCGCTGAGGGCTGTTTTGCAAACCGTCATCCATCAACCAGTAAGCCGACCATTGACGCCAGACAGCGTCATTTAAGGCATACTGCCAATCTAATTTAGCGGGATAGAGTTGATTCAGTTGCTCGCTTATCATCTGCTGTTGTTCTCCCCTCAAGCCCTGACTGTGGCTCACCCAAATGAGTTGCGACAAAGCCAACTGAGCACGCAATATCCCACTCTTGCGTTCGGACAGCAACGCTTGGGCAGGAATCACCGCCACAATCGGTAACAGCTGAATCAAGGCGACTTTGCGTAATGCCAGATACAAAGCACGCGCATCGGCCACCCCTGAAGGCTCAAGCAGAATACGCTGCACACCCGCCAACACCAAACGCTCCAGCGCTTGCACAATGAGCCCCTGCAAACTACAGCAAACACAGCCTCCCGTTAAGGACTCAACCACCACCCCTTGTAATGACAAGGCTTGCGCATCGAGTGACATAGTGCCAAAATCATTTACCAATACGCCCCAAGTGACGCCACTGGGTTTACGAGCCAGCAGTTGTCGCAATAAAGTCGTTTTGCCCGCACCCAAAGGACCCATCACTAACAGGACTGGCGTTGGCTCAATGGCTTTGTCAGCTGCGGTTTGAGGCTCGCTGTTATCCAACAAGGAATTGTCAATCATGAGTGAAACCTGTCCTCATCAAAGTACCCATTATCATTTTGGGCGTGGCGGCAAAGATGCCGAACACCAAGCCCATCAAGCCGATATTCAATCGCTGTTAGCGCAACACAGCCAACTCAATCGTCAGGTCGAATTGCTCAGCAATGGTTTTCGCGCCATCACCACCAGCGACAATAGCGAATTGGTTAGCATACTGCAACGCCATGTGTTCGATATGAAAGCGCGGTTTGCTAAAGGTCGAGCCATTCGCAGCTGGGATGCGGTTTATGCACTACTCTTCGCTTACCGAGAGCAGATTAACGTCAACTATGAACGACTCGACAATGGTGTGAGTAGTGTCATCACCACGGATCAAGCCGATTTGGTGGAAGTATTACACGCTCATGCCCAAGCTGTCAGCCGTTTTGTGCAACAAGGTAAAGCCGCCGCGGCAGAAAGTTATCCTTTATCGGCAAAAGTACTCGAAAAATTGACCAACACGCCCCATAATCCAGCTTAGTTTTATGTTTCAGATCAGCCAAGGAGAAGTCTATGTCATTAGTTGTCTGTCCTCACTGTCACGGCACCAATCGCGTCGCACACGACAAATGTCATGCCGATAGCGGAGCGGTTTGTGGTCACTGCAAACAGAAACTCTTTGATGGCTCAGTTATTGAAGCCGACTTACTGAGCTTTAACAAACACCTACAGCGCAGTGAATTACCCATTGTGGTCGATTTTTGGGCGCCTTGGTGCGGTCCTTGCCGTCAATTCGCCCCCACCTTTACTCAAGTGGCGCAGCAATTTGCTGGCAAAGCGCAGTTTATTAAGGTAAATACTGAACAACAGCAGCAACTCGCTGCGCAATATGGCATTCGCTCTATTCCGACCTTAATGCTGTTCAAAGGCGGTAAAAAAGTGGCCGAACTGGCTGGCGCACTACCCGCACCTCAGTTCACGCAATGGGTGCGTCAACACTTGTGATTGAGGAACTCGCTAAACGGTTATTATTACTGCGCGCTGGCGGCATTGCGGTCATTGCGCTGTTACTGTCGTTCAGTTTAGCCCTGCATTTACCCCTAGCTTACGACAAGCTCCTCATCATTTGCCTAGAATGGGTGATGTTGCATGGCTTCATTGTCTTCTCGCAACGACGCTGGCAAATCACCCCCGCCAGTGTTACCTTTCAACTGAGTGCCGACATTATTGTCGTAGCCAGTTTGTTAGCCGTTGCGGGCGGGGTACACAATCCGTTTTTTGGACTCTTACTGCTACCGCTATTATTAGCAGTGGGGATTTTGCCTCGACTTAATCAGTATGGGCTGCTGGCTTTGGTGTTGCTCGCTTCGACGCTGCTCATTTTCGTGCCCGCACCGCTCAATGCCATCATCCCCGCCATGCCGAATCAACTCTACCAATGGCTTTTTTTGCTCGACGGTGGCGTGGTCAGGTCAACGCCCTTTAATCCGCTCGATGTACTGGCGAAAATTGGGCTGTGGTTAAATGTTGGCTTAACCGCTATTTTGGTGACTTTTTTTCTCGCTAAGCTACATCAACGCCTGCAACAACAACAGCAAGCCTTGCAACAAGCTCAGTTAGAAGGACAATCGCAACAACATCTTCTCAATATGAGCCTAGCCGCTGCCTCCACGGCGCACGAACTTTCCACGCCACTGGCAACGATTAGCCTATTAGCAGCCGAAGCGGCCGATGCTTATCGTTATCAAGAACCCGACAACGCCCAAGCGGCTTTAGCACAAATTCAACAGCTGGTCGCTCATTGCAAAACGCAAATTAGCGCCAGCTTAAAACAGCACCACCTAGAACGCAGTGAACAGTTGAGTTTATTATCCTGGTCAGATTACTTAGACAACCTACTGACTCAATGGAAAACACTGCGTCCACAGGTTAAGGTACAACTCAGCATCCAAGGTGACACGCAAAGCATTCCACAAACCATTAATTTACCCATACTGAGCCAAAGCATTACCAGTTTGTTGAATAATGCCTGCGAAGCTTCGTCTGAACCCTTACAGCTGCACTTAAACTGGGATGAGCAACACGTAAGATTGTGTTTGCATAATCAAGGTTGCGGATTCAGTGAAGCCCTACTCGCCCAATTTCCACAACCACAACCCAGTGATAAAACAGATGGACACGGCGTCGGTTTAGCCCTAGCTCATGCCAATATACAGCAACTGGGCGGGCAATTAGTGCTGAGTAATCCGCAAACCGGTGGCGCACAAGCCTGCATCATCATGCCAATTTCCATCGAAACATGGCAACTGCGACAAAATGCCGCACCAACCCATTCGTCATCCCTGTCATAATAAGCGCTATGAAACTGTTAATTACCGATGACGATTCCCTGTTTGCTCAAACCCTATCGCGACAATTATCGCGACGTGGACATCAGTGCAGCCTAGCTCACACTAGCGAGGAAGCCCTAGCAGCAGTAGAAAATGACGTATTCGATGCCGCCATTACCGACTTGGTGATGCCGGGAGAATCGGGCTTAATTTTAGTGCAACAGTTACATCAAACCGACCCGGATCTGCCCATTCTGGTACTGACGGGTTATGCCAGCATCACCACCGCCGTGGAAGCCATTAAACTGGGCGCGCGCCACTATCTCGCCAAACCGGCCAGCATCGACGAAATATTACAGGCATTAGAACAGAGCCAAGGCAATGCACAATTAGATGTGCAAGCCAAACCCCTGAGTGTTGAGCGTCTCGAATGGGAACATATTCAAAAGGTCTTACACGAACATGATGGTAATGTGTCTGCCACCGCCCGCGCTCTCGATATGCATCGCCGAACCCTGCAACGCAAACTGGACAAGTTCGCGCCGCATTAATCGTAATTTGTAATGAATTGAACTGCTATGAATGGCTATGTTGCATGAAATACACGCTAATGGCAACGATTACCACAGAGGGGCAATCATAAACCCAAATGGTGCTAAGCGATCCCTGGGGGAGTACTGAAGTCAGCTTAACCTTTCAGCCAGTCTTCACGTCCATGATGGACACGAACAATATACACATCACCTGATTCATCGATAGTGTATAAAATAATATGCGAACCGAACGGATGCATACGAATATTTGGTGTAAACTCACGATGTACAGGCGATGCTTCAGGATAGGTCGCCAAAAACTCGAAAATTTTCTCTAAATCATCGTGATAGCGTTCGGCTTGCTGCATCCCAAATTGCTCACTACCTTCAATGAACATACTAATGGCATCTTCTTCAGCTTCTCCGCTGAGATACCATGCCATCAGTTAGCACTTACTTGCTGCGATACGGCTTTTAGCCATTTCTTTCAGCTCTGCCATACGGTGAGTCCCGATACCACTGGCAATACCCTCATCGATGAGGGATTGTATGTGCGCAATTTTAATAGTCTTTGCACTGGCAGTTAGCTCTGGCTCATCAACGCGCTCTTCTTCCTCCTCAATCACAACCCGCACATGCTTATTTTTAAACTGCTCGAAATTGGGGATGCGCAGGTATTCGCTGACAATATCAGCTTCGAATGTGATGGCAAGCATATTGTGTCGCTCCTATCGTTATTTCGGTCTAGCGTCGATTATAGCATTTGCTTTATCGATTCCCTGAGCTGGCTTCTTTATCTTCCTTGTGTGCGAGAGACAAGTTCGCGCCGCATTAGTCAGAGTAAACTATGGAAAATTTGAATTAAAAGTGACTCAGCCGTTCTAGGGTGTCGGGATAGCGTTCAGTTAATAGCAGTAGTGTTGTTGCTTGTTCGTTGGGTTTAGAAGCGCCCTGTTCCCATTTTTCTAAGGTTCTGGCAGAGACGTGGAGTCTTGCCGCAAATACCGCTCGGCTCATATTAAAGCCTTCACGGATGGCACGAATTTTTTCAGGCGCAAGGGTTAGGTGTTTGCGTTCAACTGTTACTGTTCTTAACGTTTGTTTACCTTGCTCGAAATGCTTAGCTTCTTCTAATGCTTGTGAAAGTTCATTAAACAGATTCCGCTTCATGTCTTAACTTCTCCGCCAATTGTTTGAGTTGCAGCTTTTCGTCCGATGTTAAATCTTCCGCTTCATTTTTGCCGTAAATGGTGAGCAGATGAAAGTGGCAACGCTTATCGAGATAAATATAAATCACTCGACTGCCGCCACGCTTACCCTTGCCATTAGCTGACCAGCGTATTTTTCTCAAGCCACCTGTTCCGATAATAACCTCGCCCGCCGTAGGATTATTCATTAAATAACGCTGAAACTCCCTGTAGCTATCATCATCCATGAGACTTTCTCGATAATGACTAAAGATGCGGCTTTCGATAAAAATGGCTTTCACTGTACGCTTTATGGGTATGTTTTAGGCATTTTAAGGCAGGAGTTAAACAATGTAAAGCTGGGCGTGTCAAATGTTAACCAATCGCTATTTTGTCTGTGACGTTGCCGCCAGATAAGCGTCGAAAAAACGACGTATTGTTTTACGTTCTACCAGCGGCAATTCCAGAAATCGACTAATCATATCGCGATCTTCTTGCGTCATGCCGATTTCCCATTTGGCTTCTTGCTGTTGTATCGAACCAAAACGCTCCTCGCCGAAACGTAACCAATGCGGATCAACTTGAAGCCACTCTGCCAAGGCCTGAAGCTTATCTTGCTTGGGGATGACCTGACCCAACAACCATTTACGTACCGCCTGAACGGTTACAGGTGTACCCCAGTAACGTTGGTTAAATTCCCTTTCCAGAACAACAGGTCTAAGCTCGTAGCCCGCGTTGCTGAGTGATTGTTTGAGTCGTTCTGCGAACGCGATTGAGTCTTTCATGTGAGTGACAGTAACCAGATGACAAAATCAATCATTAAATCGGTTATTTTATTTATTGAACTATTGGTTACCTTGTTGTATAGTTGGCTCGTAAGGCACTAAGACACGGTTTATGAAAGTCTCTCCTGATATTTTCAACATGCGTTTCCGTGCTTACTTTTACAAGTTCATAGCGAAAGGAAGCCGCATGCGTGAATCAATCTTCAAATTTAGCATAGTGACATTTTTATTAACGCTGTTTGTCTATGTGTTGACTCTTACTTATGTCTCTTACGTAGGTGTAAAGCTTACTTACGTTGCAGTGCCCGTGATTGTGATATCTGGGCTAATTGCCTATCTGACACGCCCGAAAGAAATCATAAATAAAATTAAGGAACTATAAACTATGACTACAACTCTAAAAATATTAACAGCTGTTTCATTCATATTTTACCAAACAGTTTCTTTTTCTGCTTCTTTTCAAGAAGTTAAAACTCCAATAAAATTAGATAATCCATTCGTTGCTCCTTTTGAATTAACCTTTTCGCCACCCTTAACAAATGGGGATGAGTTAGTTGTTTCTACCGGAGACAAAGTGATATTGAAGGCATCTATCGTTGGAAGTGTTAATGTTGATAAATTATTTGCAATGTATAAGTCTATTTCAAATAAAACTAATTTTTTAATCAAAAGAAATGGAGAAATATCAGATAAAACATTTGTAAATATATCTTTACCTAATGGTGCTGCGGGTTTAATTGATACCGCTACAGAAAAAGGAACAAGATGTTTAACCAAGAGGGAAGACAATCAATTAAGATTCTTGTGTAGATCAGAAATGTCTACTACTGACTACATACGAAAAATTGAGATTACTGATTCAAAATCATCAGTCATATTAGAAGCAACACCCTACATGTCTTCTAACCCTTTGTTCAAACTATCAGGGAACTTTAACTCAGAAGAATTAGTAGTAAAGGCATATATTGCTACTGATACTTTTTTAGATACGGGCGGTATGGAAAACACACCATTAATGGCTGCCAATGTTGATGGACCAGAAAATGAAAGTACACACAAAAACACTGTTAGTGGTTGGAAAAAGGCAAATTAACAAATGAAAAGAATATTTTTCATCTTAACTATAATGTTAACTGTATCAGCTTGCAGCAGCACACCAACGGCTAAAATGACACCTATTGATGGAAAGTTTTACATGATTGGCGATTCAAACTGTATTTATTACAAAAAGCGCGACAACCAGTCAATTTTATGTGCAAATGAATCACAGCAAACTACTGGTTACCGAAATGCACTTACAGATCAAGAAATACAATACGGCATGCATCGTGAAAGAATCCAACAAGCAGAATCTGCGGAGGCATCTCGTAGTTTTCAAAACTCTTTAAATGGTTTAAATCAAACAGTAAATTCGCTAAATCGCAACATGGGAAATCAAATTAACAGTTTTGATGCTAGCCAATACGATCTATCTCGTCAACGTGAGAAGCCCGTTAACTGCTCTGGGGTGATTTATGGTAATGCTTACAACATGAATTGCCGATAAATAAGGAAACATATGAATTACAGTTTAACATATCAATATATGCCATCTGGAAATGCACGACCTGAAGATGGCGGTGAAACAATAGAATTAAATACAAGTGATGATCCGTGTAGTTTTTATTTAATTCCAAATATTGGTGACTACGTAGAAATTCAGAATCCAGCAGATGGTGATAGCTTTGCAGGCATGGTTAAATCTCGTTTATTCAATTATTTTAGAACTGATGGGAACAACTTATGTCGAATCAATATCGTCATTGAAGAGACGGGTGATGATTGGGGCGTGTTGATTAAAGAGTAATTCTTTTTTAAACTAAGCACAGCCTTCAGTTCAACTCGTACTCAGCCCCACCCCGTGACATCGCGGGGGTGTCTTTTACACCACTAACACAACCTTTCATCCCTCCCTTTTCGCCCCCCACAAATACAGCATCGGTAAAAGCAACAGACTTAACACCGTACCCACCAGCAGCCCACCAATCGCCACATCGGCTAAAGGCGATAATCTTTCCAGGCCAATAGAGCGCTCTAGCGCAATGGGAATCATGCCGGCAATGGTGGCTAAGGCGGTCATTAAAATGGGTCGGAAACGCAAGCGAATGCTTTCTTCGGCTGCTTGTACGGCAGAAACCGTTTGCTCGCGCTGATGGATAAATTCCATTAACAAAATGCCATTTTTGACAATAATGGAGAAGAGCAAAATGATACCGAGCAAGGCTGGCAAGGCAAAGGCTTTACCAAAAAACATCAAGCCCCAAAAAGCGCCAATCGCCGACAAAGGCAAAATAGCGACGGTTAACAACGCCATACGCGCACTGGCAAACGCAGCGACCAGCACCACGGTGAGCAGAATAATGCCCACACCCAGTCCTTTTAACATATCCGCCTTGGCCGCCTCCCCTTGGGCATTATCACCGGCATCGCGCCAACTGACACTAGCCGGCAAGTTCAACTGATTCATGGCTGCACTAATATCGGCTAACAGATGACTCAAGGCACGATGGTCGCGGTAAACCAATAAATCCACAGTGTATTGCAGTCCATCGGTCGAAAGCATCATCGGTTGATCCAGCCATTCGAACTCCACCAGCGCATTCAGGGGCATACTACCCCCTTTAGGCAACTGCACTGGATAACTCAACAATGTTTCAGGATGGTCACGAATGTCATCGCTAACGCTGATGCGCACGGGAATCTGTTCAGCACTGGCCCAGACACTAAAACTGACCGCTGGCAACCCTGCTAAAGGTAATTGAGCCGCCAGTGTTTCAGGCGTCAAGCCCACTTTGGCCAATTCGCCATGTTTGGCTTTTAAACGGACTTGTTGGGCAAAACTGGCGTTGTGAGATACCGAGGTAACACCGGCAATCTGCTGCAAAGCGCGTTCCACCTGTTGCGTTGCTTGCGGCAAATCATGCCAATCATCACTGCTCAAGCGAAGGGTAATGGGCGCTTTAATGGTACTGGCCATGGTATTACCAAAATCATAGGCATCGACACTGACCACACCCGGCAGTTGTGCCAAGGTACTGCGCCATTCATCGGCAATCGCCCAACTGGTTTTATCCCGCTCCAGACGTGAGACAAAGTGAATCATCACCGAAGCTTCTGAGGCTAAAGCGCCACTACCTAACGAGGTCACACCCGGTTCGGCGCCAATACTAACGCCATAACGCGTCACCGTCGCATCTTCTTTCAAAGGCGCTAAAGCGGGTAATAGGCGACGTTCAACACTGGCCGCTGTATCTTGTTCAGCAAACTTAACGCGCAGCTGCACCACACCCATGTCAGCCGCAGGCAAAGCATCTTGTCCCACCGTGGGCATGACAATGCCCGCACTGGCCACCAGCATGGCAAACGCACCCAATAGCACCATCCATCGCCGCCAGCGTGCCTGCATCGTCCATTGCAGCCCGCGCACATACCTTAACGCAATGGGTGCCCAACGCTGTTGATAATGACTTTCTAACCAAGATTCCAGTCGATTTTTAGGTGGAATGCCGTTGCGATACCACCACCAAACCAAGCGCGGGATAAAGGTAATCGACACCAGATAAGAAACGAACACCGCAGTGACCACCGGAAAAACCAAATGACTGAACACCTGTTCAGTATAGCCACCGACGAACATCAGCGGCGCTAACACCACCACCGTTGCCAGCGTTCCCACCCAAATCGGTGAAACAATTTCCTGCATACCTTTCACCACCGCCACGGTAACATCTTCATGCAATGCTTGTAAATGACGTTCGATATTTTCTAACACCACCACCGCATCATCGACCAGCATTCCCAGCGCCAAAATAACGCCGGTGGTGACAAATAAATTCAGTTCCTTATCGAACAGCCAAAGCACCGCCATGGTACCCAAAAACACCAAGGGTAATGACAACAAAGCCGTCGCCACCGCCCGCCAGTTGGCTAAAAAGATCAACATCACTAAGGAAACAAACAACACCGCCTCAAGCAGTGCGTTGAACATATTGGCATTAGAACGATTAATAATGTCAATTTGCGTGTCGGTGACACTGAAATCGAGTAACGGATAAGTGGCCTGAATCTCGGGCAACAAGGCTAAAGTGGCATCGTAGGCTTCACCAATTGTACCTCCTGGTGGACGCTGAATAGACAAAGCAATGGCTGAAGCGCCATTACCAATGTAGGCACTATTTCTGTCCTGCTCAATCCAGCTGACTTCAGCGATCTGATCGAGCCTGACGTTAGGCGAAACCGAAGACATGGCGAGTTTATCGATGCTGTCTTTTTCGCAACTGAGCAAAAACGTCCATGACTGACCTTCAGCCAGTAGATTACCCATCGGCCATTGAGACTGACCTTGCTTCAAAGCCGACATCACTTGGCCAATGCTCAAATTCAGTGCTGCTAACTTATGCGCATCGACCTTAACCGCCACTTGCGGCTGCCAACCACCAAAGACTTCCACATTGGCAATGGCCGACTGTTTCAATAATCGTGGGCGAACATCGCTTTCGATTAAATAACGCGTTTGCATTAAATCTAAGCCCGACTCTGGCTTAGGTGCAACCGCCAAGACCACCGCAGGCGGCGTGAAATTACCCATCGGATAAAGTGAAAAAGGCATCACCCCTTCTGGCAGCTTGTTGCGAATCCGATCCAAGGCATTGGTCACGCTGGCTAACGAACCCTCTAATCCTTTTTCGTACTCAAATTCGGTACGGATGACGGCAAAACCATCTCGATTGGTGCTCTGTGCCAGTCGAATACCACTGAGGGTAAACAGCTCACGCTCCATCGGACGGGAGACCTGCTGTGCAATTACCTCAGCACTAGCACCGGGAAATTGAGTAATAATCATCACCTGAGGATATTCCGCATCGGGATAGAGATTGCGCGGCATATTGGTGTAACCCAGCACGCCCATTACCATCATCAGCGCCAGCATGGCGCCCGTCAGCCACGGACGATTAAAAAACCATAAAAACACTATGGATAACCTCTAATAACCTAATGGGTTAGGGGTCTGGGGGAAGGGATACACGAATATTGCATATAACTACTTGATTTAATCCCTTCCACCAGAGATAAAATAATTTGCGGACGCTAGAAATGCCACGAAGTGGGGTTTCTAGACGTACATTATGGCGTCACCTCAAAGGCACGACCCGCCATCAGGCGTAACAACACATCCGAGGTGGCACACA
>CAZBQD010000014.1:12790-46245 GCA_964493995.1 uncultured Francisella sp.
ACCTCAAAGGCACGACCCGCCATCAGGCGTAACAACACATCCGAGGTGGCACACAATACTGACTGCCCCTCTAACCGTGCATCTCGTGTCACCGCCCCTTCCTTACCGACAGCTTCCAATTGAATATCTAAGGCTAGCGCTTTACCCTGCTGATTCAGCACCACCTGCGCCTGTTTCGCCTGACGCGGAATAAAACACGATGAAGCCAGTTGAATACCCAACTGTTGATAGATAACCAACGGCAACACCAGTTGCTGATTAGGGGCGAGCTGCTCATCCACTAATTTGGCTTCATAAGTTTTTAACCCTTGTGTGTTCGCACTCGGCCAAGGCGTTAAAGGCACGACTTGGTTGTGATGCAAAATACCAGCGGGAGCCTTTTCGCTCGCAGGTAGTTGCACCAATACCCGACGCTGACCACCAGCGGCCATCAGTCGCAATAGTGGCGAGCCAGCATTAACGATATCACCAACCTGCACCAAGCGTTCAGCGACGACGCCATCGGCTAAGGCCGTTAGGCGCACATAACCCAAGCCGCCCTGAGCGGCTTGCGCTTGTTGACGTTTGGCCGACAAAAGCGCGTTATAACTCTGCAGTTGCGATTGCGCCGCGCTCAAGCGCTGCTCTGCCTGCGCCAAACGCACGCTTTGTTGTTGCAGTTGATCCTCACTAGCCGCTTGAATGCTAGCGAGTTTTTTCAAGCGCATCAGCGTGTCGCGCTGTGCTTGTACATCCAGCTTCGCGGCTTGTACTTGGTCACGCACACTGGCTTGCTCAGCCTGATAACGCGCCAATTCAGCACTGGCGACAGAAACCTCGGCACGGCTGTTGTTGTCATCGAGCAAAGCCACTAGATCACCCGCTCGCACTAAATCGCCCTCTCGCACCGACAACTGCATCACCTGCGCTGAACTTCTTGCGCTCAGCACCTGCTCCGACTCGGCTTTTACTGTTGCTTGCGTCGGGCGAGTGAGCGTGATTTCACCGGAACTGAGCAACTGCTGCTGCACCAGAATCGGTGCCACCACAGGGGCAACGAAAGCGTTATTTTCCGCTTTTTTATTGACAACGACGACAAGGGCGGCAACCCCGACCAGCGCCATAACGACCATTGCTTTTAACGACATGAAACCCTGTCTCCAACCAAAACCATTTACAGTATCATCACAAGGTTTGCTTTAAGGTAGCAACCAAATCACCATCTAACGCCGACCCAGACATCTTATCCAAAACAGCCAAAGCATCCGTTAACGGCATAGCAACACGATAAGGTCGCTCGGCGGAAACCGCATCAAACACATCGGCCACACTGATAATGCGCGTCGCAATATCGATTTGGTCGCCTTTCAAACCCCACGGATAGCCTTTACCATCAATACGTTCATGATGACCAGAAGCCACTGGAGCCAAAGAATCAAAGATACCCACTTTCGATAAAATATCCTGTGAATAAACCGGATGTAACTTCACTTGCTCAAACTCAGCATCCGTCAGCTTATCCGGCTTGTCTAAAATAGCATTGCTCACACCCAGCTTACCAATGTCATGCAATAAAGCCGCATGGCGCAACCAACTACATTGCGGACTACTTAAACCCAGCTGCTGCGCAATGCGCTCAGCATACTGACAGACTCGACTGCTATGACCAAAAGTATAAGGGCTTTTGGCATCAATCACGGCAGCAAAAGCACCTGTTAACCGATCTAACTCATCGGCATCAATGTTTCTAACCAGAGCCAAGGGCTCCAGTGCGATCACTCTTTGCGCAATATTAGGATCGGTTAAACCATCCCACAATTCAGGCATAAAACGAATACGATTAAAAATATCCACCAAGGCAGGATCAAACCAGCTACCACGACGACGATTGACGGTTTCAGTTGCAGCTTGTTGACCCCCAGCGGCAAAGAATACATCAACCACCTGCGCCATAAGCGCAATGCGTGCAAAGAGCGGAATTTGTTCACCAACCAAATGGTGCGGACTCCCCTTGCCATTCCAATGCTCATCTAAAGCACGAATACCGGCACACACTGACGGCGAAAATCCGAGTTGTTCTGCGATATCTGCTCCCTGCTCGCAGCGAGTTAAGAATAATTCCTGACCAATTTGTTCGCCTTTATCGACTAAATGCACTAAGCGAGATAACCTGTCTCGCCATGACTCACCCAAACCAATATGTGACCAGGTAAACTTAGCCAACTCATAAAATCGATCATTATCCATTAGCTTGAAGTCTCGTTTCAAACTCAAGTCATCGCAACCATAAAGCGCAAAGATCCGAGAAGCATTACTGGAACAGCCGGCATCTTTTAATAGTAATGTGTAGTAGAGGTCGGACAGTTCCTGGTCAGACAAGGCCAGCTCATGACCAATCTGCATCCCAATCCAACAGCAACGTTGCGCATGGCCTGCCGGCAAGCCTTCGGTTAAATCCAACGCATACGACAGAGAACCGATAATTTCCGACTGACGTAACGACAAGTCTTCTGGATGAAGCTGACAGGGAATCGACATGCACTTTTCCTTATGCTATTGAATCGGTACGTCATCAAACAAGACGCGTCTCGCTATTCTACCCAAATTCATCATACCTCATTATGAGTGGCAATCCCACGACCTTTTTCCTGCTAGTGCATCCAATCGCCCTGTTCAATACGTATACAAATTAACTCAATGCGTTCACCAATCGACACTACCACCAACTTTGTTCAACTTTTAACTAGGTTTTATATTGTACAAATACAGAACATCGGGTAGAGTAGTCACATCACCTTCGCTTTTAAGGAGTGTTTCACATGCAGCGTCGTCAGTTTTTAGGAGTGTTAAGCACCGTGGGACTATTAGCTCTGTTCCGTTCCAGTCATGCCGCCACTTGTCCTAAGCCCTTGAGCAGCAGCTCATTGCGACAACTGAACAGCACGCAATCGCTCAACTTGTGCGACCTAACCCAAGGCAAGGTCTGTTTGTTTGTTAATGTTGCCAGCCATTGCGGCTTTACTTACCAATACGAAGCCTTAGAAAAACTCTACAAAAGCTATGCCGACAAGGGTCTGGTCATTATTGGCTTTCCCTCTTCCGATTTTTTCCAAGAAAAAGACCAAGAAGCCGACATCGCGCAATTCTGTCAGCTCAACTTTGGCGTCACCTTTCCTTTGTCTGAAAAAATTCATGTGCGTGGCAGCGACGCTCACCCCGTGTTCAAATGGTTACAACAAGGCACAGACACCTCGGTGAAGTGGAACTTTTACAAATTTCTAGTGGACAGAAACGGCAAACCGGTGAAAGCCTTTGCGAGCATGACCGAACCCAACGATAAAAAAATCATCGACAGCATTGAGGCACTCTTATGACATTAGCAGACTCGCAAAAAGTAATTGTGGTCGGAACGGGAATTTCGGGTAGTGGCACAGCCTGGCTACTGGCGCAGGCGGGGCATCGTGTTACCTTGGTTGAAAAGGATCGTCGCATTGGGGGTCATACCTGCACGCAAGACGTGACCATGGGAAAAGAAACGCATCCCGTCGATATGGGTTTTATTGTGTTTAATCGACCCAACTACCCGAATTTATCAGGATTATTTGACTATTTAAGCGTGGAAACCCATAACACCGAAATGTCTTTTGCCGTATCGCGCGATGGCGGTAAACACCAATATGGTGGTGCCGACTTTGCCACCTTTATGGCGCATTCACCCAGCCGCTGGCGCTGGTCGCACTGGCAGCTAATGTTCGATATTTTACGCTTTAACAAGGCGGCCTTAGGCTGGTTAGCGCAAGGTCAATTCGATGAACAAGAAACGCTGGGCAACTGGTTAGCGCGCCACGGTTTTCATCAGCGCTTGGCCGATGCCTATTTATTACCCATGTCGGCTGCCATTTGGTCTTGTCCGCCGGCGCAAATGCTGCACTATCCTGCTTACAGTTTATTGTCATTCTTTAAGAATCATGGGCTGTTACAGCTTGAAAACCGCCCTCAATGGGAAACTGTCACAGGCGGCAGTCGCCAGTATTTGCAAAAGCTACACCGTCACCCCAACATCAACATTTTCAATGGCGTGACGATTGAGCAGATTCACCGCCATGACCATGGTGTTGAATTGAGTCTTAATGACGGTTCGGTTCTGAACGCCGACCAGTTGGTATTGGCAACACATGCCGATCAGGCATTGGCTTTATTAGGAGAAAGCGCCAGTGACGACGAAATCGAACTACTCAGCCCTTTCCACTATCAAGCCAATCATGC
Source organism: uncultured Francisella sp. (assembly GCA_964493995.1). Classification (GTDB taxonomy): domain Bacteria; phylum Pseudomonadota; class Gammaproteobacteria; order Thiomicrospirales; family Thiomicrospiraceae. The sequence continues at coordinate 17,036 of CAZBQD010000014.1, forward strand.
CTATCTGCACAGTGATTTAACCTACATGCCGAGCGAACGCAAAGTTTGGTCGGCGTGGAATTTTATTGAAAGCGACGCACAACAACCGGTGCAAGTGAGCTACTGGATGAATTGCCTGCAACACATCGAAAGCGTTCAGCCCTTGATTGTGACGCTCAACCCCAATGCCCCACCCGACCCAAATTTGACCTGGCAATATCATGTGTTCGATCATCCGGTATTTACCCCTGAAACACGCCAATCCCAGCACCAACTGCACCGACTTCAGGGTCAACAACGCACCTGGTTTGCCGGCAGTTATTTTGGTCATGGCTTTCATGAAGATGGTTTTGCCAGTGCGGTTGCTGTCGCACAAGCTTGGGGGATTACGCCGCCTTGGAACCAAGCCGCATGACTCCCTTACGTGTTTACACGGGTGAGCTGATGCACCAACGCCATGATGATAAAGCCTACCGCTTCAGCTACCCCTATGCCGTGGTCTGTGTCGATGTCGATAACTGGCAAGCACAGTGTCAGCAAGCCGGTATACGTGCTAATCGCTGGGGGCTGTTCAGTCTGCACCAAACCGATTTTGGCGACCGAAAAGGCACACCTTGGCGCACATGGCTAACTCACTGCTTAGCGCAGCACGACTTTCACCAACCGATTCACCGTGCCGAATTGGTTGCGGTGCCGCGGTTTTTAGGCATTGGCTTTAACCCTTTGGCTATGTGGTACGTTTATAACGAGCGTGAAGAAGTGATTGCCACCCTGGCCGAAGTGTCTAATACGTTTGGACAGTGGCATCATTACGTGCATCATCTCAATGGCGAGCCCATCGACTTACAACGCGCCTTCACCGCCGATAAAGTCTTTCATGTTTCCCCTTTTTTACCCATGCCACTTCACTACGTGTTTAAGGTAAAACCACCCCATGAAGACTACCGCGTTATTATTGAAGAAAACGACAGCAACCATCAGCGTGTACTGACGGCAGTGCAAACGGGAAAACGCTGTCAATCTGAGCGGCTATTGACCTGTTTATGGCAACACGGCTTAACCAGTATCGGCATTTTATTCGGTATTCACTGGCACGCCTTCAAGCTCTGGCGTCGTCAAGCCACGTTTTTCAAAACCCCTTCACACCTAACCTCCGTTCAACATAGCGATAGCAGGATGACATTATGCCCACCACACTCAACGATCTAAGCCACAGCCAAGACCTCGTTAGCCCCAGTAGTGTTGCTTTGCGCAGCTACGCCCGCTTACTGCGCGGCTGGCAAGACGGACGCCTGACCTTACATTATGGCAATGAGTCCATCACCATCGGTTCTGGCACACAACACTGTGAGCTGCGACTCTACCGCCCTTGGGCGACGCTCGCCCGCATGCTAATGAAAGGCGATATTGGGTTTGCTCAGGCCTATGAAAACGGCTGGATTGATACGCCCGATATGGCGCAATTCCTGTACATGGCGCGCAATAACGAATCGGCATGGCATCAAGAAGTGGGCAAAGCCACCGCTTTTTATCGCCGTTGGTTGCAGTGGTATCATCAAAAACGCGACAACACCGCCGAAGGCGGTAGCCGTAAGAACATCGCCGCTCACTACGATTTAGGTAACGACTTTTACAAGCTCTGGCTCGATGAAACACTCAGCTATTCAGCCGCACTCTTTTCACACCCCGACGAACCCTTGGTGGTGGCGCAAAAACGTAAAGTCAGCCGCTTGCTCGACCAGTTAGCGCTGCAGCCCAATCAAAGCCTACTCGAAATCGGCTGTGGCTGGGGTGAATTGATGCAGCAAGCGCTCGATAAACAGGTTAAGGTCACCGCCTTAACCCTTTCGAGTGAACAACAACGACTGGTACAAGAGCGTTTAGCACCCGCCATTGAAACGGAACAAGCCGCGGTATTATTACAAGACTATCGACTGCATCATGGTCGCTACGATGCCATTGTCTCTGTTGAAATGTTCGAAGCAGTGGGTGAAAAATGGTGGTCGGTTTATTTTGAAAAAGTTGCTAGCCTGCTGAAAGTCAACGGGCGTTTCGCCATGCAATCGATCAGTATTCACCCCAGCTTGTTCGAAAACTACCGCAAACACCCCGACTTCATTCAGCGCTATATTTTTCCCGGTGGTATGCTACCGACACCAGAAAAACTGCTGGAGTTAGCGGAAAAAGCCGGCTTAACCCTGGTCGATAGACTCGACTTTGGTCAAGACTACGCCCTAACGTTGCGCCGCTGGCAACAAAGCTTCGAGCGTCAGCGCCCCGCGATTCATGAATTGGGCATTAACGATCAGTTTTACCGTCGTTGGCATTATTACCTAGCCTATTGCGAAGCGGGCTTCAAAGCGGGTAGCATCGATGTGCACCAACTCACCTTTGTGAAGCATTAAACCATGTTTGCGCTCAAACCGGCCAATCCGCCTATCACTGATTGGCGTGGTAAACGGGTGTGGATCATCGGTGCCAGCGCCGGAATTGGCTTAACCGTGGCGCAGTCCCTGCATGCACAGGGCGCAGTGCTAACGCTGAGCGCGCGCAACCTCAAACCGCTAGAAAGCGATGCCCAACTCAGCCAATGTCAGCACCTTACTATGGATATCAGCGATACGCAGAGTATCGCCCATGCCATAGCGCAACTCTCTCAACCGGTTGATGTGGTGATGATCTTTGCCGGCACTTACCAAGCAGGTTCCTTACTCAATCATCGTCACGACGCCATACAGCAAACCATGGCCACCAACCTAGCCGGCGTCATTGACTCTTGTCATCAACTGCTACCCAAGCTGATTGAGCAGCAACACGGGCATTTGGTACTGGTGGGAAGTTCCGCCGCTTATTTACCCATGCCTAACGCCAGCGTTTATGGGGCAAGCAAGGCAGGCTTGCGTTATTTTGCGCAAAGCCTCTACACCGAATGCTTACCCTTAGGCATCGCCGTAACGCTGGTCAGCCCAGGTTTTGTCAAAACACGATTAACCGATCAAAACAGCTTTGCCATGCCTAACTTGCTCAGCACCCAACAAGCCAGCGATGCACTATTGGCGGGACTAGCCGCAGGCAAGTTCGACATCGCCTTCCCGTGGGGCTTCACCTTCGCACTCAAACTCATCAACAGCTTGCCATGGCGACTGCGTCAAATGCTACTTAATCGCCTAGCGCAACAGGAGACCGCATGAAACTCGATCAAGCGCTAGAGCGCTATTGCGCCTTTTTTGAAGGGCTAACGCGACAAGACATTGCGCGTTTTGAGCAAATTTACGCCACCAACGCCCGTTTCAAAGACCCCTTTCATGAAGTGCATGAGTTGGCACAGATTCAAGCCATTTTTGCACATATGTTCCAAGTTGCCCCCGATGCGCGTTTCATCATTCATCAGCAGTTTGTTAACGGACAAAGTGCAATGATTACCTGGACGATGATGCTCACAGTTAGAAGCCAAGCCATGAGTATTAAGGGCAGCACCCATCTGGCGTTCGATGACCAAGGATTGGTCATCTTGCATCGAGATTACTGGGACACAGGCGAAGAACTCTTTAGCAAACTGCCCATCATCGGCGCCCCCATACGTTGGCTGATGAAACAATTTTCAGCGCTGAAATCATGAATAGCAGCCTGTTAACTCCTTTACCCAACCAATTTGAGCATCGTGACGCCTTAATTGCACAGGTTCGTCAACTCTGCTCAAGCACGGAAACCACCGTCAGCAATCGCTTTATCGGCGGACGTACCCCTGCCGAAGCCAAACTTGAGCGTATCAACCCAATCGCCTATGCTAGCACGCGCAATCATGCCGATGGTGCTGTCACACAGCTTTCACCCTATATTCGTCATGGCATCATCAGCGATGAGCAAGTCTATGCCCACCTCAGTCGTCATTTCGACCTCAATCAATGTGAAAAGCTGTTACAACAACTCAGCTGGCGCGCTTTCTTTCATTACACGCATCGACAAGCGCCACAGCTCATCTGGACCAGCCGCGAAGCCTATAAAACCGGCTTTAACGAAGATGGCTACGCCACTGAGTTACCCGAAGATATTCGCCACGGGCAAACGGGCATAAAACTGATCGACCAACTGATCGCCGCTTTATTAAACGACGGCTACCTACACAATCACTACCGACTTTACTTAGCCAGTTATGTGGTGCATTGGCGTCGGGTGCAGTGGCAAGCCGGTGCGCGTTGGATGCTAACGCATTTACTCGATGGCGATATCGCCAGCAACAACTACTCTTGGCAATGGGTGGCTTCCACTTTCAGCAGCAAGCCCTATATCTTCAATTTAGATAACATCAAACAATTTGCCGATGCCAACCTAGATACCGAGGACGCGAGCAATGGCTGTTTCGATGCCAGTTACGACGACTTGCAACGGCATCTTTTTCCCCAATTAACCGAGAATCACTCATGAAACGTCTTTTTTGGTTACACGATGAAAGCCTATGCGTCCCCCGTCAAGCCAATAGCGACGACCTGCTCGTTTTTTGCTGGCATCCCGCCTACTTCGAGCAACAAGGCTGGTCGCTCAAACGCCTGGTGTTTATTTATGAAAGCCTATGCAGCTTGCCTGTCAGCATTTACGCGGGCGAACCCAGCGAACTCTTACAGGCGCTAAAACAGCAACACCCCTTAAGCGAAATACTCATACAACAGCCGCTCGACCCCCTATTAACGGCACAGCTTGAAAACTTAAGCCAGGCGCATGCGGTGACTTTTTATCCAGCACCGTCGATGTTAGACGACTCACATCTTAAACCCAGTAAACGCTTTTATACCTACTGGCAGCAAGTCGCACAGCAGTTAGGACAAACGTCGCCACAGAAAACGCAGTTTCATCGCTACCACCGCAACAAATGAGAAAAGCATGAATTTAATTCATCATTACAGACATATTTTTCTAACAAATTAAATAGTTATTGAAAATTGTCGTCCAACGCCTTAGAGTATGAATTATTGTCAATTAATTAAAAGGAATGATTATGTCTTGCCGTTGCCAAACACTCCCCAACTTATCGATGGAAGGTGGCAAGCTGTTTCTCACTTTTTTTGACTTGTTTTTATTACGCAAAGTTAGCAAACAACTGCAAGCGCTGGGTTATGCATGCCAAAGCGAAGGTCAGCTATTGCGTGTCGATAGCGACAACATAGAACAATTGATTCAAACTCTGTGTCGCGATTGCGGTTTAACCGCCTCCGACAACATGAATATTCAATTACTCATTACCTCGGCTGACGCCACCAGCTTAGACCCCAATGAGCTGACCAAAATGCGTCCGCTATCGACTTGGTGTTCACAATTTAATGCACAAGAACTCATCGATGTGCTGAAACACAAAAGCTTGGTGGTGCATTTTCAGCCCATTCTTTCGGTTAAAGATCAATCACTTTACGCGCACGAAGCGCTCATTCGTGGTTTAACGCCAGAAGGCAAAATCATTCCGCCGAACGTGTTATTTGGTCAAGCCAAAGATGCTGAACTCTTGTTCAACCTAGATCGCCTGTGTCGTGAAACCATTATGCACACAGCGGCAAAGCTGGATTACTTCGGGCGCTTATTCATTAACTTTTTACCCAGTGCTATTTATAATCCGGAAAATTGCCTCAGCACCACCATGTCACTGGCCGAACGCTACGGCTTCGACCCGCACAAACTCATTTTCGAAGTGGTAGAAACAGAGCGTATCGACGACATTAATCATTTACGTAATATTCTGGACTATTACCGTGCCAAGGGTTTCAAAACAGCGCTCGACGACATGGGTAGTGGCTACTCATCACTCAACCTGTTAGCCAGTTTATCGCCCAATATTGTCAAAATCGACCGCGAGTTGATTATGAATATCGACCAAGAACCGATTAAACAAGCCATTGTTGGCGGCATTTTAGGTATGGCCAAACAAACCGGCATCACCACCCTAGCCGAGGGCGTAGAAACCGAAGCGGAATGGCAATACATTCGTAACATTGGCATTGATTTAGTACAAGGTTTTTACTTTGGTCGCCCTGCACCCGAACCCGTTAAGGAATTGAGGCCTAGCTAATGCCCCTAAACTTCAGCCAACTCACGCACTTTTCACAAGCTGGTCGAGAAGTGCTTCATTACCTGAAGCAACACTTAGGGTTTGATTTGTGGATGATTACGCGTGTCAATGGCGATGACTGGATTGTGTTACAAGCCGAAGACCAAGGCTATCGGGTGGAAGAAGGCGATGTGCTGAAATGGTCGGATTCTTTCTGCGCCCAAATGGTGCAAGGCTTGGGGCCGAATATTGCTCCCTGTGCCATGAAGGTTATTAGCTATGCCAATACGCCCATCGCGCAAAAGCTACCCATCGAAGCCTATGTTGGCTACCCCATTAAACTCGCTGACGGTGAGCTATTTGGCACCCTGTGCGGCATTGATCCGAAACAACAACCTGACGAATTGACGCAACATGCGCCTTTATTGGAGTTAATCAGCCAACTGCTGTCACGGCTATTGCAACTGGAATGGCAACATATTCAAACGCAACGTGAAAACCAACGTCATGCCAACGAAGCCCTCACCGACCCCTTAACCGGAACCTACAACCGACGCGCCTGGCAAGCTTTCCTTGCCTCGGAAGAACAAAACTGTGTCAGTTTTGGTAATGAAGCCAGTTTATTTGTGCTCGACTTAAACGACCTGAAAAAGGTCAATGACAATGGCGGACACCTAGCCGGCGACGCCTTACTGCAAACGGCTGTTCACTCGATTCAATCGGTGCTCGCACCTAGCGATGTGCTGGCTCGACTGGGTGGCGATGAATTTGTCATTCTGGCCGTCGATAGAGACGAGCCATCCTCTAACCAGCTCTATCAACAACTGCAACAACAGCTAGCACACGATTGCGTATCTGTTGCCATTGGCATGGCCATGCGCGATCATCATGGCACGCTAGAAGATGCGTTCAAAATCGCCGATCAACGTATGTATGAAAATAAGCGCCAGATCAAAGCTGGCGCTCAAGTCACAAAGCAAAATTAACTTCTTTTAAGATGCAACCAGTTCTTTAATTCTGACCTAAGCAGCCAAAAATCACCTTAGAAACCTGCTCGGGTTTTGAAAAAAGACATATTAGCGGTCAATCGACTGGCTTCCTGATTTAAGCTATTAGCCGCAGCGGTGGTTTGTTCGACTAAGGTTGCATTTTCTTGCGTCACTCGGTCGATATTGCTAATGGCCATATTCACCTGTTGAATACCGCTTGCCTGTTGCTGAGAAGCCGCCGAGATAGACTCGACCATGCTGGCAACGGCTTTAATCGACTCACTAATACCGGTGAGCATCTCGCCCGATTTATCGGCTAATTGCGTCCCTGAATCAATGCGCTGCACGCTCTCTTCAATCAGCGATTTAATGTCCTTAGCCGCATCTGCCGACTTACCCGCCAAGGCACGCACTTCACTGGCAACCACGGCAAAACCGCGACCATGCTCACCGGCTCGTGCTGCCTCGACGGCAGCATTGAGCGCCAATAAATTGGTCTGAAAAGCAATGCTGTCAATAATACTGACAATATCGACAATGCGACGACTAGACTGCTGAATCGACCGCATCGCCTCGATGGTTTGCTGCATCACCGCCACGCCATCATCCGACTGATGTTGCACCTGATGCGCCAAGGCCGCCACGCGCGTCGAACTTTCTGTGTTCGCTTGCACTGCCGAAGTCATTTCATGCATGGTAGCACTGGTTTGCTCCAAAGCGGCGGCTTGTTCTTGAATGCGACCCGACAACTGATGCGCTTCATTCAGCACATCACTGGCAACGCTTTCCACCACCGCTGCCGACTCAATGGCTTCGACAACCGTTTCTTTGACTTTGTTGGATGAGAAGTTAATGGCATTTTTTAAATCATGCAACTGCCCCTTAAAAGTGCCCGATGGCAAGGCCTTAGTTAAATCTCCCTGTGCCTGCGAAGCCACAACATGACTAATCGATTCAATGGCGTGTGCAATGATATCCATTGACGAATTAACACGTTCTTTGAGCTGTTGCAGCTCACCCGCCGCCGCCACATTAACGCGACCATTAAAATCGCCTTGTGTCATCCTGGCCATAACGTTATTGACATCACCAATCACCCCGCTGATGCTATGCAAGGCCGACTCAACCTGTTCACGGAAAGAAGCAGGCACTTTAGTATCCATTTTCAAATTAAGCTGACCCTGTTGCAGCCCCTGCATGACTTTTTCGAGTTCATTCATCATGAACTCGACTTCTGCAGCACTGGCGTTCACCCCCTGTTGCAGTTGTTGTAAATCACCCGAAAACTGGCCTTGCATACGCTGAGAAAATTGTCCGTTGGCAATAGCAGAAACGGTTTTATTCGCTTCATTCAATGCGTGATTTAAACTGGTGAAGAGTCCATTAACGTCCACAACCAAGGCAGAAAACTCATCCTTACGGTTTGGGATGAGTTGATTAAATTTTTGCGAAACCGCCACTGAGCCGATTTGATGCGCCATATCGCTAATAGCACCCTTAATAGAGCGAATAATCAACCAAGCCAAAACCAAGCCCAATAGAATCACAAACAAACCACCTAAAACCTGAACCGTATCAAGTAACATAACCAGTTGTTGGGCTTGCTGCTGTTTGTAGTGAACCTGATCTGTAATGGTTTGATTGGCTTTTTCAATCGCTTCCAACAGCTTTTTAGATAAGGGATTACCCTTATTCAAAATGAGCAGATTGGCTTCAAAAAAAGCACCCGACTGCAATGCCGTTATCGTGGGCAGCGTGAATTGGGTTTTGTAGGCTTCCCTAGCCTGCTTGATGGCCTCAAGCTCAACCCCCAACAGTTGATTAACAAGCGTCATCGACAGCAAATCTTGCCATAGCAACTCAACCCGCTCACGACCTTTAGTAATATTGTTCAGGTGAAACTCAGTCTGATGATCATGCAATTTAACAATATCGGGCTGTGTTGGATTGTGTTGTAGCGACAATAAAAATTGCACACGATTATCTCGAATAATCCCCGCCATGTCTGCTGTGTTATTGCGTGCCTTGGTGAGGTCTGCCATGTCCGCAATTAACACGGTCATTGTCTGATTACCCCAAATATTGATACCACTCACTGCCACCAACGCCATGACAAAAACGCCAACTAACAGCCATAGTCTTGACTGTATATTTGTAATCATCTGTATTTGCCCTCAATTCGTTATCGTTATAGAGCTTATTTTTTGCTAACCCTTCACTCGCATCCATGCTCAGGCATAGCGCTTGCAAACCATTACAACTATGATGGATATCAGGCAAATACACAAGAAAAACTGACATGAATAAACCAAAATTTTTAATTAGCGTATAAACAAATATGATTAATCATAGTCAAAAGTTAAACATATCTAACAGCCAATAAAAAAGCGACCGAAAGGTCGCTTTTTATCTTTCCCTCTACCGTTGGGAGAGGGTTAGGGTGAGCGGAAAATTAAAACTCACTCCATTCATCACTCTGGCTACTCGCCTTGGGAGCAGGCAGCGCTTGAGCCTGTTTACGACTAGTGCTTGCTTTAACCGCTGGGCGTGCCATAGACTGATGACTCTGGCCTGTTTTGAAAAACGCCATATTCTGACGCAGTTCGTTGGCTTCGTGGTTGAGGCTTTCAGCGGCGGCGGTGGTTTCTTCTACCAGTGCGGCGTTCTCTTGCGTCACTCGGTCAATGTCGGCAATGGCCAGATGCACTTGGGAAATACCTGTTGTTTGCTCTTTAGAAGCGGCAGAAATAGCTTCGATCATGCTTGCCACTTCTTTCACCGACTCACTGATCGCACTGAGCATTTCGCCCGATTTATCAGCCAGTTTGGTGCCGGCATCAATGCGTTGCACGCTGTCTTCAATCAGGCCTTTGATGTCTTTAGCCGCGTCGGCTGATTTGCCCGCTAGGGCGCGTACTTCACTAGCCACGACGGCAAAACCGCGTCCGTGTTCACCCGCACGAGCGGCTTCGACAGCAGCATTCAGTGCCAGTAGATTGGTTTGGAAGGCAATGCTGTCGATAATGCTGACAATATCGGCAATTTTATTGCTGGCTTGTTGAATGGATTTCATCGCTTCGATGGTTTGCTGCATCACCGCCACGCCATCATTCGATTGCCCTTGCACCTGATGTGCCAAACTGGCCACACGCGTGGCATTTTCGGTATTGGCTTCCACCGCCGAAGTCATTTGGTGCATGGTAGCGCTGGTCTGCTCTAAAGCGGCGGCTTGCTCTTGCACGCGCGAAGACAAATCGCTTGAACCTTGCGATACTTGAGAAGCGGCATCGGAAACGACATGTGAGGCTTCTAACGTCATATTAATCACGTCTTTAATACGTGCCGTTGATGCCGCACGAGCGTCTTGTAGTTGTTTGAAACGACCGCGGTAATCGCCTTGCGACACTAGGGTTAAATCACCTTCCATCTGGGCCTGAGCCATGCGCACCAGGTCATCGACCAAGTGTTCAAGCGTATCGAGCGTACCATTCACCGCTTGCTTCATTTGCAGCAAATCACCTTGAGCATTAGCATTGACGCGTGCATCAAAATTACCATCGTTCAGGCGTTGCATAATTTGGTTAATATCAGCCACCACCAAAGATAACACTTTCATCGATTCCGCCACGCTCACCAACATCAAACCATAGCTACCGGGTGCATCGGTTTCGACCTTAAAGCCAAAGCGACCTTCTTTCAAAGCCAACATAGCGGCTTCTAAGTTTTCCATCACACAGGCGACATTGTCCGCTGAACCGTTGATACCTTGTTTGAGCTGATCTAAATCGCCCACATAACTATTTTGAATACGCTGCGAAAAATCACCCGCCGCAATAGCACCAATGACTCGATTCGAGTCGGCCACAGCATTCTGTAGGTTAGTTAACATGGCATTTAACGACTGAGAAACACTATTCAACTCGTCGCTGCGCTGCGGCAAACGGGTGGTGAACTGCATGCTGCTGGACACTTGCGTGACGGCACTGGAAATTTGACTGACCGCACCCGCAATCGCTCGAATCACCATTAACGCAATGGCTAACAGAATCAGAATAGCAATCACTGAAATCATGAGCATGATGTTGTTGGCTGAATCGCCAGCCGACTTACCAGCCGCCGCCGACTGATTGGCTAGATTGATCTGGTAATCAATCAGCGCTTGAAGTGAATCGCGGTAAGCCAAAAAAGCATCGCGTGACGCCGTACTGGTAATCACTTCCATAGCGGCTTGCTGATTGCCTTCGTTACTGAGCTGAGTGGTTTTGCTGACGAACTCTCTCACACCACTGCGTTTAGACTTGGCTGTTGCCAACAAGGCTTTACCTTGCTCACTTCGTAAAGACTGTTCTAGGAGTTCATAGTTTTTGAGATTGGTGTCATTGTAACCAGCCAATCGTTTTTTAATTTGTTCACGACGTTCGGCGTCGGTGACCATCACCAACTCTCGAATATCTCTTTGGGTGGCAAAAGCAGTGGTTAAAAGCTGTTGCACTTGTGTCATCTTCGGAACTCGATCATCAACCACCGTATTAAATTGCGATTGCACGCGATCTAAGCCAACCTTACCCGCCACGAACACAGCGGCCAAGGCGACCATCGCCACCACTGCCATCAGCCATAAACGCATTTTAATTGTCATAATCTAAGCCCTTTCTTGTCGGTCACATCTAAATTAGTCTAACTATTGTAGTATAGAGTGATGACAGTGATATGACAATATATCAAAGCCATAAAAAAACAGCGCCACTTGGCGCTATTTTTTTTATGGTTTCACTTCATTCACTCTGGCAATGATCTTCCCATTGTTCACTGTAAGCTTTAACCGCATCGCTGATGCGCACAAAGGCATCGACCAACTGGGCATCGAAATGGCTATTTTTGCCTTGCACAATAATATCTAACGCCACCTCATGACTCATCCCATTTTTGTAGGGACGCGAAGAACGCAAGGCATCGTAAACATCGACAATCGCCATTAGCCGACCAGCAAGCGGTATGGCGCGACCCGACAAACCATTGGGATAACCACTGCCGTCCCACTTTTCGTGATGCGTTAGCGCCACTTGTTCCGCTAACGTGAGGAATTCTCCGTATTCACCCATGCTATTGGAAGCGGCATGAAGAATATCGTAGCCTTTTTGCGCGTGGGTTTTCATGATGGCAAACTCTTCATCGGTGAGCTTGCCGGGCTTTAATAGAATATGATCGGGAATGGTGATTTTACCAATATCATGCAAGGGCGCAGACTTAGCAATCATTTCCACCTGTTCTCTCGTTAGCTGATACTCCGGCAGACTGTCACTCACTTCAATCGCCAACAAACGAATATAGTGCTGCGTGCGTTTAATATGAAAACCCGTACATTCGTCTCGAAATTCAGCCAAGGAAATCATCACCGCCAAGCTGGCATCTTGCAACTTAAAGATGCCCGACAATCGCTCTTCCACCATCTGTTCTAAACGTTCGTTTTCTTTTGCCAGAAAATCCTGAAAGTCTTTCACTTTAAGATGGGTGCCAATACGCGCCAACAAAACTTTCGGATTAATCGGCTTGGTAATGAAATCATTACCGCCGGCATTCAGCGCATCCTGTTCATCTTCGGCGGTATTTTTGGCTGTAATAAACAAAATGGGTAAATGACGTGTATTCGGCTGTTCACGCAAGCGACGACAGACTTCATAGCCATCCATTTCGGGCATCATCACGTCTAACAGCACTAGGTCAGCTTGTTGTTGGGTGAAAAAGTCGAGCGCTTTCTGCCCACTATTCACCAACCGCACCTGATACTGCTCAGCCAATAGCTTGTTCAACAGCATCAAGTTGGCTGGCGTATCATCCACGCAAAGAATGGTGGGTTTAGCTTTTAGCAAAGTATGCGGCATAGGGTGTCTCTGATAACTTCTTTAACCATAATTTTTTCATTATTGAGCGAAATACCCGAATAATCAAGCCTCTTTAATCGCTAATTGCGCGTCATCAAAATCAATGTTCTGTAAGGCGCTCGTTAAGCGACGATAAGCCGTTGCCGAGAGTTGCTGTTCAAACACCGCCCGATGCGCTTCGAAATAGTCCAAACTGTCACCACTGAAGTTTTCCAAATGCTCAAGCAGGGTCGAGCGCACCTCAGACCAATCGGCATCGCTGGCAGGCATTGCGTCATCCGTTTGAGCGCAAAGCGCTTGTACTAAGCGCATCATGTCGGCGTATTGAGCCATAAACGCCTCAGACAGCGTCGCTTGTGCTAAGGGCTGATCGTCTTGCGACAAAGCCTTCTCAATCACCGCAAAACCCTGACTGATATCCTGCATGGCAAAGGTGGCCGTTAATCCTTTTAAGGTGTGAGCGTAGCGTAAAGCGCCTTCACGATCCGATGACATTAAGCTGGCTAACTGCGCCGGCGCATCGGCATAATCGGCAGCAAACAGGCACAGGCTTTCCAACAATAGCTCGCGCGAATCACCCAACAGCAATAAGGCTTCGGATAAGTTCATCATCGTCAAGTCTTCTAAACACACGCCGCCCGCACCGGCATGGCAAGGCGACTCTTTGCTGGCTTGCTCCGCTTTCATATCGACAAAATCCTCGATGTGTAGCCAGTGCGTGAGCAGTTCATACAACTGTGCCGGCACAATCGGCTTGCTTAAATGCGCATTCATGCCAGCATCAAAACAGCGTTGTTTTTCCTCTTCAAAGGCATGTGCCGTCATGGCAATAATCGGTAAGACGTCCGACGAGCGCAGTTTACGAATCTGTTGCGTTGCCGACACGCCATCGAGTACGGGCATTTGAATGTCCATCAACACCAAATCAAACTGACTATTCGTTTGGGTTGCGTGATAAACCGCTTGCTCGCCGTTATCTGCCAAGACAATGGTGGCTTTGGTCGGACTGAGCAATTCTTTGGCAATTTGTTGATTGAGCAGATTATCCTCGACCAACAGTAGGGTTTTACCTTCTAAATTCGGTACTTGAGCGACCTGACCAAAACGACGACCTGCTACGGCGGTGCTGGGCAAACTGGTGTCAAACAAGGGCGCCAAATGCGAGGGCAGAATCGGTTTAGACAGGAAGTGAGTGATATCTTGTTTGCTGGCAACACGTTGCAGTCCTGCCCAGTCGTGGAAAGACATGAGCACGCATTGCTCTGTTAGTGCTGGATACTGCTGACGAATTTGTTCCATTAACCAGACACCATCTTTTCCAGGCATCATCCAGTCAATGAAAATCCAATCTGGCTGAGGATGTTTACCCAGGAAAGCCAAGGCTTCTTCCGCTGTGTGCAATTTCACCACATGGAAGTTAAACATGGCTAATTGAATGGCCACCTGCTCCGCTGCCAAATCGAAATCATCGACCACCAGAGCAACCTTATCGTGCGAACTACAAGGCACAGCCACCCCTGCACCCGCTTCTTTCACCATGAAGGTGAAGGTGAAACAACTGCCTTTACCGACTTCACTGCTGACGGTCAAATCGCCGCCCATCAGTCGCGCCAAATTGCGCGAAATGGCTAAGCCCAAGCCGGTACCACCGTATTTACGCGTGGTCGAGGCATCGGCTTGGGTGAACTCTTGGAACAGCTTAGCAACCTGATCTTCATTCATGCCAATGCCGGTATCTTCGACCCGAATGGCGATTTTCCAGTCGTTGCCCTGGCGTTCAAGCAAATTCACATCGACAATAATATGACCGCGTTCGGTAAACTTAATGGCATTACTGAGCAAGTTCAGCAGCACCTGACCAATACGAACCGAATCGCCCAACAATTTAGGTTGACGACAGAAACTCAATTCGGGGTCAATGTACAGCAGGACCTCTAGGCGCTTGTTGCTGGCACTGGCCTGAATGGGTAACAGCCCCGCCTGCAAGACTTCTTCCAACACGATGGGTTCGTGTTCGATATCCATTTTGCCCGACTCGATTTTACTAAAATCCAAAATTTCATTAATAATGCGCAACAGATTGTTAGCGGCAACATGAATTTTTTCGACATAATCTTGTTGCTGCGGTGTCAGCTTAGTACCGAGCGTTAAATAAGCCATACCCAAAATAGCATTCATTGGCGTACGAATCTCGTGACTCATGTTCGCCAAAAACTGCGCCTTGGCCTGATTGGCGTGGGTGAGCAGATCATGGGTCTCGTGCAAATCGGCAATGGCCGTGTTAATACCCAACTGTAACTGTTTCAACTCGCCCTGATATTTACCGACCATATAGCGACTGAAATCCGCACTGGCGGCACTACTGACCGCATCATTCGCTTCGTTCAAAGCAACAGAAATTTGCTCTAACAGCCGGTTAAACTCGGCTTTCATCACTTCTAGCTCGTTACTGCCTTGTACCGGTAAGCGGTGGCTAAAGTCACTGGTTTCAATCACCTGATGAATGCTCTGAGAAACAGCACTAATGGGGTCAGTGAGTAATCGGCGCACCAATACCACCAATAACCAGACAGTAACCAAAATCACCAAAAAGAAAGAGCCGCCCACCAACCACATCTGGGCTTCTGCCACTTCCACTTTGTCGTGAATGGGTGCTACGGGTTGAGACAAGATATGATGACCAATGATTAAGCCAGCTTCGTCCACAATCGGATAGGTCGCCACCAGTTGACCACTGGCAACAAAAGAGTGGGGTTTGGCTGTTTTCGGATCAAAATCTAAACGATCCACCACATACTGTTTGGTAAATTCCACTGCCGATGGTGTGAAATGACTGCTGTGCGCCAGCATTACATCAGGCTTCAGATGCGGATAATCTTTGTAAGCAGGTGGTAATTTGCCCTGAGTACGCGCCACGAGCGAGGGTTGGTGTACCACCATAATCCAGTCGATGCCATCGGCCTGCAAGGCACGCACAATCGAGCCCACGCCTTGCGTCACCGACACCAAACCAATCACCTGCTGATTGTGCATCACCGGCGAAAAGCCGACTACGCCCACTCCGCCTTCTCCTGCGCCGAATTTGGCTTCGGCCCACATGCTTTCAAATACTTTTTTAGCCAGCGGGTGAGGCGCTTTCACACCCCCAAACTGAGCATCCCACGAGCGTGCCACAATCATCATATCAGCATTAATAATCTGTGCACGAATGTTTTTGTATTGTGTCACCCTGGCGTAATCGGTATCGATGGTTTGAATGGCCTGCAATAGCATGGACTTGTCTTGATTGACCAAACCCTCAATCAACAGTTTTTGTCTGGCCATGCTTTGCGCAATCGACACCACCGAATCCTCTTTCGACTCGATACGCATGTCTAGGTTGTAACGCATTTGCTTGTTGGCTTCGGCAAAAGCATCTGTTTCAATGGGCGTCAGCACCTTCCAATAAAAAATGCTACCAATCAGTAATGAGCTGAAAGTCACAATCACTAGGGTGATGGTCACCAGCAGACGATAAACAGAACGAGTTTTAGGGAGTACGCGAGCGGGCATAGTCACAGCCTTAAATACAACACAAAAAATAAGATAATCCGCTGGTCATGATGCGCGATTGATGGGTTCTATTATGCCTGTAAGCTATCAATAGGGCTATGCTTTTAACGGTCAAAAGTCGGTTTTTTGTGCTAGACTTTGCTCATTACTGTTTTAAGCGATGGATAAAAGATGCCTCTATTACCCGCAGTTCCTCATCTAGAAACGGCGCTGAAAGGCCCTTTGCTGAGTATTGAACAAAAATTATTGGCCAACAAAGCGATTATCGAATCTTGGTTTCGTTGCCAGTTTCGCAGCACGCCAGCGCCCTTTTATGCTTCGGTCGATTTGCGCAATGCGGGCTTTAAGTTAGCGCCGGTCGATACCAATTTATTTCCGGCTGGGTTTAATAATTTACATCCTGATATGCGTCCGTTAGCCATTAATGCGGTGCAACACGGGGTGGAGCGTTTTTGTCCCATCACCGATGGCGTACTCATTATTCCTGAAAACCATACGCGCAATCTGTATTATCTCGAAAATTTGTGTACACTTGCCTGCCTGATTAGCGATGCAGGCTATGCCGTGCGTATTGGCAGTCTGAATCCAGACATTCAAGCGCCCACCGCGATTGAATTACCTTCGGGACGTCCCCTAGTGCTTGAACCCTTGATTCGACGCGAGCATCGCGTGGGTGTGGGTGACTTTTTCCCTTGCGCTGTGTTGTTAAACAACGACTTGGCCAGCGGCATCCCTGACATGCTCAATGGCATCGATCAGGTATTATTACCTCCCACCAGCTTGGGGTGGCATAGCCGTACCAAAAGTGCGCACTTCACCCATTACAAAGCGGTAGCCCAAGAGTTTGCCGATCTGATCGACTGCGATCCATGGTTTTTTGATCCCTTATTCACCACTTGTGAAGGCATTGACTTTCAGCATGGCGAAGGCATAGATCACCTGATTGCCAGCTGTGAACACCTACTCAAAGACATTCAATCGGCTTATGATGCGCATGGCATCGAACAAAAACCTTACCTCATTGTTAAAGCTGACGCTGGCACTTACGGCATGGGTGTCATGTCGGTGCTCGATCCGCAACAGTTGGCATCCTTAAATAAAAACGCGCGTAAAAAAATGACCAGCGGTAAAGAAGGATTAAGCACCGAGCGCGTCATTATTCAAGAAGGCGTTTATACCTTTGAAACCGTGAGCGATGCGGTAGCAGAACCCGTTGTTTATATGATTGACCACGCTGTGGTGGGGGGATTTTATCGGGTGCATACGGGCAAAAGCGCCACCGATAACCTCAATGCCGTGGGTATGCATTTTGAACCCCTCGCTTTTGCCGATGCCTGCATTCAACCCGATGCGCGTTTGAATCCCGACGCTGCACCCAATCGTTTTTATGCTTATGGTGTTGTGGCTCGCCTAGCACTGGTAGCGGCGGCCAGAGAACTGGCTCGAAGCCAAGTTAACAATGGAGACACAGTATGACCCCAACACAGCGGAGCAACGAACACAACGACCGCTTCATTGCCCCTTTCGAACCGGTTTTTAACAAACTACGCTCGCCCTTCGACGCCTTCGTACACAACACCACTGCGGGTGGATTACTGCTGATGATGACGGCACTAGTAGCGCTCATTCTGGCTAATAGTGCTTTAGCCAGTTTTTATGGTGACCTATTTCATACGCAGTTAATACTACAGTTGGGTGAGTGGAAACTCGATTACACTCTACATCATTGGATCAATGATGGCTTGATGACGCTATTTTTCTTTGTCGTTGGGCTAGAATTAAAACGCGAACTCTTGGTAGGCGAACTCGCCGATCCGAAACAAGCCATGTTACCCATATTGGCTGCCTTGGGTGGCATGGTCTTTCCTGCGCTGATTTACTGGTATTTCAACCCAACTGGCGAAGCTTCAGCTGGTTGGGGCATTCCCATGGCAACTGATATTGCTTTTGCCTTAGGTGTGATTGCTATGTTGGCTGGACGGGTGCCCAAAGCGCTGGTCGCTTTTTTAGTCGCCTTAGCCATTGTCGATGACTTGGGTGCCGTGTTGGTGATCGCTGTCTTTTATACCGAAAACCTGTCCTTGCCGCTATTAGCACTGGGATTAGCCTTATCCTTTCTGTTAATGTTAATGAATCGGTCTGGCATTCGTCGTCCTTTACCTTATTTTATCGTCGCTACCCTACTCTGGTTAACCCTGTTGGATTCGGGCGTTCACGCTACCATTGCTGGCGTCATCACCGCTTTCATGATTCCGACCTTGCCGCAATACAATACGCAGGCATTTAGTCGTCAAATGCGTGAAGTGCTGGACGAGTTCGATCAAGCCGCGAAAGATAGCAGTGGCAATTTGCTGCGCAATCATCAACAGTTCGAAATACTGAATCGCCTTGAGCACAAGGTGCAGGGTGTTGCCACACCGCTACAACGCTTGGAGCATAATTTGCACCTACCGGTTGCTTTCTTGGTCTTACCCATTTTTGCCTTTGCTAATGCGGGTGTTCCTATCGATTTTGCTCATTTCATGGACAGCCTTAGCCACCCAGTAACTCAGGGTGTGCTTTATGGTCTAGTGGTCGGCAAGCTCATCGGCATTGCCTTGGTGAGCTATGTGGCAGTGAAACTGGGACTGGCAAAACTGCCACAGGACGTGAACTTTACGCAAATTGTTGGCGTTGCCTTGTTGGGTGGTATCGGTTTTACTATGTCCATTTTTATCGCTGAAATTGGTTTTCAAGGACAAGCTGAACTGATTGTACAGGCCAAAATTGGCATTTTACTGGCATCCCTCATCGCCGGTATCGTGGGCTATGTTTTCTTAAAAAGTGTCACCGCCTCTACGACAGCGGCAGAGAAATAATCGATGAAAACACTCATTGTTATGGATCCCATCGAAGGCATTAAGCCTTATAAGGACACCAGTTTTGCCATGATGCTGGCTGCGCAAGCGCGTGGGCATGAGCTTTATTATTGCACCGCCCAAGCACTGAGCTTTAGTGACGGTCGAGCCAGCGCAACGGCATTCCCCGTTCGTGTGTTTGACCAGAACACTGATTATTTCCAGCTAGGCAATGCGGTGACGCTGGCATTAACCGATTTTGCCATTATTTTGATGCGCAAAGACCCGCCTTTCGATAGCGATTATTTATACGCCACTCATCTGCTCGACCATGCACAAACGCAAGGAGTGGTGGTCGCTAATGCGCCACAAGCCCTGCGTGATGTGAATGAAAAACTCTTCATCTTACAATTTCCACACTGCATCGCGCCAACACTGGTAAGCGCTAAGGCCAGCGATATTCGCACCTTTTGGCAACAGCATGGCGACATTATTCTCAAGCCCTTGCACGCCATGGGTGGCGCGGGTATTTTTCGCCTACAAGCGCAAGACCCGAATGTCGGCGTCATTATCGAAACGCTAACGCAACATGGTCAGCACCTGATTATGGCGCAGCGATATTTACCCGAAATTACGCAAGGTGACAAACGCATACTGCTCATTGATGGCGAAGCTGTTCCCTACTGTTTAGCAAGACTGGCCGCCGATGGTGAAACCCGTGCCAACCTAGCCGCAGGTGGTCGCGGTGTGGTGCAACCCTTGTCGGAACGCGATTATTGGTTAGCCGCACAAGTCGGCCCGAAACTGAAAGCGATGGGGCTAAGATTTGTTGGCTTAGATGTCATTGGTGATTTTATGACCGAAATTAACGTCACCAGCCCCACCTGTGTGCGTGAAATTGATGCCGCAACGGGCCTGTGTATTGCCGATCAACTATTGGCATCGCTGGAAACGGGCATTGCTACCTCATGATGACGCGTCGTCGCTGGTTGTTAACCTGTGTGGGGCTAGGTGTCGCTCCCCTGTTTGCTTGTTCACGCCCGCCACAAGCTTTTCAAGAAACCATCGCCGTGTTCGGCACCCTGGTGAAGCTCACCGTTTATACGCAACAGCCCGAACAAGCGAGTCGTGCTTTCGCTGCCGTTAATGCGCGTTTTCAACAGATTCATCATGAATGGCACGCTTGGGAAAAAGGCGGCTTGGTCAGCAAAATCAATGCCGCCATCGCTCAAGGCGAATCCATTGAAGTCAGCGAGGAAGTAGCGCAGTTTATTCAACGTAACCAGCAACTGTGTCGGCAAACCAACGGCCTGTTCGATCCGGGCATTGGCAAGCTCATTAAACTCTGGGGCTTTCAACAAAATAGTTACGAACACAACCGTGCGCCCAGTGCTGAATCACTGGCCGAAGTGCTGGCGTACAAAGCCAGTATTTTAGACCTTCATTGGCAAGGCAATCGACTCAGCTCTAGCAACGACAAGGTAGCCTTAGATTTCGGTGCCAGCGGTAAAGCCTATGCCCTAGATGCCGCGACACAAACACTGACACAAGAAGGGATTCGTCAGGCCACCGTTATGATTGGCGGCGACATACAAGTGCTGGGTGAAAAACCCGATGGCCCATGGCGCATTGGCATTAAAGACCCACTCAATCCGAATCAGGCTAAAGCCAGCTTGAGCTTGGCATCGGGTGAAGCAGCTTGCTCATCGGGTACTTATGAACGTTTTTACACCGATCAGGGTAAGAAAGTCAGTCATATTATTCACCCTCACAGCGGACAACCTGTGACGCATTTACTGCACAGCACGGCCATTCATCGCGATGCACTGATTGCTGAAGTGGGGGCTTTGGCTCAATTGATTGCAGGACCTGAAGCTTGGCAAGCCATCGCGCAGAATTTAGCGCTTCAGTACAGCTATTTAATCGACAACGATGGTCGGGCATTCATTAGCACAGCACTAAACCAGCGATTACACTGATTGCCTGAATTCAGGCAATCACCCCGTTTCTCACTCTCTGTTTGCAAAGCAAAACATAACATGACTGAGATCATGTTTTATTATTAACACGCTCAATATTTCTGCACAATTTATGGGATAATGCCGCTTATGAATACACCAAATCCATTGATGGGTTTCTATCTGCTCACACGCAACGGTTTTGAAGCCGAAGTCGCCAGTGAGTGCAACGAACTCAGCGCCAGCAACGACTTACCCGGCTATGTGCAAACCAAGCCGAACACGGGTTATGCGGTTTTTCGTTCCTTTGACAGCTACAAACGCCTGCCCAATGGACTTTGTCTCAATAATTGGATTTTTGCTCGTCAAATTGTACCTTTATTGGGCGAATGTACCGGACTTTCCCCCGATGACCGTCTTGCGCCTATTTTTGAACTGCTGGGCACACAGGCGGTTAGTAACATCATTGCTGAAACCCCCGACACCAATGATGGCAAAGCACTAAGCGGACTGGCACGCAGCCTGACCAACGCTGCGCGTCAAGCACTTAAAAAGCTCAATCAATATCATGAAGGTGACAAACGCCTACCCGCTTTGCATTTACTCATTTTAGATGGAGACCACATTCTCGTTGGTCTGGCATCGCGTGGTGAAGCTAGCCCTTATGCGGGCGGCATTATGCACCTAAAGTTACCAAAAGATGCACCCAGTCGCGCCATTTTGAAACTAGAAGAAGCCGCTATTAGCCTACTCACCCCCGATGAACGCGCCTATTGGTTACGCTCTGGTATGAGTGCGGTTGATTTAGGTGCTGCCCCCGGTGGTTGGACTTGGTGGTTGGTACAACAAGGCCTAGTCGTGGTGGCGATTGACAATGCCAATATGTCGGATGCCGTCATGCAAACGGGACAAGTCGAGCACATTCGTACCGACGGATTCAACTGGCATCCGCGCCACACCAACCACTGGATTTGTTGCGACATGGTCGAGCAACCACAACGTGTCGCGCCACTCATGGCGACTTGGCTGAAAGAAGGTTGGGCACAAGCGGCACTCTTCAACCTGAAACTACCGATGAAAAAACGCTACCTCATGGTGCAAGAATGCCTTGCCTGTTTGAATGACCTACGCGATACCCATCACATTCGGGCGCAACAACTCTACCATGACCGTGAAGAAATTACGGTAGTGGTGTTACCTAAAACACGTTAGGCACAATTTATGCTTAATGACCGAATCCACTAACGCCTCACCTTACTAGGAACCTACTCATGATGCTCACCACGATTGTTATTGCTTTACTGGTCCTCGCCACGATAGGACTAACGATACTGTTACTGCGAGCGCAACAAAAAGCTCAAGATGCTCAACTGAGTGCCGATCAAGCTCAACGTAGCGCCGCAGAATACCGTGAACAGTTAGCCCAGATAACCGCACGTGAGCAAGTGTTAGAAGACGCTCTGAACGTGATTCCCAAACCCGTTCTCGTCGGTGACGATGAAAAGGGCATGGTCTTTATCAATCATATGGCGGTGGACTTATTAAATAAACGCCAAGCTGAAATTGCCCAATTGCTCGGCTCGCCCCTACCCGCTCAACTCGGCACACCCATGAATGCATTCAGCAAAATTGCTGAAAAACAGGTCGAAATTAATGGCGTTAATTTCAAAGTAGAACACTCTGCTGGAGATCATGTTTGTGTTGTTGTTTTACAAGACGTCACCACCAAAGCCAATATGGGCGATGTCATTGTGGATGCTTTAGAAGCCCTTAGAGATGGTAATCTGGCTGCCGCCAAAATTGATACCAACGGCTTGACTGAACAGCATTTAGAGCTGGCTTTGAAAGTGAATCAAGCATTGGCCACCATTGAAAAACTCATTCGTGATACAGGCCGTTACCTGAGTTTACAAGCCAATGCCAAACTCGACGAAGCACCACAAGTGACGCTTAAAGGTGCGCTAGGACAAATACAATTCGCGCAAAATCTGTCATTAAGCAATATGGCTTCTTTCGTTACCGAAGTCAGCACTAAAGCCAATCGCATCGTGAACGCCATGCACGAAGTCGATGCCGGCGTACACAATGTGTCAGACCGGGTACAATCGCAGGCCGCCGCCATTGCTCAAATTGCCAGCGCCACACAAAACATCAGCGACCGCAGTAAACATCTCGACGAACAAATGGCTCGCATGACGCAAGATGCCGATAGCACAGGACATCAACTCACCGATGCCGGTGAAGCCATTCATAAAGCAGGCAAGGCCATGAGTGCGATCCAAGAGAAAAGCCGTCAAATCGAAGAAATTGTTGGCTTAATTGATGGGATTGCTTTCCAAACTAACCTATTAGCTCTAAATGCTGCCGTCGAAGCAGCACGTGCCGGTGAACATGGACGTGGCTTTGCCGTCGTTGCCGGTGAAGTGCGGGCGCTCGCTGGAAAATCAGCTGATGCAGCGAAAAACATTAAAGACCTTATCAATGCCACCATCAGTGATATTCGCCAAGGCGGTGAAGTATTCAACAGCGCCAGCATGGCCATTGATAAAATGAATCACTCGGTTGCCGGACTGACGAGCGCCATTGGTGGTATGCGTGTTGGTGTGGGTGATACGACCAAAGGTGTCGATGAAATTAACAAAGGCATTTCTTTATTAGATGACAGCCTGCAGCAAATCGCCGCGCTCATTGAAGAAACCGCCGCCGCTTCAGAAGAAGCGAGTAATACGGCTAACGGCTTAGGTAAATCAGTCGGTATGTTCAGTACCGGACTCATGACCCAACTGCTGGCTCATGCACGCCAAACTGATGACTTCCGCTTCGCTGCGGGGCGTCGAGCGGTTCGCCTGTGGAGCATGCACGTCGCTGCCGATTTATTAGGGCTAGAGAGCAATCAGCAATTCAAACAAGACCCGTTAATCCAATGGCGCTCGCTCGTTCCCGAAGCGAATCTCAGCAGTATCGATCAAGCCCTAGCCGCCCTAATGCAGACCGCACAAACACTACAAAGTGTTAAACAAACCGACGCAATTCATGAACAGATTGCGCAACTGCATGCCGCCGCCAAAGCCACTACCGATGCCATTACCGCCGAGGAATCTCGGGTTCTGACAGGAGGTCAGCGCATGACGTTGAGTAGCGCATCGCCGTCACTGTCTGGCAGCAAATCCTCAACAAACAAGGCAGCTTTGCCCGCGCCAAGCCGCCATAGTGCTCAAGAATGGGCTGAGTTTTAATCCTCGGCTTGGTAGGCTTGCATCAGCTGCACATAATGTTTGGCTGAATAACGAAAAAAAGCGATTTCCTGCTCGGTCAGTTCTCGCACTGGCTTAGCAGGAATGCCCATATACATCCAACCGCTTTGTAACTGCTTACCCGGCGGCACGAGGGCATTAGCCCCAACGATGCAATGTTTGGGCACCACAGCGCCATCCAAAATGGTGGCATTCATACCAATCAACACTTCATCCTCGATGGTACAGGCATGCACCGTCGCATTGTGACCCACCGTCACATCCTGACCAATGACCAAGGCGTAACCCTTGCCATGCTCACCTTCGTGCGCCACGTGTAGTACAGCGCCATCTTGGATATTGGTTCGATCACCAATGCGAATGTCATTCACATCACCACGTACCACCGCACAAGGCCAAATATTGGTTTGCTCACCCAAGGTAACACGACCAATCACCACCGCTTGTTCGTCAACATAGGCACTGGCAGGCACACTGGGACTCACGCCCTGAAAGCTTCGAATAGTCATCGTCTTTCCTTAATCATCAGTATTATTGGCTTATATGCTATCATAAGCAGCATTATCTACCACTCAGTAAGCTACTTTTATTAAGGCAATCTATGCGCATCGATCAACCTTGGCAGCGTTTTGTCTCTTGGCTGCACCTCCATTTTGTTGACCACGGCATCATTCGCCTTGCTTACAATAATTTCTACCAAGTGCTGCCGGGCGTGTTTCGTTGTAGTCAACCCTCACCCAGCCAAATTAAACGCTACCAGCAAGAACAGGGCATTAAAACCATTATTAACCTGCGTGGTCATAACGATGACATGAGCTTTTGGTTGTTCGAAAAAGAAGCCTGTGACCAGTTGGGTATTAGCTTTATTGACCATCGCTTACTCTCGCGCGACCTACCCAGCAAAGAAGCCATTCACGCCACCAAAGCCCTATTAGAATCGGTCGAATATCCCATCCTTTTTCACTGTAAATCGGGCGCTGATCGTGCCGGACTCATGGCAACCCTGTGTCGTATTTTCATCGACAACACCCCTGTTGAAACCGCTATTGAAGAGCTGGATTGGTACTATGGCCACTTTAAGTTCGCCAAAACCGGCATGATCGACTTCTTTTTTGATGCCTATTTAAGCTATCAACGTGAAACCGAAAACCCGCTGCCTTTTTTACAATGGGTGGATGAGGTGTACGATTATGAAGCCTTATCGAAGCAGTTTCATTCTAATTGGTGGGGCAACCTCATCACCGACAAACTCCTGCACCGCGAATAAGCATGTCCAGTAGCCAACTGTATCGCCGACTGCTGACCTATCTGCGCCCCCATTGGCGCTTGGTATCTGTTGCCTTGCTGGCTATGGGGGTGATTGCCGCCCTCGAACCCATGCTACCCGCCCTCATGCAGCCGCTGGTCGATGACAGCCTGATTGCCAAAGACAAACAAGCCATGCTGTGGGTACCTTTGGCGTTACTGGCGGTTTTTGTCGTCAAAGGCTTGGCTGAATACGTAGCTAAGGTGGTCAGTCAGGGTGTGGCACAACGCACTATGGCCGATTTACGCAGTGCCATGTTCGCTAAAATGATGACCCTACCCATCGACAAACAACAACAGATTGGCAGTGCCAATTTACTCTCACGCGTGACCTTCGATGTCACGCAAGTGGCAACGGCACTGTCTGAAGTGTGGATTGTCATTATTCGCGACACCCTCATCATTTTAGGTTTAGTGGGTTTTTTACTCTACACCAGTTGGCAGTTGACCTTGTTCATCATTGCCATCGCCCCGATTGCTTCGTGGATTATTCGCAAAGCCAGTGGACTCATGCGCACGTCGAGCAGCGAAGTGCAAGCCAGTATGGGACGGGTAACGCAAATTCTCGATGAAGCCCTCAGCGGTCGCAAAGAAATCAGCATTTACGCCGGACAATCGCATGAGCAAGCACGTTTTAATCGTGCCATTGACCAATTACGTCAACAAACCATGAGCATTGTTAAAGTGGCCAGCGCCAATGTGCCCTTAGTGCAAGTCATTGCCGCCGTTGCTGTTGCCTGCGTTATTTATGTCGCCACCCACCTATCGGAGCAGGAACTGCTGACACCAGGTCAGCTCATCGCCTTTATTACCGGTATGAGTATGCTGTTTGAACCCATTCGACGCCTAACGGGTATTAATGAACCGCTACAAAAAGGACTGGCAGCCGCCACCACCATTTTTGCCCTGCTTGATGAAATCGACGAGCCAGACCAAGGCACACAAACACTCAAGCTGTCAGCGCCGGCCGACATTCGATTGGAGGCGCTCAGCTTCACCTATCCCGAACAAAGCAACCCTGCCATTCAGCCACTCAACTTAGTCATTCCAGCAGGAAAAACACTGGCCTTAGTCGGTGCTTCTGGCAGTGGCAAAAGTACGCTCATTAGTTTGCTCTGTCGTTTTAATGAGCCCACATCGGGGCAAATTGTGTATGGCGACACGCCCATTCACCAGCTGACCCTTGCTAACTGGCGTGAGCAAATCGCTCTGGTGAGTCAACACATTGTGCTGTTCGATGACAGCATTGCTGCCAACATTGCTTACGGTGAACTGGTCACGCCAGACAATCGCCCCGCCATCGAAGCCGCCGCACGCGCCGCCCATGCGTGGGAATTTATTCGTCAACTCCCCGCCGGATTAGACACCGCTGTCGGCGAAGATGGTACACGACTTTCGGGCGGTCAGCGTCAACGTCTAGCCCTAGCCCGCGCCTTTTACAAAAATGCGCCCATCCTCATTTTAGATGAAGCTACCTCCGCTCTCGATACTGAATCGGAACAACTGATTAACCAAGCCTTGCGTGAATTGCACGGTCAAAAAACCATCATTATCATTGCCCATCGCTTATCGACCGTACAACACAGCGACCTGATTGTGTTGCTGGAGCAGGGCAAATTGCGCGAACAAGGCACCCATCATCAACTCTTAGCGCAAGGGGGCAGTTACGCCAATTTGGTTGCCCACAGCGAACTAAAATGATCCTAGCACCCTTAGCTTTATGGCATCCACGTTATTGGCTGTTATGGTTAGGGCTAACCATGGCTTGGCTAGTGGCACAACTTCCCCTAGCTTGGTTATGGCGCTTGGGTCGCGGCTTGGGGTGGTTATTTTTCAAACTGGCACATACTAGGCGTTATTATACCGAACGTAATATCGCACTCTGCTTTCCTCAACACAGCGCCAACGAGCAACAGGCGTTAGTGAAAGAACACTTTGCCCAGCTCGGCATGGGCTTAATGGAAATGTTGGTGGTGTGGTTTGGACGCGCCAGCGCCCTAACTCAACGCTGTGAGGTGACGGGAGCGGAATACCTGCAACAAGCAGCAGAAGCCCAACGTGGCACCATTGTGTGTGTCTTTCATACCGTTCACATGGAAGCAATGGGGCTGTTAGCCGGACAACTCGCCCCCATTCATCCCGTTTATCGTCCGCACGAAAACCCTTTGCTGGAATGGTTCATGGCACGCAATCGCTCGCGCCATACCGCTGGGGCAATTTCTAACCGACAGATTAAGGTCATCTTATCCAGCTTGCATCAGGGCAAGTTGGTGTGGTTATCGCCCGACCAACGCAATCGGGGTGATGGCATCCTCGTGCCTTTTTTTGGACACGATACCCTCACCCACCCTTCTATTGCCCGTATTGCACGCCTCACTCAGGCTCAAGTCATACCGCTATTTTGTCGCTTGAACGCCCAAGGACACTTTGAAATTGAGGTATTACCACCACTGACCGACTTCCCCGGTGACGATGATGCCGCCGCCTTAACGCGTCTCATGCAGCTATTAGAAGCCGATATTGCCAAAGCACCCGCGCAGTACCTCTGGGCGCATAATCGGTTTAATTTGGATAAGCCAGATGGTCGTTAAGCGCGATAAAGCTCTGGACAGCCCCCCACCGCTGTGCCCGATGCCGAAATACTCGCCCGCTTGTTGAGCCTGAATGAGGAGCGGAGTAAAATGGCAGAAACGAAGGAGTAGAAAAAATGCCAACCATTAGCACGTTTTACGGCATCTTGATTCAGATGTATTGGGATGACCATGCTCCTCCTCATTTTCATGTGCTCTATGCCGAATATGAAGCAACAGTTAACATTTTAACGCTGGAAGTGACGGGCAGCCTGCCCAAAAGAGCCAAAGCTTTGGTTCTGGAATGGGCAGAAGAAAACCGAGCCGCGTTAATGGAGAATTGGACATTATGCGAAAAGAACCAGACACCACACAAAATATTGCCCCTGCCATAACCATTAAAACCCCTTGGCGTGTGCAGCATGTTGAGCCTATGTCGGGGTATCGGTTGCGAGTCAGGTTCATGGATGAAACAGAAGGCTTAGTGGATTTGGCAATGTTGGTTACTTCATCAAACGCGGGTGTGTTTGCGCAACTACAGGATCAACAATTATTTAACAATGTGGGCGTTGAATATGGTGCTGTTACATGGCAGTGTGGACTGGATCTAGCACCCGATACCATGTACCACAGGATTAAACAAGCACCATCACACTTGTATGTTGTTGGGGAATAGGTTCTGCTGCGACATAACCTTGTCTCAGTGAGTTGCTTGGCTATTGCATCATTAACCAAGGAAATCAGATGAAACACCCTTTCAATGATCCAAATCGGTTGTTTCGTTATAACCTCCGACTGGAGTGTCAACCCTTTTTCGTACAAGGAATCTGGTTTTTATCTAAAAGCTTTG
>CAZBQD010000015.1:0-37461 GCA_964493995.1 uncultured Francisella sp.
TTAATGATGCTAGTATAACACACGACCCCACAAACCAAAAAAGCGACCCTTTCGGGTCGCTTTTGCGAAGTTTTAACTTGAAAGCCGTGTTGCCACGGCAAGCAATTAGAACTTGTGGATTAAACCAACAGAGAAAGCTGATGGATCTTTACCCATGTTAACAGTAGAAGCGTCACCATGACCACCACCAGCGTTAGCAGAGTAGAATGCATTTGCTTCGTTGTCTACCATTGCGTAAGCAGCATAAACAGTCGTGTTCTTGCTCATAGCGTGGTCATAACCAACTGCGTACATGTTAGCACCAGTGCTGTCAGTACCGCTAACTTTTTCAGCCATACCCAACTGAGCTTTAATTGTACCAGCAGCAGTTACTTTCATAGAAGCGCCTAGACCATAGATGTTACGAGCTTTGATTGTGTTAGCAGCAACATAAGCATCTTGGTTAGCGTAGAAACCGTTAACTTTAACTGAACCAAAGTTGTAAGAAGCACCTAAACGCACACCAGACATTTCTTTGCTAGCATCTTGAGTCCAACCTTTCTCGTGGTTTTCGTAAGAAATATCAGCATTCAAGTTACCAGCTGCATAACCAATACTAGCAGAGTAAGCATTCTTTTTAGCAGATGCAGCATTGTTTGTGCTGTTACGCTCATCGTTAGAGATTGCCAACATACCAGAAACACCACCGAAAGTTGGTGAAGCGTAAGCGATTACGTTAGACGGACGTAGATCAAAACCTGCTGAGGTACCAGTTCCATTAGCAGCAGTTCCAGTAGAAGTTAGGTTACGCATGTCACCAATTTGATCACCGAACATGTCATATTTACGACCAACTAATTTGAATGGTGTGTCATGAATACCCAACATCACTGTACCGAAACTACCCGCTAAACCAGCGTAGCTGTTACGTTGACCACCCCAACCGCCGGTTGTAGACTCACCGTCGAGAGCAATTGTTGTTTCGAATTGGTAAACCGCTTTTAAGCCAGCACCCAAATCTTCAGAACCTTTGATACCCAAACGTGAAGAGTTAGAAGCTACGTTAGTTACTGAACCATTGTCAGCAGTAGTAGCGCCTTTTTCGTTTTGAACAGCATCAACAGACATGTGAGCCACACCATAAACAGTAGCCGCTGCAAAAGCAGAAGGAGCTGCAACAGCAGCAGCGATAGCGATAGCTAAAATATTCTTGTTCATAGGATTTCCTTTATAGATTCCAACATTTTTTCGAGTCAGACGGAATGTCTTTCTCAACCACGATTGCAATACTACAACAGGTTTTTGCGACAACGCAACACTTTTTTGCGTTTTTGTTGAATTTTTTTAGTTGCTGTTGTTTTTTTGCAACAGGCAAGCGATAGATTATTAAATGATGGGGATGGGTGTTAGCCTCTACCTGTTGGGCTAACTCGCTGTGTCATATATAATACCTATTTTATATATGCAATGTGTGATGATGCTATGACACCTCAAGTCGGAATTATTATGGGCTCGCAATCAGACTGGCCTACTATGCAACAAGCGGCGATGATGCTGGAACAATTCGGCATCGCTTATGAAACTAAGGTGGTTTCAGCGCATCGCACACCCGACTTGTTGGTTGAATATGCTAAATCGGCGGCAGATCGTGGCTTAAAAGTGATTATCGCTGGTGCAGGCGGTGCTGCGCATTTACCAGGCATGGTGGCGAGCATGACCCGTTTACCCGTATTAGGCGTGCCGGTACAATCTAAAGCCTTATCAGGTTGGGATTCGTTATTGTCGATTGTGCAAATGCCCGGTGGTGTGCCCGTGGCGACCTTAGCCATTGGCGATGCTGGCGCGAAAAACGCAGGCATTTTGGCAGCGCAAATTTTGGGCACTCACGATGAGACCATTGCGGTCAAATTAAATGCCTTCCGTCAAGCGCAAACCGAAGCGGTGTTAGCGCAACTCAACCCTAGCCTGTGAGCAACCTGAGATGAGTATCGGTCCAGTCATTGGTGTTATTGGTGCAGGTCAGCTCGGTCGGATGCTGGCCTTGGCAGGAACACGCTTGGGAGCGCGTTTTGCTTTTTATGAAGATGTGCCCAGCTCAACCAGTGAAACACTGGGAAAGCTCTACCATCAACATCAGTTGCAAGCATTTATCGACAGCGTCGATGTGGTCACTTTTGAATCGGAAAATACGCCCGTTGCTTTGGTTGAACAGATAGCACAACACAAACCGGTTTTCCCGCCTGCTAAGGCTTTATTTACCGCCCAGCATCGTGGACGTGAAAAAACCCTGTTTCGCTCGCTCGGGATTCAAACCGCGACTTTTGCCCTTGTCAACAGCATAGCAGAATTAGAATCGGCAGTGGAAACCATGGGGCTGCCAGCCGTGCTCAAAACGACAACGGAAGGCTATGACGGCAAAGGACAGGCGGTATTGCGCTCGCTGGACGATATTGCAAGCGCATGGGAAACCATCGGCAATCGAGAGCTGATTTTAGAAGGCTTTGTGCGGTTTCAACGTGAGTTGTCCATTGTTGCCGCTCGTGATGCACAGGGCAATACAGTCTTTTATCCCTTAGTGGAAAACCAACATCAAGCAGGGATTTTACGGGTTACGCTCGCCCCTGCCCCCGCTGTAAACGCTGCTACCAGCGCACAAGCGCAAAGCATGGTCAAAGCCATTATGGATGCCTTGGATTATGTTGGGGTCATAGCCTTAGAGCTGTTCGATACTGAAAATGGACTGGTGGTGAATGAAATGGCACCGCGTGTGCACAATTCGGGACATTGGAGTCAGGATGGTGCTTGGACGGATCAATTCGAAAATCATTGCCGTGCCTTACTGGGTCTGCCTCTAGGCGATGCCAGCCAGTCGGTTAACGCCTGCGCCATGCTGAACCTGATTGGTGAATTAGGCAACTGGCAGCAAGCCTTGACCGTACCGCACGCACAGGTGCATTTATACGATAAAGCTCCTCGTGTTGGTCGTAAGCTAGGTCACATTAATGTCACCGCTAACAGCGAGGCGGAGTTGCAAGCAACGATTGAACGGGTGCAAGGATTATTAAAACTATGATATATTCAATTTCACAAGTTACAAAAAGTGAGTAGTAGATAATGAGCACCCTAACTTTCGATACATTAAAGTTTGTTAAGACACTAAAAACCGCAGGTTTTAGTGACAGTCAAGCCGAAGCCTTAGCGGAGGCACAATCTGTAGCTATAGACAGTGCAACAGATGTAAGACTGGCAACCAAACAAGACATTCAAGAACTCAAGAATGAGATGCTAGTTATGAAATGGATGATGGGGCTAGTATTAGCGGGTACGGGTGCGATTTTAATGAAGCTGTTTTTCATTAATGTGTAATAAAAAACCCAGCAGCTTGCTGGGTTTTTTCGTGGGTGAGCTTAACATCAGAATTTGATTGTCTCGCCCACTTTCATCACTTTCAAGCTTGCTTTAGCACCACGTTTTTTCAGTGCTTTGGCAAAGTCCTCGGGGGTACCGCTTAAAATATTAAAGGTACCATAATGGTTTGGAATCGCCATTTTCGGATTGACCAATTTCACCGCTTCAGCAGCACGCTCAGGTCCCATGGTGAAGCGGTCACCAATCGCCACCAACATGGCGTCAATTTTGCCAAACTCATTCACTAACTTCATATCAGAGAATAAGTCGGTATCACCGGTATGGTAAAAACGAGGGCCGTCTTTAATGGAAACGACAAAACCCACCGCGATGCCGGCTTCTTTCAAGTCACCACCTTCCAATTCAACACTACCACCATGAATGGCAGGCACAAAGCCGATTTTCACTTCACCATCGAGCAAACTAATTTCGCCACCAGGAAAGCCCGCCGTACCCATATTAAACTGCCCTTCGGGGAACTTCATGTGTTTCACCATCGCTTTACCCAACTCGAGTGTTGAAACCAGCATAGCAGTGGGGTTATTTTCGGCAATCGCCGTTGCGTCTGCCACATGATCGAAGTGACCATGGGTGGCTAAAATCAAACTCACATCATCCAAGGATTCTAGATCTTTTTTAGCATTAGGGTTAGTCGGATTATTAATCCACGGGTCGATCACGACTGTTTTACCCGATGGCGTGACAATTTTATAGGTTGAATGACCGTACCAAGTGAGCTGAGTTGCCGCTAACGCAGGAATGGCTAACACTAAGGCACTGGTGGCGATGACACTCTTCAATAGTTGTTTCATGGGCGTTACCTCTTATTAACATCTCATTATTCGATGCCAGACCGACAAAACCTTAACAAAAATTAAGATATTGCACTGTCTTTGCATCGACTGAGTTACTATATTACAGCTGACCAATATCCGCAACTAAACTCATTAACTGATGCGCACTGGCTAAAAGTGCTAAACGATTATTGCGTAGTGCTTCATCGTCCACATTCACCATCACGTCGGCAAAAAAAGCATCAGCTGGTTCACGCAATGCCGACAAGGTTTGCAATACCGCTGCATAATGGGCTTGGCTGTAATGACGTTGCGCTTCCACTTCGATATCACATAAGGCTAACCAAAGTTGTTGCTCCGCACCCGCTTGCAATAAGTCGGTATTCACCGTGGCATAACTGCTTGCCGATTTTTTCAGAATATTACCAATACGCTTATTGGCAGCCGCCAAGGCTTCTGCTTCGGGCAACTGCACAAAACGCTCAACCGCTTGTAAACGACGCCACATATCGAGCGGTTGCGCCGAAGCCACAGCACGCACGGCTTCAAACCATTCCGGTTTCACACCCGCTTCAACCGCATAGCCTTTAAAACGCGCCATCACGAAATCGACGATTTGTGCCACTAGATCGTCATTCACGACTGGATTATGCAGTGCTAAAGCTTCACGTACCCAGTAGTCAATATCGATAGCTAACTCAGATTCCACGGCAATACGTACTATGCCAAGCGCCGCACGACGCAGCGCAAAGGGGTCTTTATCACCCGTCGGAATCATGCCCGCATAAAAAATACCGGTCAGTGTATCGAACTTATCGGCCAAAGCAACCGCTTGCGCCACTGAATTAGTCGGGATATCCGCGCCACCCCCTTTCGGCCAGTAGTGTTGTTCGATGGCATAGGCGACATCGGCATCTTCATTCGCTTGTAGCGCATAATAACGCCCCATAATACCTTGTAGCTCTGGGAACTCACCCACCATCGCCGACATTAAATCGCACTTACACAAGCGAGCCGCACGCCCCGCCAACTCAGGCGATGAGCCTAGGTGTTTGGCCATCGCTGCTGCCAGGGTTTCAATGCGTTCTACTTTATCGAACACACTGCCCAAGTCTTTCTGAAAAATCACCGTTTTTAATGGCTGCAACCAAGCTTCCATGCTGTGCTTCAAGTCTTGCTGCCAGAAGAAACGCGCATCGGACAAGCGTGGACGCACCACTTTTTCATTGCCTTCGCGAATTTGCGCCACATCGGTACTGTCAATATTGGTAATGACAATAAAGACCGGCGTTAACTTACCTTGCGCATCGACGGTATGAAAATATTTTTGGTTCGCTTTCATCGTTGATATGAGACATTCTTGCGGCACTTGCAAAAAATCTTCATCAAAGCGACAAATGACCGCACTCGGCCATTCAACCAAAGCTGCCACCTCTTCCACTAATTCAGGATCAATTTCGGCAACGACACCGGCATCTTTCGCTGCTGCTTGCACCAAATCGACAATGGTATCCATACGCGCATTGAAGCTAGCGACAACAAAGGCTTTTGCCAAAGTCTGTTCGTAGCTGTCGGCGTCTTTTAATAACACCAATTCAGCGTGATGTACTCGATGACCGACACTGACTTGTGCCGATTCAACGCCCAAAATACGACAAGGCAAGACATCCTCACCTAATAATAAGGTGACGTGTTTGACCGGACGCACAAATTCCGCATCACCAGCACCCCAACGCATTCGCTTGGGAATGGGCAAGTCGGCCAGAGCTTTTTCCACCATAGCGGGTAGTAAATCGCGCGTGTGACCACCTTTAATGACCTGTTTCACCGCCATCCACACCCCTTTCGGGGTGTCAATTTCGATTAAATCCGCTATACCCACACCATTAGTACGCGCAAAGCCTTCTAAGGCCTTACTGGGGTTGCCCTCTTTATCAAAGGCTTGTGACTTGGGTGGTCCTTGACGCTCTTGTACACGGTCTTCTTGCTGAAGTTGCAAGTCGCGCACACGCACCGCCAAACGACGTGGGGTAGCGAAGGGTTCTATGTCGCCATGCACTAAGCTGGCCGCCGCCAGTTGTTTCGCCATGCCGTCGGCAAAGGCGTGCATGAGGCGTTTCAGGGCTTTAGGGGGTA
Organism: uncultured Francisella sp.; assembly: GCA_964493995.1. GTDB lineage: Bacteria > Pseudomonadota > Gammaproteobacteria > Thiomicrospirales > Thiomicrospiraceae. The sequence goes on from CAZBQD010000015.1 coordinate 6,318, forward strand.
ATTCTTCGGTAGCAATTTCAACTAAAAAATCGGCTTTCATCACACACCCTCCTTCACATCAACTTTACACATCGGGAAACCCAGCGCTTCACGTCTGGCCACATAGGCTTCAGCCACTTGCTTGGCCATGGCACGCACTCGACCAATAAAGCGTTGACGCTCGGTGACCGAAATGGCTTTGCGCGCATCTAACAAGTTAAAGCTGTGCGAGGCCTGGACCACTTGCTCGTAAGCAGGCAAGGGCAAATCCTGACTAATGAGGGAATTGAAAGCCGTCTCACAATCATCGAAAGTTTTGAACAGCACGTCGGTATTGGCGTGTTCAAAATTATAAGTGGACATTTCCACTTCATTTTGATGAAACACATCGCCATAAGTGACCTTACCCTGCGGACCATCAACCCAGGTTAAATCGTAGACACTATCCACCCCTTGCAGGTACATAGCGATACGTTCAAGACCATAGGTAATTTCGCCCGATACAGGACGGCATTCTAAACCGCCAACTTGCTGAAAGTAGGTGAACTGAGTCACTTCCATACCGTTTAACCAAACTTCCCAGCCCAGTCCCCAAGCACCGAGCGTCGGTGATTCCCAGTTGTCTTCAACAAAGCGAATATCATGCACCTTACGGTCAACACCCATCATTTCCAATGACTGCAAATATAAGTCTTGAATATTATCGGGCGAGGGTTTTAACAATACTTGGAATTGGTAGTAATGTTGCAAGCGATTGGGGTTTTCACCATAACGGCCATCGGTGGGACGGCGACAAGGTTGCACATAAGCCGTGCGCCATGGCTCTGGCCCTAAAGCACGTAAAAAAGTCGCCGAGTGAAAGGTTCCTGCACCCATGGGCATATCGTAAGGCTGAATCACCACGCAGCCTTGTTGCGCCCAAAATTCTTGCAGAGCCGCAATGAGTCCTTGGAAAGTTTTAATATTGTGCTTAGGGGTGACGGATGACACGGTCATAACTCCAACAACAACGGGATAAAAATAGACGGCTATTCTACCACAAGCAAGACACGAATCAGATGAACTCAACACCACTCAGTCTCTACCGAGATTTGCATGTGACTGCTATCACATATATAATGAGTGGATAAATTATCTTGTCCAAACATAGGTTACCCCCGCATGATGGCAGAACTCAAACACCCCATGGCGCCCACTAAGCGCTTCCACAAATTGGTCATCGCTAGCAGCTTGACCCTCGCAACCCTTGCTACGATTGCTTCCCTTCCCCTCCAAGCCAACCTTCCGACCCGCACTTTTGAGCTTCCCTTACCGGAAATAACACGCCAAATCGATGAGTCTTTAGCATTGCTTGACGAAACAGAAGAAACCGCCGAATTGATCAGCCAGTGGGTTGAAGTGAAGCCCGGTGACAATTTGGGTGTTATTATGGAACGCGCTGGCGTGGGTGCAGGCGTGGCGGCCCAATTATCAGCCAGCCCAAATGGCGACGCTTTCCGTAAGCTTCGCGCCGGTACCCACATGGAACTGAAGTTTGATGAAAGCAATCAGCTCGTTGCCTTAAATTATCATTTCTCTAGTCTCAATATTGTCAGCGCGGAAAAGACTGACAGTGGTTTTGCTGTGCAAAAAATTACCAAACCTGTTGAAAGCCAGGTTGTTAGCTTCAGTGGCACCATTGATAATTCGCTGTTTTTAGACGGTCGTAAAGCTGGTATGCAAGCGCAGCAAATTATGGACATGGCTGATATTTTTGCTTGGGATATCGATTTCGGACGCGAATTACAGCCAGGCAATACCTTTAGCGCCGTGTTTGACGTCCCCTTTGCAGAAGGCAAAGCCGTCGGTTCGGGCAAATTGTTGGCAGCACGCATTGTCATTGGCAAAAAAGAACACAGCGCTTTTTACCATGCCGCCAGTAAAGCCTATTACGACCATGAAGGCAAGAGTCTTCGTAAAGCCTTTAACCGCAACCCAGTTGACTATGTTCGCATCACCTCGGGCTTTAGTAAAGCGCGTTACCACCCGGTATTGCACGAAATGCGTGCGCATAAAGGGGTCGATTATGGCGCTCCAATCGGCACTCCAGTTAAAGCCACGGGTGATGGCAAGGTTAGCATGAAAGGCTGGGGTAATGGTTACGGCAATATGATTACCATTCAACACGGCGCTACCTACACCACCGTTTATGGTCATCTGTCTCGTTTCGCTAACGGCATCAAAGCGGGAAGCAATGTGAAACAAGGGGAAGTGATTGGCTATGTCGGCATGACCGGATTGGCTAGTGGTCCACACTTACACTATGAGTTCCGTGTTAAAGGTCAGCACGTTGACCCGCTTGGCGTTAAATTTGTTGAAGGTGATCCGTTGAAACCGAAAGACAAACCGGCATTTATGCAACAAGTGGCACAGCTAACCGAGCGCATGAATACGCCGGTGTTGGATGATGCGACTATGGCAAAATTCAGCGATGACGTTGGCGTTAGCCCTGAAAACACGCAAACGGCTTACAATACTCAGTTCGAGTAAGGCTTTATGTTAACACTGGGCATTCTTTCGGGTACCAGTGTTGATGCCATTGATATCGCCTTGGTCGATTGGCAATCACAATGTCCAAAGCTGATCGCTTTTGACGAGCTTGAATGGCCTAAGCACATTCAAGCTCGCCTACTGGCGCTACCTGAATCACCTCAGCTTTCTTTAGCTCAACTGGGCGAATTACACACTGCCGTGGCGCAAGCTTTTGCTCATCGCATTCATGACTTTCTCATAAAACATCAGCTTCAAGCCGCTGACATTGCCATCATAGGCAGTCACGGACAAACCGTGTGGCATCAACCGCATGGTGAGTATCCGTTTAGTCTGCAGCTGGGTCATGGTGCCATCATCGCCAAACTGACGGGCATTGCTGTTGCCGCCGACTTCCGAATGGACGATGTGGCGTTGAATGGACAAGGCGCTCCGCTAGCGCCTGCCTTTCATGAAGTCTTGTTCGCTAAAGCCAATGAATCGGTTGGCGTACTCAATTTAGGCGGCATTGCCAATATCTCTTTATTACGCCCAGGACAGCCAACACTGGGGTTTGATACCGGGCCAGCCAATACCCTATTAGACGCTTGGTATCGGCAGCATCATAGCGATTGCGCCTACGACAAAGCGGGAAATTGGGCAGCCAGCGCTCCGGTTGATGATTCCCTCTTAACACATTTACTGGCTCACCCCTACTTTAAGCAACCCTTACCTAAAAGCACAGGTCGAGAAGACTTTTCGTTGCAGTGGCTTAAGGAGCAGCTGACAGGGTTCACACACCTATCCGCAGCGCAGATACAAAGCACCCTGATGCAATTAACTGTCGCCAGTATCGCCGACATCGTTCGTCACACACTGGATCGTGGTAGCACACTCTGGTTAGCGGGTGGTGGCGTTATGAATGATGAATTGATGAGACGACTTAAAATCGCTCTGCCCGACACTCTGCTTATGCCCACCGAGCAGGCTGGCTACCCTTCAGCAGCCATCGAAGCCATGCTGTTTGCCTGGTTGGGCAAGCAACGCCTGCAAGCACAAGCAGTTCATCTCACTTCAATTACGGGCAGTAAAAAGCCCGCCATTTTGGGCGGGCTCTGGTTACCTTAACACATCCAGGGTTATCGCTGACTGATGGGCGTGTAACGACGCTCACTTTCACCCTTGTAAATTTGCGTGGGGCGATAAATTTTATTTTTCTTCAGCTGTTCATGCCAATGCGCTAACCAACCAGCTGAACGCGATATGGCAAAAATAGGCGTGTAAGAAGCCGGATCGAAACCCATCTCACGGTACAAAATGCCGGAGTAGAAATCGACATTAGGATAAACGCCTTTGTGCGCCAGCAACTCTTTACAGACTTCTTCGACGACCAAAGCTGTTTCAAACAACTTGCTGAGCTTACCGCCCTTGTCAATCAAATGCTCTTGAATGAGTTGTTGCAGAATAGCCGCACGTGGGTCTTTTGTTTTGTATTCACGATGTCCCATACCCCAAATTACTTGTTTATTGGCCAAACGATTTTCAATGTAAGCACGTGCATTCTTGGCATCGCCAATTTCTTCTAGCATGGTAATGACTTTTTCATTCGCCGCACCATGTAAAGGCCCCGACAAAGAACCAATCGCCGAAGAAACCACCGAACAGGGATTAGCCAGAGTCGAGCCTGTCACCAAGGCAGTAAAGGTAGAAGCATTGATGGTGTGTTCGGCGTGCAAAATTAAGCAGGCATCGAGCAAACGCTCCCATACAGCATCGGGCTCTTTGCCTTTGAGCATATAGAGCATATTAGCGGCATATGACAGGTCGGTACGCGGATTAATGGGGTCATAGCCGTTACGCAAATGCTCCCACATGGCCACAAGGGTTCCCATGTGCGCCAAGATGTTTTCCGACACTTCACGAATATAGGTGGCATCATTCTCATCTCCCGCCATATAAGCGGTAGAAGGATAGAAACTAGCCATCGAAGCCATGACCGTTTGTAACATGTGCATCGGATGCGTGGTTGCCGGCAAACACTTCATTAAGGAACGAATGTTATACTTAACTCGACGATTCTCATTGAGTTTTTCGGTAAAACGCGCCAACTCATCTGCCGACGGTAATTCACCGGTCAGCAGCAACAGTGCTGTTTCTTCAAACGAAGAAAACTGAGCCAATTCCGCAATGGAATAACCCCGATAGGTCAGAACACCCGCTTGTCCATCAATATACGAAATTGCCGACTCTGTCGCAGGAACCCCAGCCAAACCGGGAATATAAGCCATTGTCATAGATTATTACACTCACTCACACACTAAAAGAAGAACCACAACCACAGGTTGATGTCGCATTCGGATTTTCAATGACAAAACGCGCGCCAGACAAGTCTTCTAAATAATCGATTTTAGAACCGACCAAATACTGAAAACTCATCGAGTCGATTAACAGTTGAACGCCTTCTTTTTCAACGGCGGTATCATCTTCATTCACCGCTGCATCGAAAGTAAATCCGTACTGAAAACCGGAACAACCGCCACCCGTGATGTAAACACGCAATTTAAGATCAGGATTATTCTCATCCGCTAACAAGGTCTTAACTTTGGCTGCGGCATTGTCAGTAAAATTGACTGGTACAAAGGTGTCACTCATGATGCTGGCCCTCTAATTTTATTGATATGTTGGCTATTCTAGCACGAACCTTCATTAAGGTAAGAGTGCAATGGTTTCTAAGCCCATTGACTCAGGCAAACCGAACAACAAATTCATATTTTGCACGGCCTGACCCGAAGCTCCTTTCGCTACGTTGTCAATGACCGAAGTCACCACCACCTTATTACGGCCTTGTGGGCGATACACAGCCAAACGGCAGATATTCGTCCCTTTCACACTGCGTGTTTCTGGCGTGCTACCGGCTGGCATGACATCGACAAATTGCTCAGTGGCGTAGCGTTGTTCAAACAAGCTTTGCAAGTCAGCGGCGCTTATATCCTGCGTTAAATTGGCATAGACAGTGACTTCGATACCGCGAATCATCGGCAACAAATGCGGCACAAAGGTCACATTCACCGGCTGACCGGCCATCACCGCTAAACGCTCTTCAATTTCCGGAAGGTGACGGTGTCCATTCAATCCATAAGCCTTAAAACTGTCGTTGGTTTCGGCAAACAACATATCAATTTTGGCATTTCGACCCGCCCCTGAAATGCCCGATTTCGCATCTACCACGACATCACTGACGTCAATTAGGTTATTTTCCAACAAAGGCATTAACGCTAGCTGAGTTGCCGTAGGATAACAGCCGGGATTACCAATAATCATCGCGCCTTTAATCGCTTCACGGTTGGCTTCGGGAAGTCCATAGACCGAACTGGGCACCAACTCAGGTGAGGGATGCACATGCGCATACCATTTTTCCCACACAGCCAAGTCTTGCAAACGAAAGTCGGCGGCGAGATCAATCACTTTAACGCCCGCTGCGGTCAGTTCTTTCGCTTGCGCAGCTGCCACACCATGCGGGGTGGCAAAAAACACCACATCGCATTCCGTCAGGTTAGATTCATCGGGCGTTGTGAATACCAGCTCATCCATGACGCCACGTAAACTGGGAAATAATTTAGCGACCGATGTTCCCGCTTCACCACGTGAGGTAATGGCCGTTACCTTGGCTTGCGGATGACGCGCCAGAATGCGTAACAATTCCGAACCGGTATAACCCGTTCCACCCACAATACCGACTTTAATTGGCGCCGTCATTCCACCTTGTTCCTTATATTAACTGTTTCTTTTGCATGCTTTAGCATAATCAAATCCAAGCTGCGCTGTCTAGTTGCTGCCACCGAATATCATCAAATCTTCATACGGATAAACAACCCACAAACTTACTACTCTGCATCGGCTTTTTTACGTGTTCGGGTTGTTTTGGGTTTGCTTGAAGCCGCCTCTCCTTCAACCGCTACCGCTTTTTTACGCGTCGTTTTGGGTTTGTCGGCTGTCGCTTCCGTGGCTTGTGGCGCTACCTTGCTCGGGGTTTTCTTCGCGGTGGCGGCTTTCTTGGAAGCGGCGGCTTTTTTAGCCGGTGCTTTTGCCGCTGTTTTACCCCGTCCACGCATGGGCTTACTCGGCGCTTCAGCTAGCCGACGCAGACACTCTTCTAAGGTTAAATCGTGGGAATTTTCGGTTTTGGCAATCTTGGCATTCACCTTATTCACTGTATCGGCAATGTAAGGCCCCCACTGACCATTGAGGATTTGAATATCTGAACCTTCAAACTTTTTCACCACTTTGTTGGCTTCTTGTTCCAACTTGGCTTGCACCAAAGCACTGGCTTCTTCTAGGGTGATGTCGAGCGGGTCAAAGCCTTTCAGCGTCACATTCAACTTACCTGCCTGAATGTAAAGACCAAAAGGACCGCGCTTGACCACCAGCGGTGTACCCGCTTCAACAGCAAAGAGGGTTCCGTCGCTACTATAAGCCGATAAAATGTCAGTGGTAGCACCCAAATCTCGTGGCAGTTTGAATAAATCTAACGCCTCTTCCAATTTGATGGTATCCATGCGCTGCGTGTTACGCAAACTGGCATAAACGGGCTTTTCACCTGTCTCTTCTTCATTACCCCCTAATTGAGCGAAAGCACCAAAACGCCCCATACGCACCGAGACAGGCTTGCCCGATACTGGATCAACGCCCAGTTCACGAGCTTGTGACACTTCCGCGCGCGAAATCGTTTCCGCCGCCTCGACTTGGGTGTGAAAAGGCAGGTAAAACTGCGCTACCGTTTCACGCCACGCAGCTTTCCCTTCGGCAACTGTATCGAATTGACCTTCCATGCGCGCGGTAAACTGGTAATCAATCACTTCGGGGAAATGAGCGATTAAGAAATCGGTAACAATACCGGCAATATCGGTTGGGAAGAGTTTATTTTTTTCGCTGCCGGTCAGCTCGGTTTGTTGTGTTTGACTGATCTGCCCTGCTTCGAGCGACAACAGCGTCAACTGGCGAGGCGTGCCCTCACGATCCTCTTTCACCACATAACCCCGATCTTGCACCGTTGAAATGGTCGGTGCATAGGTTGATGGACGACCAATGCCCATTTCTTCCAAAGCTTTTACCAGAGCGGCTTCGTGGAACCTGGCTGGAGGGCGGGTAAAGGTTTCTTTCGCCAGAGCCGCTTGAAGCTGTAAGGTTTGACCCACTTGCATCGGCGGTAAACGCCCTTCGTCTTTGTCATCGTCTTCGCTGCGATCATCGTAAGCGCGAATGAAGCCATCAAATAACAGCACTTCGCCTTTAGCGACCAACGACTCATTGGGTAATTCGCTGATACTGATTTCGGCAGTCGTGCGTTCGAACTTAGCCTCAGCCATTTGACTGGCGAGCGTGCGCTTCCAAATCAGTTGGTACAGGCGTTGTTCGTTACGCTCCCCATCGATCATATCTTTCGACAGATCGGTTGGACGAATGGCTTCATGCGCCTCTTGTGCGCCAGCGGACTTGGTTTTGTATTTGCGAACTTGGTGGTAGTGCTCACCAAAACGGTCACGAATGACATTGCCAGCCTGACCCAGTGCCAGATCAGACAAATTCACCGAATCGGTACGCATGTAGGTGATTTTTCCCGACTCATACAGGCGTTGTGCCACGGTCATGGTTTGCTTGACAGAAAAACCCAGTTTTTGCGCCGCTTCTTGCTGTAAGGTCGAAGTGGTGAAAGGGGGACGCGGACTGCGACTGGCCGGTTTCGCTTCTAAACTGCTGACCACAAATGTAGAGCGCGCCATGGCTTGCAAGAATTGCTCGGCTGAGGATTGATCAGCCAAATCTTTGTTACGCTTGGCGGCAAACATCTGGTCATCAGCTAACAATCCCGCCGTTAAGCGAAAACTGGCTTGGGGTTGAAAGGCCTGAATTTCGCGCTCACGTTCCACAATCAAACGTACCGCCACCGACTGAACCCGCCCGGCGGAAAGTCCAGTGCGAACCTTCTTCCACAATACCGGAGACAGTTCAAACCCCACCAAACGATCAACGACGCGACGTGCTTGCTGTGCATCAACCAAATGCACATCCAAGGTACGAGGATTGGTTACGGCTTGCTCAATCGCCGGTTTGGTAATTTCATGAAACACAATACGCTTGGTCGAATCCACCGGCAAGTTTAATGCTTGCGCCAAATGCCAAGCGATCGCCTCTCCTTCTCGGTCTTCGTCCGTTGCCAACCAAACGGTGTCCGCCTCTTTCGCCAATTTTTTTAGCTCAGACACCACCGATTTTTTATCGGCAGAAACCTCGTAAGCAGGCGTGAAGCTTTGCAAATCGATACCCATGCCTTTTTTAGGCAAGTCACGAATATGACCAAAGCTAGAACGTACCGTAAAGTCTTTGCCCAAGTATTTTTCAATCGTTTTGGCCTTGGCAGGTGACTCGACGATGACTAAATGTTTCATCAATAGCTCCAGAAACTCATTTGGATGGGGGTTCTGGGGGAAGGGCTAACCCTAAGTAGCATGTAACCACTTAATTTAATAGCCTTCCTCCAGACATAAAAAAATTAAGACACTAAAAACTGAGCAGAGCGAATTTTTTTTGTTTTTTTCATGTTATTAACGCTCTCCTTCAGCGAATACGGGCAATTTTATTGCCTCCATAATTTTCAACGCTATCAGAGATTTCAAGTTCCATCAAGAGGGAAGCGAATTCTGATGCTGATAATTGACAATTCAGTAACAACTCATCCGCACTAATCGGATCATAGGGAATCTGTTTCAGCAATGCTGCAGCCGAAGGCGACAAAGCAGAAAAATCACTCTCGGTTTGGCCAGAGGACTGAACAAAACGACGTAATTGTGGTGCCAGCTCGGTTAAGATATCTTGCACCGTTTCGGTCAATTTTGCTTGCCCTTTCTTAATCAACGCATGACAACCTTTAGCCAAAGGATTGTGAATTGACCCCGGAATGGCGAAAACTTCACGCCCTTGATCGAGTGCCAAACCGGCTGTGATTAGCGACCCTGACGCTTCAGCAGCCTCGACCACCAACACGCCCAACGACAAGCCCGAAATAATGCGATTTCGTTGTGGAAAATGCCAATGTTCAGCGCGCGAACCGAGTGGAAACTCACTTAACATCAATCCCGAATCGACAATCGACTCGGCCAGTGTTTTATTCCGCGCCGGATAAACCAAATCCACCCCCGTTCCCACCACGGCAATCGTTTGCCCCTGATGGGCGGCCAAAGCGCCCATGTGGGCGGCCGCATCAATACCGCCTGCTAGCCCACTGGTGACACACAATCCCGATTCAGCCAATCCTTGCGCAAACTCCATCGCAATCTTATGTCCACCGGTGGTGGCATTACGGCTACCCACCAGCGCAATTTGCGGCGCAACCAGCAAACTTGTATCCCCACGCGCCCACAACACGGGTGGCAGATCATCAATTTGTTGTAATTGTCTTGGATAATCCACCTCATCCCACCATAACAGGCGATGTTGTTCGGGGGAGCGTGCTAACCATTCCAGCTGTTGGTCGGCTTGTTGCCAGTTGGCTTGCCACCCACTCGGCAAGCCCCAGGCGCGTTGTTGTGAGCCACTGGCGCCTGTCACCGAGAGTGCCGATTCAGCCATTGACATCAACTGCAAAAAGGCTTTTCGTCCAATGCCTTTGCTTAAATAGACCGCTAATCTTGCCCGATTTTCTTGTTCATTTATCATTTATAAAGCTCTTGCAAAATACCACGGGTATGGGGGGGGAAAGGGTTATTCTTGATAGCATCTGGCACTTAATTTAAGCCCTTTCCACCAGAAAAAACAAAGTCTAACGCTAAAATATGAGCGAAGCGAAGCTTTTAGCCGTTTTAGCAGGTCTATCTCCCCTGTTTTGGTTGCGTTTATGGCATATAATAGTGTAAAAAATGTTTGCGAAAAGGAAAATTTTCCATGTTGCTGGACATCGTCCTCCATCCCGATGAGCGTTTACGCGTTCACTGTACCCCTGTTCGTGAAATGAACGACAAGCTAGATCAACTGCTCAGTCACATGTTCGACACCATGTATGACGCCGAAGGGGTTGGCTTAGCCTCCACGCAAGTGGGCGAAAATCAACGTTTTTGTGTTGTCGACGTGTCAGAAGATCGTAGCAAGCCACTAGTACTCATCAATCCTGAAATTGTTGACCACAAGAACACCATTACCTGGAAGGAAGGCTGTTTGTCGATTCCCGAAGTCTCGGCTGAAATTGTGCGCCCGAAAAACATTCTCGTGCGTGCGCTCGATCGCGATTTCAAACCCATTGAGTTCGAAGCGGATGACTTGTTGTCTGTCTGTATTCAGCATGAAATCGACCATTTAGATGGCAAATTGTTTATTGACCATTTATCACCGCTGAAACGGCGACGTCTGATGGAAAAATACGCCAAACAACAAAAGGCACAGTCGGCATGAGTTTACGTGTTATTTTTGCTGGTACGCCTGAGTTTGCCACCTATCCGTTGCAAGCCCTGATTGAAAGTGACCATCAAGTGGTGGCGGTGTTGACGCAACCCGATCGTCCCGCGGGTCGTGGTAACAAGCTCACACCGCCGCCAGTGAAAGTCTTAGCCGAACAACATGGCATTCCGGTACATCAGCCCCTGTCATTGAAAAGCGCAGAGGCTCAAGCATTGGTGAGTCAATATGAAGCCGATGTCATGGTGGTGGTGGCTTATGGTTTGTTATTACCTCAAGTCGTGTTAGACCTGCCTCGCTATGGCTGTTTGAATATTCATGGTTCTCTGTTGCCGCGTTGGCGTGGTGCAGCGCCCATTGCACGCGCTATTGAAGCGGGCGACAAACAAACGGGTATCGACATCATGAAAATGGATGCCGGCTTGGATACGGGCGATATTTTAGCGCGTGCCGTACTCCCCATTTTACCGTCGGACACGCAACAACAGGTCCATGATAGCCTAGCCCCCATGGGCGCGCAGCTACTCATGCAAGTGCTGAGTGACTTACCTCATTTTTTAGCGCAAGCCAAAACACAGCCCACGGAAGGTATCTGCTATGCGCATAAACTGAACAAGGCGGAAGGTAAAATCGATTGGACACAAAGCGCGACGCAAATTGTGCGTAAAATTCGTGCTTTTGCGCCTTGGCCGGGCAGTTTTTGTTATTGGGGCGAACAGCTACTGAAAGTGGGCATGGCAGACGTGGTGAATGAGCAGAGCCAGCAAACACCCGGCAGTGTACTCGGGTTAACAGAACAAGGTTTATTGGTGAATACAGCTGACGGTGTGATTGCCATACAACAACTACAACGTACCGGTGGAAAAATGCTACCCGTACATGAGTTCAGCAAAGGTTGCGACCTAAGCGGACAACAACTCAGCTAATGAAAAACCATCTCTCTCCCCGTCGTCTCGCATTCGATATGCTGATGGCCGTCATTGTCGATAACGAGTCACTATCCGCTGTATCGCCACGCTTACTGCCGCGTTTAAGTGAAGGGCGCGACAGAGCTTTTGCCTACCGCTTGACGCTGGATACCCTGCGCCAACTCAATCGATTAGCCTGGATGCGTGACCAATTATTGGAACGCCCTTTCAAAGGCAAAGACATGGACATAGCGGTATTGTTGCTATTGGGCCTTGCCCAATTATGCGATGATTCTCTCGCCGTTCATGCCAGTTTGCACGAAACCGTTGAGCTAGCACGCGGCTTTAAGAAAAAGCCTTGGGCGGTAGGGTTAATCAATGGTGTGCTACGCAATTTTCAACGCCAACAAAGCGAGTTACTGCAAAAAGCGAACCAACAAGTTGCCTTAGCAACAGCTCATCCCACTTGGTTCGTTCAACAATTGCAACAAGCCTACCCAGAACACTGGCAAAGTGTTTGCCATGCTAATAACGAACCGGCGGCTCTCTGTCTTCGTCTGAAACCGCACTGTGATGTTGAATCCTACCTCCAGCAACTGCCTGAATCGCTCAATGCTCAAGCGCACCCGAGTTTGCCTCATGCACTCTTGTTAGATAGCACTGACGTAACCCAACTGCCTGGTTTTGCCGAGGGCTGGTTTAGCGTGCAAGATGCCAGCGCACAATGGGCAGCACATCTGCTGCAAGCCAAAGCGTATGAGCGCATTTTGGATGCCTGCGCCGCGCCAGGCGGTAAAACAACGCATATTCTGGAGTTAAGCGACAATCAGTGTGATGTGACTGCCTTGGATATTGAAGCCAGTCGGCTAGAACGTATCGAAGAAAACCTAACCCGCTTAGCCCTAACCGCCACACTCAAGGTGGCCGATGCTGCCGATACCGCTACTTGGTGGGATGGACAGCTTTTTGATGCCATTTTATTAGATGCGCCCTGCTCGGCTACGGGTATTATTCGACGCCATCCGGACATCAAATGGCACCGAAAACCAGCGGATATTAAGGTACTGAATGCAACGCAAGCACACCTACTCGACCAACTCTGGCCGCTCGTTAAGCCCAGCGGTAGGCTGCTCTATGCCACCTGTTCTGTCTTACCCAGTGAAAATACCGAGCAAATCCAAGCCTTTTTAGCTCGCACTCCCGATGCGCGGCTCGTAACCACACCCATCACTGGGGCATTAGACACAGGATTGGGTCAGCAACTGTTGCCCAGCCACAGTCGCGGCGGCGATGGTTTCTTCTATGCGTTATTAGTCAAACAGGAAACGAGTTGATGCGTTACTGGCTGCTGTTGCCTATTCTACTGATGAGTTTTAGCCAAGCATTGTGGGCTGAGGTGACACGCGCTACGCCGCTAATGCCCAGTATTCAAGGACAACAGCTGGTGGTGGATGGTCAGATCACCCTCGGCATGACCCCCACCATGCAAAAAGCCCTGCTCAGTGGTATTGCCATTGAATACAGCATTCAGGTCGACTTGATCGACCCTGACGAATGGTTTTGGCGTAACAGCTTAACGACGAAAAAGATGCGGGTGCGACTTTCTTACGACCCGCTAAAACAGACCTATTTGTTGAGCAATCTGACCCTATCGCGCTTAAACACCGACCGCGACCTAACGCGCGCCCTGAGCACATTGGGTTCTATTCAGAGTTTTCCCTTAATCAGTGCCGACAAACTGCTGGCCAACAAAGCCTATGCGCTGCAACTGAAGGTGAGTTTAGAGCGCGAAAGCCTACCCAATGCGTTACGACTTTCTAGTCTGTTAGACAGTGAATGGCGGGTCAATTTAAGCGGACATCCTCAACCTTGGACCTATCAGCCATGACGCGATTACGCACTAAATTCAAGCCCTACCGCTTCGTGCTGCTCATCGCCGTACTCTTGGTGTTTTCGCTCATTCTGCTTAGTCAAAGCCTGCAAACCGCGCAAGACTTTACCAATACCTACGGTGCGCTACTGCTCATTAACCTGCTGGGCGCTTTTATTCTGCTGGCTTGGTTAGCCGTCAATATTTGGCAACTGAAGCAAGATATCGTACGTCAGACCCCGGGCTCTAAACTGCAAATCCGTCTGGTGGGCGTACTCGCCTTACTGATTGGCATACCCATGCTGGTCGCTTTCTTTTTTGCCCGTCATGTTATTCATCAAAGCGTCGAAAATTGGTTCGACACGCAAACCGAACAAGTGTTACAAGACGCGCTAACACTGAGTCGCAGCCTTCTCGACCTCAAAACACGCGACAGCCTCAATCGCTTAGAGGGGCTGATTCAACTGAACAAAGAAGGCTTGATTAGTCAGCCGACCTTTACCCTGACCGAAGTGGCTGAAATGCTGGGGGATCGCAACACCGACATCACCCTTTTCTCCAGTGCCGGACAAGTGATTGCCACCGCCAGTATCGATACCATCAACACCAACAATCTGTTACCACAGCCCCTACCCGAAAACATTCTGCAACAAGTTCGACAAGGCACGCCCTACGCCGCTTTAGATGCTGACCCACTTTCCGATGGCACCGTCAGCAGTTTTATTCGCATCGTGCTACCGGTACGTGACCCCAATCAACGCATTCCCTCGTTATTACAAGCGCAATTTCACTTGCCCGACGAGCTGCGTCAGCAAACCGATCGCGTTAGCAAAGCCAATGCACAATACCAAACGCTGGCTTTTTTACGCGAGCCACTAAAAACTTCCGTCACCATTAACCTAGCCTTGGTGGTACTGCTAACCCTGCTTGGCGCGGTATTAGCGGGCATTCAAGCGACGCGCAACTTTATTCGCCCAGTGAGCGAATTGACGCAAGGCGCGCGTAAGATTGCCCAAGGTGATTACAGTCAGCGCTTAGAAACCGACCGTCATGACGAACTGGGCGACTTAATGCACACTTTTAATGACATGGCCGAACAAATTCAAAAGTCGCGCGATGAATTACGCCGAAGCCAACTGACTGCCGAAGGACAAAAACGCTACTTACAAATTCTGCTCAACCAAATCACCGCCGGTGTTCTGACTTGCGACCCCAAACTGCGCTTGCGCACCGCCAATAATGCCGCTTCTCGCTTACTGGGTACGTCATTAGACAGTCAGCTGGGCTTAACATTGAGTGAACTAATGGAAAAACACAGTCCGCTCTCGCCGTTTATTGAAGCCATTGAAGCGGCTGCCCAAGAGCTGTCACCACAAAGCGAAAAAGCCTGGGAAAATCAAATTTCGATTGATGCCGCGGACAGCCGTCATATTTTGATGTTGCGCATCAATCGTCTGCCAGACCTACTGCACACATCAGGTGGCTTACTGGTGGTGTTCGATGACATTACCGCCATTGTGCAATCGCAACGCTATGCCGCCTGGCAAGATATTGCTCGCCGCTTGGCTCATGAAATCAAAAACCCACTCACCCCCATTCAATTAGCAGCCGATCGCATGCGTTACCGTCTGCTCGATCATTTGAATGAAGAAGATGCACGCATTCTCGACCGTGCCACACATACCATTATTCAACAAGTCGATTCGATGAAGCGCTTGGTACAAGACTTTTCCGACTTTGCCAAAAGTCCCAAAGTGGTGATGCAGCAAATCGACTTGAACAACTTCATTCAAGACATGGCTATTATGTATCCACTGACCGACAAGCAACGCATGCGCATTCAGCTCCAACTGGATCATCAGTGTCCGCACATCATTGCCGATTTGGGACGCTTACGCCAAATGTTCCACAACCTGATTAAAAATGCTATTGAAGCCAGTGAAAAAGAGGAGAGTCCTCAATTAATCATCAGTACGCAATGCGACGCAGAACAACTGCAACTCAGCTTCATCGATAACGGCCCTGGGATTCCTGAAGATTTACGCCTATGGATTTTTGAACCCTATTCAACCAACAAGCCCAAAGGCACAGGACTGGGCATGGCCATTGTCAAACGCATTTTAGATGAACACCAAGCCAGCATTAGCATTGGCACGAATGACCCACAGGGTGCTAAAATTAACATATCATTTCCGCTAAACCCACAAGGTTAACCATGAGTAAGGCACACATTCTCGTTATTGATGACGAACCCGATATCACCACGCTCATTCAAGACATTCTGGAAGACGAAGGTTATCAAGTCGATGTTGCTAATACCGGCAACCAAGGGCGCGACCTAGCGCAACGTAGCAACTATGACTTGTTATTACTCGATGTTTGGTTACCCGATATTGATGGCATTAGCCTACTAAAAGAATTTCTGGTACTTCCCCATGCACCATCTATGGTGATGATGTCAGGTCATGCCACCATTGAAACTGCCGTCGAGGCAACGAAACTGGGGGCGGTAGATTTCCTAGAAAAACCCCTTTCCCTAGCCAGATTGCTTGCCACCGTTGAGCACGCTTTAGCAGAGCGTGACCTAGCCAGCACCCTCACCCACAATGATGTTCCCAGCCAAGAGGGGCCTATTGGTCGTTCGGTTGCCATTAAGCAACTCCGCGAACAAATTAAAAAATTAGCTCCCTTAGACGCGCCAGTGCTCATTGAAGGGGAAGCGGGCAGCGGCAAAAAGCTCGCTGCTTATGCACTACACCGCACCAGTCCAGAAAGAGGCAAACCCTTTGCCATGGTCACAGCGGCACAACTGAATGACCCCATCACCTTCAGTGAGTGGGTGGGCGCCGATACCGATGGCAAATTAGCGCAAGCCAAAGGCGGCACCATTGTGATTGAAGACGTGGACACACTCACCCCGCAAACACAGCAATGGCTCGACCGCTGGCTCAGTACCGGCATGATGACCCGTTTAGATGGTCAACTCGTGCCGCTACCCGCTCGCATTATTGCCCTCACCCTCTCACCCTTAGTGCCGCTGGTTTCGCAACATCGTTTTAAAGATGAACTCTATTATCGCTTGTCGGTATTGAGCTTGAGCATGCCGCCCCTGCGTGAACGCAAAGAGGACATTCCGGAGTTGCTCGACTATTACATCGATTATTTTGTGCGTCAGCATAATCTGAAGTACCGTCGTTTTGGCATTGCCGCACAAAACTTGTTACGTCAACACACCTGGCCCGGCAATGTGCGCGAATTGAAAAATCTGGTGCATCGTTTACTGCTGCTCGGTGGTGATGAAACCATTGGCGAACTCGAAATTCAGCAAGCCTTAATGGCACAGCAAAACCCCGAAGACAAAAGCCATCCCTGCCCGCTCAATCTGAACTTGCCACTCAAAGAAGCGCGTGAAGCCTTTGAGCGTCGCTACCTGACGGAATTATTGGTCAATACACAGGGGTCGGTTTCAGAAACCGCGCGTATGGCGGGGCTAGAGCGTACCCATCTGTACCGCAAACTGAAAAGCCTGAATATCGACCTGCACACGGGAAGCCAAAACACATGAATATCATTATCCTAGGGGCGGGACAAGTTGGCTCGGCGCTGGCGCAATTTTTAGCTAAAGAAAACAACAACATCACCATCGTCGATACCGACACGCAACGCTTACAGAAACTGCAAGACCACATTGATGTGCGCACGGTGGTGGGTCACGCCGCCTACCCTTCCATTCTGGAACAAGCGGGCGCGGAAGACGCCGACATGCTGATTGCCGTCACACCCAGCGACGAAGTGAATCTGCTAGCCTGTCAAATTGCTAAAATTTTATTCAAAATTCCCGACAAAATCGCGCGCATTCGTCGCAGTGAATATATTACCCATCCCGAACTCTTTGATGTCGATTTTTCTGCCGATGCCATGGCCATCAACACCATTATTAGTCCCGAAATCTTGGTCACGCGCTACATCGAACAGCTCATTCGCTATCCAGGCTCCTTGCAAGTGTTGGATTTTGCCGACGGCAAACTCCGTTTGGTCGGCCTACGGGTACGCTCTACCGGCCCCATGCTCGGACAAACCATTCGCGATGTCACTGCCAAGCTGTCACAACAGCAAGAAATTCGCATTGTCGCCATTTACCGCAATAATGCCGCCATTGCGCCCGATGGCAACACCCTGTTTATCGAAGGCGACGAGGTGTTTTTCTTAGCCCAAGCCGATGCGATTGTCGGCATTATGCGCAAACTACAACGCCAAGACCTACCCTACCGAAAAATCTTCATTGCCGGCGGCGGTAACGTGGGGCTTAGATTAGCGAAATCTCTGGAAAAAGATTTTCAAGTCAAACTGCTAGAACATAATCTAGGGCGTTGTCGCGAAATCGCCGAAGAGTTAAGTGATGCAGTGGTGTTGCATGGTGATGCCATGGATCGTGACTTACTGTTAGAAGAAAATATCGACCACACCGACTTGTTTATTGGTGTCACCAATCACGACGAAGCCAATATTTTGGCTTCTATGTTCGCCAAACAACTGGGTGCGCGTAAAATCATGACACTGGTCAATAACAGTGACTATGTCAATATGATTCAAGACGACAAAATTGATATTGCCATTTCAGCCGACCAGATTACCGTTTCTAGCCTGCTCGCCAAGGTGCGCCAGGGTAGCACGGCGGTGGTACACACACTACGTCGTGGCGCGGCCGAAGCCATTGAAGTGGTGATTCATGGTAGTGAAAACACGTCCAACGTGGTAGGCAAAGCGGTAGAGCAAATTCAGTGGCCGCCAGCAACGCTCGTTGGAGCCATTGTGCGCGAAGATCAAGTGATGATGGCGCATCATGACACGGTGATCGAGTCTGGGGATCACGTGGTACTTTTTGTTGCTGATAGTGAACAAGTGCTCGCTATCGAAAAATTGGTCACTCCCAAAAAATTAACTTAACGTCAAATAGACTCAGTAAAGGCTCTTCCTAACGATGGACTTAAAAGTTATTCAGCGCATTTTGGGCTTTTTGCTCATGGTGTTTAGTGTCACACTCTTACCGCCCATTATGGTTGACTTGATTTATCAAGAAGGTCGTTGGACCAACTTTTTCTTTCCATTGCTGCTCAATTTAAGTGTTGGCTTTTTACTCTGGTACCCCGCTCGCCATAATCGCAGTGAAATGCGTATCCGTGATGGCTTTTTCATCTCTGCCATGTTTTGGGTCGTACTTTCCTTAGTGGCGAGCACTCCCTTTCAACTCACGCCTGAACTACAACTCTCCTTTACGGATGCGGTTTTTGAGGCCACCAGTGGACTGACCTCAACAGGCGCTTCTGTCATTACCGGCTTAGACCAGCTACCACATGCCATTTTATATTATCGCCAACAACTTAACTGGTTGGGTGGGTTGGGTATTGTTGTATTAGCGGTAGCCATCCTGCCCATGTTAGGGGTTGGCGGTATGCAACTTTATAAAACGGAAATGTCAGGACCCTCTAAAAACGACAAAATGGCACCCCGTATTGCCGAGACAGCGCGTGGATTATGGATCGTTTATGTTTCGTTAACCCTGGCTTGTATCAGTGCTTTTTGGCTGGGTGGTATGAGTCTGTTCGATGCGGTGGGCTATGCCTTTTCCGTGATGTCACTTGGCGGATTTGCGCCGCATGATGCCAGTATGGGCTACTACGACACCCCTTATTTACTCTTTGTCGGTGGCTTATTCATTCTGATCAGTGGCATTAATTTTACCCTACACTTTACTGCTTGGCGCAGTATGGGTATAGCCCACTATTGGCGCAATCCCGAAGTACGCATGTACTTACTCATCGTATCTATTGCCACAGTGATCATGACAGCAACCCTCTGGCATCATCAAGTTTATGATTCATTAGAATTATCGTTTTTACACGGTTTTTTCAACATGATTAGTGTGATGACGACGACCGGACTCACCACCTCCGACTTATCCTTGTGGCCGACCTTCATTCCCGTACTGCTCATTATGCTTAGCTTCATTGGCGGCTCTGCTGGCTCGACCGCAGGCGGTATCAAAGTGGTACGTATTTTATTGTTATGGAAACAAGGCATGCGCGAGCTTTACCGCTTGGTTCACCCTAATTCAGTTGTACCCATTAAGCTAGGCGCACAAACGGTTTCCGACAGCGTTATCAGTGCAGTATGGGCCTTTTTTGCCCTTTATATCTTCACGGCTGCTTTTATTACCTTGTTGTTCATGGCAACGGGACTCGACTTTTTTAGTGCATTCGCTAACACCGCTGGCACCCTAAACAATATGGGAGTTGGGCTAGGTGGAAGTGTCAGCGGTGGATTCGCCGCCTTATCCGACACGGCAACGTGGATAGGCACCTTTGCCATGCTGCTCGGACGCTTGGAGTTGTTTACGCTGCTGGTTTTATTTACACGAGCTTTTTGGCGGGGTTGATGTGATGGCTTATTTATCGTTACTCATGGTTGATGATACCCCAGTACTACTGAATATACAGAAAGGACTGATTGCCCGGTTGGGACATCAGGTAACGACAGCAACTAGCGGCAAAGAAGCGATAGAACTAGCACAAAGAAGCACATTTGACGCCATATTAATGGACATGCAAATGCCTGAAATGAATGGTACGCAAGCGAGTATAAGAATGAGGGAGTTGGGCATAGTCACCCCCATTATTGCCTTAACGGGAAATGACTCATTGTCTGATAGGATTCGATGCCAAGAGGCAGGCATGAACGGCTTTTTAACTAAGCCGTTGCAAACTTCGGCATTACAGCAGGAACTGATGAAACTAGGACTTTCACGCTAGCCAAAGCAAACCTAGGCCAGCTTAAACACGCTCATATTCTCTTGTAACTTATGCGCTTCATCACTTAGGTTTTCAGCCGAAGCCGTTGTCTCTTCAACCAGTGCTGCATTTTGTTGCGTTACATCGTCAATTTGGGCTATTGCTTGATGAACTTGGTTAATGCCAATCGATTGCTCATGAGATGCGGTCGCAATTTGACCAATCATGCTACTGACTTGGTTAATTAACTGTGCAATACCATCCAGCGTCTTGCCAGACTCTTCCGCTAATAACTGACCATTGACGACTCTTTCGGAAGAATCATTAATTAGGTCTTTAATATCTTGCGCTGCAGTCGCCGATTTCTGTGCTAGTGCTCTCACTTCGCTAGCCACAACGGCAAACCCTCGTCCATGTTCACCGGCTCTAGCTGCTTCTACAGCCGCATTGAGTGCCAACAAGTTGGTTTGAAACGCAATGCCATCAATTAAGGTCACTATGTCTGTAATTCGATTGCTAGAATCTCTAATGGCATGCATGGCTTCAATGGTTCTCTGAACAATTTGAGTACCTCCCGTTGTCTGTGTCTGAGCCGACAAAGCCAATTCAGCCAGGTTACGCGCATGCTCGGTATTAATTTGAACAGCCGAAGCCATTTCATTCATGGTTGCACTGGTTTCTTCTAAAGCAGCGGCTTGCTCTTGCACTCTTGCTGAAAGATCGGAAGCGCCCATAGAAACTTGAGATGCTGAATTGTTAACCATATTAGCGCCTTCTATGGTTTCTGTCACAATACGTTTAAATCGATCAATTGTATAATTGAGTGCATTTTTCAAATCATGCAGCTCGCCTTTGTAAACACCCGATGGCATGGTCTTCGTCAAATCACCCTCTGCTAAGGCGAGTAATACTTCGGAGGCATCTGTAATGGCACGAGACAAGTCCATTTTTCGCATTTCCTGCTCTGTCACATCGATGGCGAATTTGACCACTTTGTAGACTTTACCATCCGCATCATAGATGGGATTGTAACTCGCCTCTAAGTACACCAATTTGCCATTTTTTCCGAACCGCTTAAAGGTAGAGCTTACAATCTTGCCACTTGCCAAATCCTGCCAAAAGTCGGCATAGGCTTTACTCTTGGCTTCTAACGCATCCACAAACATCGAATGATGTTTACCTTGTATTTCTGACAAGCTGTAATTCATTGTTTGGCTAAAGTTTTCGTTTGCGGTAAGAATCTTACCTGACAAATCGAACTCAATCACCGCCATCGAGCGCTGAATAGCAGCAATACTTGCCGCATGTTCATTTTCTTTCAGTACTTGTTTGGTGACGTCTGTTGCGAATTTGATGACCTTATAGGGGCGTCCAATCTCGTCAAAAATTGGGTTGTAGCTAGCTTGTATCCAAACCACATCACCATTTTTAGCGATTCGCTTAAAACGAGATGAAACAAACTGACCTTGAGCCAGTTTTAGCCAAAAGTCACGATAGTCAGAGGATTCTCTTTCTGATTGTGCAACGAATATACGATGATGCTTGCCCACAACTTCAACAAGCTGATAACCACCCAAGGCTTTGAGGAAGTTCTCGTTGGCGTGAATAATCGTTCCATCCAATTCAAACTCAATAACACCCATTGAGCGATCAATCGCAGACAGTTTATTCTCTGCCTCAACTAAGCGCTGCTTAACGCTTGATAATTCTGATTTTAGTTTGCCAAAAAACATAACAACTCCATAAGCGTAAGATAAATATGAAGTTATAATAACCAACAAATAACATAAACAAAACAAGACAAAATCAGAAAAATCAAATCATTTGATATTTATAAAAACATACCAGAATGCGACACTAAACAAAATTCATCACGAATATTGACAAGTATATGTTTTTAAGTATAATTTTTAAAACATTAAAACATTAAAACATTAAAACATTAAAACATTAAAACATTAATCAGTAAATTTAATATAAAAAACGTCTTAACGCATCCTAGCCAGTAGCATTAAACTGACCAATAAAATCGTCGTTGGCAACAAGAAAGCACTCACCACAGCCGGCAAATTTGCCAAAGCCACCATGTCGCCAACGACACGATTCAGTAAAAAGAACACCAAACCAATGACAATCCCTAACAGGACGCGCCCACCCATACTCGCGCTTCGACCCGCACTGAGCAATAAGGTCAGCGCCAACGCCAGCATGGCCAGCAGTGAAATGGGATGAGCCAGCTTACGCCACAAAGCCAGCTCGAGCGTTTGCGTTTGCAAACCATTGGCTTTCATTGTGTCAATTTGTGAACGCAATTCCATCCACGACCAGTTTTTCTTATCCTGAGCCATCAGCGATAAGGCTGTGGGTTCAAACGGCAAATCAACAGCCAAACGATCTTGTTGCGTTTGATGCCAGGTTAGGCCGACAAACGGAAAATCACCGGCAATGGCTTCCGAGCCAATCCATTGCTGACGTACCTCGGCCAGTGTCCACTGTTTGGTTTGCGCATCGAAATCGGCATACTTTGCTTGCAGTACGTGGTATTGCTCTTTTGTCGCGTCTAATTCGTAAATAATGACACCCGCTAACTGGTCTTGCTTCACCACCGTTTGCGCCGTGATATAACGACGCTGATCCTTAGTCCAAAAGCCTGCTTCACCTGCCAAGGATAGATTTTGCGCCCCATTCACCAAGCGTAACTGCATGGCCGTCTTCTCCGCCCAGGGCGCTAAACTTTCCCCTACCAGCAACATCATCAACCAAAGCAGCAACAGGCCTTTAGCCAAGGCAAGTAAAATACGTGAAGGCGACCAACCACTGGCGCGAATAATGGTCAGCTCGCTCTGCGCTGCCAACTGCCCCATACCGGCAAGCACGCCAATCAGCAACGCCATAGGGAAAACCTCGTAGGCATAAGCAGGCATTTTCAATAACGCAAACATCAGCGCCTGACTTAAGGTATAAGACGCAGACAAACGCCCTAATTGCGACAATAATTCTGAAAAGCCCAACAAAGCCGTCAGCAACAGCATCGCTGCCAAAACCGCCCAAATAACTGACTGCGCTAAATAGCGCTCGATTTTACCAAACCACACGCGACTAGCCCCCCATCAACTGACGCTTAAGCCACCACCACCAATGGCTAAGGGGCATCACCACCAATAAGGGAAACACCAGCATTATCAGCATACCCGGAAACATCGGCAGCCCAGCCCCCTGGATTTGCGACCGCAGCGCAATGGCGACTTGCATAAAAATCAGATAAAAGCCCAGTCCCAATGCCATACGCGAGTAACGCCCTTTGCGTGGCCCGACTTTCGAAAGCCGCCAAGCGACAAAAGCCAACACGAGGACACTGCCCATGACAAAAAAGCGCCATTGTAAATGTGCCATAGCACGAGGCTCGTCGCGCCTTTGCCAAAGCGTCAGCGTATCCAAGGCTTCAATATCTAATTCCGACAAGGTCACTTGCCAATCGGGCAACCACACCGTCATACGCTCAAAACGCTGACTGAGTAATTCTTCTTGCCCTAATAAACCGCTCAGCACCTGGCCATTCTGTAAAATCAACTGGGTGCGCCCCTGATGTTGTTCAAAATAGCCACGCGGCGCTAACAGCAACTGATCGAGCTTTTCTGGGGTGCGTAATTGAATGAAAATATCACTCAACTCACCTTTGGCGGTCACTGTTTCCGCATAAAACACCCCTTGCGAAGAAGGCAAAGGCGTAAAGCGTCCACCGACCAGCGACTTGATGTGCGTACGCAATTGACCCTCTGCCAACAAACTCCGTTCCTGTTGCATCGACCAAGAAGCACCGAATAAAGAAAAGAAACCCGCGATGAATGCCGCGATGAGCGCAAAGGTCATCACCAAGCGCACAAAATAACGGGGCGCAATGCCGCTGGCAGACAGAACCTCCATTTCACGGTCATGATAGAGACGACCGAAAGTGAGCATCACCGCCAACAATACCGATAAGGGCAATAAAATCTCCATCGCCATCGGGATTTTCAGCAACACCAATTGCAGCACCAAGTCGGGACTGAGTCGGCCTTCTAAGGCTTCGGTGAGCAAGCGAGCCACCTCACCCCCCATAATCACCAACAACAACACACCCAGCACCGCCACAAAGGATAGGGTCAATTCTCGACTGATGTAAGCGGTTAATAAGCGCATGGGCTGAATTCACTCCCTGAATTCACAACATTTGTTCGATGTCGATGCTTGTGCATTAGACGTAAATTGAGTATTGTAAGTAAAAACAGTCAAGGACAGGCAATTAAATGAACAAACTCAGCATCGAATTCAGTGAAAAGGCTAGCGCAACGCAATTATGGGTATTGCCATTAAGCAGCAACGGCGAACAAAGCGCCGAATTTAAGCAACAAGACAAGTTGCGCAAAGGTCAACTGAGCGAAGCCATCAGCGACGGTATTCTCAGTGGCAAAAAAGGAACGACCCAATTTGTAGGGCGTGCTAATGCTAAGGAGCCTAACTTACTCTTTGTTGGTGTGGGCGACAAACCCCTCACGCTTCGCCACTATCGTGAAGTACTCGAAGCGGCTGCACAAGCCGTGAGTGCGAGCAAGCACACCGATGCGCACTGCTCACTGCCACAAGCTGATTGCACTGATGTGGATGCTCAGCAAGCCTTAACCCATGCCAGCCTCATCTTCCAGAATAGCCTGTATCGTTACACCGACGAAAGCCGTGGTAAAGCCGCTAAAGAACCGGCGCCGGTATTATCGCGCCTCACTTTTAGCTCGGGTAGCTTAAGCGAAGCCGAAGCACAAACGGCTATCGCGCAAGGTCAATTAACCGCGCTGGGCATGGCAACAACACGCACTTTAGGTAATTTACCTCCCAACCTACTTCACCCTGAAGCCCTAGCAGATCATGCTAAAGCCATGGCCAAAACACACGGACTCAAATGCACTATTCTCAAACGTGCCGATATGGAAAAATTGGGCATGGGTAGCTTACTGGCCGTTGCACAAGGTTCGACAGCAGCGCCACGCATGATCGCTTTAGAATATAAAGGCGGAAAAGGCACACCGATTGCCTTAGTGGGTAAAGGGGTGACCTTCGATACAGGGGGCATCAGCTTGAAACCGGGCGCTGGCATGGATGAAATGAAATTCGATATGTGTGGTGCGGCTACCGTGGTGGGCGTCATGCAAGCCTTAGCCGAATTAAAATTACCGATTA
The DNA here is from genome assembly GCA_964493995.1 of uncultured Francisella sp. Classification (GTDB taxonomy): domain Bacteria; phylum Pseudomonadota; class Gammaproteobacteria; order Thiomicrospirales; family Thiomicrospiraceae. The sequence continues at coordinate 32,027 of CAZBQD010000015.1, forward strand.
ACGTGGTGGGCGTTATTCCTGCTGTTGAAAACATGCCTGCCGGCAATGCCGCTCGTCCGGGTGATGTGGTGACCAGCATGAGCGGTCAAACCATTGAAATCCTCAATACCGATGCCGAAGGTCGCCTCATTCTTTGTGATGCGTTAACTTGGACACAGCGCGAATTCAAACCCAAGCAGATTATTGACATGGCCACGTTGACCGGTGCATGTATTATCGCGCTAGGCAATCACACCAGTGGCTTAATGGGAAATAATGACGCCCTTGCCAATGACCTGCTGGCAGCGAGCGAACAGACCTACGATCGCGCTTGGCGCTTGCCCTTGTTTGATGAGTACGATGAACAACTGAAGTCTAATTTTGCTGACATGGGCAACATCGGTGGTCGTGAAGCCGGCACCATCACTGCGGCCTGTTTTTTAAAACGCTTTATTGAAAACGACACCCCGTGGGCGCATTTGGATATCGCGGGCACCGCTTGGGTTTCGGGCGCGAAAAAAGGCGCGAGTGGTCGCCCCGTTCCGCTACTGGTGCAATACCTGATTAATCAAGCTCAAGCAGCAGCATGAGCGAAGTCTGGTTTTACCTGCTGGCCGATGCGACGCATGCAACGCGCCAGCAATTCATCTGCCGCTTTGGTGAAATGGCCATCAAACGCCAGCGCCAAGCGGTCATTTATTGTAATTCAGATACTCAAGCCGCTGAGCTGGATGAGCAACTGTGGACGCAGACATCGCCAACCAGCTTTGTTGCCCATAGCCTCAACTTTGCTTGCCCCGCACCCATTCAACTGGTGACCGCTGAGTTTCCCGCGCAAGGGGATATTTTGCTTAACCTTACCGATGAACTGCTCACCGTTACCGGCTATCAGCGCATTGTAGAAATCATCAACCCCGATAGCCGCGACGCCAGTCGTAGCCGTTGGCGACACTATCAGCAGCAGGGCTTAACACCCGAACTGAAACCCATCGCTTAATCTCGTCATTAGTCCCGTCATTAATCCCCTAGCATCAGCAAGCTATCTCGTTTGAGCACCCCATCACAGCTAGGGCTTCGTGTTATAATTATTCTCATTTGATTACTGAATACGACGCCGCTTTCATGGATAAAACATACGACCCCTCTAGCATCGAAGGCAAATGGTACGCCATTTGGGAAAATAACGGACATTTCAAACCGGCAGCACAAGGCAAGGACAGCTATTGTGTGATGTTGCCGCCGCCTAACGTCACCGGTAGCCTGCACATGGGGCACGCCTTTCAAGACACCATTATGGACGCGCTCATTCGCTACCATCGTATGTCGGGCAAACGCACGCTGTGGCAGCCGGGTACCGATCATGCCGGTATTGCCACGCAAATGGTGGTCGAGCGTCGCTTGGTCGCACAAGGGGTCAGCCGTCACGATTTAGGTCGTGACGAGTTCCTAAACAAAGTGTGGGAATGGAAAGCAGAATCGGGCGGCACCATTACGCGTCAAATGCGTCGTTTGGGCGCCAGCTGTGATTGGTCTCGTGAACGCTTCACCATGGATGACGGCCTGAACGATGCGGTGAAAGAAGTGTTCGTGCGTCTGTTCGATGATGGTCTGATCTATCGTGGCAAACGCTTAGTCAACTGGGATCCCGTGCTGCAAACTGCCGTTTCCGATCTCGAAGTGATCAGCGAAGAAGAACAAGGCAGCATGTGGCATTTCCGCTATCCGTTAACAGATGGCTCAGGTTCACTGGTGGTAGCGACAACCCGTCCCGAAACCATGCTGGGTGATACAGCGGTTGCGGTCAGCCCCGATGATGAGCGCTACGCCAGCTTCATCGGTAAAACCATTACCCTGCCCTTAGTCGGTCGTGAAATCCCCATTATTGCCGATAGCTACGTTGACCCTGCTTTCGGAACGGGCTGCGTTAAAATCACGCCAGCGCACGACTTTAACGACTACGCCATTGGTCAACGTCATGCCTTACCGATGATTACCATTCTCACGCCGACCGCGCATATTAACGACAATTCCCCCGAAGTCTATCGTGGCTTAGATCGTTTCGAAGCCCGTAAGCGCGTTGTTGCCGATTTAGATGCTTTAGGATTATTGGTCGAAATCAAACCCCATACGCTGATGGTACCCCGTGGTGATCGTACCCAATCGGTCATCGAACCCATGCTCACCGACCAATGGTTTGTTGATTTAACCCGCGACACCCAAGCCGATGGTCGCATGGGTGGCAAGCAAGCCATTACCGACCCAGCGCTAGCTTGCGTAGCCGATGGTCGCGTTAAGTTTGTACCCGACAACTGGTCAAACACCTACAACCAATGGCTGAACAACATTCAAGACTGGTGTATTTCGCGTCAAATCTGGTGGGGACACCGTATTCCCGCTTGGTACGATGACAATGGTTCTGTCTATGTCGCTCGCTCGGAAGCTGAAGCGCGTAGCAAATACAACCTGTCCGCTCATTTAGCGTTACACCAAGACACAGACGTACTCGATACTTGGTTTTCGTCGGCTCTATGGCCATTCAGCACGCTGGGTTGGCCAAACCAAACCGCTGAACTGAAAGATTTCTACCCAACCAGCACGCTGGTGACGGGGTTTGACATTATTTTCTTCTGGGTCGCACGCATGGTCATGTTTGGCTTGTACTTCGCTAAGGATGTGCCTTTCAAAACCGTTTATGTACACGGACTGGTGCGCGATGCCGAAGGACAAAAAATGTCCAAATCGAAAGGTAACGTACTCGACCCGATTGACCTGATTGATGGCATTACGCTTGAAGACTTGGTGGCCAAACGCACCACGGGACTCATGCAGCCGGAAATGGCGAAAAAAATCGACGCCAAAACGCGTAAAGAATTTGAAGGTGGTATTCCGGCTTACGGCACTGATGCACTGCGCTTTACCTTTGCTTCACTTGCCAGCAACGGACGTGACATTCGCTTCGATCAAAAACGCTGTGAAGGCTACCGCAACTTCTGTAACAAACTGTGGAATGCCACCCGTTACGTGTTGATGAACACCGAAGGGCAAGATACCGGCCTAGATGCCAGCTTGCCCTGCGATTACAGCCAAGCGGATAAGTGGATCATTTCGCGCTTACAACAAACCGAAAGTGAAGTCATTCGTCATTTTGAACAATATCGTTTAGACCTGCTTTCGCAAGCAGTTTACGACTTCTTCTGGTCGGACTACTGTGACTGGTATTTGGAACTGACCAAACCCGTGCTCAATAACCCTGATAGCAGTGATGCGCAAAAACGCGCTGCCCGTAAAACGCTGGTCAGAGTATTAGAAGCGACACTGCGCCTATTGCATCCAATTATGCCGTTTATTACCGAAGAAATTTGGCAAAAAGTCGCGCCTTTAGCGGGCAAGTCTGGCGACACCATCAGTACGCAAAGCTACCCTCAACCGCGTGCTGACGGCATTTGTCCCATTGCCTTAGGTAATATTGCTTGGTTACAAGAAGCGATTTTAGCAGTGCGTCGCCTACGTGCCGACCTAAGCGTTGCCCCCAGCAAACCCATTAGCCTGATTGCTGTCGATGCCAATGCTCAGGACGAGCAACGCCTAAGTGAATTTGCTCCTTATTTGCGTTTCTTGGCTAAAGTCGAAGGCATCGAACTAGCCAGTGCAGACCCAGCACAAGCGGCGGTTGCCGTCGTCGGTGGCAACCTGAAACTCTTTTTACCCATGGCAGGCCTCATTGATTTTGAAGCAGAAAAAGCACGTTTAGTTAAAGAGATGACCAAACTGGATGTAGAAATTGAAAAACTCGCTGGTAAACTGAATAACTCGGGCTTTGTCGATAAAGCCCCTGCTGCTTTAGTGGAAAAAGAAAAAGCACGCTTGGCCGAATTGCAAAACGCCAAAAGCAACTTGGAGAAACAACATGCCGCACTTTAATCGAATGGCACTCGTCGCGTTGTTGCTTGGCCTTAACAGCCATGCTTGGGCAGTTGACCCTGCGCCAGCCAGCGACGCCACCAGCACCGAAACGACCACGGCTAAAAAACCAGCGTGGGATGTGAAAGAAGTTCCAGCAAGCAAACAATGGGTCAGTGATCGCTTAGAAGTGCCTTTGCGCTCTTGCCCTGGTGATCGCTGTAAAGTGGTCAAAATTGTTAAGCCTGGCTTTGAGGCCACCCTAATTGGTGTTACCAATGACGGCTGGGCCTTAGTCACTGCGGGCGAAACAAAAGGCTTCCTACCCAAACGCTATTTGCAAACCACGCCGGTGGCAAGCCAACAGTTAGAAGGCGCTCAACGCCAATCGCTCGAAGCCATGCAAGCACAAGGCGCCCTGAAAACTGAAATGGATGCGCTGAAAAACCGTGCTGAAAACGCCGAAACCGAAGTGGCCAGTTTGCGTAAAGACAATTACGAACTCAAACAAGAGCTCGATTATGTCAAAACCCTTTCCACACAAACGCTCGTTGTTAATGAAGACAATCGTCGCTTAAAGACAGAGATTGAAGCCTTACGTCAACGCAATGATATTTTAGAACAAGAAGCCAGCGATGTTGAAGGTAAAAACCAACGCGCCTGGGTCATGGTGGGCGCCGGTATTTTGTTCATGGGTTGGATTATTGGCCGTTTTGCCCGTGCTCCGCGTCGCAAAGGCTGGAATGACATTTAAGCAACAACTTGAAGCACCGATTGAAGGAGGGAAACCTCTAAAAACTCCACTTCGTGGAATTTTTAGAGCTCCCAAGTTTATTTAATCTCTGGTGGAAGAGCCTAAATCAATAGGCTACATGCAATCATTGAGCATCCCTTCCCCCAGCCCCCCATCCCGTAGGGTTTTTAGAGGTCACCGAAGTACTCTAACGAGTCCTTTTTTATTGCCTCATTAATTTTTGGCACATTATCTGCTTTTCTTTATTCGTTAAATCGAATCAAAGGAGCATCATCATGCGACAACTAACCTTAATCAGTGCTACCGCCCTCCTCTCGCTTGCCAGCCTGAGTGGCTGCAATATGAGCAAACAAGATATCGGTATTGCTACCGGTGCGGCTGTCGGTGCGATTGCCGCCCCCCTGATTTTTGGTAACAGCGCCTGGTACACCATTGCCGGTGGTGCGGCGGCTGGCGGCTTCATTGGTAACTATGTGGGCAAAAATATGAGCACGCAAAGCAAACAAAAAGTGGCCTACACGCTTGATAAAGCACCCGACAAACAGCCCTACCAATTTATGAGCACGCCGCAAAACGCACCTGATTTAACCGTCACTCCACTACGTAGCTACAAAATCAGCAATCAACAATGCCGCGATTTTGAATTAGTCACGCAAGAAGGTGCTAAAACCGTTTATGACAAAGGCTCTGCCTGCAAACAAGCCGACGGTAGTTGGCAAGTTCGTGCCTAATGGCGACGGGTACCCCGCTTTTTCCCTCCCCTTAGAAGGCTCTTGGTCTTCTGCGATGTCGCACCGCTGTT
>CAZBQD010000016.1:0-36736 GCA_964493995.1 uncultured Francisella sp.
CCGAAAGGGTCGCTTTTTTGGTTTGTGGGGTCGTGTGTTATACTAGCATCATTAAATGGATTAGAGATTAATGCTATGTCTACAATGATCATTGAAGTCTATCAAGCCTTTCGCTCTGTTGGAGTCGATGAAGAGAAAGCGCAAAAAGCAGCGCAGGCCATCAGTGCAGAGTCTGTCGCAACCAAAGGTGATCTTATTGGTTTGGAGAAAAGGCTATCAGATCAATATACTAAGTTGGATAAAGAAGTTCATGTCATGAAATGGATGCTAGCCATTGTTGTTGCGGCAACCGTGTTGCCTTTATTAAAAAGCGTTTGGTTACCCTAGCCCACACGGCTTTCAAGTTAAAACTTCGCAAAAGCGATCCGAAAGGGTCGCTTTTTTTGTTTTCTAGGGCCATTAAGTCTGCTATCGACGTTACATGCGTAAAATCTTTTCCCCAACATATTGGGCTGTTTTTTGTTTGCTGGTACAATAGCGGTACTTATTTAATTTTTTTTACCGAGGACTTGTCATGTTTACCAAATCAATGACTATTGCTGGCTATGATGATGTGATCGCGCGCGCTATCAGCGATGAAGCGCAACGTCAGGAAGATCATATTGAATTGATCGCTTCTGAAAACTATACCAGTCCTCGCGTAATGGAAGCTCAGGGTAGCGTATTAACCAATAAATATGCCGAAGGTTACCCAGGTAAGCGTTACTATGGTGGTTGTGAGTATGTGGATGTTGCCGAACAGGTAGCGATTGATCGTGCTAAACAGTTGTTTGGTGCCGATTGGGCGAATGTTCAACCTCACTCGGGCTCACAAGCGAATGGTGCTGTGTTTCAAGCTTTATTGAATCCGGGTGATACGGTGCTGGGTATGAGCTTGGCGCATGGTGGTCACTTAACCCATGGTGCTAAGGTCAACTTTTCCGGCAAAATTTACAACTCGGTGCAGTATGGCGTTGATGATAACGGTATTGTGCAAATGGACGAAGTGCGCAAGTTAGCACTCGAACATAAACCCAAAATGATTATTGCTGGTTTTTCGGCTTACTCTAAAACGATGGACTGGGCTGCTTTCCGCGCTATTGCCGATGAAGTCGGTGCTTATTTATTTGTTGATATGGCGCACGTAGCAGGTTTGGTGGCGGCGGGTCTGTATCCGAATCCGTTGCCTTATGCCGATGTGGTGACCACCACTACCCATAAAACACTACGTGGTCCTCGCGGTGGTTTAATTTTAGGTAAAGCTAACGAGGTGATTGAAAAAGCCGTTGCTTCTCGTGTTTTCCCGGGTACGCAAGGTGGTCCGCTGATGCACGTGATTGCCGCTAAAGCGGTGGCGTTCAAAGAAGCATTAGAGCCAGAATTCAAAGCTTATGCAGCTCAGGTCATTAAAAACGCGCAGGCCATGGCGAAAGTATTTATGGATCGTGGTTATAAAGTGGTTTCCGGTGGTACCGATAATCACTTATTCTTGGTCGATTTGGTGGCGCAAGGCTTAACGGGTAAACAGGCCGATGCGGCTCTGGGTGCAGCGCACATTACCATTAATAAAAACGCCGTACCAAACGATCCACAATCACCATTTGTCACTAGCGGTATTCGTATTGGTACACCTGCAGTCACCTCGCGTGGTTTCACAGAAGGTGAGTGTACGGAGTTAGCAGGCTGGATGTGTGACGTGTTAGACAGTATTGGCAAAGACAATGAAGCACAGGTTCGTGATGCGGTGATTGCCAAAGTGGTGGCAGTCTGTGCACGCTTACCTGTCTATGCTTAAAACCTGTTGCGCTTTAACAGCGTAAGTTTGATGATGAAACAGGCGATTCATGCAGTTTTTACAAACCGTGATGAGCTGTTTCAGTACGCGGCGGAGCAGCGCACAGAAGTAGGAGTGTACACAAGGTACATGACTGCTTCGAGCACTGCGACAACAAAGTAATGTAACAGCGTAATAGGTTTTAATATGAATTGTCCCTTTTGTGGTGCCTCCGATACCAAGGTAATCGACTCAAGGCTGGCGGTTGATGGCGCACAAGTGCGTCGCCGTCGTGAGTGCCATAAGTGTAATGAGCGCTTCACCACCTACGAAGTGATTGAGGTCGCTTTGCCGCGTGTCATTAAGCGAGACGGTAATCGTGAACGCTATGATGATGCCAAAATTCGTGCCGGTATGATGCGTGCCTTAGAAAAGCGTCCAGTTGATGCCGATGCCATTGAAGATGCGGTCATGCGCATACGCCATAAAGTGATGGCAGAAGGGGTACGTGAATTACCGGCTAGTCAAGTGGGTGAGTGGGTGATGCAAGAGTTGAAAGGCTTGGATCAGGTTGCTTATGTGCGTTACGCTTCTGTCTATCGTAGCTTTCAAGATGTGCAAGCGTTTCAAACGGAAATTTTGCGTTTGCTCGATGGCACAGCGGCAAAAAGCTAACTTGATGCAAATGGATTTAAAGCAAAACCTATCATTAACGGGTCGTTGAACCTTGTCTGATCTTAATTCCTTTACCGCACAAGATGCGCTTTACATGGCGCAGGCTATTCGTTTGGCGGAGCGGGGACAGCTTACCGTCAGACCCAACCCCGCGGTAGGCTGCGTGATTGTTAAAGCCAATCAAGTCGTGGGTGAAGGTTGGCATGTTCGTGCCGGCACACCCCATGCCGAGGTGCATGCCTTGCGTATGGCGGCAGAGCAGGCCCAGGGTGCGACTGCCTATGTAACCCTAGAGCCGTGCAGTCATCATGGACGTACTCCGCCTTGTTGCGATGCCTTAACGGCAGCTGGGGTGTCGCGTGTGGTGGTGGCGATGCAAGACCCGAATCCGTTAGTCGCCGGTTCAGGCATTGCGCGCTTGCGCCATGCGGGTATTCGGGTTGATGTCGGCTTAATGGAATCCTCCGCACGCGGTTTGAATGTCGGGTTTTTGTCGCGCATGGAGCGTGGATTGCCCTTTGTGCGAGCGAAAGTCGGTGCCAGTTTAGATGGCCAAACCGCTTTGTTGAATGGGCAAAGTCAGTGGATTACCAGCGCAGCCGCGCGTGTGGATGTGCAACAGCTGAGAGCGCGTTCAGGAGCGATTGTCACCGGTATCGGAACGCTGTTAGCTGATGATCCCAGCTTAACCCTGCGCTTGGCGGGGTTTGAAACTTTTCAGCCGTTGCGAGTGGTGTTGGATACTCAGTTGCGTTGCTCCCCAGATGCTAAGCTCTTTCAACTGTCGGGCGCGGTGCTGATACTCGCTTCGGCGCAAGCCTTAACGCAACAAGCGGAAAAAGTCGAGGCACTAACTCAGCAGGGCGTTCAAGTGCAGCCTGTTACCGTGGACGACTTAGGGCGTTTGCACCTACCCAGCGTGATGAAACTTTTGGCATCCGAATTTGCTATTAACGATGTGTTGTTAGAAGCGGGTGCAAGTCTGACCGGCAGTGCCATGGCGGCTGGGGTGGTCAATGAGCTCTGGTGGTATACTTCGGGTGCGATGATGGGAGCAGCGCGGTCAGCCTTAGCAGGTTTGCCGCAGTTTAGTTCGATGAGACAGATTCCACGTTGGCGTTTACTTGAGCAACGCCTGGTTGGGGAAGATGTGCGAACGCGTTGGTTGCCGCCTGCAACGGTTAATGACTAAGATACAGAATAAAAAGGAACTGACCATGTTTACAGGAATTATTCAATCAGTCGGCAAGGTGAGTGCCATTGCACCTAACGCCAGTGGCGACTGGAAACTCACCTTGGCTGTTGGTAAACTCGATATGTCGGATGTGGCTTTGGGTGATTCGATTGCCGTGAACGGTGTCTGCCTAACTGTAGTGACGATGACTGCGAACAGTTTTGTTGCCGACGTGTCGAACGAAACACTTAAGGTGTCGGCATTTAAGCAGTTATCGGTGGGGTCTGCGGTCAATTTGGAAAAAGCCTTGCGATTGACCGACCGCTTAGGCGGGCATATGGTGAGTGGTCACGTGGATGCGGTGGGTCAGGTGAAGACGATTGCCGCTGATGGTGCTTCGTGGCGTTATGCCTTTACCATGCCAAAAGAAATAGCCCATTACGTTGCTCATAAAGGGTCTATTACCATTAACGGTGTATCCTTAACCGTGAATGATGTGAGTGACAGCAGTTTTACCGTTAATTTAGTACCGCATACCCTGCAAGAAACCAATTTGGGTGAATTGCGTGTTGGCTCGGTGGTGAATTTAGAAGTCGATGTTATTGCACGCTATTTAGAGCGTTTGCTGACCGGACCCGCGGCTCAGTCTCAAGAAAATAAATTAACGCCTGGGTTTTTAGCCGAGCATGGTTTTTGGAAATAAAGGCGCCATGTCGCCTATTTTAAGGTTTAGCTAGCGGCTTGATGACGCAAATCGATTCATTTCATGCGACAATAGGTAATAAACCTTAAAGCGATAAAAGGAGCCAGTTGTGGCACTCAACAGCATTGAAGAAATTTTAGCGGATTATCGCGCTGGAAAAATGATCATCCTGATGGATGACGAAGATCGTGAAAACGAAGGCGATTTAATCATGGCGGCCGACTTGGTTCGCCCTGAAGATATCAACTTTATGGCGCGTTATGGTCGTGGCTTGATTTGTTTAACCTTAACGAAAGAGCGTTGCCAACAACTCAATTTGCCGCTCATGGTGCGTGGTAGTACCGACCATCAAGAAACAGCCTTTACCATGTCGATTGAAGCGGCACAGGGCGTGACGACGGGTATTTCGGCGGCAGATCGTGCCCACACCATTCGCACGGCGGTGGCGGCAGACGCTAAACCCAGTGACATTACCATGCCGGGACACGTGTTTCCGTTGATGGCGCGTCGTGGTGGCGTGTTAACACGGGCTGGTCATACCGAAGCGGGTTGTGATTTGGGAAGACTCGCTGGCTTAACGCCAGCATCAGTTATCGTCGAGATCATGAATGAAGACGGTACCATGGCGCGTCGTCCTGAATTAGAAGTCTTTGCTGCAGAGCATGGCATCAAAATTGGGACGATTGCCGATTTGATTCGTTACCGTTCGCAACATGAAAAAAATATTGAACGTGTCACGGAATGCAAATTACCAACTGAGTTTGGTGAATTTAAGCTCACGGCTTATCAAGATTTGCTCGATCAGCGTGTGCATTTTGCTTTGAGTATGGGGCAGTTAGACGCGTCGCCTACTTTGGTACGTGTGCATATGCAGGACAGTATTTGTGACCTGTTTGCCTCAACTCGCCCTGAGTGCGGCTGGACCTTGCGTGCGGCTATGTCACAGATTGCTAAAGCTGGTAAAGGCGTGATTGTGGTGTTGCGTAAAGATGCTGACAGTCGGGTGTTGTTAGAGCGCATTCAAGCGATGCAACACCAGGATCGTCATTTGGCATTAGCGGCTGAACCCATTGACGACGATGTCAAAACCTATGGTTTGGGGGCGCAAATTCTATCGGATTTAGGCTTGCAGCAATTACGTATTATTGGTACGCCGTGGCAGTTATCTGCCCTAACCGGGTTTGGGTTAGAAGTCACAGAATTCGTTGAAAAACAGTAAAAAACCTATTGCGCAGCCATCTTGCGGTGTTGCGCGGTGCTCAATTCGGTCGTGTACTTTATGGTCACTTCTTCATTTGCGCTCCGTGCAGCCTAGCAATCTAGACTGCTCATAAACGGTTTTAGTTTAGGAAAAAAGGAATAAGAAATGAAAACATTAGAAGGTATGTTAACGGCACAAGGTTTGAAGATTGCCATGGTAGTGGGTCGTTTCAATAGCTTTGTTGTGGATGGGTTAGAGTCGGGTGCTAAAGATGCGATTGTGCGTCATGGCGGTAGTTTGGACAATGTGGTGGTGGCACGTGTGCCGGGTGCTTATGAGATTCCTTTGGCGGTACATCGTTTGGCGCAAAGCGGTAAGTACGATGCGATTATTGCCCTAGGTGCGGTGATTCGTGGTCATACCCCGCACTTTGATTTTGTCGCTAATGAAGCCACTAAGGGCTTAGCACAAGCCATGTTAGATTTCAGCTTGCCGGTTTCTTTTGGAATTTTGACGGTTGATAGTATTGAACAGGCCATTGAGCGTGCTGGTACGAAAGCCGGTAATAAAGGGTTTGAAGCGGCTGTCACGGCCATTGAAATGGCACAGTTGATGAAAGCGATCGAGGCGAATGCATGAGTGAAAGTCACAATTCAACGGGTGATGAAATGAAAGCCAAAACGCCAGAAGTGCGTAAAGGCTTGCCGGTGCGTACGCAAGCGCGTCGTGCGGTATTGCAGGCGCTTTACCAGTGGCAAATGAACCCCAGTAGTTTGGTCGAAATTGAACAACAGTTTTTATCCGATGCGGCTATTCAGGTGGGTAGTAAACCGTTTTTCTCGGGATTATTACAGGGTGTGTTATCGAATTTAGAGACGATTGATCAGACCATTGAGACGGCTTTGGACAGACCGATTGCACAGTTGAATCCGGTTGAATTGTCGGCATTGCGCCTAGGGGTTTGTGAATTGAGCCTGATGCCCGAAACGCCTTATCGTGTCGTTATTAACGAAGCAGTGGAATTGGCGAAAGCCTTTGGTGCAGAAGGAGGACATGCCTATGTCAATGGCGTGCTCGATAAGTTAGCACAAACCTTACGTCCAGAAGAAGCAAAGTCCTAGAGGTTCCATGTCGGTTGCCACAGAATTTGCGCTGATTTATGAACAAATAGCGCCTGCTGCCGGTCAGCGTGATGATGTGTTGCTCGGTATTGGTGACGATGCAGCGGTAGTGCAAGCACCCGAAGGTCAGTCGGTGGTGGTGGCGTTAGACACCTTGGTCGAGAACCATCACTTTTTTGCTGGCTGTGCGCCCGAAGATATCGCTTGGAAATCTTTGGCGGTGAACTTGTCGGACTTGGCCGCTATGGGCGCTGAGCCGCGTTGGGCTTTGTTGGCTTTGTCCTTGCCAGAAGCGATGGCAACCAGTGACTGGTTGGCGCGTTTTATGCAAGGCTGGCAGTCGTTAGCGACTCAGTATGGAGTCGCTTTGATTGGTGGTGATACCACGCGTAGCGATCGCCTGACGGTGAGCGTGACCTTAATGGGCACGGTTCCCATCGGGCAAGCTATTCAGCGTGCTGGTGCACGTGTCGGTGATGAGATTTGGTTGTCTGGTTCGATTGGTGATGCGGGTTTGGCTTTGGCTCAGTTGTACCGGAACGATCAGCCTTTGACAGAAATGGCCGAACGCTTGCATCGTCCACAGCCACGAGTCGCTTTGGGTCAAGCTTTGCAGGGATTGGCAACCGCTGCGGTGGATGTTTCGGATGGGTTTTTGGCCGATTTGGAACATTTACTGAAGGCTAGCGGGGGTCTAGGGGCAGGGTGTTATTTAGATCAGTTTCCGTTTTCTGAGCCAGTATTGCAGTGGGTACACGAAAACGAGAATCCTTGTTTGCCCTTAACCAGCGGTGATGACTACGAACTGATTTTTACCGCCGCGCCGCAAGTGCGCGAGCGAATTGAGCAACTGTCGGTGGAATTGAACCTAGGATTGACTAAAGTAGGCGTGATTACCAACACACAAGGTGGTATCGGTTTATGGCACGCCGACAAATTGTTAGCGATTCCGACACGGCGGGGCTTTGACCACTTTGCTTCAACTGATATAATGAAATCATCTTAACTTTTTTAGTTGGCTCAACAGGCAATGCAACGCAATAAACACTGTAAATATGTCATACAAGGCATTACTGAGGCGGGTCAGAAGTTTCGCCCTTCCGATTGGATTGATCGCATTGCGTCCCTGGATGCAGAATATGGATTACAGCATCGTCTGGTTTATTCAGATTATTTGCACCCTGAAGTGTTCGAAGGTGAGCGCAGTTTGATTATTGACTCAGTACTACAAGAAACGAACCCGAGCTTGTTTGATTATGTGATGGGTTTCCGTCGTATGAACGAGTTGCGCATGGTGGAAGTCTGTATGATGGATGGTCAGTATGTGGCGGCTCCCAACGCCGATAAAAAGGAAGCGCAACGCCTTTCCTAGTCAGTAAGGTTGGGTCTTAAATGGGACTCCAGCCCATCATCACCAGCCACCCAGCGATGGCTAACCAAGGCCCAAAGGCAAACGCCTGATTTTCTCTTCCTTTCCACAGCATCAAGCTGCCCATGACCAGTATTGCCAGCAGTCCTGCCATAATGAAAATAGGGACAAGCGCATAAGCCCCTAGCCAAGCCCCCAAAGCGGCTGTTAATTTAAAATCACCATAGCCCATGCCCTCCTTGCCGGTTAAGGCGCGATGGATTTGAAATAACAGCCACAAACTGCCATAACCCAGTGCCGCTCCCCATACGGCTTCGTTAAGCGAAATCAGCCCACTATCCGTACTATTAAGCAGCAAGCCTAACCAGAGTAACGGCAAGCTGAGTCGATCAGGAATCAGCTGATGCTCCATATCTGTGATGGTGATGGTGATGAGTGTCCAACTGAAAACTAGCAACGCCCAACCTTGTAAGCTTAGTCCCCAAACGCCCCCAATCCCCGTTAAGTGTTGAGCCGCGGTGAGCGCAGTGATAAGGGCGGTAGCGATTTCGATGACGGGATAGCGCCAAGAAATGGGCTGACCACAGCAGGGAGCGGTGCGATGATAACGCCACCAACTGAATAAGGGGATGAGCTGTCTGGCGCTGAGAGCCGATTGGCAATGTGCACAACGAGAGCGGTCTAGCACCAAGGCTTTCATCAGTGCTGGCGTGTCACTGTCTAGATGTTGAATGAGTCGGTAGCTGAGCATAGACAAAAAACTACCGAGAATTAGTCCCAGCAAGCCATACCCAGCAATGATGACCTCAATGGGCCAGCTTGCCCAATTAGTCACTGGAAAAAGTAGCGCTGTTGCGCTCGTTTTCCCATACGGTCACGGCAGAGACGCAAATGCGCTCATCATTTAAGGCTTCGCCTAGCTGTTGAAACAGATAAAAAGCGATATTCTCCGCCGTCGGATTCAGCTCAGCATCAAAAGGGGGAATGTCATTTAAGTAGTAATGATCCAGCTGAGTTAAAATCTGTTTGCCGGTGCGTTTAATTTCCTTGAAATCAATGAGCATACCCACGTCATTCAACTGTGAACCTGTCAGACTGATTTCGACTTTCCAGTTGTGACCATGCAGGCGCGCGCAGTTGCCATCATAGCCACGTAAGCGATGGGCAGCAGAAAATTCGAGCTGAGTTGTCAGGGTGAATGCCATAGCCAATTTTCCAATAAATCAATGCTGTTATTCTAACATTAATGGGTGCGTTCGACGATATAGTCGCATAAGTCAGTGAGCAAGCTCGATTGCAAATGACATTCTTGCAAGACGCTTTTAGCAAGGCTGGCATGTTTGAGCGCTTCATTTTTGGCTTCGGTCAGACCTAACAAGCTGACGAAGGTGGTTTTGTCATTGCGTTCGTCCGATCCTTGCGGTTTGCCCAGTTGTTCAACGGATTGCGTGACATCTAAAATGTCGTCTTGAATTTGAAATGCTAAGCCTAAATGTGCTCCGTAGCGCTCTAAACTATGCAAAATCGCTTCATTCGCTTGAGTCGAAGCCAAGCCGCCAAAGCTAACCGCTGTTTCAATTAGGGCGCCTGTTTTTTGTTGGTGCAGTCGGCGTAATTCATCAATGGTTAATGGCGTGTGTTCTGCCATCATGTCGCGCATTTGACCGGCTACCATACCATTAGCACCAGCAGCTCGGGATAACACACGAATCATCTCTAAGCGTTGCCTACAGGTGAGTTCGCTCGCTTGCGAGAGCAGATCGAATGCCATGGCTTGCAACGCATCACCGACCAAAATAGCGGTGGCTTCATCAAAGGCAATGTGGGTGGTGGGCTTGCCACGACGCAAATCATCATCATCCATGGCGGGTAAGTCGTCATGCACCAACGAGTAACAATGAATGAGCTCTACCGCGGCGGCAGGCGCATCGAGTAGGCTAAGCGGCGTTCCTAAAGACTCACCAACAGCATAGGTGAGGGCAGGGCGTAAGCGTTTTCCTGCATCGAGCACACTATAGTTAATGGCGTCAAACAGACGCTCTGGCATGGTATGGCGTCGTTCGGCAATCGTCGTTTCTAGTACCTGATTGATGCGTTGTTGAAAGCTGTGTAACCGTTCGAGCATAACCTTTACCTCAGGCAGAATATCCTAGTTAGTGAATTATAACTGGGTAATTATAAAAACCCAATGGGTAGGAAGTCTGAAGGAAGGGTTTGCGAAAAACAGCCTATAACTTGTTGATGAACTCCCTTCCTTCAGTTAACAAAATAAACTTGGAAAGTCTAAAAACGAGCGAAGCGGGGTTTTTAGAGATTTCCAACGAATAAGTTACTTACTTGCCTAAACAACCAACTCAATGCACAATGAGGGGATTCAATCAACGTGGAAACCTTCCCCTATGATGCTTCAATCTGCCATCGACACTGCCAGCCGTTTTTCGTTATTTGTGCGTCAACAATGTGAGCGCTATCCCGATTTATTGAGCGAAGCTGATTTGGCTTCTCTCACCTTAGCGCAAATGCGTGAGCAAGGACAGGCGTCATTGGCTTGGGCGCAGACGGATGAACAGATGATGCAAGCCTTGCGTCAGTATCGTCGTAAACAAATGGTGCGTATGGCGGTGCGCGATTTAGCCGGCCTAGCCAGTGTTGAAGAAACCTTAGCCGATGCTTCGGCTATGGGGGATGTGCTGGTGGGTTTGGCCTACGATTGGGCTTATCGTCAACAGTCGGCGAAATGGGGTGAACCGATAGGAGAGGATTCAGCGACAGCACAGACCTTGATTATTTTGGGTATGGGCAAGTTGGGTGGTCGTGAGCTGAATTATTCATCAGATATTGATTTGATTTTTGTCTTTCCTGAAAAAGGCATGACCAATAGTTCGACGCGTGCGATCAGCAATGATGAGTTTTTTACCAAGGTCGGTCAGCAAGTCAATCAGTTGTTGAATAATACGACTGCCGATGGTTTTGTTTTTCGCGTTGATATGATGCTCAGACCCTTCGGCAGTTCGGGCCAGCTGGTGCATAGCTTCGATGCTTTTGAACAATACTATCAGTTACATGGTCGCCCCTGGGAGCGCTACGCCATGATTAAAGCGCGTGCGATGACAGGCAAGCCCGCTGATATTGCCGAGCTAGAAAGTATGATGCGCCCCTTCATTTATCGTCGTTATGTCGATTTCACCATGCTGGCTTCTTTGCGTGATTTGAAACGGATGATTGCCTTGGATGTGCTGAAAAAAGGGGCGGACAGAGACGTTAAACTGGGTGATGGTGGCATTCGAGAAGTTGAGTTTATTGTGCAAGCCTTTCAGTTGGTTCACGGTGGGCAAGATGCACGGTTGCGCGGGCGCTCGTTGTTGCCCATGTTGCAAACCTTAGCAGAGCGCCAGTATTTGGCGGTTGAGGAGATGGAGCGATTGAAAACGGCTTATCTCTTTTTGCGTGCCGTAGAAAATCGATTACAAATGTGGGCCGATCAACAAACGCATTTGTTGCCTACGGATTCGGAGCGTTTGCAACTTTTGGCTGAATCGATGCAGTTCGACACAGTGGATGCGTTTATGACGCAATTAAATCAACATCGTTACTGGGTATCACAACAATTCGAGGCGGTGTTGGGCGTTGAAGTCGTTGATGAGCAAACCGAGTGGTTGTCGGTATGGCAAGCCCCCGAAGTGGCTCCTTTTCCACAAACCATCGCTGCCGAAGCGGAATGGCGCACGCTATTAACGGACATGACGCAAAGTCGTAAAGTGGCCGTGTTGAGTAATGATGCGCGCGATCGACTCACGGCGGTGATGCCACTGATTATGGCGGAGTTGGCGGCTCATGCTCCCGACAGTGAAGCCTTAAAGCGGGTGTTGTCGGTGATTCAAGCGGTACTGAATCGCAGTGCTTATTTGGTGTTGTTGCGCGAGAGTCAGACGGCGCGTGCTCAGCTGGTGCAATTGTGTGCGGCCAGTCCTTGGTTAACCCGTTATTTGGTTGAACAACCGGCCTTGTTAGATCAGCTGCTGGATGAACGACAACTCTATGCACCTCTGTCTAAATCGGCATTACAAGAAGAGTTAGCGCATCAGTGTGTGGATGTGGAGGATGAAGAGCGTTTTATGGAAGTCTTGCGTCGCTTTAAGCACGCGCAGGTTTTCCGTGTGGCGGCTTCTGATTTAATGGGCAAGTTGCCGTTAATGAAAGTGAGTGATTATTTAACCTGGATTGCTGAAGCGATTGTGGAGCAAGCTTTGCAACGGGCTTGGCAAGTGTTAGTGACCAAGCATGGGTTGCCTAAGGGTGTGCGCTCTAACGACATTCCCATGATTGTGGTTGGCTTTGGTAAGCTAGGTGGCTTGGAGTTAGGCTATGGATCGGATTTGGATATGGTTTATATGTCTGATCCGGCGCTAGACCCTCAAGCCATGACAAATGGAGTTCGTCCTTTGGATAATACGGTACTCATGGCACGTTTGGGGCAAAAGCTGTCCAGTCTATTATCGACCCATGTCATGTCGGGTATCGCTTACGAAGTTGACATGCAGTTGCGACCTCATGGTGCTTCGGGCGCTTTGGTGCCAACGCTGGCGAGTTTCTTCCGTTACGAGCGTGAGCAGGCGTGGATATGGGAGCATCAGGCGTTGATTCGCACGCGTGCTATTACGGGCGATCCTGTGTTAATGGCTCAGTTTGAACAAGAACGGATTGATTTTCTAACGCAAGTGCGCGATGAAGCGACGCTGAAAGATGCTGTGTTATCGATGCGCCTAAAAATGCGTGCTCATTTGGATAAGTCTAGCGCTGAGTTTATGGATATTAAACAAGGCGAGGGTGGCATGATTGATATTGAGTTTTTGGTGCAATATTGGGTGTTGCTGCACGCGCATCAGTCACCTGATGTGGTGCGCTATAGCGACAATATTCGTCAGGTTGAGGGGCTTGTTGCTGCTGGTGTGCTTGACGCGGAAACAGGTGAAGCACTGATGAGTGCTTATCGTTTCTATCGTCATTTGGGGCATCAATATGCCTTAGCCGAGAAGAAGCTTGAAGCCGTGCCGATTGAGCAGGTCAGTACTTATCGAGCGCAGGTGATGGCGCTATGGCAGCGGGTGTTTGCTTAATAATGCTGAGCAATTAGTCCAAGCAAGGTTTCAGGTAACCGCTCGGCTTGATAAGCCAAACTGAAAACTGGTAGGGGAATGAGTCTTTGTAAATCGAGCAGATTATCAGCGTCGCTATCAGGGCTCACCTCGTTCAGAATGATAGCAAGGCAGGTTAGCCCACGTTGCTCAATGGCTTGCAATGTGAGGCGTGTTTGGTTAATACAGCCTAAGCGATTACTGGCAACCAGTAGCACGGGTTGCGCTAAGGCATGAGCTAGGTCGGCATTGTCTCCATCTGAACAGAGTGGACTGAGCCAGCCACCCGCACCTTCTACCAAGGTAAAAGCACTGCTGTTGCTAGAGACACACAGGCAATCAGTCAATGAAATGGTTTGTCCTGCTAAACGTAGGGCTCTTTCTGGTGAAATAGCCGGTGTGAAGCGATAGGGGCAGACGATGAACGGGTCTTCGCCTGTTGCTTCTGCCAAGCGTTCAGCATCAATACAGCCATGAGCACAACCACTGGCAATAGGTTTGCGTGCGGACACCCCATAACCAGCTTCTTTCAGTTGACGTGCCAGTAAGCTGGTGACATAGGTTTTACCGACATCGGTATCGGTGCCGGTAATGAATAACCCTTTCATGGCATTATGCTGTTAACAAGCGTTCCGCTTCTTGATATTTTGCCAGTGTGTTGGCAATCACTTCATCAGGCAGGCTCGGTCCTGGTGCTTTTTTAGCCCAGTCTAAGGTTTCTAAGTAATCACGAATATACTGCTTGTCGAAGCTAGGTGGATTGCTACCCACTTGGTATTGATCTGCTGGCCAGAAACGAGACGAATCCGGTGTCAGCACTTCATCAATGAGGTGAATAACGCCATGCTCATCTTCACCAAACTCAAACTTGGTGTCAGCGATAATGATGCCACGTGGTAAGGCATAGTCTGCAGCAAATTGGTAAATCGCTAAGGCAAGGGCTTCGACTTGAGCGGTTTTGTCTTCGCCCATAATGGCCACTAGCTGCGCACGAGAAATGTTTTCGTCATGATCGCCCACAGCGGCTTTCGTAGAAGGTGTAAAAATGGGTTGTGGTAATTTGGCTGCTTGCGCTAGCCCTGCTGGCAGAGCATGACCACAAACGCTGCCATTCTGTTGATAGTCTTTCCACCCCGAACCGACTAAATAACCGCGTACAATGGCTTCAACGGGAAGGGGCTTGAATTTACGCACAACCATAACACGATCACCGACAGCCGCTAACTCATCCGCTGTTAAGACATCGGCAGGTTGAATGGATGTGAGCTGATTGGGAATAATGTGTTCGGTTTTGCGCATCCAAAAGCGGGTCATGCGCGAGAGCAGCTCGCCTTTTCCTGGTACAGGTGTGGGCATAACGACATCAAACGCGGAGATACGATCGGTGGTGACAATCAGTAAATGTTGTGCATCTAAATCGTAAATATCACGCACCTTGCCCTGATGAATGAGGTTAAAACGACTGAGCTGACTTTCATGCAGGGCTTTCATTAAGATTCCTTTACAGTATGTTGATCTGATGATTGACGCGTATCAAATGAACGCTTGCCACGACGACCATCGCCGTAAGCATAGGGGTATTTGGTATGACCATAACGCAGGATGAGTACAGCAGCGGCCAGCACAACAATAGCCACCGAAATGCCTAAAATCTTCCACTCACTCATGTCTTTCATGTCTAAAATCATGTAACGCGCCAAGGCAACGATGGCAATATAAAGCGGGATACGAATGGGGAGTCGCCCTGATTCCAAATAAATAATGACCATGGCCAAAATTTCAAGGTAAATGAACATCATCAATAGGTCGGAAAGTGTGACGGCTTGACGTTCAATCATCACTTGTACTTCTTGAATGCCGGCAATGATGGTGATGATGGCAATAATCACCAAACCAATGATTTCAACGACGTGAAAAATAGGATGTAGGAAGCGCATTTCTGGGCTTTGATGTGGGGTGTGATTCGGCATTTCATTGGTTTCGCGCGGATCCATAAACTTCCTTTTTAGGCTCTTGTTAGAGCATCGCTGGTTAAAACATGAAAAGGGTGCTGTGAACAAACCCCATCATGTGGCATTTTTTGGTAAAATGCTAAAAATTTGATTTACTTTTTAGGAGAAAGACATTATGAAACATCCAAATTGGATCGCCCCCTCAATTCTATCTGCAGATTTTGCCCGTTTGGGTGACGATGTCAAGGATGTTTTGTTGTCTGGTGCTGATATTGTACACTTTGACGTCATGGACAACCATTATGTGCCTAACCTAACCATTGGCCCTTTGGTGTGTGACAGTCTGAAAAACTACATGACCAAGAATGGCCTAGAACAACCGATTGATGTGCATTTGATGGTTAAGCCGGTTGATCGTGTCATTCCTGACTTTGCGAAAGCCGGTGCCAATTACATTACCTTCCACCCAGAAGCGTCAGAGCATATCGATCGCAGCCTTGGTTTGATTAAAGAATGTGGCTGTAAAGCGGGTTTGGTATTTAACCCATCAACCTCATTAAGTCACCTAGAATACGTGATGGATAAAATCGACATGATTTTGATTATGTCGGTTAATCCAGGTTTTGGTGGTCAAAGCTTCATTCCGCAAGCACTGAATAAATTGCGTGCCGTGCGCAAGCTGATTGATGAGTCTGGCTACGATATCCGTTTAGAAATCGACGGTGGTGTGAAAGTGGAAAACATTCGTGAAATCGCTGAAGCGGGTTGTGATACCTTTGTTTCTGGTTCTGGCTTGTTTGGTAAAGCAAATGCTGCTGATCCTAACCGTTACAATACCATTATTCGCCAAATGCGCGACGAACTCGCTAAAGCCTGATAAAACCTGTTGCGCTGCCATCTGACGGCGTTGGTACGTTACTCACAAAAGTCATGTATTTTGTATACACTCCTTTTGTTGCGTTACGTGCCGCCTTGTCATTTTGCCAGCTCACAGACGGTTTTATAATTCATAAACAAAGGGTTTGTTAATGTCGAAATTTAAGCCGGGTTTCATTTTATGTGACCTTGACGGTACGCTGATTGATAGCGTGCCGGACTTAGCCTACTGTGGCGATGAGATGATGAAAGCCTTGGGCTTGCCACCTCGTGGTCAAGAAGCTTCTCGTCAATGGGTGGGCAATGGTGTTGAACGTTTTTGTGAGCGTACGCTCATCAACTCGGTTGATGGTCATGCTGATGCGGCCCTGATGGCGAAAGCCTTGCCGATTTTCAAAGAATTATATCTGCACAACAATTCACAGCGCTCTTGCGTTTATGAAGGCGTGACGGAAGGTTTAACCTGGTTGTTAGATCAGGGTTATCGTTTGGCTTGCGTTACCAATAAAGCCGAAGCCTTTACCATGCCATTATTGCGCGACAAGGGGTTGCTGGATTACTTTGAATTTGTCGTCAGTGGTGATACCTGCGCCGAGAAAAAACCCAGTCCCATGCCATTGCTCTATGCGGCAGAGAAAATGGGTGTGACACCCGAAAAAGCACTGATGATTGGCGATTCCATTTCTGACGTGAAAGCGGCACGTGCCGCGCACTTTCACATTATTTGTATGAGTTATGGTTACAATCACGGTAAAGACATTCGCGAAGCGAATCCGGATGTGGTGATTGACAGCATGACTGAGTTTGTTAACCATATCGAAAGACTGAAATAAACGCTTATGCCAACATCTCATCACTCCGCTTCGCTCCCGTTCAATGTCGCTCCGCGTCGTGCGTTAACACAAACCTTGCTCACCGATGGTGATACGGCTTTGGGCTTGTATCAACGTCTGAACTTGGGTGCAGGCTCATTTTTATTTGAGTCGGTACAAGGGGGTGAAAAGTGGGGTCGTTATTCGATTATTGGTTTGCCGGCGCAGCGTCGTATTCGTGTTGAAGGGGATCAGGTTTTTGTCGAAACGGGCGAGGTCGTCGAATCTTTTCGCTGTGCCGATCCCCTAACATGGTTGACACAAGTCCATCAAGCCTACGCGCAAGCGACTGAGTCGGCCGGTTTGCCGCGCTTCGCTGGTGGCTTAGTCGGTTATTGGGGTTATGACGCCGTGCGTTGGATGGAGCCACGCTTACAAGGTAAAGCGCCGCCCGATAATCTGAATGTGCCAGACATTTATTTGTTTGTTGCCGATGAAGTGCTGGTGGTTGATAACCTATCAGGGCTAACGCAAATCATCGTGCACGTGAGCGATGATGCTGAAAGCATAGCTTTCGGCGAGCTACGTTTGCAAGCGATTGCTCAGGCGCTGACTCAGCCCATATCACCAGCGCGTTCTTCTTCAGTAGCGCCGATTGATGAAAGTCAATTTGTCTCTTCCTTTGGCGAACAAGCGTTTGAAGATGCAGTGCGTCGCATTCAGGAGTACATCTTGGCGGGAGATGTGATGCAAGTGGTCATTTCTCAGCGCATGAGCGTGCCTTACCATCACTCGTCGCTGGCGCTCTATCGTGCCTTGCGTCATCTCAATCCCTCTCCTTATTTGTTTTATGTGGATTTTGGTGATTTCCAAGTGGTGGGTTCATCACCGGAAATTTTGGTACGTGTTGCCGATGGTGAAGTAACCGTTCGTCCGATTGCGGGTACGCGTAAACGCGGCGCAACGCCAGCACAAGATTTGGCAAATGAACAAGACTTGCTTTCAGATCCAAAAGAAATTGCCGAACATCTGATGTTAATCGATTTGGGACGTAATGATGTCGGTCGCATCAGTGAAGCGGGCAGCGTCGCCTTAACCGAAACAATGATTATCGAAAAATACTCGCACGTGATGCACATAGTGTCTAACGTCACAGGAAAATTGCGTCCGGAAGTGACGGCGATGGATGCGTTGAGAGCTGCTTTTCCCGCTGGAACCCTGTCGGGCGCGCCGAAAATTCGTGCCATGGAAATCATCGATGAACTAGAGCCAGTTAAGCGCGGCGTTTACGGCGGCGCAGTAGGCTATTGGAGCTGGTCGGGTGAGATGGATGTGGCCATTGCCATTCGCACGGCAGTGGTTAAAGATGAAACCTTGTATATGCAAGCGGGAGCGGGGGTTGTTGCCGATTCTGTACCTCAGTCTGAGTGGCAAGAAACGCTCAGTAAGTCGCGTGCTATTTTTAAGGCGGCGCAGTTGGTGAGTGAAGGCTTATATGGCGCAGCCTAGAAACGGCATGAAAACTATTCCGAATGGCTTATACTGCGTTAAAAACCTACTCAAAACGCATTTACCTGCACGTAAACTTGCCTTTTTGCGTGGGTTTTTGCCTTGTCTAAGCCATTCTCATCACGTTTTCACATTGTTTCTAACCGCCTACTTTGTGTTGTTATGTTCCGTTGCTAAGCCGGCCTGAATATATGTCAGCCGTTCACAGTAAATCCTTTCAACTGGTGTCTCTGTATCAGCCTTCGGGCGATCAGCCCGAAGCCATAACGCAGCTGGTACAAGGCGTGCGTGATGGCGAAGCCTATCAAACCTTGTTAGGCGCAACGGGTACGGGTAAAACCTTTACCATTGCCAATGTCGTTGCCCAGCTTCAACGTCCCACCATGGTCATGGCGCCAAATAAAACGCTGGCAGCGCAGTTGTACAGTGAGTTTAAGGGTTTTTTTCCCCACAATGCGGTGGAGTATTTCGTGTCTTACTACGATTACTACCAACCCGAGGCCTATGTTCCCAGTACCGACACCTATATTGCTAAAGATGCCGCGATTAATGCCCAAATCGATCAATTAAGACTCTCGGCCACTAAGTCCTTAATGGAACGACGGGATGTGTTGGTGGTCGCCACCGTTTCCGCCATTTATGGCTTGGGTGATCCGCAAACCTATCTGAAAATGATTTTCCAAGCCCGCTTGGGTGACAGAATAGATCAACGCAAGCTACTCAAACAATTAACCGCTATGCAATACACGCGCAATGAGTTGGTGCTAGAACGTGGTTGCTTTAGAGTGCGCGGCGATATTATTGAAATTTACCCAGCAGAATCAGAATTTGCTGCGGTACGGCTCGACTTTTTTGATGATGAGTTAGAGAATATAAGCTGGTTTGATCCCCTGACGGGTGAGGTGATCGAAAAAACCAATCGTGTTACTGTCTATCCTAAAAGCCATTATGTTACGCCGCACGAACAGCTGATTTCGATGATCGATTCGGTGAAAGCCGAATTGGTCGAACGGCTTGCTTGGTTCAGAGAGCGAGATAAGTTGGTTGAGGCGCAACGTTTGGAAGAACGTACACGCCTTGATTTAGAAATGATGCTAGAGCTGGGCTATTGTAACGGCATCGAAAACTACTCACGCTATTTGTCGGGCAGACCGCCTGGTGAATCGCCGCCCACCTTGTTCGACTATTTGCCGAAAGATGGCTTGTTGGTGATTGATGAGTCACATATTGGCATTTCACAAATTGGCGCTATGTACAAAGGTGACAGGTCGCGCAAAGAAAACCTGGTGGATTATGGCTTTCGTCTGCCTTCAGCACTCGACAATCGTCCAATGAAGTTCGAAGAATTCGAAGCGCGTATGCCGCAAAGTATTTTTGTTTCAGCGACGCCGGGTAAGTATGAGTTGGAACATTCCGGTCCACCAGCGGAGCAGGTCGTTCGCCCTACGGGATTGTTAGATCCGGTTATTGAGGTTCGCTCTGCACTTAATCAGGTTGATGATGTGTATGGTGAAATCCGTGCCGTTGCCGAGCAGGGAGAGCGCGTACTCATTACCACGCTAACCAAGCGTATGTCGGAAGATTTGGCTGATTACCTGAATGAGCAGGGCGTGAAGGTGCGTTATTTGCATTCGGATATTGAAACGGTTGAACGGGTCGAACTGATTCGTGACCTGCGTTTGGGTGTGTTCGACGTGCTGATTGGTATTAACCTGTTGCGCGAAGGGCTGGATATTCCTGAAGTATCGCTCGTCGCTATTTTCGATGCCGACAAAGAAGGCTTTTTGCGTTCAGAGCGTAGTCTGATTCAAACCATCGGTCGTGCCGCCCGTAATGTGAATGGTCGTGTTATTTTGTATGCCGACAAAATAACCGAATCCATGCGTAAGGCGATGGAAGAAACCGAACGTCGTCGCGCCAAACAAATTGCCTATAACGAAAAGCTAGGGGTGCAACCTCAGTCACTCAATAAGCGTGTCGAAGACATGATTGATGTGTCGGCGATGATGGGTAAAAATCAGGTCAACAGCCGTAAGAAACGCGCCAGTAATGATGATAGCTTGTTGGTGGCAGCGGAAGAGGTGGCGGCTTACGCACATGACCCACACAGTTTAGCTAAGCAAATCGGTCAGCTGGAAAAAGCCATGCACAACGAAGCAAAAGCCCTAAACTTTGAAGCCGCCGCTCAACTGCGCGATCAAATTAAACGCTTGCGTCAGTTATTGGTTAGCTAGTCGGTTGGTCGTTGGCTAGGGTTGGGCAGGTTTGAGTTCAAAGCTGCTGATGCCGTCTTGAATACTGGCATCCGGCTGTTCTTGAGCGAAACGTTGTGAAGAGAGCTTGATACGTAAGCGCAGATCATTGACTGCATCGGCAAAGCGTAAGGCGTCGGTGTAACTGATCTGGTTGCTTTCATATAGGTCGAATAATGACTGGTCGAAAGTTTGCATGCCCATATCTCGATTTTCCATCATCACGCCCTTCATTTCATGCACCTGGCCGGAGAAAATGAGGTCCGCCATGCGTGGACTATTAATGAGCACTTCGATGGCGGCAACGCGGCCTTTGCCCGTTTGTTTGGGAATGAGTCTTTGGCTAATAATGGCCTTCAAATTCAGCGATAAATCCATTAGTAGCTGTGCTTTACGTTCTTCGGGAAAAAAGTTAATGATGCGATCGAGTGCTTGATTGGCATTGTTGGCGTGGAGTGTTGACAGGCACAAGTGTCCCGTTTCGGCAAAGGTAATGGCGTGTTCCATGGTTTCTCGACTGCGTACTTCGCCAATCAGAATGACATCGGGCGCTTGCCGCAAGGTATTTTTTAAGGCGACTTCGAAGCTTTCTGTGTCTGTGCCTACTTCTCGTTGCGTGATAATCGATTTGCCATGAGCGTGAATAAATTCAATCGGGTCTTCGATGGTAATAATATGACCTTGAGTTTGCTGATTGCGGTAACCAATCATGCCCGCCAGTGAGGTCGATTTTCCTGATCCCGTGCCACCAACCACTAGAATTAAGCCACGCTTTTCCAAAATCAGTTGTTTGACAATTTCCGGCAGCCCTAAGCTATTAATTTCAGGAATGCTGGTGTTGATGGTACGAATGACCATGCCGACACTGTTGCGCTGAATGAACAGATTAACACGGAAGCGTCCCAGTGCGGCGATCGAATAGGCCAGATTGAACTCATGACAGCGATTAAATTCGGCCAATTGCGCTTCGGATAGCAGGGTTTCGGCTAATTGGCGTGTCATGGCGGGCATCATATTTTGCTGAGTCACGGGGTGCATGAGTCCATCAATTTTGAAGCTGACTGGGGCGCCCGCTACCACAAACATATCAGAAGCTTTCGACTCCACCATCGCCTGCAATAGTTGGTGGAGTTGGGCGCGCGCGCCTTCGCTGTCACTCATGCTGCGTATTCCTTAGGCTGTAAATTGTTCTTTGTTACTGGCTTTTTGCGCCGCTTCCGAGCGATTGACAATTCCCTGATCGACCAGTCGTTGCAGAGCCTGATCCAGCGTTTGCATGCCGGCTTGATTACTGGTTTGAATAATGGAATACATTTGCGGCACTTTGTCTTCTCGAATCAAATTGCGAATGGCGGCATTACCCAGCATGATTTCATGAGCGGCAACTCGCCCGCCATTTTTGCGTTTTATTAAGGTTTGTGAAATGACGGCACGTAAGGATTCTGAGAGCATAGAACGCACCAAGGTTTTTTCATTGCCGGGGAAGACATCAATAATACGGTCAATGGTTTTGGCGGCACTGGAAGTGTGCAAGGTGCCGAAGACCAAGTGACCCGTTTCCGCCGCGGTTAAGGCGAGTTTGATGGTTTCTAAATCACGCATCTCGCCGACTAAAATCACGTCTGGGTCTTCCCGCAGAGCGGCGCGTAGGGCGTTGGCAAAACTCCGTGTGTCACGGTGTACTTCGCGCTGATTGATGAGCGAATTCTTACTGTTGTGTACAAACTCAATCGGGTCTTCGACGGTAAGGATATGCGCATAATGACGCTCATTGATGTAATCAATCATGGCGGCAAGGGTGGTGGATTTTCCTGAACCGGTTGGTCCTGTGACCAGCACCAAGCCGCGTGGCGTGTTGGCGATGTCGGCAAAAATGGCCGGTGCTTGCAGGTCTTCTAAGCTCAATACTGCCGAAGGAATGGTACGAAATACGCCGCCAATACCGCGCTCTTGTCGAAAAACATTGGCACGAAAGCGCGCTACTCCGGGTAAGTTAAACGAAAAGTCGCACTCTAAATTGGTTTCAAATTCTTTACGTTGAAAATCATTCATCACATCGTACAGCAGAGCTTGCGCTTGACTGGCATCCAATTCTGGCGCGTTGATTTTGCGCACATCGCCATCAATACGCAACATGGGCGGCAAACCGGCTGAAATGTGCAGATCAGAAGCTTTTTGTTGCACCGAAAAGGTGAGCAGTTGTGTGATATCCATTGTGTCTGTTTCCCGACGATGCCAATTTTTGCTATATTAGCGGATAGTGCCTAGAGTAAAAAGGGGAATGAGATGTTTTTAATCCGAATGTGTTTGTGTTGGTTGTTTCTGCAACCGGTTTTAGCGGTACAAACCGTCGATATTAATAGTGCTGATGCGGCTCAATTAGCGTCAGCTTTGACTGGGGTGGGCGAGAAAAAGGCGCAGTTGATTGTGGCTTGGCGTCAAGAACATGGACCTTTTAAAAGTTTAGATGACCTCGCTAAGGTCAAAGGTTTTGGTCCTAAGCTGATTGAGCGCAATCAAGATCGGATTGTGTTTTCTGCGCCCTCTGCCAAAGGCAGGGGTGATAGGGGCAAGAACGACATAGGCGTGAGTTCGCAACGCACGCTTAATTGGCCTGGTAATGCCTATGTGACGCCATGATTGCCTATGACTAAGTTTGGCGGCTAGGCATGATGGCTGTTTTGTACGCTCGCCTTATGGTAGAATAGCCTTGCGATTTGGGCTGGTCCCTCGCGGCACTAAGCAGAAAACCCCGCCAGGTCAGGAATGAAGCAACGGTATTTGTGATGTGGGCGCCGAGGTTCAGCTGGCTCAAGTCGTCTTTGTTTCATTATGGTCAATGTTTGTCTCAATCCTTGACCATAACGAAAGTCTCCGTTACCGAAACTCGAGGTCTCATGTCAGCTAGCACGGTTCTCGCACGTAAGTGGCGTCCCCAACAATTCTCAGAAGTCGTCGGTCAAGAACCTGTGGTGCGTGCCTTGTCGCAAGCCTTAACATCGGGTCGTCTGCATCATGCTTATTTGTTCACCGGTACGCGTGGTGTCGGTAAAACCACGTTGGCGCGCATTTTTGCCAAAGCCTTAAACTGTCGCGCGGGTATGAGTGCTGAACCTTGTCAAGATGATATTGCACAAGCCATTGATGCCGGTAATTTTGTTGATCTGATTGAAATTGACGCCGCTAGTCGTACCAAGGTCGAAGATACGCGCGAGTTACTGGATAATGTGCAATATGCTCCCAGCGTTGGTCGCTTCAAAATCTATATTATTGACGAAGTGCACATGTTATCAACGCATAGTTTTAATGCGTTGTTAAAAACCCTCGAAGAGCCGCCTGAGCACGTTAAGTTTCTGTTAGCGACGACCGATCCGCATAAACTTCCTGTGACCATTTTATCGCGTTGTCTGCAATTCCATTTACGTCCTATGACACCTCAGGTATTGCACGCGCATTTAGCGAAGGTACTAACAGCGGAGGGTATCGCCTTTGAATCCACAGCGTTGGATTTGGTGGTGCGCATGTCGGGCGGAAGTGTGCGCGATGCACTCAGCCTGCTCGATCAGGCCATTATGCTGGGTTCGGGTGCGGTGAATTATGACAGCACCCGTGATATGCTGGGATTGGCTTCTGATGAGCAAGTTAATCGCTTGCTGTCGGCGTTGGCGCAGCAGGATCAAACTCAGGTATTGGCTCTGTTACAAGATTGGATTCATTGGGGCGCCGACTTCGATCGTCTGCAGCAACAGTTGCTCGAAAAATGTCATCACCTGGCTATGTTACAAAGCTTCCCTGCTATGGCCAGTGAGGCAGATGATCAGTTAACTCAGCTAGCCGAGCAGGTTTCGAGCGAGCAGGTACAGTTGTGGTTACAGGTGATGTTGTTGGCGCAAGACGATATGCGCCTGGCACCCACGGCACAAATGGGTTTTGAAGTGATGTTAATGCGTCTGATGCATTTTGTTGGCTATTCGACTCCATCAGCTCAATCAGTGTCAACCAAGCCAATGCCTGCTTCTCGAGCTGCACCAGCGGTTGTAACTCAACCCGGTAGAGCGCAACAAACGCCCAGTTCAGTTCAAACAGAAGCGCCAATCGCATCTGTAGCCAGTAGTGATGACCATGAATCTCCCCACTTAGCGGCTTTAGCTGCCTTGGGAATTCGAAAAAATAGCGATACGGCTGAAAAAAAAACACTGAATATTGAGTCCTCACCGCAGGCTGCTACGAGCTTGGCTCCAAACTTGCCCGATCAGGTCGAGTCAGCTAGTTTTGCAACAGCAACGAGTGAGCCTCTGCTAGTCACAGCACCGATTTCAGAGGTTTTGGCAAAGCCTTCGGCTACGCCAGAATCATCAAGCATACCTTGGTCACTAGAAGATTGGAAAGCCTGTTTGCACCAATGGCGATTGAAAGGACCTGAGTTAGAATTAGCAAATCAATGCCTTCGCTTAGTACATGAGGATGCAAACCAGATCGTGTTGGCTTATACGAGCAGTGCATCAGCTAATGTCACTTATTGGGGCGATAAATTGCTAGCGGCCATTCGCTTGGTAGCGCCTCAAACAAGCATTGACTGGAAAAATGAATGGCAAGCCGATTGGGTGAGTCCTGAAGGTCAGATAAAACAACTCAAACAAGCTGAACTGGATGCCATTAAAGCAGGCATTGAGCAAGAACCACGATTACAAACATTACATCAGTCGCTGGGGTTAACGCCCCAGTGGGCTAAGTTAGAAGCGATAGCGTTGTAAATCACGCTCGTCATTGTATTACACTTAATCATAAGGAAGGCAATCATGTTCGGAAAAGCGGGAATGGGTCAATTAATGAAGCAAGCGCAAGCCATGCAAGAAAAAGCGCAACAACTGCAGGCAGAAGTGGCTGCGATGACAGCGGAGGGCGAGGCTGGTGGTGGTTTGGTTAAAGTGACGCTGACGGGTAAACATGAGGCGATCAAGGTCACGATTGATGACAGTCTGATGGACGATCGCGAAATGCTAGAAGACTTAATTGCCGCTGCGATTAACAGTGCTAATCGTAAAGTTGAACAAGTGACTGCGGAAAAAATGGGTAGTTTGACGGCGGGTTTGCCAGCAGGTTTGGGTAATATCTTCGGTTAAAACGGGTTGAGCTGCCATCTGGCGTTGTTGCTTCAGTGCTCGAACTGCGTCATGTAGTTGTCTACACTCCTTGTTCTGTGCGCTTCGCGCCTAGCCATTTTGTCAGCTCACGACCGTTTTTGGGTATTTATTATGTCCTTACTGAATCGGCTCACACAAGCGTTGCGGCAGTTGCCGGGTATTGGCCCGAAAAGTGCGCAACGCATGGCTTATCGCTTGTTATTGCATAAGCGTCATCAAGCGGCTGAATTGGCGCAAGCCTTAACTGATGCCTTGGCAGGGGTTGGGCAATGTAAGCGCTGCCGAGACTTAAGCGAAGCCGATATGTGTTCGGTTTGTGCGAATCAACAACGGGATGCGCGATTGTTGTGTGTTGTTGAGTCTCCGCTCGATGTGTTGGCCTTTGAGCAAACGGGTAGCTACAAAGGACTTTACTTCGTACTACATGGTCAATTGTCGCCATTAGATGGATTGGGTCCGCAAGAATTGGGCTTGCCGTTGTTAGCGGAGCGTTTGGCTGAAGGGGTGATTGAGGAGGTGATTATCGCTACCAATCCCACCATGGAAGGCGAAGCGACTGCTTACTATATTCAACAACTCACTGATGCAGCTCAAATCAAAACAAGTCGTTTAGCGCAAGGTGTGCCGATGGGCGGAAGTTTGGAGTTGTTGGATGGGGCGACATTAGCGCAGGCGTTGTTGCATCGGCATTAAAACCGATTGCGCTACCATCTGGCGCTCTACTCCGTAGCACTAAAGTGTGTTGTTTCGGTGCTTGAATTGCGTGATCTGGCGTTGTGCTTAATCATAAAACCCCTCGTTTAACGAGGGTTTTTTATGACTACTGAAGCGTCTGTTAAGCTTGCTGACCTAAGAGTAAAAACTCCATTAGGGCTTTTTGTGCATGCAAGCGATTTTCTGCTTCATCCCACACCACGCTTTGCTCACCATCGATGACGTCACTAGCCACTTCTTCACCACGATGTGCTGGCAGGCAGTGCATGAATAAAGCCTGTTTGCCTGCCGCTGCCATGATCTCTGTAGTGACTTGGTAAGGGAAAAACTTGGCATGACGCTCTTCGGTTTCCGCTTCGCAGCCCATGCTCGTCCACACATCCGTGACCACTAGGTCAACGCCTTGCGCAGCGGTCAAGGGGTCTCTGTGCAAGCTGAAGCTACCTTCACATTCGGCTTGAACCTGAGCGTTAGGCTCGTAGCCTTCGGGCGTACAAACACGAATATGGAAACCAAACTGTTTGGCAGCATGCATGAAAGAATGGCACATATTGTAACCATCACCAATCCACAACACTGTTTTGCCACTAATGCTGCCCCGTTGTTCGACAAAAGTCATGACATCGGCGAGCACTTGGCAAGGGTGGTGTAAATCAGTCAAACCATTGATCACGGGTACTTTGGAGTGTTGGGCAAAGCGCTCGACGATATCTTGTCCGAAGGTGCGGATCATGACGATATCGGTCATGCGTGAAACGACTTTAGCCGTATCTTCTAGCGGTTCACCACGACTCAGTTGGCTATCACGAGGGGAAATGAAAATGGCATGACCACCCAACTGAGCCATACCGGCTTCAAAAGAAATACGCGTACGTGTTGATGATTTTTCAAAAATCATGGTCATAACTTTGCCAACGAGGGGTTCGTGTACCTTGCCTTGGTTGCGCCACGTTTTTAGGGTGATACCACGTTGCACCAGATAGTTGAGTTCATCGGTAGTGCAATCGAGCAGGGTGCGAAAATGTCTAATCGGTAAAGTCATAAAATTACATCGTAGTTGGTTGTGGTAATGCGATTACGCATTACTATTTAAAAATTCACGGATCACATCACAAACGCCGCTGACAATCAGTTCAGCGTCATCTGCAGTCATGACTAGGGGCGGTAACAAGCGAACGGTGTCACCACGGGTGACGTTGATGAGCAGATGGTGCTTTTCAAGCGCGCGCTTAACCAATTCGGCACAAGGACGATCTAGTTGGATGCCAATCATCAAGCCTAAGCCACGAATGACCTTAATGCCGTTAAGGTCGGCTAAACGGCGGCTGAATTCGGCGCGCATCCTGTTACCCAGCTCGGTAGCATTGTCGATAAGTTCTGGGCGCTGTTTTAAAGTATTCAAAACAGCCAAACCGGCAGCACAAGCCAGCGGATTGCCGCCAAAAGTGGTGCCATGGTTGCCCGGCGCAAATACTTCTGCTGCTTTACAGCGCGTCATCATCGCGCCAATCGGCATACCATTGCCCAAGCCTTTGGCAAGCGTCACCACATCGGGTAGGAAGTGATGATGTTGAAAGGCAAACAGCTTGCCTGTACGACCAATACCGGTTTGTACTTCATCAATCATCATTAAGGCGTCGTGCGTTTGACATAAGTCGCGCAGACGCTGACACCAAGCGGGATCGGCAGGTAACACACCACCTTCGCCTTGTACGGGTTCTACCAGTACCGCCACAATATTTGGGTTGCTAGCAAATGCCTGTTCAGCCGCGTTAATGTCGTTGTAAGGAACGCGTAAGAAACCTTCGAGCATCGGCCCAAAGCCTTCTTTAATTTTTTCATTACCGGTTGCCGTCAATGCGGCCATGGTGCGACCGTGGAAACTATTTTCCATCACCACAATGGTGGGTAGGGTAATGCCTTTTTTGTGGCCGTAAAGGCGTGCTAATTTGATGGCCGCTTCGTTGGCTTCGGTACCAGAGTTACAGAAGAAAACCTTATCCATGCCCGAAGCTTCAACCAAGGCGTCTCCAAGCTCTTCTTGACGCTGAATTTGGTAAAGATTCGACGTGTGCACCAGTTGACCGGCTTGTTGGCAAATGGCTTGCGTGACAGCAGGGTGACAATGTCCGAGGTTGCACACGGCGATGCCACTGATGGCATCAAGATAGCGGTTATTTTGATCATCCCATAACCAAACCCCTTCACCGTGTGTGAAGGTCACTGGTAGGCGACTGTAGGTAGGCATTAAATGGCTCATGATGATCCCGTCCGTGTGCTCGAAACAAAAAAGCAGCCTTAAATGACTGCTTGGTTAATGCTACCAAAAATGCCCTTAAAAATCAAGCATGACTTAGATGACAGGACAGTGTTTTAGTAGGTTAAGTTATGACTGAACGAGGCTTTCTGCGATAATAGTGGCATTAATTCCTTATCACGATGATTACTTGTGTCTCTTTTTGCCGTTCACCAATCTCTCTTAACCGCAGAACAGCAAGCCGCTGCTTGTCATGCGCAGGGTCATGCGCGCGTGTTGGCAGTGGCAGGTGCGGGCAAAACGCGTATGCTCATTGCCCGTATTGCTTGGTTGTTAGATCAAGGCGCGGTGGCTAAACGCATTCGGGTACTGACTTATAACCGCGAAGCGGCGGATGATTTTCGTCACCGTTTACAAGCGTCCATCGGGGCGAGTGCCGTGACGGTGCAAACCTTTCATGCTTTGGGTTGGAAATTATTGCAACGCTTAATGGCGCAAGGCAAAGCGCCGTCGTGGAGACTGGCATCAGCTGGTCAAGAAACAGCGCTCAAGCGTGAAGCCTTGCGGCTGTGTCAGTTGGATCAAGAGCAGTTAGAAAACTTGGGTCAGGCATTGGAGTGGGTGAAGGGTTTGGCCAGTCCGTTAGACTTGTCCTTGACCATTTTACCAGAAGGTATGCGCAGCTTGGCGCCGGCGATTCGTCAGCTGGAGCAATTACAAGCGCAAGCCAGAGTATGGTTTTTTACCGATATGCTTTATGCGCCTTGGCGCTTATTGTCACAACATCCGTCCCTACGAGAAGAGTTCGCCAATCACCTCGATTATTTGCTGGTCGATGAATACCAAGATGTGAATGAAGTGCAGCACGTACTCTTGCATTGGCTGGCGGGCGAGCGAGCTCAAGTGATGGTGGTGGGCGATGTGGATCAGTGTATTTATACCTGGCGGGGCGCAAATCCGGATTTTTTAGCGCAACGTTTTGTGCAGGACTTTAGTGGTGCAACCACCTATCATTTGCCGCATAGTTTTCGTTTTGGTCATAGTTTGGCGTTATTGGCCAATCATGCCATCGATGCTAACCCTTGGCCGGATAGACGAGCGGTATTAGCCACTGAAACATCCCAGCCTACCGAACTTCAGTGTCTGATGGGGCATGAAGCCAGCGAGGTGGTGCGTGCACTCACTCAGTGGCACGCCGAGGGTCATGACTGGTCGAGTGCGGCGGTGTTGGTACGTTTGTGGGTACAGGCAGCACCCATTGAGTTGGCCTTGTTGCAAGCGAAAATACCCTACCGGCTATTGGGTGAGCGCAGCGTGTGGGATGTGCCGACGACGCAGGGCTTAATGGCATTGTTAATGCTGGCAACAGGTGAAATGTGGCGTGAAACCAGTGAAACGCGTTGGCAGTGGCTGAGCGCCTTTTGGCAATTGCCGCCTTTGGGTATGGCCAAGGTACAACGCGAGCGTTTGTTGCAGTTGTCGGTAGCGCAGCCCGAGTCTGTGGTGGAAGCGATAGAAGCCCTTCCCGAAGAACGTGCCTGGCTGAAAAAACATTGGCAAGCCAGAGCTTCGGTTTGGCAACAACTGATTTCCGGTGCCTGGCGTGAGCTATCAGCCAACAGCTTAATTGAACGATTTCTGCAAGAAACCGATGCCGCCAATCGGCTGGAAAAGTTGTCGAGTTCCGTGGCGCAAGGTGAATTACAGTGGGGGGTTATTCGTGCGCTCCGCGATGCGATTCCGCCGGCTATGAATGCAGCGCAAGCCTTGGCCTATTGGCAGTCGATGCGTAACGCGGCCTTGCTGGGTGAGGCACAAACCAGTGCGGTGAGTCTGACCACCATTCACCGTGTTAAGGGTCGAGAGTGGGATGCGGTGGTGGTGGCAGGCTTGCAAGAAGGGGCTTTTCCTAGCCAAAAAGCGAGCGAAGTGCCGGACTTGCTCTACGAAGAACGTCGTTTGTTTTATGTTGCCATTACGCGTGCTAAACGCCAGTTAAGCTTGTGTCTGCCCGATGCCAGTTTGCTCGATGCCTTGTGGCAAAAAGGCGCAACAGCCCATAGCGCAGGTCAGAATTGTCGTTTTTTGGCTGAAAGTAATCTGCTTGTTTGTCAACAATTAGGGAATTATTTGCATGGTGCGCAAAGCCTGTTGCCGCAAGCGACGGAGGTGCGTGTTGCTAATGCTTATTTGCAGGCGCAGCAACGTGCCGAGCGACTCAGTGCCAAAACCGTTTTGCAAACGGGTACTCATGTTCAACACGATAAGTTTGGTTCGGGTCTGTTGATGTCGCGTAACGGTGATAAAATAGAGGTGATGTTTACAGACGGGGTGCGCTGGTTGAAGTTAGATCATCCGTCTCTAAGTTGGAGTTGATTATGTGCGGAATTTGTGGCGATTTACGATTTAACGGTGTTCCTGCCGCAGAGCAAACGATGCGTCCGATGCTGGATAAGCTGGCGCGTCGTGGTCCTGATGATGAAGGCATTTGGGCGCAGGGCAGTGTGGCACTGGGTCAGCGTCGTTTATCGATTATTGATTTGAGTAGTGCCGGTCATCAACCTATGCTCGATGGCGAATTGAGTTTGGTGTTTAATGGTTGTATCTACAATTATCCCGAATTGCGCCAACAGCTCGAAGGCTACGGACATCACTTTCAATCCCATTCCGACACGGAAATTATCCTCAAAGGCTATCGTCAGTGGGGATTAGAGTGCGTACAGCATTTCGATGGTATGTTTGCCTTTGCCATTTGGGATGCCAATCAGCAAACCCTGTTCATGTGTCGTGATCGTTTTGGTATTAAGCCGTTTTACTATACCTTAGACGAGCAAGGGTTACGCTTTGCTTCTTCTTCTCAAGCCTTGTTGGCCGGTGGTCAGGTCGATAAATCGCTCGACCCGATTGCCTTGCACCACCTCATGACGCTACACGCGGTGGTGCCTGCGCCCCGTACGTTGATTCAATCCATTCGCAAACTCGAACCCGCACACTGGATGATGGTGTCAGCCAACGGTAAGGTCGAAAAGCGTCGCTACTGGTCGCTGACGGCACAACGTCCGAGCAAGCCTGTATCTGAAGCGGAAATGCTCGAAGGCACGCTGTATCATCTCAAAAATGCGATTCAAAAACGCATGAATGCCGATGTGCCAGTTGGTGTATTGCTTTCGGGTGGATTAGATTCGAGCTTAATTGTGGCGCTGCTAGCCGAGTTGGGTGCCAGCCATATCCCAACCTATTCGATTGGTTTTGAAGACACACCCGAAGAGATGGGTAGTGAATTTGAATACTCCGATCAGGTGGTGGCGCGTTATGCTACTGACCATCATAAAATTCTGGTGCCCAATGCGCAGGTATTGCCACGCTTGCCCGAAGCCGTGGCGCAAATGTCCGAACCGATGGTGGCACAAGATGCGGTAGCCTTTTATTTGTTGTCGGAGCAAGTGAGTAAAAGCATTAAAGTGGTACAAAGTGGGCAGGGTGCTGATGAAGTGTTTGGTGGCTACTTTTGGTATCCACAAATGCACACCGCTGAAGGTGAAGACACACTGACGCGCTTTGCCAGTCGATATTTTGATCGCACGCATGAGGAATGGTTGCGTGCCGTCAATCCGCGTTATCATGTAGGCGATGTGACGGGGGATTATGTGCGTGATATGCTTTCGCAAGCCGGCGCAGACACCTATCTCGATCAGGTGTTGCGTTTCGATAGCACGACGTTGATTGTCGATGACCCTGTCAAGCGTGTCGATAACATGACCATGGCATGGGGGTTGGAAGCGCGTACGCCCTTTATGGATCATCATCTCATTGAGTATGCCATGACCTTACCGCCCGAATTCAAGTTGCGTGATGAAGGCAAATATCCGCTTAAAGCGTTATCGCGTGGACGCCTGCCCGATGCCGTCATTGATCGCAAAAAAGGCTATTTCCCCATGCCCGCACTCAAGTTTGTGCGCGGTGCTTTTTACGACTTTATGGCCGATATTCTCAACAGTCGTGCTGCACGAGAGCGTGGATTGTTCAATCGTGACTATCTTGAATTGCTATTAAAAGAACCCGATAAACACTATACCGCCATTTTGGGTTCCAAACTTTGGCACGCTGCCTTGCTTGAACTTTGGCTACAAACCCATGTGGATGGGGTATAATCCGATAAAATAAAATGAGCTAGGTTTGAGCATTGAGTAAATTAGATAGATCTAAAGAAAAGATAAACAGCTTAAAATATTGGCTTGGGGTCTTGATTGGAGCGTTTGCAGCCTTGTCTACTTGGTTGTTTAATAGTGTCGAAACAGCACCTGTGTGGCAAGTTTGGGTTGTTTGCTCTTTGCTTGTGATTTTTGCATTACTTATTTTTAAACTTAATGCAAAAATGCATCGCTGGATTGATGAACTGGAGGATTTGTAATGGAAAATGTACCCTTTCTATTTATGGTTGCAGGTGCCATTATGGTTATTTATTTTGCCTATAAAGCGATGCAAGATCATCATTCTTAAAAAATTAACGCGGGAGCATTATCAGTATGACTAAAGAAGAAACCTTGGCAAAAATCGACGGTCAAGTTAAAAACAATCCATGTGTGATTTACATGAAAGGCACGCCCACCATGCCACAATGTGGTTATTCATCGCGCGCATCGCAAGCGATGATTGATACGGGTGAAAAGTTTGCCTTTGTTAACGTATTGGCTGATCCAGATATTTTTCAGTACCTGCCTTTTTACCAAGACTGGCCGACTTTCCCACAAATTTATATCGATGGGGAACTGGCCGGCGGTTGTGACATCACCCTAGAATTGGCTGCCAGTGGCGAGTTGTTACGCATGATGAAAGCCGCGAACGAAAAACATGCCGCATCTGCAGCAGCGGAATAAATAGGTTAGATCACATGAGCATTCTCGTTACCGGTGGCGCTGGTTATATCGGTTCGCATACCGTGATTGCTTTGCAACAGGCGGGTTATCATGTGGTCATTGCCGATAACCTTTCCAATGCGAAAGCGGGCGTGCTCAGTCGTATTGAGCAAATCACCGGCATTGAACCAGAGTTTGTTTTGGCCGATATTCGTAATGCCGATGCCATGGCGCGCATTTTCAGTCAACACAGTATTGATGCAGTGATTCATTTTGCCGGATTGAAAGCAGTGGGTGAGTCGGTCGCTGAACCACTTAAATATTATGACAATAATGTTAATGGAACGCTGGTATTGTTAACGGCTATGCGCGATGCAGGCGTTAAAACCTTAGTATTCAGTTCATCGGCGACCGTCTATGGTGATCCAGCCAGTGTGCCTGTTTCCGAAGACTTTCCGCTTTCGGCTACCAATCCCTATGGACGTAGTAAGTTGATGATAGAAGACATACTTCGCGACCTAGGGCAAAGTGAAAGTGGCTGGAAGGTGCATTTATTGCGTTACTTCAATCCCGTTGGCGCACATGAAAGTGGGCTGATTGGTGAAGATCCTAACGGCATACCGAATAACTTGATGCCCTTTGTCAGTCAAGTTGCGGTGGGTCGTCGTGAAAAGCTCTCTGTTTTTGGCGGTGATTACGATACCATCGATGGCTCTGGTGTGCGTGACTATATTCATGTGCTGGATTTAGCTCAAGGGCATGTGGCTTCGTTAAGAAAGCTTATGCAAACCGATTGTGACGATCAAGTCACACCGATTAACCTAGGTACAGGACAAGGTTATTCGGTACTGCAAGTGGTGCAAGCGTTTGAACAAGCCAGTGGTCAGCCCATACCTTATCAAATCGTCGAACGTCGCGCTGGCGATGTCGCTTGTGTTTACGCTAATACACAGCGTGCTCAACATCTGTTGGGTTGGCAAGCAGAGCGTGATTTAGCACAAATGTGCGCTGACAGTTGGCGTTGGCAGTCACATAACCCCAATGGATTAGAAGCCTAATTATGTCAGTTCAGTTTGCCGTTATTCCTGCGGCTGGATTAGGAACACGTTTTTTACCCGCCACCAAAGCCATGCCCAAAGAAATGCTGACGCTGGTTGATAAACCCCTCATTCAATATGTGGTGGAAGAAGCTTATGAAGCGGGTATTGATACGGTTGTTTTGGTTACTCATGCCGCCAAGCCCAGTTTAGAAAACCATTTTGATCGACAATTTGAACTCGAAACCGAATTAGAGCTGAAAAACAAGCTGACGTTATTAGGGCTGGCGCGTAATACCTTGCCACAGGGCATGAAATTGGTATCCGTGCGTCAAGGTAAAGCCCTGGGATTAGGTCATGCTGTAGCTTGTGCTGCACCCGTGGTACAAGATCATCCCTTTGCCGTGTTGTTACCCGATGTGATTTGTTACCAGGCGCAACAGAATGCGACAGCCCAGTTAGTGGCGGATTTTGCTCAACATCAGGTCAGCAGTATTTCATTGCAAGCGGTTGATCCCAGTAGCGTGCATAAGTATGGTATCGCTGGCTTGAATCATAACGGTGAAGTTGCTCAGCTCATTGAAAAACCGACTATCGAACAAGCGCCCTCCAATCTGGCTGTGCTGGGGCGTTACTTATTCACCCCCAGCATTTTTGCCGAGTTGGCGCAGACGCAACGGGGTGTTGGTGGCGAGATTCAGTTAACCGATGCCATGCAGGCGTTATTGAACAAAGAGACGATGCGCGGTGTTGTCTTTAATGGAGAAGTGCATGATTGCGGCGATAAGTTGGGCTATTTAGCGGCGACATTGATCTTTGCACAGCGTCATCCTGAGTTGGGTAACGCATTTAAGCAACTGCTTTCATCTTTATCATGTTAACGCAAACTCCCGCTTGGCACGATTTGGCCGAACATGCCACTATTGTGCGTTCACTGCATTTAAGTCGTATCTTTGCGCAAGATCCTGAACGGGGAGAACGAGATCAGCTCAGCGCGGCTGGTATCACGCTCAACCTAGCGCGACAACGCATACTGCCTGATACTTGGAACTATCTTTATGCGTTAGCCGATCAACAAGAGTTGGCACAATCCATAGCCCAGTTGTTTACTGGTGTCGCCATCAATCATACTGAGGGTAGGGCTGCCTTACATACCGCGTTAAGGGCGCAAAGACCACAAGAAGTCAGCGATGCGCACCAGTGGCAAAGGATTCAAAGCCAATTAGCCCGTATGCAAGCATTGGTAGATAAAATCCGAGCAGGACAGTGGCGTGGTTTTAGTGGTCGATCTATTACCGACGTCGTTAACTTGGGGGTGGGTGGTTCCGACCTAGGGCCGCATTTGGCAGTCGGTGCTTTGCAACATCTGAAAGATACCCACATGGGTATTCATTACCTATCCAGTATGGACGGTGCCAAAACGGCCTCACTGCTGCAACAACTCAATCCGCATACTACTTTGTTTGTGTTTGCCAGTAAAACCTTCACCACCATTGACACCCTCGCTAATGCGCAAACAGCATTAGAATGGTTGATTGCGCACGGCGCCTCTAAACAATTGGCTTATCAACAGCATTTTATTGGCGTATCGGCTAATGCCGCTAAAATGAGCGAGTTTGGCATTCATCCCGATCATCAATTGCTGTTTTGGGATTGGGTTGGTGGGCGCTATTCACTCTGGTCAACGATTGGTATTACCATTGCCATTGCCATTGGTATGCTGGGTTTCCGACAACTGTTAGCCGGTGCCAATCAAATGGATCAGCATTTTCGATATAGTGCATGGCAAGACAACATGCCGGTAAGACTGGCGTTAACAACCCTATGGAATCGCAATTTTCTCGGTATTCATGGTAAAGCCATTTTGCCTTACGATGCGCGCTTAGCCTTGTTGCCTGCCTACTTAACTCAGTTAATTATGGAA
This sequence comes from uncultured Francisella sp., assembly GCA_964493995.1. Taxonomy (GTDB): domain Bacteria; phylum Pseudomonadota; class Gammaproteobacteria; order Thiomicrospirales; family Thiomicrospiraceae. Next base: position 36,465 of record CAZBQD010000016.1, read on the forward strand.
TCGAATGGTAAGAGCGTGGATAGAGCGGGGCAACCCCTGAATTATGCTACTTGCCCGATTGTCTGGGGAGAGGTAGGTCCTAATGCGCAACACGCCTTTTATCAGTTGTTGCACCAAGGAACCGAAGCGGTGATGTGTGATTTTATTGCCCCCTTAACACGTCCCGATATTGCGCAAGAGCCCGATCCGGCGACGCGAGAAGCACTGGCTTACCAGCATCAGCTTGCCTTGGCGAATTTGTTGGCGCAATCAACCGTGTTGATGTTAGGAGA
>CAZBQD010000017.1:0-35968 GCA_964493995.1 uncultured Francisella sp.
CAACATCGCAGACGAATGATTGTTCACGACAGAACCCGGCTTATCGATCCACTCATTTTTTTCTCATGCCTTAGGCGTTCGCCTACTTTTTTACTCCTTTTTACTGTTTCCCTTGCCTTAATCGCTTGAAAACCAGCTGTCTTAACGCCTCAATCTTGTTGGTTTCTTTTTGCTCACAGGTGTCTTGTAGTGTGTGTTTTTTTTAACAACCACTATCTATTGTGTTTTTAATCTTTTTAGCTAAGTTATTCATTTTACTTATGAATCACAAAAAAAATTATGTGCTTTTTTTTTATCTATTTTCAGTTTAGGTAGGATATTTAAGTCATTGAATTATATGTTTAATGATTGTAATAAATTCAGATTTAAGCCCATTGCTTGCGTTGAGAAGTGGTTTTGACATGGGTAAAATATGGGTCAATGTGGTGAAAAGTGGGAATAAGTGGAAAATCAATCGTCCATTACCTTTCGCGGGTTACAAGCGGCGACCTTAGATGATAAAGGTCGTATGGCTGTACCCAAGCGATTCCGAGAAACCTTGCAACAAGTTTGCCGGGGTGAGGTAGTGCTGACGGTCGATATCCACGATGCCTGCTTACTATTGTACCCGATGGCGGATTGGCAGGCGATTGAAGCTAAGCTGATGGCGATGCCGAATATGGATCCGGCAACACGTCGGGTACAACGATTGCTCTTAGGTCATGCGGTGGAAATGGAGATGGATAGCGCAGGTCGCATCCTGGTGCCCGATTTGTTGCGTGACTATGCTCAGATGACCAAGGAAGTGATGTTGGTTGGTCAGGGTAATAAAATTGAATTTTGGTCAGCTGAAACCTGGCAGACTCAGCGTCAGGCGTGGATTCAGGCAACGCGTGAAGAATTATCGACCGAGTTATCGCCAACTAGCCCATTAATAGGGTTGAGTTTGTAATGACCTCTAATGTGCATGCGCCGGTTTTGTTCCAAGAGTGCTTGGATGCTTTGGCAATCAAACCGGATGGGGTGTATGTCGATGGCACCTTTGGCCGCGGAGGGCATAGCGCCGGCATTTTGGCTCAGCTAGGTGAGCAGGGTCGGTTAATCGCTTTTGACCAAGATGCGCAAGCCATTGCGTTTGGTCGAGAAGCGTTTGCTGATGATAAACGAGTTGCCTTTGTGCATGCGAACTTTGCTGAATTGGCTCGGTGTTTGACTGAGCCAGTTGATGGCATCTTATTAGATTTGGGTGTGTCTTCACCCCAGCTCGATAATGCCGATCGGGGCTTCAGCTTCATGCAAAAAGGGCCGTTGGATATGCGCATGAACACCACGGCCGGTGCAACCTTAGCAGAGCGTTTGGCACAAACCAGCGTCGATGAGTTGACGTGGGTGCTGAAAACCTATGGTGAAGAGAAGTTCGCGCGCCGCATCGCGACTGCTGTAATGGCGGCGCAGCAGGCGGGTGCTTTGACGGATACGCTGAGCTTGGCCGAGGTGATTGTGCAAGCACAGCCAGTGAAGGATAAATATAAACATCCAGCAACGCGCAGTTTTCAAGCGTTGCGGATTTGGGTTAACGATGAGTTGGGCGTATTGCAGCGGGTATTATCCGATGCCATCGATCAACTCAAACCCGGCGGACGCTTAGCGGTGATCAGTTTTCATTCGCTTGAAGATCGCTTGGTGAAACAGTTTTTTCGCGATCAGTCGCGCGGTCGTTATGACGATGCGTTGCGACAGGTGGTGACGGAGCCACGGGTGAAATCTTTAGGTAAGGTTTTTCCCAGCTTGGCGGAAACAGAGCAAAATCCACGGGCGCGTAGTGCGATATTACGCGTGGTGGAACGGTTAAGTTAATATTGTGAACAAACAAAAACAGGGGTGGTTGTGATGAAATTTGAACTCGAGGAAGCAGCTGTCAATATGAATGGCATGCCAGTCATTAAAGTCATTGGTCTGGGTGGCGGTGGTTGTAACGCGCTAGACTATATGGTGCGTAGTCAAATCGTTGGTGTGGACTTTGTCGCGGCCAATACCGACGCGCAAGCCTTAAATAAATCTAAAGCCAGCACACGCATTCAACTAGGTAAGTCGGGATTGGGTGCAGGTTCGAATGTTGAAAAAGGCAAGCAAGCGGCAACAGAAGATATTGACCGCGTGCGTAGTGCGTTAGATGGGACGCATATGCTGTTCGTTACTGCCGGTATGGGTGGTGGTACGGGTACTGGTTCGGCACCTGTTGTGGCTAAGGCAGCGCGTGATATGGGTATTTTAACCGTTGGCGTGGTCACCAGTCCTTACAGCTTTGAAAAGCGCGACAAAATTGCCGCTGAAGGTATCGCTGATTTAGAGCAACATGTTGACTCTTTAATTGTCATCCCCAATGAAAAATTACACAAAGTGGCTGGCAAAAAACTGGGTATGTTAGATGCCTTTAATATGGCCAATAAAGTGCTGCACAATGCCGTGCGTGGGGTGACCGAAGTGGTAACCCGTGAAGGCTTAATCAACGTTGACTTCGAAGACGTGCGTACCATGATGGGCTTCCGTGGCCTAGCGATGATGGGTGTGGGTTCGGCAACCGGTGATGAGCGTGCTAAGAATGCGACCATGGCGGCGATTTCGAGTCCTTTGTTAGAAGACATCAGCATTAATGGCGCGCGTGGTATTTTGGTTAACGTTGTTGCTTCTGATGACTTGGGTTCGGATGAGTTTGAAGAAGTAGGTCGCTTAATCGAAAGTTTTGCCCACCCAGAAGCGATGATTAAAATCGGTTTGGCCTTTGATGAAAACCTAGGAGATGAAGTGCAAGTCACTATCATTGCGACAGGCTTAACCTCATCGGCTGCTAAGGCTCAACCCCTAGTTGAGCCGGTTAAACCTGTCGCTGTTGAGCCAGCGCCTGTGGCTGAAGCTGCCCGTCCTTCTCGTTGGGCAACGCCTAACCTGACACCTTCTGCTAGCGCGCCTATGCCGAATATCCCTGGTTTAGTGGGTGGCAATATCGCTGGTTTGCGTCAAGGTGTGCCAGGTGTGATCGGTGCGCCTCACAATGAAAGTCATGCTTATCTGAATATTCCTTCGTGGATTCGCAAACAAGCCAATTAATGGCTTAGTTTGCTGAATTCCGCCATTCGATGATGAAGAACGCCCCATTGCCCGGATTATCAATTCTGTGGACATGGGGCGCTTTTGTCTGGATTTTACTCATTGTGTCGCTGATTGGCAGCGCCATCGCCGTGGTGTGGGTCAAACATCAGGTGAGACTCACTTCGACTCAATTACACAAAAGCGTTAAGCAAGACTATGCCCTGCGTGTGGAAGAGGGACGTTTGCAACTCGAATACAATCACTTGTTATCGCGCACGCGCATTGAGCAAATCGCGCGTAATAAATTGGGCATGTCGCCCATTACAGCGGCTCAAGAACGGGTGTTGTTGCTGCCCGAAGGGGCGGTTCAGCCATGATGCGGGGTAGCCAACGCGATCGCGTAATCTTTGCGTTAATTGTGCTGACCTTTGCAGCACTACTCTTTGGTGCTTGGCGTGTGATGATTCAGCAGTCAGCATTCTTGCAGCAGGAGGGGGATAAACGACAAATTCGTCATGTCACCTTACCCGCAGCACGAGGCCCGATTTTAGACAGGCGCGGTGATGTGTTGGCCATGAGTACGCCGATGATTTCAGTGGCGATTGATCCGAAAACATTGCAAGGTCAGACGGACTATCAAACCACCTTGGCATCAGCATTGCGCATGCCACTGGAAGTGGTTCAAGAAAAAATCGAAAGCAGTGCCAATAAGCGTTTTTACTATTTGAAACGGGGTTTGACGCCAGAAGAGGCGAAGCTGATTGAGCGCTTTCCTTTGGAAGGGGTGCATTTGGTGCCTGAGTTCAAACGTTTTTATCCCTCTGGTGAGGTGATGTCGCATGTAATTGGTTTTACCAATATTGATGACAACGGCATCGAAGGCATTGAGCTGAGTTACAACGATTGGCTGAAAGGCAGTCCTGGTGTGCGCAAGGTGATTCGGGATAACTTAGGTCGGGTCATTGAAACGGTGGATGAAATTCGCCCTGCCCATGAAGGCAAGGCATTAACCCTGTCAATTGATCGCGATTTGCAGTTTTTCGCCTACCGAGCCTTGAAGCGAGCGATGATTGAGCATCAGGCTAAAGCAGCCGAGCTGGTGTTGTTGGATGTGCAAACGGGTGAAATTTTAGCCATGGTGTCGCAACCGGGTTTTAACCCCAATGATCGTTCGCAAGTGACGGCTAATCAAACACGTAATCGCGTGGTGACAGACGTGTTTGAACCGGGTTCGACCATCAAACCCGTGATAGTTGCTGGTGCGTTAGAATTGGGCACCATTAAACCCGATGCGGTGATTGATACTGGCAATGGTAAATACAAGTCAAACGATAAGCTGGTGAAAGATCATCATGGCTATGGTCAATTGGACTTGGCCGGCATTTTGCGCAAATCCAGTAATGTGGGCATGGTAAAAATTGTCGAAGGCATGTCGCGCGAAGAGGTGTGGCGTTTTTTGCATTTCTCGGGCATCGGTCAGGAAACCGGTATTGTGTTTCCGGGTGAGCAGACGGGGCGATTGCGTGATCCACTGGAATGGTATCCGGTGACGAAAACCACGGCCGCTTATGGTTATGGTTACAACGTCACCTTGTTGCAGTTGGCGCGTTCTTATGCGGTATTGGCGAATGACGGTGTATTGTTGCCATCGAGTTTGATTAAGTTGCAGAACCCACCCACTCAGGGTAAACGTGTGTTCAAATCCGAAAATGCGCGTTTGGTGGTTCGCATGATGGAAGAAGTGGTCGGTATGCAGGGTACGGGACGCAAGGCAGCCATTCCCGGCTATCGAGTATCAGGCAAAACCGGGACAACGCGTAAAGCCAATCGAGGTTATGATTCGGATAAGTATCGAGCCTTGTTTGTCGGTATTGCGCCGGCAACCGCTCCTCGATTTGTGCTGGCGGTAACGGTGGAAGAGCCCAGTCGCGGTCAATATTATGGTGGTGAAGTTGCTGCGCCCATTTTCAAAGAAGTGATGGAAGAAGCATTGCGTTTGATGGCTGTTCCCCCCGATGATGTGGCGAGATAAGACATGAAGATGACGCAAGCTAAAACGTGGCAGGCTTTATGTGACTGGCTAGGCGTGAGCGGTGAGCAGGATGCGACACCTTTGCTTAACCTAACCCGCGATTCCCGCCAGTGCCAATCGGGCGATGTGTTTATTGCTTTGCCTGGCGTGCATCAGCATGGTGCGCACTATGCACAGCAAGCGCGCGCGCAGGGTGCTTGGGTTATCGCGGATATGGTCGCCGATGGCGTGCATCTGTGTGTGCCTGATTTATCGGATCGTTTGGGCGCATTATTGAATTGGTTTTATGACAATCCCAGTCAATCTATGCGCTTGGTCGGTATTACGGGTACCAATGGTAAAACCTCGGTCAGTCATTATGTGGCGCAGTGGTTGCATCAGTTAGGTGAATCAGTTGCGGTGTTGGGTACGGTGGGTAATGGGCATTGGGGGCAGTTAGCCTCATCCACCCATACCACCTTAGATGCTCCGCTACTCTATCGGCAACTAGCGCAATGGCGTGATGAGGGGGTTGGTGTGGTGGTGATGGAAGTGTCTTCCCATGCCATTCATCAAAATCGCATTGCCGGCTTGTCATTTGCGGTGGTGGCGTTAACGCAAGTGACGCGCGATCATTTGGATTATCACGGTTCCTTCGCGGCTTATCGCGCCGAAAAAGCCCGTTTATTTACCGATTGGTCAGCACAGCTAGCGGTGTTGAATCTGGATGATGGTCTGGGCGCTGAGTTGGCTTCAACCATGCCATCGGCCTTAACCTATGCGGTTAACGCGAAAGCGGCGCTGAGCGCGTCTTCGGTTGCCTGCGTCGCGGAAGGGCTGCGGGTTGAGCTTAGCCTGAATCAAACGTCATGGCAGGGTGTGTTGCCGCTTTATGGCTTATTCAACGTTGAAAATGTGTTGTGTGCTTTGGCTTGCATGCAGGGGTTGGGCATTCCCTTGACCTCTGTTGTTGAACTACTGCCTAATACCCTCTCTGTGGATGGGCGCATGCAGTGGGTGCGTCAGCAACCGCGTGTGTTGGTCGATTACGCCCACACCCCCGACGCCTTGGAAAAAGCCTTGCTGGCGCTGCGCGCGCACGTGCAACAAGGGCGTGTGTGGCTGGTGTTTGGTGCGGGTGGTGATCGCGACAAGGGTAAACGTCCCTTAATGGGTGCGGTGGCAAACCATTATGCCGATGTGGTGATTGTTACTGACGACAATCCTCGCTCGGAGGTGCCGGCCGATATTGCTGCCGCGATTCTGCAGGCCTGCGATAAAACGAAAGCCACTTATATTGCCGATCGTGAAGCGGCGATTTGTCGTGCCATTTTTAATGCCAAGGCTGATGATGTGGTGCTGATTGCTGGTAAAGGGCATGAAGCTTATCAAGAAATAGCGGGTGTGCGTCATCCTTTTTCAGACAGGGAAGTGATTCAGCGATGTCTAGCATGAATTGGAAGTTGGCGGATATCGCCGCCGTGTTAGCCACGAAAGTGATGGGTGATGCGGATATTCGGGTAGAACGAATCATTACCGATAGCCGACAGGCCAGTGCGGGCGATTTGTTTGTTGCCCTAGTGGGTGAACGAGTCAATGGCCATGATTTTATCGATGCAGTCATCCAACAGGGCACGGTTGCCTTATTGTTGACGCAAGCGCCTAAACAGCCGCTATCCGTCCCCTATCTGCTGGTCGAAAATGCGGTGGTTGCCATGCAACAACTGGCCGCCGCTTGGCGACGCCAACACCAACCCGATCCGGTGGTGTTGATTACCGGTAGTAATGGTAAAACCAGTGTTAAAGAAATGATTCGTGCCGGCTTGTCGGCGCGCGATGGAACAAATGTACTGGCAACGCAAGGTAATTTGAATAATCACTTGGGCGTGCCGATGACGCTGTTGTCCTTGCGTGATGAGCATGCTTCGGCGGTCATTGAGGTGGGCGCTAATCATCTAGGTGAAATTGCTCAGTTAGGTCCTTTAGCCGCCCCTAGCGTGGCGGTGATTACCAGTATTGCTCGTGCTCATGTTGGCGAATTTGGTTCTTTAGATAAGATTAAACAGGCTAAAGGTGAAATTTGGCAGGCTTTGCCCGCAACCGGTGGCGTGGCGATTGTTCCCGTTGTTGAAGCCGACAGTGAGTTTGATGGTTGGGCTTTCTGGCAAGATGCCCTAGCCCCGCATCGGGTCATTGCTTTCGGAGATAGGGCAAATTTGAATGTCAATCGCGGTTGGCAAGCATGGGTGGGAGTGGTTCAGCGACAAGCAACGGCAGAGGGTCAGCGCGTTTGGTTGGCAACCAGTGATTGGGGCGATGCAACGCTCGACTTGCCCATCGCTGGCGCGCATCAAGCCAATAACTGTGCAGCAGCGGTGGCTGTCTTGTTAGCGTCTGGGCTGAGTTGGCACAGCATTCAAGAGGGTCTGAACGGGGTGAAGTTACCGGGCGGTCGTTTACGCTTGTTAACGCCTTTACCTGGCTTAGTGATGATTGATGATACTTATAATGCTAACGCCAGTTCGATGAAAGCGGCGATTGGGGTGTTAATGGAACAGTCGGCACAAACTCATGCCTTTGTCATGGGGCCGATGGGGGAATTGGGTGATGAATCGCAAGCCTTGCACGAGCAGGTGGTGGATTTTGCCTGTGAAGCGGGGGTGAAGGCTTTTTTAGCTTCAGGCCCCTTGAGTGCGTCTTTAGTGCAACGATTTGAGGGACAACAGCATTTGGCTGATGTGGCTTTAGCGAGTGAAGAACCGCAGCGTTTGGCGGAAGCCTTGTGGCAAGCCTATCAACAAACCGGTTCGATGGCTGTATTGGTCAAAGGTTCTCGCTCGGCACGAATGGAGCGAGTGGTTGAGGCGTTAGTCGATCTGGCGACTCACTCCTCGGTGAACAAGGAATAAATAGGGTTACTCGATGATTTTAGAGCTTATGGCTTGGTTACAGCAGTGGATAGGCAGTATTAATCTCTTTGCTTATGTGACCTTTCGCGGACTCATGGCGGCGCTGACTGCTTTGGTCATTTCTTTGTGGGCGGGGCCGGCGGTGATTCGTTGGTTAACACGCTTAAAAGTGGGTCAGGCGGTGCGTACCGATGGACCACAAACTCACTTGGTGAAAAGCGGTACGCCGACCATGGGTGGTGTGTTGATTTTGTTGTCGGTGATCGTCAGTGCGGTGTTATGGAGCGATTGGGATAGTCGCTATGCCTGGCTGTTGATTGTGATGACGCTCGGATTTGGTGCTATCGGATTTGTCGATGACTATAAAAAAGTGGTGTACAAAGATCCCAAAGGGCTGGCGTCGCGTTGGAAATACTTTTGGCAATCGGTATTGGGTTTGCTCGCTGCTTATCTCATGTTTCAGTGGGCCTATTTACCGGCACACACGGAACTGCTGATTCCGTTCGCCAAAACGCTGGTGTTTGAGTTAGGCCCTTGGTTTATCCTCATGGCTTACTTTGTCATTGTTGGTACGTCCAATGCCGTCAATTTGACCGATGGTTTGGATGGCCTAGCCATCATGCCAGCGGTATTGGTGTCAGCGGCTTTGTCGGTGTTCGCCTATTTGTCGGGACATGCGGTGTTTGCCGATTACCTGAATATTCCCTTTATTCCCGGTGCAGGCGAGGTAGCTATTTTTGGTGCGGCATTGGTCGGTGCGGGTCTGGGTTTCTTGTGGTTTAATACTTACCCAGCACAAGTGTTTATGGGAGATGTCGGCGCTTTAGCCATTGGCGCTGCCTTGGGATTGATGGCCATTATGGTGCGACAAGAGCTGGTATTGGTCATTATGGGCGGTATTTTTGTTATGGAGACCTTGTCGGTGATGATTCAAGTCGCCTCGTTCAAATTGACCGGCAAGCGTGTGTTCCGCATGGCGCCCTTGCATCATCACTTTGAGTTAAAAGGTTGGCCTGAGCCGAAAGTGATTGTGCGTTTTTGGATCATTACGCTGATTTTAGTGTTGGTGGGTTTAGCCAGTTTGAAGGTGCGCTAACTTATGTCGGTATTAGTGGCAGGATTAGGTTTGTCTGGGCAAGCGGCTTTGCGCTTTTTAGTGGCGCAGGGTGATGCCTGCATTTTCGCTTATGATACGCGTGCCGACTTGGCTATTCAGCCCTTGCAGAGTACTTTCCCGCAAGTTACCTTTGCCTGTGGTGAGTTGCCAACGAGCTGGGCAACGCAGGTGAAGATGCTGGTACTCAGTCCAGGCATTGATCCTAACGCGTCTTGGGTGCAGTCCTTGGTGCAAGCGGGGGTGAGTTTGGTTGGGGAAATCGAACTTTTTTGCCGTTCCTTACCGGCGGACAAACCTGTCGTTGCCATTACGGGCAGTAATGGCAAGAGTACCGTGACCACGCTGGTGGGAGAATTATTGAAAGCACAGGGTTATCAGGTTGCTGTCGGTGGTAATTTGGGCACACCCGCCTTAGATTTGCTCATGCAGTCAGCTGACGCTGATGTCTTTGTGCTGGAACTATCCAGTTTTCAATTAGAAACGACGCAGAGCTTATTAGCCACAACAGCAACGGTGTTGAATATCAGTCCCGACCACCTTGATCGTTATGGCGATATGGCCACTTACATTGCGGCCAAAGCACCGATTTATCACATGACGCGTTTGGCGGTGGTGAATCGGGATGATGACGTGGCGGCCGGGCTAGCTGATGCGCGTGTGCCTCAGGTGCGGTTTGGGCTAGAAGCGCCAGAACAAGCGGGCGATTATGGTTTAACGTCAGTGAATGGTGAAGAATGGTTGAGTGATTGGTTGCCCGATGCGGATGCCCCTCGTTTATTAATGAAAGCGACGCAAGTAGCGCTAATGGGGCGCCATAATCTCAGTAATTGTTTGGCGGCGTTAGCCTTGTGTCAGCCGTTTCATGTGCAGACGTCCGTGATAACACAAGTCTTAACGCAGTTTAATGGTCTGGCCCATCGGGTGCAGCTGGTTCGTAGCCGAAATGGCGTGCATTGGATTAATGACTCTAAAGGAACGAATGTCGGCTCAACAGTAACAGCGTTACAGAGCTTAGGAGTGCAGGCGCCTATTATTCTATTAGCCGGCGGTCAGGGTAAAGGACAGGATTTTTCTGACCTAACGCAACCATTGGCTGAGTTCGCGCGTGCGCTCATTGTTTTTGGTGAAGACGGCGAGCAAATCGCTCGTTGTGCGCCAAAGGGATTGCCTGTTCATAGCGTGTTAGACATGATGACGGCCGTCACGCTAGCAGACAGCCTGGCGCAAGCGGGTGATGTGGTGTTATTGTCGCCAGCTTGCGCCAGTTTCGATCAGTTCCGCAGCTATGTGCATCGTGGTGAAGTCTTCACGCAATCGGTGATGCAACTGCCATGATTGCACAACTCAAAATATCACTTCGTTCCATTTTGAGCCGTTCAAAGCTTATCTTACCTCTGGTGGAAGGGGTGTGGTTAAGTGATTGCCTGAATTGCTGTCGCACCCTTCCCCCAGACCCCCAACCTTTGTATATTGATTGCCGACAATATGATTAAATTGATGAAACGCGGATTCCAGATTCGACCTTGGCGGCTCAATGACAATGCGCCCATTGATTGGACGCTGGTTGGAGTCATGGTGGTGCTTTCCTGTCTTGGCGTGGTGATGGTTGCGTCCGCATCGGTAGCGATTGCCGAAAAACGCTTTGGCATGGAATTGCGCTATGTGTTGCAACAGCTGGTGTTCCTATTAGGTTCGCTGATTCTGGCTGCCTGGGTCATTCAAAAAACAACGCTCAGTTGGTGGAAAGAAAATCGCGGTATGCTGCTGCTCATCGCCATGGTGCTGGTGATGGCGACTTTGGTGTTGGGGCGCGAGATTAACGGCGCGAAACGTTGGTTGAGTTTGGGTTTCTTTAACTTACAACCTTCTGAATTTTTGAAGTTGATTGTCATTGTGTTTATGGCAGCTTACATCGAAAAGAATTTCCAACAACAGCAAGATGCACAGGGTAATCGCGATTGGAAGTTAGAGAAAAAACGGCAGATGCAGGCCATTAAGTTGCTGATGTTGCCGCTGATTCCCATTTTCTTGTTACTCTTGTTACAGCCCGATTTCGGTAGTTTAATGGTGGTGTTGCTGCTGGTTTTTGCCATGCTACTCATCGCGGGTGCGCCTTTACGCTTGTTACTATCAGTGGTTCCGCTGGGGTTGGCGCTGGTCATCGTCATTATTATCGAACCTTACCGCTTGGCACGGGTGGTGAGCTTCTTAGATCCGTGGAAAGACGCACAAAATACCGGTTATCAATTAACCCACTCACTGATGGCATTGGGTCGCGGTGATTGGTTTGGTGTCGGGCTGGGTAACAGCGTCGAAAAACTCTTTTATCTGCCCGATGCTCATACCGACTTCCTGTTTGCCATTTACGGTGAAGAGTTTGGTTTTGTCGGTGTTGTCGCGCTCGTGTTACTGTATTTGGTGATGATTTGGCGGATTTTCCGCATTGGTCGCGTGGCGGCCGAGCGCGAGCAAACCTTTGCCGCACTCATCTGTTACGGTGTGGGTGCCTGGGTCGCGGTGCAAGCCTTGATTAATATGGGTGCTAATTTAGGGCTGTTACCAACCAAAGGCTTAACCTTACCCTTGGTCAGTTATGGTGGTTCGAGTTTACTAATGTCGATGCTGGCGCTGGGTTTGGTGTTGCGCATTGACTGGGAAAATCGCCATGCCCATTTGGTGGTGGTGATGCCGCCGGTCGCTGCCACACCGAGCGAAACATCGGAAGTGGCGAGTCCGGAGAAGCTGGCATGAAGGTGATGATTGCCGCCGCCGGAACGGGCGGTCATGTGTTTCCCGGTTTAGCTGTTGCCGAAGTCTTGCAGCAACAAGGTGATGATGTCGTCTGGTTAGGCACAGACCAAGGTAAGGTGGTGCAGTGGGTGGAGCAGGCCAATCTGCCCTTGTGTCGCATTAGCATGCAAGGTGTACGCGGCAAGGGCTGGCGCGGCTGGCTAGCAGCACCCGTTCAGTTGTGGCAAGCTTGGCGCCAAGCTATGCAACATCTGCGTCAGCAAGCGCCCGATGTGCTCTTAGTCATGGGTGGTTATGTTTCCGTTCCAGCTGGCTTGGCGGCGCGTTGGTTGTGTATTCCGTTGGTGGTGCACGAACAAAACTCCGTTGCCGGTTTGAGTAATCGTTTGTTAGCACCGCTGAGTCAGTCATTACTATTAGGTTTGCCTTTGCAGTCAGTGCCGATGGGATGGGCTCGCGCGCGTTGGGTGGGTAATCCCTTACGCACTATGTTGCAACGTCAGCTCAAAACCATGCCGTCTCAACCCTTGCGAGTTTTGGTGATTGGCGGCAGTCAAGGGGCTCAGTTCCTCAATGAGCGACTGCCAGAAGTGATGCGGAATTGGTCACCCGCTCAGGGTGTGGTTTTATGGCATCAAACCGGCACGTCCATGCAAGCGCAAGTTGAGGCGGCATATCAACAGGCGGGTGTGTCAGCACGGGTAACCAGTTTCATTCAGGATATGGGCGAAGCCTATGCTTGGGCGGATGTGGTGATTGCGCGAGCCGGTGCGTTAACCGTGACCGAGCTGCTGCAAGCCGCTCGACCGGCGTTATTCGTTCCTTTTCCCTATGCGGTCGATGACCATCAGTACAGCAATAGTCTGGCGCTGGTGCAGTTGGGAGCGGCTGAAGTATTGCGTCAATCTGAAGCGACGGTTGAGTCATTACGTGAGCGATTGAGTGATTACCTGTTCAATCCAGAATGTTTAAGTCAGCGCTACGCACTGCTCAATGAGCAAGCGGAAAACAAAGCAGCGGAACAGGTCGTGCAAATCTTAACGGACTTAGTGATGCCATCGCATACCGAAGGTCTCGCAACGAAAACAACAACAGAAAAAGAACAATAGGAAATGACGTTATGAGCATGTCACAAAGGGTGCGTCGCATTCATTTAGTCGGGATTGGTGGTTCGGGTATGTCGGGCATTGCTGAAGTACTACTGACGCAAGGCTTTGTCGTCAGTGGTTCGGATGCGAAAGCGTCGGCGGTGACCACTCATTTGAGCGCTTTAGGTGCTCAGGTCAGCATTGGTCATGACGCTAGCCTGGTGCAAGATGCCGATGTGGTGGTGGCTTCGACCGCCATTGCTAAAGACAACCCTGAACTGGTGGCGGCACGAGCGGCGCGCGTGCCGGTGATTCCGCGTGCCGAAATGTTGGCCGAAATGATGCGCGGTAAGTTTGGTATTGCTGTCGCCGGAACACATGGCAAAACCACCACCACCAGTTTGGTCGCCAGCGTGTTGGCAGAAGCCGGCTTAGACCCGACTTATGTCATTGGTGGTCGGTTGAATAAAACGGGCACTCATGCCTGTTTGGGAGCAAGTGATTATTTGGTGGCCGAAGCGGATGAATCGGATGCTTCTTTCCTTTACTTAAAGCCGATGATGAGTATTGTCACCAATATTGATGCTGACCATATGGAAACCTATGGCGGTAGCTTTGAAGTCTTGACCGATACTTTCTCGCAGTTTTTGCACCACTTGCCCTTCTATGGCTTGGCGATTGTTTGTATTGATGATACTGGTGTGCAAGGCTTGTTGCCGCGTATTACCCGTCCGATTGTGCGTTACGGGCTGAGTGAAGGCGCGGATATTCGTGCCATCAATATTCAGCACCAAGGGTTGCGCTCGACGTTCACCGTAGAGGCACATCAGCAGAAATCTTTTGATGTCACCTTGAATATTCCCGGTGAGCATAATGTGCGTAATGCCTTGGCAACCATCGCTGTGGCCTTAGAGTTGGGGGTATCCGTTGACGCCATTCAACGCGCTCTAGCACAATTTCATGGTGTGGGTCGTCGCTTTGATGTCTATGCCAATCGTGCTTTGTTCGATAAACAGGTAACCTTGGTGGATGATTATGGTCATCATCCGACCGAATTAGCGGCGGTGTTGAGAACAGCGAGAACCGCTTTTGCTGAGCAGCGTCTGGTTTCAGTTTTTCAACCGCATCGTTACACACGCACACGCGATCTGCTCGATGACTTTGCCGCTGCCCTGATGCTAGCCGACGTGGTGGTGTTGCTGCCCGTTTATTCGGCAGGTGAATCCCCCATTGCTGGCGCAGACAGTAAAGCCATTGCTCAAGCCATGCGCTTGCGTGGCTTCCAAAGTGTGGTGGTTGCGGACAGTATGGCGCAACTCAATTCCGTTGCGAAAGGTCTGTTCTTAGAGGATGACGTGGTGTTGACCATGGGGGCGGGTGATATTGGACAACTCAGTAAACAATGGCGGGAGGAAGCCTGATGCAGAATAAACCAATCATTGCCGTATTGCGTGGTGGCAGTGCCAATGAACGTGAGATTTCACTCCGTTCCGGTGCGGCGGTTGTTGAGGGCTTGCAACAAGCAGGCTATCAGGTGCTTGACTGGTCGGTTGATGGACTAACGGATGTGATTGCCTTAGTGCAACAAGCAGCTCGTCCGTTATTGGTGTTTAATGTTTTGCACGGTCGCGGTGGTGAAGATGGCCAGTTGCAAGCGCTGTTAGAGGTGCTGAAGGTGCCTTACACAGGAAGCGGCTTGTTGGCCAGCGCCTTGTCGATGGATAAGGTGGTCACCAAACGCATTTGGCAAGCAATGGGATTGCCAACGGCTGATTATTACGAAGTGACTCAGGCATCGCTAGCGACGTTTGATGTTGACACCGTGCGTTATCCGGTGATGGTGAAACCGGCACGAGAAGGCTCGAGTATTGGTATGTTCAAAGTAGACTCAGCCGATAGGATGCTAGCCGCTTTGACGCAGGCACTCACTTTTGACGATCATGTGTTAGTGGAGTCATGGATTGATGGCGCTGAATACACGGTCGCGATTTTGGGCGATCAGGCTTTGCCAATCATTCGTCTCAAAACCCCGAATGTGTTTTACGATTATGAAGCCAAGTATCAAGCCAATACCACCGAATATCTTTGCCCTTGTGGGCTGTCAGCGGAAGTAGAAGAACGCATTCAAGCCTTGGCTTTACAAGCCTTTCATGCCTTGGGGGCTAAAACATGGGGGCGGATTGATGTCATGATCGATCAGCAAGGACAACCTTGGTTGTTGGAGTTGAACACCGTACCTGGCATGACCGATCATAGTTTAGTTCCTATGGCAGCAAAACAAGCTGGACTGAGTTTCGATCAGCTCGTTGATCGTTTGGTGCAGTTATCGATATGAATTGGCTTGCACGAGCATGGCAAAAGCTGAAACGTTGGTTTTGGTGGTTTGGTAAAGCCAGCCTGTTGACGCTGTTCGCAGGCGTGCTCACTTGGGGCGGACTGCAAGCTTGGCAGTTATGGAATGGTCACCAGCAGGGCGAATTGATTCAAGTCAAGCTGGTGAACGAAAATACCAAAGTGACCGAAGCGGAATTGACCGAACTCTTACGTCCGCAATTAGGTATTGGTTTTTGGCAGTTAGATTTGCCCAGTATTCGCAAACTGGTCGAAAGCCACCCTTGGGTGTCGCACGCCGAAGTATCGCGTTTTTGGCCAAGCACTCTACGTGTGGAAATTGTCGAACAGATTCCGGTGGCACGTTGGGGTGATACGGGGTTTGTCAATCAACTGGGTGAGATTTTTTATCCCCATCAAGGGGTTGAAATGCCGGATTTGATTCGGCTTTCAGCAGTAAATCCCGACGCTTTAGCCGTATTGTCTATGCTAAAACAAGTGTTAGAGCTGATTAATCCTTATGGCTTACACGTGGTCGCCATGCACCGATTGGCCGATGAAAGCTGGCATCTGTGGCTGGTCAATGGCGATGAATGGTTACTACCCAAGCAGGATGCCTTGCTTGATTTGAAACAACTGTTGGTGCTTTATGGCAGCATTCCGAAGCAAGAAGGGACAAAGATGCGTATTGACCTTCGTTATCGTGATGGTTTTGCGGTAAAATGGCAACCAATAGAAAATCCCACATCCTCAGATGCTCAACCCTAGGAAATAGTATGGCTCGCAGTAAAAAACAAGCACCCAATGTTGTCGTTGTGTTAGATATTGGCACTTCAAAAATTGTTGCCTTGGTTGCCAAGGTAAGTCACCACGGGCGTATGGAGTTGATCGGTATGGGGCGTCATCCCTCGCGGGGTTTGCGTCGCGGTGTGGTGGTGGATATTGACGCCACTGTCGATGCCATTCAACATGCGGTCGATGCCGCCGAACAGATGGCCGGTGTGGTGATTGAACACGCCTATGTGGGTATTGCGGGCAGCCATGTTAAGAGTTACAACCAGCACAGCATGGTGACGGTTGCAGGCGATGAAATTGGCACCAATGACGTGGAACGGGTGGTCGATGATGCGGTGAAACGTATTTCCATTCCCGGTGATCAAAAGCCCTTACATATTTTAACGCAAGAATTTATTGTCGATAATCAACCCGGAATTCGCCAGCCCGTGGGTATGGCGGGTGTGTCGCTAGAAGCACGTGTGCACATGATTACCGGTGCGGTGTCGGCCGTGCGTAACCTAACGCGTTGTGTTGAAAACTGCGGTTTGAAAGTGGATGATGTGGTACTAGAGCAACTGGCTTCTGCCGAAGCGGTGTTATTGCAAGATGAAAAAGATCTGGGTGTCTGCTTAATTGATATTGGCGCAGGCACGACTGATGTAGCGGTGATTTTGCAAGGGGCGATGCATTACACAGCCGTCATTCCTGTCGGTGGCGATCAAGTCACCAATGACATTGCAGCGGTGTTGCGCACGCCCATTCATGCGGCGGAAGACATCAAACGCAACTATGGTTGTGCCTTGCCGCAATTAGTCAGTCCCGATGAAGAAATCGAAGTGGCTAGCGTTGGCGATCGTCCAGCACGCATGATTAAGCGTCACACCTTAGTTGACGTGGTTGAAGCGCGTTTTGCCGAGATTTTCCAACTGGTGCAACAAGAGTTGCACGTGAGTGGCTACGATCAAGCCATTCGCGCCGGCGGCATTGTTTTAACCGGTGGTTCTTCGCAAATTGAAGGCTGTGTGGAATTGGCCGAAGAAATTTTCGGCATGCCGGTTCGTTTGGGTCTGCCAGAAACTAAAGGTGGTTTAAGCACACAGCTGCGTGATGCGTCTTATGCGACCGGAGTCGGCTTGTTGAAATATGCAAGCGAACATTTAGATGGTGTGACCATCGTTGAAGATGACGATGATGTGAATGAAACGGTGATTCATGCGCGCCCCACGGCACGTGAAGAGGCAGGCATGGTCGATAAAATGAAGTCATGGTTTGCGCGTCACTTTTAATATTGATTTAAGTCGCTTGAACAGCGCTTGGTCAGTTTACGACACGCCTTGTGTTATAATGAGCCAATTTTTTCATGGAAAGTGAACCGATGCTAAAGCAACGGACCATTAAAAACCCCATTCGAGCGCGTGGCGTCGGGCTGCATACGGGTCATCACGGGTTGATGACCATGCGTCCCGCTCCCGTCAATACGGGTATTGTCTTTCGTCGTGTTGACCTTGATCCCGTGGTTGAAATCCCAGTCAATCCTAATGCGGTCACCGAAACGGTTTTATGCACCACGCTCAGTCATGGCGAAGCCAAAATCTCGACCGTTGAGCATTTGATGTCGGCGTTAGCCGGTTTTGGTATCGACAATCTTTACATTGATTGCGACAGTGACGAAGTGCCGATTATGGACGGCAGTGCCTCTCATTTTATCTTTTTATTGCAGTCTGCGGGTATTGCCGAACAAGAGGCCGACAAGCGTTTTATTCGCATCAAAAAGCCGATTCGCATCGAAACCGAAAAGGGAGATTGGGCGCAGTTTGAGCCCTATGAAGGCTTTAAGCTGAGTTTTAGCATTGACTTCGATCATCCCGCTTTTGATGAAACGGCTAACCATATCGTGATTGAGTTTTCCTCAACCAGCTACCTCAAAGAAATCAGTCGCGCCCGCACTTTTGGCTTCATGAAAGATGTCGAAGCCTTGCGCAAACGTAATTTGGCGCTGGGCGGTAGCTTAGAAAACGCCATTGTGCTCGATGAAAATGGTGTCATGAACCCCGAAGGATTGCGTAATCAAGATGAGTTTGTCCGTCATAAAGTGTTAGATGCCGTTGGCGATCTCTACATGATTGGTTCGGGTATTGTCGGCGCCTTTTCTGCCTACCGTTCGGGTCATGCGTTGAATAATCGGTTGCTACGCAGCCTGTTGGCTCAACCCGATGCTTGGGAATATACGAGTTTATCTGATTTAGCCGGTGCGATTAGCTACGAGGAAAATCCGGGTGCGATTAGCTAGGTTTTACTTAGCTATTGAGCCGACTTGAATTGTTGGATCAGTTGCTTTAACGCTAGCGACAGTTCGTCATTAGGGCTAAGTTGGTTGCTCAGTTGAGTGAGCATACCGAGCGCTTCATCACTGGGTTGAGTGCGTGCTATGGGTTTTTCCAATCGACTGGTCGCTTCCTTCTGTGCGCTAATGTGGACGTCTAGCTTGTTGACCCTATCATCAGAACAGGCTTGGATGAGTTGGCGACTGCTTAATCGAAAACGGCTGGCCCAACTTGCATTGGTGGTGAGCAGATGCAGGGTGTCACCCTCGATGTAGGCGTCCAGCAATGCCTGTTGCGCTTTGGTCGATAAACAAGGGTTGAGACGGCTACGCAAAGCGTGTCTCAACTGCAGTTGGTCCGTTAAATTGGCCAGTTGCTGTTGATGACGAGAAAATAGAGTTTGCATTTGGCGTAAAGGCTCACGAGCTTCGCGGTCAAAACGAATGGTTGAAATAAATTAAGTAATAGTTTACTGGAAAAATGACATGATCTCTCGACTCATTAAAACAATTTTTGGTTCACGTCATGAGCGTTTGGTGAAAGGATACCGCAAACGTGTTCAAGCCATTAATGCCTTAGAGCCCAGTATGCAGGCGTTGACTGACCAGGCCTTAGCCGCCAAAACCGATGAGTTCAAAGCGCGATTGGCGCAGGGTGAACGTCTAGAAAACCTGATGACCGAAGCCTTTGCCGTGGTTCGTGAAGCCGCGGTCCGTGTGTTTGGCATGCGTCATTTTGATGTGCAAATGATTGGCGGCATGGTGCTAAACGATGGCCGCATCGCCGAAATGTTGACCGGTGAAGGTAAAACGCTAACCAGTACGCTCGCCATTTATTTGAACGCACTAACCGGTCAAGGCGTGCATGTCATTACCGTTAACGATTACTTAGCACAGCGTGATGCCGCGCTCATGGGTCAGCTTTACGGCTTTTTGGGTTTGACCACTGGCGTGATTTTATCCGGTCATCAGCAGGGCACAGACGAAAAACGTGCAGCCTATGCCTGCGACATCACCTATGGCACCAACAATGAGTTCGGTTTCGACTACTTGCGTGACAATATGGTCATGTCATCGGCGGAGCGCGTGCAACGTGGGCTAAATTATGCCGTCATCGATGAAGTTGACTCGATTTTAATTGATGAAGCCCGTACACCCCTCATTATTTCCGGTGCCAGTGAAGATAAAAGCGAGCTGTATCGCGCTATTAATCTCATTACACCTCATTTAAGCAAACAAATTGGCGAAGGTGATGCCGTTGAAACGCCAGGCGACTTTACGCTGGATGAAAAAACGCGTCAGGTGTTGTTGACTGAAGAAGGTCATGCCCATGTCGAGTCACTGCTAGCGGAAGCGGGTTTACTGGCCGAAGGGTCGAGTTTGTACGATGTCGGCAATATCGCCCTTATGCACCATGTGTTAGCCAGTTTGAAGGCACATCACATTTTTGTGCGCAATAAAGATTACATCATCAAAGAAGGTGAAATCGTCATTATTGATGAGTTCACCGGTCGTCAAATGGCCGGTCGTCGTTGGTCGGAAGGCATTCACCAAGCGATTGAAGCGAAAGAAGGGGTGTCGATTCAGGCAGAAAGCCAAACACTGGCATCCATTACCTTCCAAAACTACTTCCGCCAATACAAACGCTTATCGGGTATGACGGGTACCGCCGATACCGAAGCGGCTGAGTTGATGCAAATTTACAAGCTGGAAGTGGTGCCTATTCCGCCTAATCGTCCGGTGCAACGCGTCGACAGTCAAGATGCGGTCTACATGACGCAAAAAGATAAATACGCCGCCATTGTGGACGATATTGAACAGCGTCGTGCTGCCGGTCAGCCCATTTTGGTCGGTACCGCCTCCATTGAAGCCTCAGAGTTATTATCGGCTTTCTTAACACAGAAACAAATCGCCCACGAAATTCTCAATGCCAAACAGCATGAACGCGAGGCCTACATTATTGCGCAGGCGGGTCGTCCCGGAGCAGTGACCATAGCCACCAATATGGCCGGTCGGGGTACGGACATTGTGCTTGGCGGTAACTGGGAAATGGAAGCAAAGGCATTGGGCGATGCTGACCCAGCACACATTGAAGCGATGAAAGCCGAATGGAAAGCCCGCCACGAAGCGGTTAAGGCATCGGGTGGGCTGCATGTCATTGGTACGGAGCGTCATGAGTCGCGTCGTATCGACAACCAGTTGCGGGGTCGTTCGGGTCGTCAGGGTGATCCGGGTTCTAGCCGTTTCTATTTGTCGTTAGAAGATGATTTGCTACGCATTTTTGCCGGTGATAAGTTGCGCGGCATGATGCAAAAATTGGGTATGAAAGACGGCGATGTCATTGAACATCCTTGGCTCAATCGCTCCATCGAAAACGCGCAACGTAAGGTTGAAGGGCGTAACTTTGATGTGCGTAAGCAATTATTAGAATACGACAATGTCGCCAACGATCAACGCCAAGCTATTTATGCACAGCGTAATGACATTCTCGACGCGCAAGACCTGAGCGACTGGATGAGCGAGATGCGCTTGGATGTGATGAATCGCGTCATTGATTTGTACATTCCAGTGAACAGCCTGGAAGAAGAATGGAACCTAGATGGCTTAGAGCATGCCCTGGCGGAAAACTTTGGTCAGTCTTATCCGGTTAAACAATGGGTGGCTGAAGATGCTCGCTTAAACGAAGCGGGTATTCGTGCTCGTATTCTGCAAGGTCTTGAGGCGGACTATGCTGCGAAACGCGAGTCGTTCGGCGCTGATCTGATGAATCATTTAGAGCGTGTTTTCTTATTGCAAACACTCGATCATTTGTGGCGCGAACACCTCGCCAGTATGGATTATTTGCGTGCCGGTATTCATTTGCGGGGTTACGCGCAGAAAAATCCGGTACAAGAGTTTAAGCGCGAAGCTTTTGAAATGTTCCGCGCCTTTATGGATAACGTCAAACTGGAAACAGTGAAAGCCCTTTCTTTGGTGCGTGTGCGCAGCGAAGAAGAGGTGGCGGCACTGGAAGCCCTGGAGCGTTCGCAACAACCCGAACTGGTGGCTGAGCATAACGAAGCGGCTAATGTGTATGGACACGAGCCGGCGGCAGAACCCAGCTTTGCTGGCGACCCTTTGCCCGAAGGACATCGTCCGCTGGTGCGTCACGATCCTAAGGTCGGACGTAATGACCCTTGTCCGTGTGGTTCGGGTAAAAAATACAAACAGTGTTGCGGTCGGTTAGCTTAATGAGTCCGCTCATTCGTTCACAGGAGTAGTTGCCATGCGCTGGTGGTGGGTGTTGATGCTCAGTCTTGTATCAAGCTTAACCCTAGCGCAACCGCCTTTGCCGGTTTACAGCATGACCGACAATCAATCTGAATGGCGCGATTTTGAGGTTTGGCTCTTTATCGATGAAACGCAACAAGCGCCAATCGAGTCGGTTTTAGCGCAAGCAGATCAGGGTAAATCAAGTGCTTCTCGGCTGAAGATAGACAGGCTAGCTCATTACTGGCTGGGCTGGACACTGGAGAATTCCAGTACACAAACGCAACGTCGTTTGGTGGGTTTCGATGAATCTTTTGCCAAGCAAGTGGATTTGTACGAACAACAAGGTGAGGGTTGGCTCATCAGGCATAATGGCATTGACGTGCCGGTATCTGAGCGACAATTACAAACTGAGTTTCCTATCTTTGAAATTGAATTAGCACCGGGTGAGCGTAAAACCTACTTTCTTAAATTGAATGTGGGAGCGGCGCCGGCCAATATTGGCACCTATCTGGTGCAGCGTGCCAGCTTTGTGCATGAGCAACGTGCCTTCTTGATTTTTCACGTGGCGGTGATTGGTGCTTTTCTCGCACTGTTAATTTATAACCTCTTCCTGGCTTTTGCTTTAACAGACCGGCTGTATCTTTATTACAGTGGCTATGTCGGCTTCTTTTTACTTTTCCTCATTGCGTTCACCGGTTTAGATTTACTGTTAGGCGTTAGCGGCGAATGGCATCATCGCTTATTTGCCATTGCCGGATTGGGTACGGCTTTTCTCATTTTATTCACGCGTGAATTATTGCTGATTGGTCAACAGCATCCTCGGTTAGGTTGGGCGTTAAACATGATGGCCTTAGCCTTTGTTTTGGCTTCGTTATTGGCGACTATCGATATTCAGTATTATCAGTTTTTGATTTTATTAACGCCTCCAGCTTTGTTGTTATTGTTGGCCTTAGCGGTCAATGCGCTCAGCAAAGGGGTGGTATTGGCCAAATATTATCTCATGGGTATGGGCTGGTATTTGCTGGGTATGACGATGCTCAGTTTATTAAGCCTAGGGGTATTGGAATATGACCCGCTTATTCGTCATGCTTTTGTGCCAGCCGCTTTAATTGAAGTGCTGATCTTTTCTTTCGCCTTAGCCTATCGCTTCCGCCTGTTAGAGCGGGCTAAACGTAATGTTGAACAACAACTGATGGAACAACAGTTAAGCGAACGGAAACGCTTGGAATCCTTAGTTGCTCAGCGCACGGAAGCCTTGTCAACAGCCAACGAACAGTTGGTTTATTTATCGGAACGCGATGCCTTAACCGGTTTGTATAACCGTCGTTACCTCGATCAAGCGCTTGAAATGAGGTGGCAACAGCCCACTTCGGCTGAAGCTGATGATGTATGTTTGGTGATGATCGACATAGATTATTTCAAACAATACAATGATTTGCTGGGACATCAAGCAGGGGATCGTTGTTTGCAACAAGTAGCCCATTCTATTATGGCGTGTTGCGCTCCAGGAGGGCATCTGCCAGCCCGTTTTGGTGGCGAAGAGTTTGTTCTGCTCATTAGCCAAGGTGGCGTGACAGAAGCGCAGGCCGTCATGGACTGCATACGTCATCAGTTGGCAACAGATCACGCCATGCCGCATCCCAGACAACCGGACGCTCTGGTCACGCTCAGTGCAGGTATTGCTTGCGCTGACATCACCAGCGCAAAACGGATTCCCGCCCATCAACTACTCGGTCAAGCAGATCAAGCGCTGTATCAAAGTAAAAACGCAGGCCGAAACTGCGTTCGGGTTTACGCTTAAATTTAGCGTCTGAATTCTGCGATCCGAGCAGCGTGAGATGAGTCTTTAGTTAAACTTTCCGGATCAATCCCAAGTTGGGTGCTAATCCGTCTTTTGCGCACTTAACTCGGCTGCTGTGATCTGTTTGATCTTGCCATCGACTTTGATAACAATCGCGGTATTGGTTTGAATGGCAATTTTTCTGGCTTCTTCAGCGGCACGTTGCATGGCGAAAAGAGCCGATTTTTGTAGGTCCGTTTCTTGTGATTCTGAATTGTACTGATTAGCTGGTAAGACTAGCATTACAACCTCCACTAGCGAGTTTAATTGGGATATTACCATCATTATTGAATAATGACCAATTATCGACTTGTTCCGCATATTTCGCAAAATTATCCAAGCCAGCTTGATAGCGACGAAGAATCACGGCCTCAGGAATATCGTGTCCGCCTTGTTTAACCCTTTGTGCAACACGCTCAATCGCCAATTCGACTGAAGATAACTGCAAGAAAAACAGGCTCACTTCATAGCCAAGACTTTGCCACGCTCTAATGTGTTTAAGATAGGCTGAGCCCGATAAGGTTGTCTCAATTGCAAAGTTTTCTCGCTGTTCGACTGCTTCTTTTACTTCTTGTAACATCAATCTCCCAGCCTTAATCGCCATGCGTTCAGGAGCGAAAGGCGATAAACCAGCGGCAATCAAATCGGCATTAATAAAACGCAACACATGCGCTTCTTGGGGCAGAAAGCTTCTTGCAAAGGTTGTTTTACCCGCACCATTTGGACCTGCAATGATAAGGGCTTTCATGAATCAATTAAACTCTTCCGGATCATACCCCAAGTTGGGTGCTAACCAACGTTCGGCTTCGCCAATGGTCATCCCTTTGCGGTGGGCGTAGTCTTCCACTTGGTCACGACCAATGGCGCCGACGCCAAAATAGCGCGATTCTGGGTGGGCAAAGTACCAACCCGATACCGCTGCCGTTGGGTACATGGCATAGCTTTCGGTGATGGCCAGTCCAATATTATCCAGCGGGCTGAGCAGCTGCCATAATAGGCCTTTTTCGGTATGTTCAGGGTTGGCAGGGTAGCCAGGAGCCGGGCGAATCCCACGATACTTTTCAGCAATAAGGGCTTCGTTGTCTAGGGTTTCGTCTGGCGCATAGCCCCAGTAATCTTTACGGACTAGCTCGTGTAAGCGTTCAGCAAAAGCTTCGGCCAAACGGTCGGCAAGGGCTTTGAGCATAATGCTGTGGTAGTCATCGTGCTCGGCTTCAAAGCGGGCGATGTGTTCATCGATACCGAATCCGGCGCAAACAGCAAAGCCGCCGATGTAATCCGCTTTACCGCTGTTGCGGGGGGCAACATAGTCCGACAAACACTGGTTATAACCGCCGCGTTTTTTATCCATTTGTTGACGGATATGGTGCAAGTGAACTTGTTCGGCTTGGCGGCTATCATCGGTGTATAAAATGATGTCGTCTTTATTGTCGGCCTGATTGGCAGGGAAGAAGCCAAAGACACCGCGTGCCGTGATCCAGCCTTCTTCGATGATCTGTTGCAACATCTGCTGCGCGTCGGTGAAGAGTTTGGTCGCTTCTTCACCCACCACCTTGTCGGTTAAGATGGCAGGGAAAGTACCAGCCAATCCCCAGGCATTGAAGAAGGGCAACCAGTCGATGCGTTGCACCAAGTCGGTGAGCGGATAGTCATTTAACACCTTAATGCCCAAAAAGCTGGGTTTAGGCGGCGTGTAATGCTCCCAATCCAATTGAATGCTATTGGCTCTGGCTTGTGACAGAGGAATACGCGCTGCGCCTTCGCCCCGTTTTTTACGCTCTTCACGTACCTGAGCGTATTCGGCTTTGGTTTGCGCTTTGAAGGCATCGCGCAACTCTTGAGACAACAGCGATTGTGCCACACCGACGGCACGAGAGGCGTCTTTGACGTAAACCACCGCACCTTCGTAGGCGGGGTCGATTTTGACCGCGGTGTGGGCACGACTGGTGGTGGCACCACCAATCAGTAACGGCATGGTGAAGCCTTGACGTTGCATTTCTTTGGCTACGTGAACCATTTCATCGAGGCTGGGTGTAATCAGACCAGATAAGCCAATCATATCGGCGCCCCAGTCTTTTGCTGACTGTAAAATCTTCTCGCTCGATACCATCACGCCCAGATCGAGCACTTCAAAATTGTTACACTGCAGTACCACGCCAACGATATTTTTACCAATGTCATGCACGTCACCTTTCACCGTCGCCATGACGATTTTTCCCTGACTGTTACCACCGCCATTGCGTTCTTTTTCAGCCAGCAAGGCAGGTTGTAACCATGCAACGGCTTTTTTCATCACCCGTGCCGATTTCACCACCTGCGGCAAGAACATTTTGCCGGCGCCGAATAGATCGCCGACGACGTTCATGCCGTCCATCAGGGGTCCTTCAATCACATGCAGCGGACTGCCGATTTTCGCTAAGGCTTCTTCCGTGTCACCATCAATAAAGGCATCAATACCTTTCACTAAAGCATGTTCCAGACGTTTTTCGATGGGTAATTCACGCCAAGCCAAGGTTTCTGTCACCGCTTCGCCGGCACCGGAATGAGCAAATTCTTGCGCAATATCCAGTAGGCGTTCGGCCGCACCGGCATCGCTATTGGTGACCACATCTTCAACCGCTTGGCGTAGCTTAGCGGGAATGTCGTCGATGATGACCATCGCACCGGCATTAACAATACCCATATCCATGCCAGCTTTAATGGCATGATAAAGGAAGACACTGTGAATGGCTTCACGTACCGGATTGTTACCACGGAAAGAGAAGGAGACGTTACTTACGCCACCCGAAATATGACAATGCGGCAGGGTCTGTTTAATGGTGCGTGTTGCTTCGATAAAATCGACGGCATAGTTGTTATGTTCTTCGATGCCGGTAGCAATGGCAAACACATTGGGGTCGAAAATAATATCTTCGGGCGGGAAGCCGTTTGCCACCAATAAATTGTAAGCTCGCGTACAGATTTCTACCTTACGCGCATAGGTATCGGCTTGACCCACTTCATCGAACGCCATGACGACCGTGGCGGCACCAAAATAGCGCAATACTTTGGCTTGTTCCAGAAACTTTGCTTCGCCTTCTTTCAACGAAATGGAGTTAACGATACCCTTGCCTTGTAAGCAGGAAAGTCCAGCCACAATGGCTTCCCATTTAGAGGAATCGACCATGACGGGAACGCGGGCAATGTCGGGTTCAGCGGCAATTAAATTGACGAACGTGGTCATTTCTTTCACCGCATCTAACATGCCTTCATCCATGTTAATGTCGATGATTTGCGCACCGTTTTCTACTTGTTTCAGAGCAATGCTCAGGGCTTCGTTGTAGTTGCCTTCTTTAATAAGACGGCGGAATAAGGCCGATCCGGTAACGTTAGTACGTTCGCCGACATTGGCAAAAATAATGCGCTCGTCCAGAATCAACGGCTCCAGACCCGAAAGGCGGGTGTAAACCGGAATTTCAGGTATAACGCGTGGTGGATGTGCTGTTACGGCGGCGGCAATCGCCGCAATGTGCGCCGGCGTTGAACCACAACAGCCGCCAGCAATGTTTAACCAGCCATTCGCTGCCCAGTCACCGACTTCTTTCGCCATTTCGGCAGCAGCGAGGTCGTATTCACCAAATTCATTCGGTAAGCCCGCATTAGGGTGAACGGAGACACGACATTCGGCAATGCGCGATAATTCTTCGACATAGGGGCGCAGTTCGGATGGACCTAAGGCACAGTTCAAGCCAATGGCAACGGGTTTGGCATGACGTACGGAATGATAAAAGGCTTCCAGTGTTTGTCCTGATAAAGTGCGACCGGAGGCATCGGTGATGGTGCCAGAAATCCAAATCGGAATGTCTTCGCCCCGTTCGTCGATCAACTCCAAAATGGCATAGATAGCCGCTTTGGCATTGAGGGTGTCGAAAATGGTCTCAATCATCAGAATATCGGCGCCACCTTCGAGCAAAGCCATAGCGGCTTCGCGGTAGGCCGCTTTGACGGCGACAAAGGTGGTGGCACGATAGCCGGGATCATTGACATCGGGCGAGAGGGAGAGGGTTTTACTGGTTGGGCCTAATACGCCGGCTACCCAGGCGGCTTTGCCGGTTTCGGCACTGAATTCATCGGCAATTTTGCGTGCCAAAGCCGCGCCTTCTCGGTTCAATTCAGTCACCAGATGCGCCATGTCATAGTCTTCTTGCGCAACACTGGTGCTGTTAAAGGTGTTGGTTTCGAGAATTTGCGCGCCGGCATCTAAATAGGCACGATGAATCGCGCCAATGACATCGGGACGGGTCAGCGTCAGCAGGTCGTTGTTGCCTTTTAGGTCAATGGGGTGATCGACAAAACGCTGACCACGAAAATCATCTTCTTGTAGCTTATAACCTTGAATCATGGTGCCCATAGCACCGTCGAGAATCAGCGTGCGCTCATTCAAGGCTTGGCGAAAAGAGTGGCGTCTGGCAGGGGTTGTGTTCATGGCAGGTCGTCGATTTATTAGCAATAAGGGTAATTATTATAACGGATGGTACCTCTAAAAACCCACTTCGTGGAATTTTTAGAGTTTCCAACTTTATTTTACTTCTGGTGGAAGGGATTAAATAAAAGTGTTATACATAGTTTTACTGCATCCCTTCCCCCAGCCCCCCTTCCCGTTAGGTTTTAGAGGTCACCGATAACGTTAATATGATGCGTTAGAGAGTTAGTCTGAAGCCTTGTACAAAAACAAACAGCGCCAATGTTGGCGCTGTTTGCTTAAGACGAGTCGGCCGCTGTTTAAGCGTAAGTATCTAACCGACCTGTTTGCAGGTATTGCTCATAAGCGGCATTGCTAGAACGCGCTGCTTGAGTTTCATCACGCGCTTGAACGCGTTGCTGTGTTTGCGTTTCGCGTGCCATGCTTGCGGCTTCTTGCGTACGAGTCTGACCCGAACTGGCTAGGGCTTGCGGCGTGGACGACATATTGTCTGGCGTACTTGAAACCGCGCTTTGTAACTGTTGCATACCCAATAGGTTGTTATTGGCAGCACTGTTAATGTTCATATTCCTTCCTCCCAAAAGGGTTTCCTACACCATCAGATTAGAGCAAAATGATTTGAATTGCAATAGCTTAATCAATGTTTTGTCGGTACGCCAAAAATGCTTTGTACGTCGGCTAGGCTAAACACATAGTTTCGATTGCATAGCTCATTACTCATAATCAATTTGCCTTCTTCGCTGATGATGCGCTCGCACTCGTCTTGTCCTAGGGAGCGGATGACTTCAGTGAGCTTTTCGCGTTCATCGGGACAATGATAGAGGGCGGGAGTTGGCTGATAACATTGAATCACTTCTTCGTGAAAGAGCCTATGAAGCAGGGTATCGAGCGAACAGTCGCGCAGTTCTTCATCGGTGAGGGTGCTGGCTAAATGATTGATACGTTGCCAACCGTCTGGGTCTTTGGCATCAGTGTCAGGCATTTTTTCCAATAATAACCCCACCACTTGTTGCTCATCAGCCATCAGCCACAAAGTGGTCGGGTGTTGCACCGATTGGCTGAGGTAATCAGCAAAAACTTGCGTAGCCGTATCCCCTTCAATGGGGACAATGCTTTGGTAGTTGGTTTTGGTTAGCTCGTTGTAGAGCGTGAGCGCCAAATCACCGTCGGCAAAAGCTTCGCTCAGCGCGTTGAGTTGCGTCAATTCTGGCGCTTCAATCATGCCGCGCAGTTTTAAGTCTTCGCGGTCGATTTGACATTGCACCACCAGCGTTTTCACCTCACCTTGACCACGCAGTTGTAAAGTGAGCTTACCTAAACTTTTCACATCAATCGCCACCAAGGCTAAAAATGCCACACATTCACCCAGCAGCTGGGTTGCCACGGGGGTGGTGTGGCGATTGGTTTGCCATTGCTGCCACTCATCAGTTAAGCGCAAGTAGCGACCGCGAATATCCAGTTGATCGAACAGAAAAGTGGTGACGTGATTGTTCATAACCGCATGCCATTTCATTAATGAGAAGACATTATTATAACCCACTTGCCGATGGTGTTGATCCTAATGGTATGTCGTTAGCTGCAGTGAGTTGCTGTGTTTCTGTGTTGGTTGGGGTAGGTTAAATTGTTGTACATGCTGTTCCAGTAAAATCACTTCGTTAATGATGTTTTCAGAGGTGCTAGCAATTTGTTCGACCATGGCGGCATTTTGCTGCGTGCTGGCATCAATTTCGTCAATAGAGCGGCTGACATCCATAATGCCCTTGGTTTGACGCTCCAAGCTAGCGTTCATTTTTTGCGTCATCTGATAGATGTGATCAACGGATTCAGCATTTTGAGTGAAGGCTTCAACGGTTTGCTGGCTGAGTGCTAGCCCCTGCTCAATGAGAACGAGGTTTTGATGAGTGACTTGATGAATCGATTTGGACGCTTCGGCAGTTCGATTGGCAAGCGCACGTACTTCCTGAGCAACGACGGCGAAGCCACGACCATGTTCACCAGCACGTGCCGCTTCAACCGCTGCATTCAGCGCTAGTAAATTGGTTTGGAAGGCAATGCTGTTAATCACATTGGTCATATTGCTCACTTGTGTGCTGGCCTGTTTGATCTGTTCAATTGAGTGTGCTAATTCTCCAAGTAAATTGCGACCACTGACGGAGCGCTGACGCATGGCTTCAGTATTGTCGGCAACCGACTGGGCTTGCGATAAGGTGTCGTTCACTGAAGTGGTCATTTCAACCATTTCATGGTTAACCGTAGCCAGTGCGGCAGCCTGTTTTTGTACGCGCTTACTTAAATCTTGATTGCCGGCACTGACTTCTTTAATACCATGTACGGCATGGTGTGATGCTGAATGTACGTGGTGCAACATATCGGCGATGCTGTGCGTCATACGCCCCATGTTTTCTTTTAATTCTAGTAGCTTACCGGTGTATTCACCACTCATGTGATAGGTAAAATCGCCTGCACTTAAATGGTTAAGCATAATCGATTTTTCATTAATGGCTGATTCAAGTAAATCTAAAGCTTCATTGAGGTAGCGTTTCAGGTGGCTCAAATCACCGGGCATATCCATACTAATCCGCTGAGAAAAGTCGCCCATACGCATGGCATGGGTAACATGACGTACTTCAGCCAGTGCATTTTTTTGCGTTAGCATGGCTTGATCCAAGTTGACAACCAATGTCTTAAATTGACCTTCCATAGCACTATGCTCAACAACATAGTCAAGCTGACCTTCGAGCAGAGCATGAGTGGTCTGATGAATTTGAGCAAAGGTGTTTTCTAACTTGTTTAGGCTGTTGTTAAAGTGGTTACTTAGCTTGGCCATATCACCATGATAGGCTTCGCTCATGCGCTGGGTGAGCTTGCCGTGAGAAAGTTGATTGCTTACCGAGGTGACTTCATCGATGGCCGATTTAATGGCGCTAAAGGCGTGCAGTAGACTATCTTCCATGTCGCTCAGTTCATTTTTTCCCTGCACCGATTTATTCAGTTGCAGGTTGCCAGTTTTAGCCATATTTTCGAGAGACTGACGCATTTGCGCCAGGGGTTGTTTAATCGATTGGATGATGATTAGGGTAATGGTCAGTAATAACACCAGCGCCATCAAGGCAATCATCATCATCTGTTGTTGGCTTTTGTTCAATTCTTCGTCAATTTGCGCATACTGGGCCGAACGCTCTGTTTGTAAGCCTTCTGACAGACTTAATAACACCTGACCGCCTTCGGTTGATAACTGGCTCAGCGATTGGTTGTTTTGACTAATCGTCTTAACGAAATCTCTCAAGTCATTGAGCGCGTCCAAGTAGTCTTCGCGGTTTTTTTCAAACGAGGTCATAGCTTCTTCACCTGTCAGAGCCGTTATCTCCCTTAGCTTGCTGTCCATGCCGTCACCGACACCCTGCTGACGAATATCGTTAATGAGCGAGCTGTCTAATGTGGTGACCATTTTGGCGGCCTCAATCTGTGAAAAAGCAATGCGTTTTTCGACATCTGTGAGCAGGCTGCTAAGCTGTTCCGATTTGTTCTGTTGATGGATTAAATTCAGTTCGCGTGCCATTTTTTTCGCATTTGACTCTAAACCAAAACTAAAAGTAGACAGCACGTTATGACGCAAGAAAAGGCTAGAGTTGGTCGATTTCTGGATGTTTGTTAACAGAGGGTCGATTTTGAACAGTGCTTCAGCATAGGGTAGGTTGTTGGTTGCAACGGCTTCGCTATTCATGGTCAGCTTGCCATCTGAATTGGGTTCAACCGCCGCGCCGAGTTGAGTCAGTAATTGAATGAGTGAGTGGTTAAGCTCATCAATGCGTTGATTAAACTCTTTGGCTTTGCTCTCGTTCATGGTGATGATGGTGTCATTCATGCTTTGAACGGTTTGACTGTAATGGCGTTGAAACTCAGCAATGGGTTCGACCAATTCGGTTTCATTCTGAATCAGTTGTTGTGATTGTTGAATGGCAAATTGCATGGCAGAGTAAGCAGAAATACCCAAAACAAGCAGCGCCATAAATGCAAGGATCAGGCTGGTTTGGAGTCGATGCGCAATGCTCATGCGCTTAAAAAAATGTGTCATTGATGCTCCCAGTGAAAGTTGTCTGTGATGTCTGGTCAGTCTGATGCTGACTTGTGTCAGGCTTGTTAAGCCATTGTGACATTCGGGTTAAGGTTTGCTGGCCAGTAAATGCCATGAGTTGCCGGCAATCGCTTTCGCTTTTTTCTTGGCTTCGCTGGAAAAACGCGCCAGTTGATGATGAAATTCGAATTGCCCCGCCTCGATGGGGATAACGCCCACCGACAGACTCATCAATGAAAAAAACTGTGTTTGATCGTTGCGATCTTTGCCAGTAAAACCTTGCTGCTTAATTTGTTCTTGGCTATACCAGTCAGGGTAGTGGCTGGTAAAGTCATGAAAAATACGTTCTAGGCGTTTTTGCCAGTCTTTTTCTTTCCACAACAAAATAAAGTCGTCGCCACCAATGTGACCTAAGAATTCGGAGTGGTGTGTGTGTTTTTCTAGAATTTGCGCTAGCGTAATGAGCGCTTTATCGCCTAGCTCATAACTAAAATAGTCGTTAAAGGCTTTGAAGTGGTCTAAATCGACATACAACAGCAAAAAGTTTTTACGATTATTAAGGCGTTTTTGAATGGCATTTTCAATGGCTTGGTTACCCGGTAAGCCACTAAGCGGATTAGCTGATTTGGCTAGTGCAATTTTGGTTTCGGTAATGGCGCGTAACAAGTCATTAAAGTAGCCCAAGCCAACGTAGCGACTGGCATCGGTAATGACAAAGACCCCTTGTGCATTGTTGTGATCGCGCTGAGTAATCATTTTCGAGATGATTTCCAGTGGGGTATTGGCGCTGACAATCAAGCTACGTTTGTCGATAAATTGATCAATGCGTTTGCGTGCATTCAACTCTCGACCGTAGCGGCTAGAGAAGAGATCGGTCATTTGTTTACGTTCTAGCAGGCCAAGAACCGTGTGCTCATTTACCACAGCTACCGCTTGGTGTTCTGGGTGTTGTAGAAAGAAGTCGACCGCTTCAGAAACGAGCATAGTATCTTTGATGCTGGGAGCAGTTTGTACTATGTCACGTGCATAGCGACTGAGTAGGGTTTGGCTGGTATCCACATTGTCAGGCATTTGCCATTGTGGTTTGCTAACAGGGGTTGGGCTGGGTTTGGCGAAATAATAGCCCTGACCTAAGTGGACATTAATGCTTTGCAGTAGCTCTAAACAGCCTAGCGTTTCCACGCCTTCAGCAATCACTTGTGTTTCTACCGATTGAGCCAACTCAGTGATAATTTTCACAAATTGAAGTTTGTGTTTACCTTCTGCTTCCAAATGGGTAACAAAATGTTTATCCAGCTTGACATAATCGGGGCGCAATTCTGACCAAAGGCGCAAACTGCTGTGTCCCTCTCCCAAGTCATCGAGTGCAATGGTAAAGCCCATGCCACGATAGTGCTCAACGGCTTTAATCAGCAGTTGATAGTCTTGTACCGGGTGGTGTTCGGTAATTTCAATGACGATACGCTGTGGCGAAAAACCAAAGCTGTCAATTAACGCTAAGGTTTGTCCCGATTGAAAGTTCGGGTCTTGCAGACTCATCGGGCTCATATTTAGGAATAACTTGCCTGGTAAGTCTAGCTCGATAAAGCGCTGAATGGCTTTTTTTCGTGCGATACATTCTAGTTCGAACAATCGGCCTACTGCTTCAGCGGCTTGGAATAATGGAATGGGTGCATGAAAACAGGTCGCTTCTGGACCACGCAATAGTGCTTCGTAGCCTAAAATACTGCCATCATCTAGATGAATAATGGGTTGGAAGACGCTGTAAACTGTTTCTTGATCGATAATACGATGCACCAAAGCCTGGTACTCATCAAATAAGTGATGATCCAGTTCTTGCTCTGGGTGGCAATTAATCAATTCAGTCAACATAATCTAACTTCCTTAAGAAATCCTGTATCAGGGCAGTGCAGATTAGCAAGTGAATGTGACGGATAGATGAAATAATATCATTGTCATTAATTTGTCATCTGGTTGTTACCAAAACATCATCTGGCTGTCACGGCCTGTTCATAGTTCGACTTTATCATTTGCTGCGTTATAGATTACTCAGCGAGACAGAAATCATGGTTGCGAATGAAAAAGGGTTGAATGTACGCATGGCCTCATCCGTTCAGGATGTGATGAATTGCCAGCGTTTGCGTTACGAAGTGTTTGCTTTGGAAATGGGCGCTCAGTTGCCGACAGGGCATTTGGGGCTGGATAAGGATGGTTTTGATGATGTTTGTGCACATTTATTGGTAGAAGATATGGCAACAGGTGATATTGTTGCTTGTACGCGTATCTTGACGGATAAAGTAGCGCAAGAAGTTGGTGGTTATTATTATTCTGATCACGAGTTTGACTTGACCAAGATTCGCCAAATGTCAGGTCGCGTCATGGAAATTGGACGCACTTGTGTACGTGCCGATTTCCGTAATGGTGCTACTATTGGTGTCTTATGGTCGGGTTTGGCCAGTTTTATGTTGGAAGAAGGCTTTGATTTCTTAATGGGTTGTGCCAGTGTTGACTTCTCTGATGGCGGTGTTCAGGTGCAAGCCATCCGTCGTTATTTGGCCGATAATAACCTATTGGCCGATGGCGAACGTTGTGTCGCGCCTCGCGTTGCCATTCCGCAATTGCCAAATATGCCCGAAGCGATTAGCATTAACTGGCCGCCTTTACTGAAAGCTTATTTGCGTCTAGGTGCTAAAGTTTGTGGTGATCCTTGTTTAGACTCGGCTTTTGGTGTGGCAGATTTCTTTATTTTATTAGATGTGAAGGACTTGAATCCGCGTTATGCGCGTCATTTTTTACAGCGTGCCACGCCCATTAGCATGGTTATGCCTACCCCTTTACACTCGCCCAGCCCTATCTCTCTGGCAGCTTAACCGATGAAGTCATGGCGAGCGCTGTGGCGTTTGATCTGGCTGGGGGTGTGGCTAGCTGTCGGTGTGATTCTGGCGCTGTTCCGCTTGCGAGTGCATCCGAATAGTGCTTACACGCATGCGCAGCAACGTCTTATTGCTTGGTGGTCGCGTCGATTGCTATCCGTGCTGGGCATTGAGTTGCGTCATCAGGGTCAGCCAGTTCAGGGGGCTGTATGGGTGGCTAATCATCATTCTTGGTGTGATATTCTCCTTGTCATGGCCGTGTCGCCAGCGCGTTTTTTGTCGAAGCAAGAAGTGGCGCACTGGCCAGTGATTGGTTGGCTGGCGCAACGTGCTGGAACCTTGTTTATTAAACGTGGGCAAGGAGAAACGGCACAAGCGATGCGTAACATGGCTAAGCTGGTGCAAGCAGGGGATAGTGTGCTCTTCTTTCCCGAAGGTACCACTACGGATCATGTGCCTAAGTCTTTTCATGCTCGGCTGTTTGCATTGCCTATAGAATTAGGTGTGGCGGTTCAGCCGCTATGTTTAAGCTACCATGATGCTCAGGGTCGCCGAAATGATATTGCTTATGTCGGCGAACAAAGCTTCATTGCCAACCTATGGTATTTGCTACAGCAAGATCGTTTACAAACGCATATCCATTTTTTGCCAGCCGTAACAGTAACCGCAGACACCAGCCGTAACGTATTAGCTCAGCAAACACATGCGGCAGTTGAGCAGGAGTGGGTGAAAGCTCCCCATTAAAAACCCCACGCGCTGGTGGGGTAATAAGCAGTAAAAAGTAATGTGTCTAATCAGTTTGATGGCTGACTATTCGCCTGTTCTGCCGCTTGCTTTGCTTTGTGGCGTGCCGCAATCGCTTCCCAATCGATATTGTTGCAAGCCTCACATTCTTCTTTAAAAATGCCAACTTTGACGAGTAAGGCATGCAGCTTACAACCGACGCAAAAGCCCAAAATGGCTTCCATCCACATAAACCCTAAACATAAAAATACCAGTAGGGGAATCCATAATGGCATGACCTGTGCATCTGTCACAATGGTTAGCCCGAACAGTGTATTCATGAGTCGTGCAAAGCTATCCGGATTAA
>CAZBQD010000018.1:0-35770 GCA_964493995.1 uncultured Francisella sp.
TTGGTCGATCAACATGGTTTTCCTGCCACTTCGCAGGGCAATGGTAATTATGCGTTCACCAACAACACACCCGTTTACCCGTTAAAAACGACAGGCGGTTATATCGACGTCAATCGCAATGGCATCATTGATGCAGGCGACATTAAAGCAGGCGAGTTGAGCTTACGCAGTATGGATTATGGCAACGCGGTTACCATCGCTTCAACATTAGGCAGTGATAGCGCGATTCAAGCCAAGCTGCTGACGCTGGGCTTTAGCGCCACTCAACTCGCCAATAACACGCCCAGTCAGGACAAAATGATTGCTGCCCTCAGCGATGAAATTTACAAGTACGTTATTCAAAACAACCTGACCGACATGAGCCAAATCACTACGGCAGTGATCGACACTCTAACGCCAGCCATACAAAGCCGCATCACTAGCTACCAAGCCTCAACCGCCACGGCAGTTCAGTTAGAACAAGTGCTGATGACAGAGTTATCTGCCTCGTTAGCGGATCAAACGATTACTGAAACCATCGACACCGCTAACCAAAGCAATGTGGTGTTAGTACTGAATAGTCTACCTGTTTATCCTCTAACGGCTGAACAACAAGACAGTCTCTACTACATGTGGAATGAAGAAAAGCTGGCTAAAGATCTGTACTTAGCACTCAATGCCGTTTACCCTGCCAATTCGCTACAAAACATTGCCAATAATGCCGAAACCCAGCATGTGAATAGCATGGAAGGCTTGTTAGCCAAATATCAACTCACCCAGAATGTGATTAACGCTTACAATCAAGCTAACCCAACACAGGTTCCCATTACGCAATTAAGCGAAATACCGGCGGGTGTGTTCACTGTACCAAGCTTACAGACACTGTACAACACTCTGTATCAAGAAGGCATCATTTCCGCGAATGCCGCCTTGCAAGCGGGCTGCAAAGTGGAAGTTACCGATGTCACTGACTTAAATCAAGACATCATCGATGCTGGCAATGCCAAAGACCTAGTCACCTTTTTTGAGATTCTGCGTGCTGGTAGCTACAACCACTATTGGTCGTTCGATAATGCCTTGATAAAAGCGGGAATCACCAATGGCTGTTTAAGTGCAGGCGTCGATGGTTCGGCTTTTCCCGATACCAGTACAAAGGGCGGCGGTCCGAAGCGCTGATTAGGGCTAACAAGCAAAACTCAACCCACGTAAAAGGAACCTCAACCCAGCGGTTAAAGCTTGCTGGGTTGACTGGTGAGTAGATCTTCGAAAAAATAAGCCGACAGAGCGTGTCTTCCCGACACGCTCGCTTTGTTATAAATAGCCGAGGCCTGCTGACGCACCGTCTTTTCTGATCGTGAACGCAAGGCAGCAATCTCTTCTAACGACAAGCCTTTCAATAACAACAACGCAATCTCTTTTTCCGCATCTGACAAATGCCATGCATCGAATTGTTGGTGAATGATGGCCGACAACTCCCCCATCAGTCGAGCCGTTTGCGCCTCGGTTTTACCCAAAGACACTTGCGCTGCTTTAAGGGCATCACGCGCCATCGCCAACTCCATCCCACGACGCGCAAATTGACGCCAGAGCACAATCAATCCAATAAACGCAAAAATAGCCAATAAAATATTGATACTCAAATGCGCTGAAGCACCATGATGAGATAGGTCATCCCAAGCATCCCAGCCATTACCCAGCATGGTCAGCAGAAACACCAAAAAGAACAGTAAATTGCTGTTATATAACACGCTTTATCCCCTCAATAACCATACGACATTTGTCTTATATCAAGCCATCACTGGCATTTGCATCATCTGCACGATGGTAACGCCCAATGGAATTCGCTTACAGTAGCACCATAACGTAACAAAAAAATAGTGTAACACGAACCAACAGGATGCAAGCAAATGAAAAAATGGATCATTCCCATAGCGAGCAGTTTAACACTAGCCGCTTGTGGCGGCGGAGGCGATAGCACGTCAACAACCGCCCCATTAGCCACATCCAGTCTAAGCGGTGTCGCAGTTGACGGCTATATTGCTGGCGCAACTGTCTGTTTAGACCTTAACAACAATATGCTATGTGATAATGGCGAACCAACCGCCACAACAAGTGGGAATGGTAGTTTCAGCCTCAACACAACCGGCATAGAAGTGAATGGCAAAACCTTACTGGTCATCGGCGGTACGGATATCGACACTAACACGGCATTAACCATTCCACTTACCAGTATCGTCGATTCCAGCTTGGTTCAACAAATTATTACACCATCAACTAGTCTGGTTCACGCGTATGTGAGCACCGATGGCATGTCACTCGCTTTAGCCAAACAGCGTGTCGCTACTCGCTTAGGCGTCAATAGCGATAACATCTATCAAGACCCCGTACTTCGCTACGATAGTGACGCAGAAACCTATGCTCGCAATGCAGCGCTTTACACCTATGCTAGCAAAAACAACAAAAGTTTTCGCAACATTAAATCCGATGATGATGACCTTTATCGCCATTTTGATGATGACACTGACGACGAGGATGTACGCAAGCGCTACACAGATGCTAAAACCTACGGACCTGTTGTCAATAATAACAATACCAACTCAACCATTACCACTACTCAGCCCATCACAGATAGCGGTCGCCTACTCGCCTCCAATTGTTTCCAGTGCCACGGCACTAATGGCACTGGTGGGTTTGAGCGTATTTCTGGCGGCGAAGCCAGCGAAATTTACGAGTATCGCGGCAAACTAGCGAATAGTGACATCATGGCACCCCATGGCCAAGGTTATACCGATGCGCAACTTCAAGCACTCATCGGCTACCTCAATCAAGTGCGTTAGTATGATGAAACTCAGCTTAATCATCTTGTCGCTTTGTATGACAACAATGCCTTGTTTCGCTGACAATCATCAACTGCCAAACAATGCCCTTGTTGACAGTCCCAATATCAGTAAAGGCCGCCTATTGGCCTCCAATTGTTTCCAATGCCATGCGACACAAGGTAGCGGTGGATTCGAGGCACTACTCAACACATCACAAACGATTATGTTTGCCGAGCTGATGAAACAACGCTTTAAAACCAAACCAAAAATAATGGCTATTCACGCCCAAGGTTATACCAAAGAACAACTGTGGGATTTATCTGGCTACTTAGCAAGCATTAATGTAATCGTTCAACGATAGGAATTATGCATCATGAATAGAAGAACTTTTTTACAAGCCCTTATGCTCACCGCCACTGGCGGCTTAACCAGCTTACCCGCTTGGGCAGATGATGACGAAGACGACAACAAAACACCCACTAATATCCGCTTCAGCCTTGCCAATACCGGCATCACCAACAAGCATGTGGTGATTGTGGGTGGCGGCATGGCAGGAGCCACTGCGGCAAAATACCTGCGCCT
This sequence comes from uncultured Francisella sp., assembly GCA_964493995.1. Taxonomy (GTDB): domain Bacteria; phylum Pseudomonadota; class Gammaproteobacteria; order Thiomicrospirales; family Thiomicrospiraceae. Next base: position 3,381 of record CAZBQD010000018.1, read on the forward strand.
GTGGGGCGGATCGGGTGTCGCTGTGACACTGGTTGAGCCTAATCCTACTTACGTCTCCAACATCATGAGCGGTTTAGTGTTGGCTGGGAGTCGTACTCTCAGTAGCCTAAACTATAGTTACACGAATTTAGTCAATAATTATGGTATTAGCTTAAAACAAGCCAGTGTGGTCAGTTTTGACAACACGCGTAAAATCGTTACCCTATCCGACAACAGCAGTCTTAGCTACGATCGCCTGATTTTTGCCACTGGCATTCAAATGGATGACGCTTATGGGCTAACAGCAACCGATTATGCAGGCAACTATCCTCACGCTTGGCAATCAGGACCGCAAACCAGCAAACTCGCTGGCTTAATTGCTAACATGGGCAGTAATGACACCTTTGTTATGACCATTCCAGCCAAGCCCTACCGTTGCCCACCAGGACCTTATGAGCGCGCTTGTCTAGTTGCTGACTACCTGAAGCGAACTGGTAAAACAGGCGCTAAAGTGATTGTGTTAGATGAAAACACGGCCATCGCTGGCAGTGATTTATCTGCACCTTACAATGCCATTCAAGCAGAACCACATAGCTTCCACCAAGCATTCACCCAAATTCACACCAATATTACCTACTATTCTGGTGTAACGGGTATTAGCGTCACTCAATCTAGCGCCAATGATGGCAGTGGCAGCATTAGCTGCTCAGCGGGTAATTTCTCGGCCAAGGTCATTAACATCATTCCTCCTCACCGTGCGCCTAGTGTTATGACCAACTTATGCAACGGTGGCCGCTGGGCTCCCGTGAACGTATTGAATTATGAATCTACCGTCGCCAACATGACAGGCATTCATGTGATTGGTGACGCCAGCCAAACGACTCAACCGAAAGCGGGGCATATCGCTAACCAAGAAGCCAAAGTGTGTGCTGATGCGATTATTCGCGCCTTTCAAAATCAGGCTGTTGATCCCGCACCGGTCACCAACTCAGCCTGCTATTCACCCATTACCAATAGCACAGCCAGTTGGTTAACGGGCGTTTATCAATATGATGCAGCCAGCAAAACCATGCGCCTATGGGCAAACGGTGCTTTTACCGACAAAGCCATCGAGTCGGCGGATATTAGCAGCAAAAACTTTAGCAAAATGAGTACTTGGTTCAATACGCTGATGGGCGATAGCTTTAGTTAATGAGCACTGATACGATAAACCAATTATTTGCTCTAATAAAAAAGACCAGCCTAAGCTGGTCTTTTCTTTCACCGAACAAACGATGATTATTTGATTGCCGGTAAGCCACCGATATAACCAATATTGGCATCGAACTTATCAATTTTAGATAATGATTCCGCAACCACGGCACTATCTTCGGCCTTGGGCTTCCAATCACCATGATGCTGAGAATTGCTCATGATATAGGCATGGCCATTCATGTTATCAACGACTTGCAAACCCGTGTTCTCCGCACCCGTTACCGCACTCAAAATACGCGTCAGCTTTTTAGTATCCACGTTGTAAGCCCAAACGAAGTTATTGACGTGCGTACCTGAGTCTTCACCAATAAACAAAGTGCGCATACGATCAGAGAAGAATACGTTATCGGTATTGGCAACCTTATTCGGGTTGGCTGTGTTACCCATAGCATCACGTGTAATGTCTTCACCCAGCAACGCAGGCTCGACAAACATGCGTGTTGCCACATAATCTGATGCAATGGCATTACCAGCTGTGTCTTCTTGACCCGATTGTGCCGCTAAGGTGAAAGTGGCACCTGCGTTAATCTTCGGCAACTGAACATGGTCTGTTGGCGCAGCTGAATTTGCTAACATACCACCATCTAAGTAAGAAATGGCCATGTAAATGTGCTTATCTTTGGCATTAACGGCAATGCCTTCCATTTTATTGAACTCCGCTGTAGCGCCCAATAACGCGGCGGTACGACGCGACTCTAAGAAAGCAGCAGCCGTTTCCATGCCCGGTTTAATGCTCAAGCATTCATCAGCGGCAGAACCTGCGCGAATGCGTGTACCGCCAGTACAGGTTTTCGTGGTGGTATCGTAAGCAAAGTTATTGAAAATGGTGTCAAAAGTGTTGGCATCAGCTAAAGCTTTGATTTGAGCATTAGAGGTGCTTTCGCCCAATTTTACCCACGTAAAATTGCCTTCACCGCCATTGGCAGCACTGACTTGTGACCATTTAGCTGCGTACAAGCTACCGCCTTTGCTTAAATCGCCAGAAACATTGCCAACAAACATGAAAATAGCGACGTTAGAACCATCATCACCGAAATAGACGGTTTTACCATCGGGCATTACTTTACCCATTTCCCATGTGCCACGCCCTAAACCGTAATGTTTGATGGGTGTTGCTTTGCCATCTTGACCAACCACCACTTCGGTTAAATAACCATATTGGTAAGGGCTGGCATTGGCACTGCCATAAACATTTTTCATCACGTCAACACCTTTTAAGGTCGAAGCATAGCTTGTACCTAGTGGGTTGTACTGCAAGTCGTAATCTTCTTCTGATCCTAAATGGGTATTCCAAGGCGTTTGCGAACCAAAACAGGGAATCCACAGACCACCAACGCTAGAGAAATTGATTGGTTCTTGACCCGTCGCCGTCAGCTTACCCGTTTTAGCATCTTGACTCACTTGCGTTAAGGTCATGCCCATGGGTTGACGTGTTTTAGAACTAGAACCATCGCTGATAATCCAGTCGTACTCAAGGTGCGTTACTAGGTATAATTTACCGTCGATGTTCAAAAGGCTGTTAGCATCAGGCGTTTCGGCAATGACGGGCGCACCCAAGCTATCTTTCAATGGGTTCATACTAGCATCAAATAACTGACCAGCTGGGAAAGGATTGCTGCCTACTTTATCTTTCACACCAAACAATTTGTTGTAACTGAGCGGAAAATCTTTGGTCGTACCGTCTGCATAAGTGACTGTTGCCACCGAAGTAGTGTAGGTTACCGCCATTTGGTCAGCGGTTGTTGGTGCCGGTGTCTCACTAAAGCTAACGCTCTTAACAAACGACTTGCTGGCAACGGTTGAGGCCAAATGCGCGGCTGCATCGGCATGAGAAACCAGTGTCTTAGAGCCAACACAAGCCTGTAAACCAGCATCAGAAGATAAGTCACAACCAGCAGCCAATTTAACATTGGTTAAATCAATCCCATCAACTGCAGTAGATTTAAGATTCATGGTTTGCAATAAACGCGCCAAACGAACGGATTTTTCACCCATTAGGTCTGCTTCACCCGTAACTGTGTTGGTATAAACTCGTGGCGCTCCGACAGCCGAACCAATTACCGTCGAACCAATTTTGAAAGTGACCAAATCGCCTTCATTGTATAAAAATTCACCTTTTTCATTGGTAAAACAGTTGCTAGTGCAAGCCGATGAAGTGTAAGCAAGGCCTTTAACTTCAGCATCCAAAAACACACCGGTAGAAGGTGAAACGCTTGATGTAGGAGATGAGCCGCTGTCATTGCAAGCAGTTAAAAGTGTTATCGAGCCGACAAATAAAGCACCCACAGCCAAAGCTAAAGGACGACGATTAAGTAACATGGGGTAAACTCCAATAGGGGGTTATTGTTCAAATACCCATGAAATTTAACAGCCTATTATGACAAAGCAATGACAGAATTATTAAAAATCACATTTAATGAAATTGTCACGAGTGCCGCTATCCTTTTCTGCATAATTGCCTGCTGAGTTAACAGGAGTTTGAATTGAGCCAGCAGCATCACGAAACAAGTATCGCCATCCACCAGGTATTTTTGCTGAGTATTTTATTAAATACCGTTTTTGTTGCAGTGGAAACTTATTACGGTTTGGAAGCTAACTCTTTGTCGTTAATCGCTGACGCGGTGCATAATTTAAGCGACGTGGCGGCATTGGTTATTGCCTGGTTAGGCTATCAAGCCACGCATTGGGCTGCCACTGCCAGTAAAACTTTCGGCTGGCAACGTTTATCGATTATGGCGGCACTCATCAATTCCAGCGTATTACTAATCGGCATGATTTGGATGGCTGTCATGGCCGTTGACAGACTAATTAATCCAGAAACCATCGCTGCTGAAACCGTGCTTTGGGTAGCCAGTTTGGGCATTATCATCAATGGCATTAGTGCTTACTTATTGGAACGTAACAGCCACAACGATCTTAACATGCAAGGTGCTTTCTTACACATGCTCACAGATACCTTTGTATCTATTGGCGTTGTAGTGAGTGCATTGGTTATGTACTACGTTGGTTGGTGGTGGATTGATGGCACCACCAGTTTGATTATTGCCTTGATTATCGCTTTAGGTAGCTTTACCTTATTCAAACAATCTTGGCACTTATGCTTAGATGGCGTACCTGAACACATCAGTTTGCCAGAAGTGCAAAAACAGATACAGGGTCTTGAAGAGGTTGTCGATATTTCTCGTGCCCATCTCTGGGCTTTAGGCACGAGAACCAATGCATTTACTGCTCATGTCTTATGCAAAACCGACTGCGACCGAGATCAGTTACTAGACAATATTAAACAAATCTTAAGCAATCAATTTGGTTTGACACATACAACCATTGAACTTAAAGCCGCCAACTCTGCCTAAATCGGAAAAGATACACTGATTAGCCAACCAACCACTCACGTGGTTTCAAATAATCGTACAAGCGCGCTTCAGCACTACCTGCTTCAGGCGTGTAATTGTATTTCCAAGTTACTAAAGGCGGTAACGACATTAAAATCGATTCGGTACGACCGCCTGTTTGCAAACCAAACAAGGTGCCTCGGTCGAACACCAAATTAAACTCGACATAACGACCACGACGATAGAGCTGAAAATCTTTTTCACGTTCACCGTAAGACGTGTCTTTTCGTTTTGCCAAAATGGGGGCATAAGCTCGGATATAGGCTTCACCGATCGATTGCGTTAAGCCGAAACAATGCTCAAAGCCACCTGCATTCAAGTCGTCGAAAAACAAACCACCCACACCGCGTGTTTCACCACGGTGCTTGAGGAAGAAATAGTCATCACACCATTTTTTGTAGTCAGCATAAACTTGTTCACCAAAGGAATCACAAGCCGCTTTCGCCGTTTGATGCCAATGCACAATGTCCTCATCGAAGGGATAATAAGGTGTCAGGTCGAAACCACCCCCAAACCACCAAATGGGTTCTTGACCCTCGGCTTCGGCAATAAAAAAGCGCACATTGGCATGAGACGTTGGCGCATAAGGGTTGCGTGGATGAATAACCAAACTCACTCCCATAGCATTGAACCGTCTGCCAGCTAATTCAGGACGATGCGCCGTCGCAGAAGCCGGCATAGCGTCACCATAAACATGCGAGAAATTCACACCGCCTTTTTCAATGACAGCGCCACCTTCCATTACTCTCGTGCGACCACCACCGCCCGCGTCGCGTTGCCAAGAATCCTCGATGAACTTTCCGCCATCAATGGCTTCCAGTCTGGCACAAATACGATCTTGTAGGGCAAGCAACCAAGCTTTAACCGAGGCGAGTTGTTGTTGAGCATCACTCATTATTTAGAACCATTTAAGTACATATGAACAACTGAAGCAATCAATGCTCCTATTAATAACAACATGGCAATAATGTGCATGGTATCTATGTCCATTAAAGTTTCTCCAGCTTGTCTAATAATTTAAAAATCTTAGCTTGAATGTACAACCAAGCAATGATCAAAATGACAATCGCTACAAGCGCTAACCCGGACTTCACATCTTGTTGGTCATACAACACATACCAACCGACTAATGCAAACAGCGCCGCTATCATTAACGACCAAGCTGTTTTGTAAAACCCAATTTCTTCTTTAACTCTATCTGTTTCAGACATAACTTAGCGACGACACTTGTAAACACCAAAGCGCTGCTTACCATCACTCAAACGTTCTTCACGCACCACGGTATCACCACCAACATCAGGCGCACTGTTGCGCGCTAAAATAACCAGCTCTGCATCAATTTTTTCTTGGCTACGATCAATGCCCACGACACTATCTTTGACCGATACCACCGTTGCCCCTTTACGCTCGCAACCGGCGATATCATATAAAGTAGCAACACGCACACTTTCGCCTTTTTCGGTGATGTTCACAAAGGAACAACCCGAAACCAAACCAGCCAACATCATAACCAATAATACGTTTTTCATAACAGGCTCCTTTTATAAAAAATACCACAGCACAAAACACCCAAACACAATGCGATACCAAGCAAAAGGCACAAAGGTGTGACTCGCCACATAACGCAACAGGGCTTTAACGGCAATCATAGCGGCAATAAACGACATGATAAAGCCAAGCGCAAACATCGGCAAATCGGCTAGGCTAAATAGATGCCAATTTTTATAAACATCGTAAGTGGTTGCCGCCATCATCGTCGGGATAGCGAGGAAAAAGGAAAACTCTGTCGCCGCAGTGCGTGATAGCCCAAAAATCATGCCACCCATAATGGTCGCCCCCGAACGCGAGGTACCCGGAATCAAGGCAAACGACTGAGCCGTACCCACTTTTAACGCATCTTTCCACGTCATATCATCAACCGTTTGAATGCGTGGCGGCACTTTCGTCATGCGTTTTTCTACCAGTAGAATAATAATACCACCGACAATTAAGGCAATAGCGACGTTGATGGGACTCCACAAGTATTCTTTAATGGCACTGTGAAAAATCAAACCCAACACAGCCGCCGGCATAAACGCAATCATTAAATTGGTGGTGAATCGCCAAGCCGCCGACTCGCGCCTGACTAACCCCGCGGTGACATCGGTGACTTTTTGACGATAAGCCCACATAACGGCCAATACCGCTGCCAGCTGAATGGCAATTTCAAACACCTTGCCTTTCTCGTCATTAAAGTCGAGCATATCGCCGATGATAATGAGGTGACCAGTGCTGGAAATGGGCAAAAACTCGGTTAAGCCTTCGATAATACCGAGTAGCGCTGCTTTTAATAATAAAACAATATCCCATTCCATTTAATGCACGGCTCTCGTTGATTGATTGGATTGTTTAACGCTCGACTTTTCCGACAACAAGGTCCCTTGCAGTCCATTAACGGCAAAGTGAATTAAGGCCAGATTATCCGCGGGTTCTTCCAATAGCTCACTGACTTCGGCACGCATTAACTCGACTAATTCAGCGCGACGTTCAAACAGCTCATGCTCGCCTTCATCCGCATCGTCTGCTAAACACAGCTCACCCTGTTCATCACTGTCTTTCAACGCATAGAGCACGTGCATTTCTGCCCAAGCGCCATCGTCCATGCGACTGCCCCAGCCTTCTTCCTGACGTTCAAAACCCAACACGAAACCAGCGCACCAAGCAGCGACAACCGGGGCATCTTCATCGTTGTAAGAAACTAAAGGCTGAAAATCTTCAATATCCGCTTTACGGAGGCTATGCACCACACTATTGTAGTGACGAATCAACAGATTGCGCACCGCTTGCGTTTGTTCTTTACTCGAAAACTGCGCATCGCCCATGACCATCGGCATCCACTCACCAATCGCTGTCGATTTAGGACTGAGTGCCAAAGCGGCAAATAGCCCATCAACAGCATCGAGCGATAAGGGTAAGCGGGTTTCGTTGTCACCGTCAGGAAGGGAAGCCAGTAGTTGATCTAGAGCGGCATCCAACTGCTCTAACTCGGCATCGGTTAACGGATTCACCGCCACCTTAGCCGCCTTGGGCTTAATGAAGGTTTTCGGGGTCGGTTGTTTTTGTGACATGAACTGTACCTTATCGGTTTTTAATGTAATTGTCGATGACTGCCACCGCAGCAATCGGTGAAGGCCTTGCCACTGCCACAAGGACAAAGATCGGCCACCGTTTCGGGATGCAACAGTTGATCGCGCAAACTCATGACACACACTTCCAACAACTGTTCCCATTGCGCATTAGGGTCGAATTTAAGGCGATAGGCATCTAGAGCATCAAAAGCAGCAGCACGCATTTGGCGCGCCATTTGCGCCGCTTCATCGTCGTCTTCCGCATCGACCACGGCATAAAAACTGGCATCGACATCGGGCGGTAGCAAGGTAGACATACCTACCAATAACTCCAGCGTTAACGCATCCTCTTCACGAGGCATCGCCAACTGCCATGACTCTTGGGCGATGTTCACACCAGCAATAAAACCATGACACCAATCAGCCACCCAAGGCTTTTCATTATCGACCTGATAGAGAAAAACGGGTTCAAATTCGGGTGGTTGTTGCTGACGCATCACATACTGCACTCGATTAAAATGGCGCATTAATAAAGATAACAAACGCTGTTCCGTTTGCGAATTGTCTAAGTCACATTCTTCCGCCAATACCCAGCTTAACCACTCGGTAGAGCAGACTTCGGTCGGTGCTAAAGCCAAAGCGGTGAAAAACCCATCAGCCATCGACAGCGACATACCCTCTTCGGTATTCAGCTGAATTTGCCCCATGGTTTCCGCTAACCACTCTAATTCGGCTTCACTGAGTGGTTTAATCATCGACGCACCCACTCACCGCTACGCAAATCCCGAATCGACGTCGGCTGAGGGTAGCCACCCAATTCACCTTGCATGACGCCGGCAAACCCTTCCGCTTGAAAGCTTTGTTGCGCCGCTAAGGCATCACGCAAGGGAGGCTGACCGTGTAAATTCGCACTGGTCGATACCAGCGCACCCGCAAAGGCATCGCATAAAGCACGACTGGGGGCGTGATCGGTAATGCGCACCGCAATCGAATCGCGACCACCGGTTAACCAAACGGGCGTGCTGGCGTTAGCGGGGACAATCCAGGTATGCGGGCCCGGCCAGGTCGCTAATAACCGCTGATGCTGCTCCTCGCTCAGTTCGGCAGCATAAGGGGCTAGCTGTTGCCAGTCACTGGCGATGAGGATTAGACCCATCGCTGCCGGACGTTGTTTCAACTGCCAGATGCGCGCCACAGCCGCTTCGTTCATCGGATCACAACCCAAGCCATAAACCGCTTCAGTAGGATAAGCAATCACCGCCCCAGCACGAAGCGCTTCGGCCGCTTGAGCAATTGATAATAGCATTAGTGCACCACTAAAAAGCACAATGGGTTGGAAGTCTGAAGGAAGGGGTTGCCAAACCTAACAGATAGCCTTCTAACCATTCCCCTTCCTTCAGCCAAAAACAAAACTTGGAAAGTCTTAAAAACAAGCGAAGCGTGGTTTTTAAAATTTTCCATTATCCGACTAACTCGGGACACTGTTGTTGCAACTGCAACAACAACTGACGGAAAACGGTCGGATCTTTCGTTTGCGTCAACTCGCCTTCTCTAGGAATTAACTGATCGTGTAAACGAGATAAGAAGAAACGCAAGGCAGCACGACGAGCCATCATCGGCCAAGCTTCACGCTCGGCTTCTGTCCAAGGACGTTGACGGGCGTAGCCAGACAAAAACGCGATAACACGCTCATTATCTAAGCGATGATCGTCGCGACGACACCAATCATTCATGGTCACCGCCACATCATAGAGCCAAGCGCCATCACAAGCGTAGTACAAATCAATGATACCCGTTAACAACTCACCATCGAACAGCGCGTTATCCAAGAACAAATCGGCATGAATGACCCCTTTAGGCAGGGCGTCGAGTGACAGGCTATGTTGTGCGCTTAACTCAGCATCGACCAAAGCGAGCGTATCGGCATCTGCCAGCGACGCTACCTTAACCCGCATCGCCTGCATCCAGTCCAAATCACGATCATTAGCGCGTTGCTGCGCAAAACCCCGTCCACCCAAATGAAATTGTGCCAAGGCTTGCCCCATCACCGCACAGTGTTCGACCGTCGCCACTTCCACCGACTTACCGCGTAGTCTTTGTACGAGCGAAGCGGGCTTATCACAGAGCAAGCGTAAATAGTGGCCATCTTTACCCGCTAAAGGGTGAGCCGTCGGCACGCCAGCTTCCGACAGCCAAGCCATCAACTTCAAGAAGTAACCGAGCGTTTCAATCGAGTGTTGTTCAAACAGGGTCAGCACATAGCGACCACAGGTGGTATCAACGAAGTAATTGGTGTTCTCAATACCGGCACTAATGCCCTCAAAAGCAACCAACTCACCCGCATCGAACTGCGTTAAATAATCGCGCAACTGCGCTTCTGTGACCCGAGTATAAACAGACATAGCGTGCATTCAAATGAAATGAAAAATTGACTTAATTTTACCACAGCCCAGAGTCTTTCGACTGACAAGAATCGGCAATGATGCGTTTGTGACCCTTATCGGCTATTTACCAATACAAAACTCACCAAAAATGCGCCCCAGCAAATCATCAGCACGGAAAGCGCCGGTGATTTCACCTAACGCCTCTTGCACCACCCGCAGTTCCTCGGCTAACAGCTCGCCAGCATTGGCTTGCGTCAACTGCACATAACCGCTATTCAAGGCGCTCTTCGCCCGTGCCAAGGCATCTAAATGACGCGCTCTGGCTAAAATCACGCCTTCGCCTAAATTGTGCATACCCAAAACGTCCAGCAAATGATCGCGCAAGGCATCCAAGCCCTCACCCGTTTTCACCGACAAATAAACCGAAGTTTCGCCATCTTCATCCTGACGCACATCCGCACGTCCGCCCACCGCATCTTGTTTATTCCACACCAAGGTCACGGGCAATTGCGCCGGCAACTTGGCACGTAATTCGGTATCAGCGGCAGTCCATCCGGTACGACTATCAATCAAATAAAGGGCATAATCAGCTTGCGCAATGGCTTGCCATGCCCGCTCAATACCAATGCGCTCAACGGGATCATCCGTATCGCGCAAACCGGCGGTATCGACAATTTGAATCGGCAGTCCATGAATAACGATTTCTTCGCGCAACACATCACGTGTCGTACCGGCAATATCAGTGACAATCGCTGTTTCTTGTCGTGTCAGCGCATTCAACAAACTCGACTTACCCGCATTGGGTTGTCCCGCAATGACCAAACTAATGCCATCTCGCAATCGTGCTCCCTGCTGCGCTTTTGCACTCAAACTGGCTAGTTCGGCCTGAATGCCCACCAAACGCGACAAAACCACACCATCGCCGAGAAAGTCGATTTCCTCTTCAGGAAAATCAATCGCTGCTTCCACATAGAGCCGCAACTGAATAACCGACTCAACCAGCCCATGCACTTCTTGCGAAAAATGTCCCGACAAGGATGACAAGGCGCTTTTAGCGGCAATATCGGAACTGGCGGCGATTAAATCGGCAATCGCCTCGGCTTGCGCTAAATCCAATTTATCGTTCAAAAACGCCCGTTCGGAAAACTCACCCGGTCTGGCTAGACGCGCACCCAGCTCGCACACACGACTCAGTAGCCATTGCATCACCACAGGCCCACCATGACCCTGCAATTCCAACACATCTTCACCAGTAAACGAATGCGGATTGGGGAAAAATAAGGCAATACCCACATCTAAGGGCTGACCATCTGCCGCTAAAAAAGGCGTGTGATGGGCATAACGGGGTTTGGGCATAAAACCCAGTATCGCTTGCGCAATGCTCGCTACCCCATCACCCGACACACGCACAATACCCACCCCCCCTCGACCGGGTGGTGTGGCAACAGCGACAATGGTTTCTGCCATAAATGGTTATCCTTTTTATTCGTTGCTGCGCTCAGGCAGCTTAAAAAAATAGCGGCTATGCGCCGCTATTTTCTCTGTTCACTCAAGCGTTAAGCCTTGTGATGCGCCTCTGGCTTATCCATGGCTTCGATTTTACGCGTAATATGCCATTGTTGCAAAATCGACAAACCGTTGTTCACGACCCAGTAAAGCACCAAACCCGAGGGCATAAACAAGAAGGTGACGGTGAAGATATAAGGCAAAAACTTCATCACTTTTTCTTGCATCGGATCCGTCGGTGGTGGATTCAACTTTTGTTGAATAACCATGGTCAAACCCATCAGAATTGGCAGAATGAAGAAGGGATCATACTGCGATAAGTCATCCAACCACATAAAGGGCGTCATGCGCAATTCAACCGCTTCCAACAACACCCAGTAGAGCGCCAAGAACACCGGAATTTGAATGAGAATCGGCAAACACCCACCCAGCGGGTTGATTTTCTCGGTCTTGTACAGTTCCATCATTTTCTGTTGGAACATCATCTTGTCATGACCGTAGTTGTCTTTTAAGTGTTGTAAGCGTGGCGCTAGCTTACGCAAATTCGCCATCGATTTATAACCGGCTTCCGACAACTTATAGAACACCGCCTTCAACAAGATGGTGAGCAAAATAATCGCCCAGCCCCAGCTCCACAGACCAGATAAAGGTTCAACCCAACTGCTTAAATGCTCCAATAACCAGAACATCGGTTGTGCCATAAAGGCGAGCACGCCATAATCGACCGTTAATTCTAATCCTGGTGCTAGGGCTTCTAAGTCACCTTGCAGTTTAGGACCAGCATACAACTGCACCATACTGGTGGCACTGGCACCGGCGGCGACAGTCATGGCGGGCGCCATCATGCCTAACGCGTAGCGCTCACTTTCCAGCACTTTCGAGTAATAATGCATATTGTCTTGCGTGCTAGGAACAAAAGCCGCCAAGAAATAATGTTGCATCATGGTCAACCAACCGCCTGCAGCATCCTTGCTCACGGCTTGCTTTTTCATGTCATCAAAATCGATTTTATCGAACTTATTGACCGGATCGTAAACCGCCCCGCCGGTATAAGTTGGCAACCAAAAACTCGATGTGGGGTCGTAGGTATTGCGCACTAACTGATAGTAAGGCGCTGCCTGCCATACCTGCTCAGTGGCATTGGTTACCGCATATTCCACGCCAACGGTATAACTGCCACGCTTGAAAACGTAGGTTTTAACCACCTTAACGCCATCTTTTTCCCAGGTCATGGGCACGCGCAACTCATCTGCACCCTCAGCCAAGGTAAACTCAGTTTTGGCAACACTGAACACTTCATGGTGATTGGGCGCTACCGCTCCGCCTTGTGCCGAAAAACCGGTTTGCGCTAAAAACAGATAAGGTGATTTGTCCGACATCAGCGTAAAGGGCGCATCGTCGTCACGAGAAACCGGATAAGCCGACAAGCTGGCAAAACGTAAATCACCACCCTTAGTGTCTAACTGCACATTGAACACGTCAGTGGTCACGGTCACGCGCTGCACAGTCGGCTGAGTTACCGCGGTTGTGGGCACATCACCCGCCGAAGCGGTTAAAGAAACAGGAGCTTGCGGCACATCACCCGCAACCTGCGCTGCTGCTTGCGACTGGCTGGCAACCGCTGCGACCGGCTGCTGTTTCTGAGCAAGAAAATGAGTCCACTCGGTGTAGAGCATAAACAGCGTGAAAATAAGGGCTATCCACCAAAGGGCGCGAAAATTGGTCATGATGCTGTCCTGTGCGAAGAATTCTCTGTGACGGTTAAGGTTGGAGTCTGTGTTGATGAGGATGTCGGTTGTGACTGAGGCTTAGGCAAAAAATAATTCAGTAGTTTGGTCAATTGCGCAACGAGCGTGGCATTATCCGCCGTTTCAGCGGCTTTACCCGCCATCACGATCAGACTCACACCTGATAATTGCCCATGCATTTGTCGGAAAGTTTCACGCGCAAGGCGTTTGAGTCGATTGCGTTCGTGAGCACGACGCAAGGTTTTTTTCGCAATCGCCAACCCCAACTGAGCTTGTGGCTGTTGATGTCGCCAACCGTAAACGGTCCAATGCGGATTACCAATACGCTTAGCATGGTCAAAAACTTGTTTATAGTCTTTGCCCGTTAATAAGCGCTTATCACGAGAAAACCCATAGGGCTTATCTCGTGCAGACTGTAGCCGACCGAGTGACTCCGACGGCTGCATAGCAAAAATGCCAGCCTATCAAACAGTCGTTAAACGCTTGCGACCTTGCGCACGACGATTAGCTAAAACTTTGCGACCGCCCTTAGTTGCCATACGAGCACGGAAACCGTGGTTACGAGCGCGCTTCAACACGCTAGGTTGGAATGTACGCTTCATGGCCTACTCCTAAAAAATTACTGGAAATTCAAAACAGAACATTCTATTATGTTCGCTGTAATAACGCAAGCATTAATAAGGGAAAAGCGCATGGAATGGCTGATTTTACTCGTACTGGGCGCTTGTGTCGGCTTACTCGCCGGATTATTTGGCATCGGCGGTGGACTGATTCTCGTGCCTGCCTTGTCTATCCTCTTACCCCTACTGGCCCTAGCCGACGAACAAACCGCTCTGGCCAGCGCGATTGCCATCGCTTTGTCCACCATTGTGGTAACTGGACTTTCTGCCGCCATCACGCAAATTAAACAACAAAAGGTTGACTGGTTTTACGTCAAGCGTCTTGCTCCCTCTCTAGCGATTGGCGCTGTTATTGGCGCACTCCTCACCAGCTCGCTACCAACCAACCTATTGGGCTTAGCCTTCGGCGTGTTTGAAATCCTCATTGCCGCCTATATGTTTTACGGCAAACCACCACAGCAAGCCAAACCGCAACCATCGGCTCTGCATGGTCATATTTTCGGTAGCGTTTCTGGCGCTCTGTCCGCTTTATTGGGTATTGGCGGCGGCACGCTCAACACCCCGTGGATGGTTTGGCATAGCCTGCCTTTGGCAACCGCCATTGCCACTTCCAGTGTGCTCGGCGTCATTATCGCTAGCGCAGGCACGCTCACCCATCTCACCAGTGAACTGATTCAATGGACAGTGGTACTGGCATTGGTCAGCACCAGTCTCGTCACCGCCCCCTTGGGCGCCATGTTGGTGCATCGTCTACCGACTAAGCAACTCAAACGTGGCTTCTCCTTACTACTTATGTTGCTCGGCGTGATGATGATTGTGAAATTTGGCTTTTAGCAGTGTGACGATCGCGTTAGCTTAGACTTCAGCTTGTCAATAAAGGTCTGAATAACCCGCTTCACTTTGGATTCACACCGCCTGTTGCTCGACTTATCCACAACCTATGGTGGTTCTGAAAAGCGCCGCCATACCAGCGCAAATCAACACCCGTTTTGTCCTTGTTTTCAGACCCGACTAGCAGCTAGAATAGCAGACCCATTTACCTTTTTAGACACCTAGCGCTGTCTGTTAACCCGTTGAGAGAAGCCTATTTTGAGCAGCCTTTGGTCAGATTGTTTACAAGAACTGGAATACAGACTATCTCCACAGCAGTTCAATACCTGGATTAGCCCGTTACAAGCGGTTGAACACCAAGAGCATCAGACTTTGCAATTGCTCGCCCCCAATTCATTGATTTTTGAATGGGTGAGAGAAAAGCTGTGGGAACACATTCAAGACGCCTTTATACGTGTGCGCCACAAAGCCCATCCAGACTGGCAACTCACCATCGACGAAGGGCAATTCAGTAGCGCCATGGCGGTCAATCATGACCCCAAGCCCACTCCGGTTATGGTGGCTAAGGCAGCGGAACAGAAAGCCAGCAGTCAAGGTAAAACAAGCAAACAACACGCACAAATCAACAGCGGCCTCAATCGGATTTACACCTTCGATGGTTTCGTACAGGGCAAAGCCAACCAGTTAGCCAATGCCGCGGCACATCAAGTCGCCAGCAATCCGGGTGGTGCTTACAACCCGCTATTTATTTATGGCGGTGTCGGCTTGGGTAAAACTCACTTAATGCACGCCATCGGCAACCACATTTTAGCCAACAACCCCGACGCCAAAGTGGTTTACTTGTCTTCCGAACGCTTTGTACAAGACATGGTAACGGCCATTCGTCATCAAAAAATTGAAGAATTCAAAGGGTTTTATCGCTCACTTGATGCGCTACTGATTGACGATATTCAATTCTTTGCTGATAAAACGGGAACACAAGAAGAATTTTTCCACACCTTTAACGCCTTGCTCGAAGGCAATAAACAAGTGGTGCTAACTTCCGACAAATTCCCCAAAGAAATCACCGGTCTTGAAGAGCGCTTAAAATCACGTTTTGGCTGGGGGCTGACCATTGCCGTTGAACCGCCTGAATTCGAAATGCGCGTTGCCATTTTGCAGAAAAAAGCCGCCGCTCTGCAGGTGAGTTTACCCAATGATGTCGCTTTCCTCATTGCGAAGCGCCTGCATTCTAATGTACGCGAACTCGAAGGTGCTCTCAATCGCGTTATTGCCTTTACGCAGTTAACGCATCGTCCCTTAACCGTCGATACGGCCAAAGAAGCCCTACGCGACCTCTTTGCCGCGCAAGAACGCATGGTCACGCTCGACAACATCCAAAAAACCGTCGCCGACTTTTACAAACTGCGTGTGAGTGACCTCACTTCCGACAAGCGCACCCGCAACCTTGCTCGTCCGCGCCAAATTGCCATGTTCATTTCGAAAGAACTGACCAACCATTCTTTACCCGAAATTGGCGTCGCTTACAAACGCGACCATACCACGGTATTGCACGCTTGCCGGCAAGTGGTTAAATTACGCGAGTCGGATCGACAATTAGATGAAGAAGTTGCCACCTTATTGCGCATTCTTCGTACTTAACGCACAATATTTTGTTAAAATTACATTTAATTCAACTTGCTGATAAGGCTTCGGGAAATGACCATGAACTTTACCATAGACCGTACCCCTCTTTTTAACGCCCTAAAGTCCATTATTGGTGTGGTCGAGCGCAAAAATACCCAGCCCATCTTGTCGAATATTCTGTTTGTTATTCAAGGCAGCAACCTGGCGCTAACCGCCACCAACATCGAAATGGAAGTGACCATTCAACTGCAAGACGTGGTTCAGGCTTCGCAAGATGGGTCTGTGACCTTGCCGGCGCGTAAAATTTACGACCTAATTGCTACCCTAGCCGACGGCACGCGTTTGCAATTCGACATCGAAGCGCATCAAGCGGTAATGAAAGTGGGACGCAGTCGCTACAAGTTGTCAGCATTAGATGCGGCCGATTTCCCGCTCATCGATGTCAGTGCGCAAGAAACCACAGCGGTGATTGCTCAGTCGGTATTGGCCAAAATGATGAAGCAAGTTGAATTTGCCATGGCGCAACAAGACGTGCGCTATTACCTCAACGGTATGCTGGTCGAAATGGATGGCGACCAACTGACACTGGTAGCAACCGATGGTCACCGTTTAGCGAAAGCCAGTACCACCCTAGCGCAAGCACAAAGCGAAAAAACGCAACTGATTGTGCCACGTCGTACCGTTAATGAATTACTGAAAGCACTGAATGACGCTGGTGATGTGACGCTCGGCTTAGCGAAAAACTACCTCACACTGAACCTAGACAACCTGAGCATGAAAGTGAAGCTGATTGAAGGCAAATTCCCCGAATATCAGCGTGTGATTCCAGTTAACGTTCCTTATATGTTAGCGGTAGATAAAAACGAACTGCTGACAGCGCTATCGCGTGTGTCGATTTTAGCCAACGACAAACTGCGTGGTGTGCGCATGAGCGTGTCGAGCGATAGCATCGAGTTGACCACCAACAACCCAGAGCAAGACGAAGCGGACGAGTTCATCGAGGCTAACTTTAACGGTGATGCGTTTGTGACCGGTTATAACCTGCGTTATTTGCAAGAAGCGCTCAGTGCCATTCCGCATGAAAATGCCTTCCTGGCCTTGCGGGATGGCGCTTCGGCTTGCTTGGCGGCCTATGGTATCGAAAACGACAGTATCCAAGTCAGCCAAGTCATTATGCCGATGCGTCTCTAGTCTGACGCATGGCACGACTTCAGCGGCTCGTTTTCAACGGGCTGCGCAATCTGGCGCCTTTAGACTGCCTGCTCGAGGGAGACACCCTGCTAATTACCGGCGATAACGGTTCGGGCAAAACAGCTCTGTTAGAAGGCATTGCCCTGCTCTCCTCCGGTCGATCCTTTCGTGAAAACCGCTTACAACGCTGCCAACAATGGCAAGCCCCTCAACTGACGCTTTATGCTGAAATCGACAATCGCCTTGGCCAACAAAAGCTGGGCTGGCAACGCGAAAAACAACAAACCACCCTCAGACTGAATGGTGAAAGCGCCCCTAATCAGGCCATGTTGGCGCAACAACTGCCGGTACAAGTATTTTCACCGGAAAGCCAAGATTTACTCACCCAAGGGCCGAATGAACGTCGCCGTTTTATGGATTGGGGGGCTTTTTATCACGAACCTCGTTTTCTCAACGCTTGGCGTCACTATCAACACGCCTTAAAACAACGCAACCAAGCCCTACGTCAGCAACGTCCTAATGCTGAAATTAGCCTATGGCATAAGCCCTTATTAGAAGCCGCCATGCAGGTACACCAAACACGTACCCAGTATGTGGCCGCCTTAGCGCAGACGGCACAACCGATCATGACCTCTGTCAGCGATAGCCTAGGGCAGATTCAGCTCGACTATCATGGCGGTTGGGATAGTGAACAAGACCTGCTCAGCCTGTGGCAAACGCAACTGGCGCACGACCGTCAACTGGGTTACACTCAGGCTGGCCCGCATCGTGCCGATTTGAAGTTGCGCTTGCACGAACGCGATGCCTTGAGCGTCTTATCTCGTGGTCAACAGAAATTACTGGCGTTGAGCTTGCTGTTGGCACAAAGTCAGCATTTGCGTCAGGCGTTAGCCGAAACGCCCATTTTATTGCTCGACGATCTGGCCGCCGAACTGGATCAACAGCATCAAGAACGTGTGTTAACACTGCTACCCCAGTTGGGCGCACAAACGCTACTGACAGCGACCCATCGTCATCCACTCTTTGCGCCCAACCTTCGTCACTGGCAATTAGTCAACGGGCAACTACGCACTTAACCAGGGTGATGCTTGCCGTCTTTAGCCGCTCGGTATTGCCACAAATAAAATCCCCAAAATCCCCAACTGAGCAGTAATACCAGCGCCATGCCCCCTGCCAAGCTGAGCAAGGAACCGAACAACAAGCTAACCAAAAAGGCGGCAATGAAAGCGTTACTGGTGGTTTGCGCAAAACCTTGTAATGCAGAAGCCATGCCCTTACGCAGCGGAAACAAATCCATCGCCAATAAGCTGATGGGCGTCATGGCCAAAGCCATACCCATGGCATAAAGCGCCACGGGAGCAATGGCTGAGATGGGGTGAACCGGCAAGAAACTGGCCTGTAATAGATTGAGCAAGGTGGCTAGACTGGTCAGCCCTATTGCCACCCAAATACTCCGGTGTGCCGACCAGCGATGCGCTACCCAGCCAGACCATTGACTGCCCAGCATAATACCCATCACAGCGGGAATAAAGAGTATCCAAAAATCCGTCACGCCGTAACCCAGCAAATCGTAAATCAGGTGCGGCGCTGCGGCAATGTACAAAAACAAGCCACCAAAATTGACGCCAAACAACAGCGCCAAGGGCAAAAACTGACGATGCGATAACATGCGACCATAAGCGATGAGGGTATCCCCTAGATGTAATGACTGACGATGGGCTTTACTCAAACTCTCCGGCAACCAAAGAGCAACACAAAGTGTTAATACTAGCCCCAACGCCGATAAAAACCAAAACACCGCTCGCCAACCCGCCCAAGCGTCCAACCAACCGCCCACAATCGGCGCCAGCGCCGGCGCCACCGCAAAGACCAACATCACCCTTGCCATCACCTGTTGCGCATCGGCTCCAGCGAACAAGTCACGCACCACGGCTCGACCAATCACCATGCCCGCTCCTGCCGCCATACCCTGAGCCGCACGCATCCACAACAAGGTATCGATACTGTCTGCCAAGGCACAGGCTGCCGACGCCAAGGCATAACCGACTAACGCAAACAACACCACACGCTTTCGCCCCAAAGCATCCGACAAAGGACCATAAATCAGCATCATGACGCCAAAAGCCACCAGGTAGTAACTGAGCGTGTGCTGCATTTGCGCATCGGTGGCGGCCAAATCGCGTTGAATATCGGGAAAAGAAGGCAAATAAGTGTCTAGGGTGAAGGGCGCCAACATGGATAGCAACGCCACTAACACAGCAATTCTGGCCGGAGATAAGTGTGCCATCAGTAAACCCAAGGCAAGAGCTTGTACGAGCGCTGTTGATAGGCTGCATAAGCACTAAAGAGCTGCTTCAGCAAAAACTCTTCGTAATGCAACTTAACCAATAGCGTCAAGACTAACAACACAAACCAGCCCCAGCGCCATAAATCGCCGTCTGCGATCAGCATCGGAAACAGCAACCACAAAATAGACGCATACATAGGATGTCGAATCCAACGGTAAGGTCCGACTTCCACGAGTTGACTATCCTCTTTCGGATCAGGAACAATATTAAAACGCCCCCAGTGCATGGTATGAACCGCCCACAAACCCAATAACACCCCCATCAGCTGCGCTGACCAACTGAGCCAGTGATTTTCCCACCAAGCACCCGAAGTTAAAATCATAGCAATACTGCTGAACTGCAATAGCACTAAACTGTAAGACCAAATCGGGTGTGTTAGCCTTGAGCCGATCATCTGTCCTCCTTCCCTACCTTATTCTCATGCGGTGCTAGTCTAGCCGCTGACAAGATAGTGAGTTGCTCTGCTGGCGTTTCAGCCACCATCAAACTTCGGCGTGCGGCTTCATTCAAACCCAAATAAGGTGTATACCAAGCCAAATGCTTACGCGCCATACGCACACCGATAAACTCTCCGTAAAACTGGTGCAGCTCACACACATGCCTGTGGATAACTTCGTGGATAACTTGTTTACTGGGTTCTGCTAAGCTTTCACCGGTGCTCAAATAATGCGCCGCTTGCCCAAACCACCAAGGACGTCCATTGGCCGCTCGACCCACCATGACACCCGCTGCCTGCGTATGTTGCAACACCTGCTGCGCTTTTTCTGGCGTATCAATATCGCCATTAGCCAGCACCGGAATCGAAACCGATTGCACCAGCTCAGCGATGGTTTCATATTCTGCCGAACCGGAAAACTTATCGTCTCTGGTACGACCATGAACACTAAGCATTTGAATTCCTTCAGCTTCTGCAATAACCGCAATCTGCTTTGCGTTTTTGTTATCGCGATGCGTACCGGTACGTATTTTTAATGTCACTGGTGTTGTCGGTACGGCTTGCACCACCGCAGCCAAAATTTGCGCCACCAAGCGCTCGTTATCCAGCAGTGCCGAACCGGCCGCCACCGCACACACTTTTTTAGCGGGACAGCCCATATTAATGTCAATGATGTCGGCACCAGCTGCCACTTGTGCTTTAGCCGCCTCGGCCATGTCCTGTGGATTATTTCCTAACAACTGAATGGCAATCGGCGCCTGCTCCTGTTGCTGTACGCCGCGAAACTGACTTTTATCGCGCCCCATCAAATCACTTCGGCTATGCAACATTTCACCCACCGCATAACCAGCACCCCATTCACGGCACAGATTACGCCAAGGTAAATCCGTTACCCCCGCCATCGGCGCTAACACCAGATTGTTGGGCAAAACAAAGCGACCAATGGTTAATGGACGCAATAGACCAGACATAGAAATTTAGTCAAGCGTCAACAAAAAAGCATCATAGGTCGCCAACACTTGCGCATCGGCAAAATGCGCCAACACACGCGCTCGACCTGATTCGCCCATCTGTTGGCGTTGCGCTAGCGATAACTGACTGAATCGCTCAATCGCATCGGCCAAGCGGTGCGCATTTCGGGCTTCACACAATAAACCCGTCACTTCATGCACCACCAAATCCCGACATCCCACCACATCGGTGGCGATCACGGGTTTGGCCATACTCATCGCCTCTAACACGGTTCTGGGCAAGCCTTCGGCATAAGAGGGCAACACCAAGGCATCACAGCCAGCGACATAAGGCGTGACATCGGCCGTTTCACCTAAATAGTGCAACCAACCTTCACTTTGCCAGTGCGCGATTTGCTCAGGCGAAATGGCTTGCGGGTTCTGGGCATAAAAAGGCCCTAACAGCTGTAATTCAATCGCTGGCACTTTATCGGGTTGCTGCTGATGGAGTTCTTTTAATAATCGACCCGCTTCGGCGTATTCCGCAATCCCTTTATCGAACAACAAACGCGCCACCAACAGCAAACGCAACTGACCATCAGTATGCGGATGTGCTGGCGCAGAGCTTCGCTTGTCTTGTGGTGCGAAGCGTTCCGTATCGACACCTTCGCCCGGTAAAATGGCGCTTTTGCTTGCCGGTGCTAGCCCAGTTTGCGTAAATAAGCGGTAATCATCTTGATTTAAGAACCAAATTCCTTTGGCAAAACGCAAGGATACGCGATACAAATTACGCGCCAACCAAGCTTTCAGACCCGGATTGAGAAAAGCAAAGCCTTGCCCTGTCACCACCGCCAGACTGGGAACACCCGCCAACCAAGCCGCCCAAGAACCGTAAATCACCGGTTTAATGGTGTAATGCACCACCAAACGCGGACGGTAATGACGATAAAGTTGTCGCAAGCGCCAGATCACCGCCAGCTCGCGCAGGGGATTACTGCCCCGATTATCGAGCGCTAGCGGCTCAAACTCAGCCCCCAGAGCAGATAACCTAGCCTCAGCAACCGCATCTGCTGGAGCAATAGCGACCACCCGTTTACCTTGCGCCACCCAATGCTGAATGAGATTGGCGCGGAAATTAGCAATACCCCAAGCTGTATTGCACACCAATAAGATGGTTTCTGCTTTCATCATTAATCCACAATATCCGGCGTCACCGCATCCACCACATCGACCGCGACCCCTACCGTAGTGGAAACCACCGTACCGGCGACCGACACCACCGCACAACCCGACAAGCAAGTCAGCGCCAACATCACCAACAACCAGTTATTCATGCCACACCACCTGCGCATATTGGCGCACTATCGCCTCGCTGTTAAAATCCTGACCACGCACCCGTCCCAGTTGCGCATAGGCTTGCGCTTGTTGCGGGTTGTGCATGATGTGCTCGATGGCTTGAACGAAAGCATTCACATCCCCCACCGCTACCAGGGCACCAAACTGCGCCCACTCCACCCCATCGCCAGGCTGTAATTGCTTGTCTTGCGCACTATCCGGAGCGAGAATTTCACGTGGTCCACTGGTGCAATCGGCAGCAATACAGGGAACACCGCATAACAGCGCCTCCGCCAACACATTCGGGAAACCTTCCGAACGCGACGCCATAACAAAGGCATCGGCACGGGCGACATAGCTGAAGGGATTTTCCTGACGCCCAACAAACACCACGCGCTCATCCACGCCTTGTGCTTTCGCCACCCCTTTGAGAAAGTCTTTATGCGGACCCTCACCCACCAACACCAACTCAACCGATTCGGGCAGTTTGGCCAAAGCGGTAATCACATCATCTAATTGCTTTAACGGAATCAACCGACCCACGGACACGAGGGTAAACTTATCGGCTGATTTTTTCCAATTTATCGGCTCACTCTGCGCTTGCTGTTGAATCTTCTCCACATCGTAGGGATTGTGAATCACCGTCTGTGCCACCTTTAATTGCGGCATTAAACGCATCAAGTCGGCTTTCATACCGTGCGACTTCAAAATCAGCAACTCAGCGCGCGGATAGAGCCAACGAATCAGCCATAGATTCACTTTACCCAGCCAGCCTTCCTGTTCATATAGGCTCACCTGCCCGACATTGACCATTTGCGCCCGATGGCCTGCCCCCAGCAAGCGCGCCAACCCATTGACGTAGTTAGCACGATAGACATGACTTTGCACCACATCAATCGACTGCGTCTTGATTAAACGACGCAGCTTCCAAGCAAACACGGGCAAATAAAGAAGTTTTTTCCAACCCGGTTCTTGTCCATTAAAATCAGACAAATAGGTCACATGCATACCTTGCGGAATGGCATAAAAATCATTACGTTCCAAACACACTAGCTGAACCGGCTTGCCTTGTTGACGCAAACGGTCTAGTAAAATACTCACCACCCGTTCTGCGCCGCCATTACCGAGGGAGTTGATGAGCAAGATTAAAGGCGCTTCACTCATTTCGCCAATCCTATGCCTAACCCACAACGCAGCAAAGAAGCCAGATTGCGTAACAAACGCACATCTCGACCGTTCAACTTCCATCCCGCTAGGGTAGCCACACGCGCCTGAGTACAGTCACCCAGCATGGCATAAGCGTGACCTAACACATACCAATTTAATGCCGCACCGGCTGGGTTGAGTTCTGCCAAACGCTGCCCAAACTCGGCCATCCATAACTGCATACCGCGCGCTTGATTATCATAATAACGACGCGACTTAGTACCGACGCGAATTAGCGATTCGGTATCTTGCCAATAGACGCGCAAGGGTTGCGGACGAAAACGACAAGGGAACTGCTGTGCCAAACGAATCCAAGCCATGCCTTCATAACCATTCAACCCATCCTCAAAACGCAACTGATTGGCGGCATCCCGACGTAAAAACTGCACAAACTCGCCCCCTATCTCGGTACCGCGAATAAACACATCTGGCGTACCAATCAACTCTGGCGATGACAGCTGCGTGCGCGTCTCGCCCGCTTCATCCCTCGCTGGGAAATTAAACCAGTGATAGTCTGGTTCAGCCGCCATCACCGATAGCGCCGTCGCCAAAGCATCGGGCACCAAGGTATCGTCACTATCTAAAAACGTGACCACCTCAACATCGTCCGATAGCGCATCCATGGCTTCGTTACGCGTGGTGTTCACACCCTTATTTTCTGATCGAGGCAAATAACGAATGCGCGCATCGGTTAAATAAGGCGCTAGGACTTCAGCGGTGTTATCACGACTGCCATCATCGCGAATAATCAACTCCCAATTGCTATGCGTTTGTGCCAGCACCGACTCAACGGCACGCACAATGGTATGAGCCCGATTGTAAGTGGGCGTAATAATCCCGACTTTAGTAGCGCTAAACACGAGAGAACACCTCTAAAAACAGCTAGGGTTGGGGGTTCTAAAAATAAACAAAGCGATATTTTTAGCGTTCACTAGATATGATCCTTGCAATGACTGGAAGCCAAGCGTGGCTTAAGATGCTTGTGATACTTCAACCAATAGAGCAGATAGTTCGAGGTCTGCGCCAACACCAACACCCCTAAAAAGATTAAGAAATCATCGCTACGACCTAATAGCCACAAAATGCCATAGCCCGACAACATAATCGCACCAAACATAAAATTCAGATTCATACCGTAGGTGTAATAGCGGAACAGGCTCACCGCACGAGCAAAAGGCGACTCCAGAACGATGGTCATGGTATAGCCGGACAATAATAGGAAAATCCAGCGCATTTCATCCACTTGATCTGGCGAGAATTTGTCGCCAAAAAAGATCTGCATAATATGCGGCATCATAAAATACACAAACAAACTCGCCAATACATAAAGACTGACCGTTTGACTCAACGCCGACTTCACTAAAGGCGGAATATCACAATAACGACGTTCTTCATGGGCATGACTGAGTTTGGCACTAAACACGCTCATAATCGGCGCATTCACCACCTCTAAAATCACTGCCGCAAACTTACTGGCATAAGAGAACAGAGAATAAATGCCGGGGCCTGCCGCCGTTAGCACCATCGCCAGCAGAATTTCCTTGGCATCATAGGCCAACGAACCCAACTTCATTTTCGATGAGTTCCACACAATTAACCGATCATCGGGCACGCGCCACACCCAAGACAACTTGGCTTTGAGCTTCCCTAAAATCAGCGACCACTGCCACAGCAAACCAACGCCGTAAGCCGCCAACATAATCCAAGCCAAGTCGTGCACATTGGGGCTATCCCACATCCACCAAACGCCGATGATTTTTAACACCGACGCCAAAATATCAACGGCATAGTACATACTGTAGTAACCATGCAGTGTCAGGTATTCACGATTGATGAAAATGAGATTTTGAATGAGCAAAAACGCTATGAAGATGTCCAAAAACTCAAACA
This sequence comes from uncultured Francisella sp., assembly GCA_964493995.1. Lineage (GTDB taxonomy): Bacteria > Pseudomonadota > Gammaproteobacteria > Thiomicrospirales > Thiomicrospiraceae. Next base: position 29,184 of record CAZBQD010000018.1, read on the forward strand.
AGCCATCTTGCGCTTCAGGATGCCAAGTGCTGCGCACTAGGGCATAAACGCCAATAATCGCCAAAGAAGCGGCACTAATCCATACCATTAATAACGAATAGAGCTTATCTGCCTCGCGCCTATCTTGTTTTAAGCGCTCGACATACCAAGGCGTCCAAGCCTCCCACACCGCCTGCACCAGATGCCCCAAATAAGCGACAATGGTTAAGGCGAGGAAATAAACGTCACTTTCACTGCTGGCACCAAACAATCGCCCCAATAAAGCAATGAAGACAAAATGCAATGACACATAACCCAGCGCCAATAAGTTGTACTTAAGCGCTGCCAGTTTATGGATGAGAGAAGAAATAATTGTCATGATGAGTCAAATTCTAACAGAAAAAACCACACAAACCCCGCCAAGAAAAAATTTATTTCCAAGCCGACTTCAAGCAAAGCCGCATAAATCCAGCGCTTAGCCCCAACCGTTCAAACATGAGAAGAAAAACGAAAAAATCAAGACTGTTATCATAATTTTTTTTTGGTAGAATGAAAGAATAAAACACCATATATAGTGATCTCAACTCAAAAGATAACCATATTTAGCTAACGCAGAACTCTGTTTGGCACACAATGACCAAAGGAACCCAAGTATGACCACTCTCACAGCAACCAAGCGTAACGGCCGTCGTGAACCCATCGATTTAGACAAAATTCACCGTGTGATTACCTGGGCTGCCGAGGGGTTAGAAGATGTTTCTGTGTCGCAAGTGGAACTGAAAGCCCACATTCAATTTTACGATGGCATCAAAACCAGCGACATTCATGAACTGATTATTAAATCAGCCGCCGACCTGATTAGCGAAGAGACGCCAGATTACCAACATCTAGCGGCACGTTTATCGATTTTCCACCTGCGCAAACGTGCCTACCAACGCTTCACGCCTCCCAGCCTGTTTGAGCAAGTCAATAAAATGGTGCGCATGGGCAAATACGATCCCGCCCTCTTAACCGACTACACGAAACAAGAGCTGGAAACCTTAGATACTTACATTGACCACTGGCGCGATCTAAACTTTGCTTATGCCGCCGTTAAGCAATGGGAAGGAAAATATTTAGTACAAAACCGAGTCACAGGCGAAATCTACGAAAGTCCACAGTTTGCTTATATGCTCATCGGCGCTTGTCTGTTTGCCCGTTATCCTAAAGAAACCCGCTTGGATTACGTTCGCCGCTTTTACGACGCCTGTTCACTGTTCAAACTGAGCTTACCCACGCCCATTATGTCGGGTGTGCGCACACCAACGCGTCAATTTAGCTCATGTGTACTCATTGAATCTGACGATTCATTAGATTCGATTAATGCTACCGCCAGCGCCATTGTTAAGTATGTCTCTCAGCGGGCGGGTATTGGCGTCAATATTGGTCGTATTCGTGCCTTGGGCAGTACCATTCGCGGCGGCGAAGCCTTCCATACCGGTCTCATTCCGTTTATTAAATACTTCCAAACAGCGGTTAAGTCTTGTTCACAGGGCGGCGTGCGCGGTGGGGCAGCGACGCTGTTCTACCCCTTATGGCATTTGGAAGTCGAAAACCTCTTGGTGCTGAAAAACAACCGTGGTGTAGAAGAAAATCGCGCGCGCCACCTCGACTATGGTGTACAGCTGAATAAGCTCATGTACCAACGCTTGCTTGAAGGTGGCCATATTACGCTTTTCAGCCCTGCTGATGTACCAGGTCTTTACGATGCCTTCTTTGCCGACCAAGCTGAATTTGAACGCTTGTATCAACAATACGAAGCGCAAGAAGGCATTCGCAAAAAATCCATCAAAGCCATTGAGTTGTTTGGCACGCTGATGCAAGAACGCGCGCAAACCGGACGCATTTACATTCAAAACGTCGATCACAGCAATACGCACAGCGCTTTTGATCCCGCGGTAGCTCCGGTACATCAGTCTAATTTGTGTATGGAAATTACGCTGCCCACCAAGCCGCTGAATAACGTCGATGACCCCAACGGTGAAATTGCGCTCTGTACGCTGGCAGCCTTTAACCTAGGCGCCTTTGAATCACTCGATGAACTGGAAGAGCTGGCCGACATCCAAGTGCGCGCGCTCGACGCCCTACTCGATTATCAAGACTACCCGGTCAACGCCGCCTTACATGGTAAAAAACGACGCACCCTCGGTATTGGTGTCACCAACTTTGCCTACTACCTGGCTAAAAATGGCGTTTACTACTCGAATGGTAGCGCCAATCGCTTAACGCACCGCCTATTTGAAGCTTTTCAGTACTATTTGCTCAAAGCGTCTAATAATTTAGCGAAAGAACAAGGTGCTTGTGAATGGTTTAACGAAACCAAATACGCTAAAGGCATACTGCCCATCGATACCTACAAAAAAGAAGTCGATGACATTTGTCCAGAGCCGCTACATTACGACTGGGAAGGCTTGCGTGCCGATATTCTCAAATACGGTCTACGCAACTCAACGCTTTCAGCTTTAATGCCCTGCGAGACCTCTTCACAAATTACCAATTCAACTAACGGTATTGAACCACCTCGCGGACTGATTTCGGTTAAAGCCAGTAAAGACGGTATTTTGAAACAGGTGGTGCCCGGCTTTAAGCACTATGGTAAAAACTACGAACTCCTCTGGAACATTCCCAACAATACCGGCTACATTGAGTTAATTGGTATTATGCAGAAGTTCGTCGATCAAGCCATTTCCGCTAACACCAATTACGACCCGACACGCTTTGAAGGCGATAAAGTACCGATGAAAGCCTTATTACAAGATTTGCTCTACGCTTACAAAATGGGCGTTAAAACGCTTTATTACCATAACACGCGTGACGGTGCCGGCACCAACGATGACGATGGCTGCGCGAGTGGAGCGTGTAAACTCTAAACCAAATTCATCATCATATGCTGAAAATTGCTCAGCAAACAGCATATAATGGTGGGTTGGTTTAGTCGAACATGCTATGCCTTCCATTTTTAAGCACCTCACCTCGTTAAATAAAGCGGCACCAGAGTCGGATGCGCCTGAGGTTTCATTGCGTCTGAAACAACGGCTCAGTCGTGTCGGACAACAACTGGTGGCCAAGCGCAAAGTCGTCTCGGCCGCAACGCTGCTGATGCTGTTCGCTTGGTTAGCGCTCAGCAGCAATCCAGCCGTTGACACCAACACCCCGACTCAGCAACTCCTCAGCTTACCTCAAGCGAAAGAATCGACAACCTCATCCCCAGTAGCATCGGCTCCCAGCAACAAAGCCAGTGATGCCCCACAGGCACATCCGATTGCCATCGAGCCAGCGCCAGCCAGCTTGAGCAAACCGGCATCGTCCCACAGCCAGCCCACTCAGTTGAGCACGGCCAACCAAAAAGCGATAGAACTTGCCTTGGCAGGTCAGGCATCGCAAGCCACGAACTTGCTGGAACAAGCCCTACTCAATGACCCCCAAGCCGGCGTAGTATTTGACAATCTACGTCGTTTGTACGCCGGATTCGCTAGTCAGTCGTATCAACTGGCGTTAGAGCCGAACAAACCCAAAGCAGTCACCGTCGAACTCGCCAGTGCCGACCGGACGGTGAGTGTTCCTTTAGATAGCCCCAAAGCGAATAACGAGCTCAACAAAGCCCCAGCTCGTGCGCTTGAAACGCCCAACACCACAGCTAGCGCACCTGAAAACAAACCACCGCTTATCGACAAACCCACTTCAACTGCCGCAGAAGCTGCCAATGCCGCCGTGACAAAGGTGGTTACGCCTGTGGTCAACGAACTGACACCAGCGCAAAAAGAAGCGGCACAACGCAAATCCATTCATCAAGCACTAAAACACTGGAGTGAGGCTTGGTCGAAACAAGATGTTAAAGGTTACTTTGCCAGCTATGCCCCCAATTACAGTCCCAAAAGCACCACCCGCAAAGCTTGGATGGATTACCGCCAAGAGCGCATTCTTGCCCCCAAACGCATCAAGGTGGAACTGAGCGAGGTTAAAATTGTGCTGATCAAACCTAACCTAGCGAAAGTCAGCTTCATACAAAGCTACACTTCAGACAGTTTGAGCGCACGCGACCAAAAAAGCTTAGAACTCGAACTGATTCATAACGCATGGCTCATTACGTCCGAATCGGGGCGCTAAGTGCGCTGTTGCTGTGCCTGAGCACAGCCAAACAGAGCTGGGCGGCTAACAGCACCAGTCAAGAGGCTGAGCAGATGCTTGCGCAGGCGGTCGAGCAGATTCAAGCTCAACAACTGACACCGGCGCTGGCAACACTCGATCAGCTCCTTCAACGCTACCCGCACTTTCAACTGGCTCAAATGATGCGTGCCGATTTATTGTTGGCACAAAGTCAGACCCTTGCCAGCATCGGTGGTCAGCTCGACAGCCAAAAATCGAGCTCACTGCAAGCCGAGGCGCGTGCGCGCTTAAACGCCAGTACGCATCTCGCACAACAGCAACAACCCGCTTATGTGCTCGGTGCATTACCTTCCTGGCTTAAGCATCTCATCACCATTGATCTGACCGCCTCGCGAGCTTATGTGTTTCAGGTTCATCAGCAACAGCTGCAACTGGCTGGTAGTTTTTATATGACCCAAGGTAGCCAAGGCGGCGGTAAGGAAAAAGAAGGCGATAAACGCACCCCTGTGGGCATTTATCGACTCACTGCCCCCATCCCCGCACACAAGTTATCTGGCTTTTATGGGGCAGGCGCTTTGCCGTTAGATTATCCCAACAGCTGGGATGCGCGCAATAAACGCACCGGACACGGCATTTGGCTCCATGGCACGCCGCTCGAACAATACAGCCGCCCCCCGCTGGCATCGGATGGGTGCGTCGTTTTCAGTAATGACGATATGACTTATTTGCTCAAAAATATCGATTGGCAAGGCACACGCGTCATTACCGATCACCCCTTGCAGTGGCAAACCGGTCAGCAAGAGGGTCTAACTCAGCGTCTGCAACAGCAAATGGAAGCTTGGCGCGATAGCTGGGAAAAACAACAGGCTCCACGCTATTTGGCATTTTATGCCCCTGACTTTAGCAGTCAAAAAGGCGAGAATAAAAGTCAGTGGACGGCACGAAAACAACAGCTGTTTGCGCTCAATCAACCCCATCAAATCCAGCTATCTCAGTTATTACTGCTACGCTATCCCTCAAAAGCAGAATTGGTGGTCGCCGAATTTGAACAACGCTACCAGCGCGGCAGCAAAATTGAAGTCGAGCGCAAACGCCTCTGGTGGCAACAACAGCAAGGCGATTGGCTGATTATCCACGAAGAAATAGTGTCCAACTAATGTGGCAAAATTTTTCATCTGCGAGCGTTACCAAGCCAGGCGAGCATGTTAAAATCAATCGTTATCATTTAACCTAAACGGAATACTCTATCATGCGTTACGAAACCTTTAACCGTCATCAGTTCGATGCGACCAAACAATGTATGTTTCTTGGCGAACCGGTGAATGTGGCGCGTTATGATGTGCAGCGCTATCCCTTCTTTGAAAAACTGATTGAAAAGCAACTCTCCTTTTTCTGGCGTCCCGAAGAGATCGACTTATCGAAAGACCGTATCGACTTCAACCAACTGCCCAAGCATGAGCAGCATATTTTCGTCTCCAATCTTAAATACCAAACCCTGCTCGATTCGGTGCAAGGTCGTAGCCCTAACGTGGCGCTGTTACCGGTGGTGTCTATTCCTGAACTGGAAACCTGGATTGAAACCTGGGCCTTCTCGGAAACCATTCACTCACGCTCTTACACGCACATTATTCGTAATATTTTCAATGATCCGGCTGAAGTGTTCGATGATATTGTCACCAACGAAGAAATCACCAAACGTGCCATTAGCGTCACCGAACATTACGATGACTTCATCGAATACAGCATGTACTTTAACTTATTGGGTGAAGGCACGCACACCGTTAACGGCAAAACCATCACCGTTAATCTGCGCGAGTTAAAGAAAAAGCTTTACCTGACCCTCACCGCTGTGAACGTGTTAGAAGCCATCCGTTTCTATGTTTCTTTCGCTTGCTCGTTTGCCTTTGGCGAACGTGCATTGATGGAAGGCAATGCCAAAATCATTAAACTGATTGCACGTGATGAAGCCTTGCACTTATCTGGAACACAACAAATGTTGACGCTGATGCGTGACAATAAAGACGATACCGAAATGGCAGAAATTGCCAAAGAATGTGAACCGTTAGTGGTGGATATTTTCCGTCAAGCGGCGCAACAAGAAAAAGAATGGGCAGAGTACCTATTTTCTGGCGGTAGTATGATTGGCTTGAATGCCGACATTTTGAAAGACTACGTGGAGTACATCACCAACGTGCGTTTACGTGCGCTGGGTTACGATAAGATTTTTGATCGTGGTAACAATAACCCCTTGCCTTGGATGAACGCTTGGTTAAATACCGATAATGTGCAAGTGGCGCCGCAAGAAGTCGAAGTGTCTTCTTACCTGACGGGTGCGGTCGAAACCAAAATTGATGCCGATGATTTGAAAGGCTTTTCGTTGTAACCAACATAAAAAAACTGGGGGCAATGGAGTGGCTACACTATTTCGTACAAGGATTAGTTAAACTAACCCGCATACGGAG
>CAZBQD010000019.1:0-34489 GCA_964493995.1 uncultured Francisella sp.
CAAACCAATCCTGAATTGTTTACAAAAAAATTAGATAATCAGTCGAGTCCCGACATTTAATTTAATTAATTTCAGTGGCGGATCTTGATTCATGGTGTGCTCTAGCCATTCGATAAATAAGCATGAATTCTTCTTCACTTAGTTCAAAGTAACTACTTAAGTGCTCACTGGCATAGACTAAATCATCGTGATGTAAATCGCATGTCTGCGATGCTTGTGCATTTGTCTGTGATGTAACAGGAAGTTTTTCCGATAGATTTTTCAAAAATAATGGATAACGTCTCCAGATGAAAGGATAATTAAATAGCGCCGCAGTTAATAATAATAAGATAAGGCTCGGTAGCAGGTGATAACTAATTAAATGCCATCCATAAGCATCGACTGTTGCCCCACCTAATGCAATAAATAGAGCCGTTGCTGCACCAGGCGCATGGCGACATCTTAAAATTAGCATAGCTAGCGAACTTGCTCCTACAGCTAGCGTTGCTGCTAACCATGGAACACTTACCCATTGCCATGCTACTAATCCTGCAATCGCTGACAAAATTTGCCCCATAAATACAGACCAAGGCTGAGCCATGGGTGCGTGTGGAGTTGCAAAAACAATTAACATGCTAGCAGCCAAGGAAGCCATAAGAAACAATGGAGTCGTTTCAGGGCTTAGCCAATTTGACAGTGCCGCTAGCAAAGCCATTGATAACATAACACCTAATGTGGTCAAAATGGCTTCTTTAATGCTGTGTGTTTCTATTCTGTTGAATATCGTTTTAATAAATAGATTCATAGTGTTAATTGTCCTTATTCAAGTCATTTTGCTGTATTCGTTGTGTCTAGATCAGTTATAATTTGAGTAAATAAAATATCTTTGGTTCTGGGGGTAACAATATCCGATAAGTAGATGTGCTCTAAGTAAGCTAGATAACGTTCTTGTGCTTCGATGAGATGTGATTTAAGTAAGCAGTTACCTGTCAAAATACAGCCTGACTCTGCACAGTTGACTGGATCCAATGTCTGTTCCATTAGCTGAATTATCGCTTTTAATGAAATTTGATTTGGTAGTTTTCCTAATGAAAGACCACCATTGTGTCCACGCTTGGCCGTTACATAGCCATGGTGAACCAGTTTTTGCACTATTTTCATAACATGACTTTTTGAAATATTATACTTTTTAGCAATCTGCTGAATTTGAACCGGTGATGACTCTGGCATCGATGCTAAAAATATCAAAGTCCTGAAAGTGAAATCTGTTTGCTTTGTAAGTTGCATTTTTTATTCCCTGAATTCATACAATAAGTGCAATCGCTTAATATAGGGTGTTAGCTGTCTTATCATGATGGTTACCACACCCTGATGATAAGTCACTCATAAAAAAGTACGAACAACTAACACCAGAGAAACGATACCAGATGGAAGCTCTTTTTGCTACACAACAAGACACCACACAGAAGGAAGTTGCCCAAATACTGGGCGTACATCCTTTAACCGTGTCACGTGAGCTCAAGCGCTTTCGCCAATCCAACTCAAGCAGTCAATACAAGGCAAAGTGGCGCAACAACAAAGCGAAGTTCGCCGCAAGACAGCCAAGAAATTTACCAAGCTCTCAGAAAAATTGCTTAACTTTATTGTTCGTCAAATGGCATAAGGTTGGAGTCCAGAAGAAATAAGCGGCTTTCTTAAGTGTCGGAGTAATGGGCGAATTAGCTTGATCGCCGAGACAATTTACCAGTGGTTGCTCAAAGATCCACTGATTGGCGGCAGTGGCTATACCTATCTAAGACGTGCTAAAAGTTGCGTCAAAAGCGCGGCTCAGCCTATAAACAGCGTGGTCAGATACCTAACCGAATCAGTGTTTATCAGCGTCCGACCATTGTTAACCAAAATATTTAACGACATCATGCTTGACCTTGCTAAAAGATTCAAGTAACATGAATCTTTTAGCAAGGAGAATTAAGATGATCTCATCTGATGTCATGAAAACTATACAGGCTACAGTCCCAGTACTTGCGGAGCACGGACAAGCTATAACTACAATTTTTTACAAGAAGATGTTCGATGCTCATCCAGAGTTGAAAAACATATTCAACATGGCTCACCAAGCAAAAGGGGAGCAACAACGAGCTTTGGCAGACGCAGTATTCAATTATGCTAGTAAAATTGACCAACTTGCAGCATTGGGTCCAATGGTTAAACGTATCGCGAATAAGCATGCTAGTCTTAATGTTCAACCAGAACACTATCCAATAGTTGGAAAATATTTATTGGAAGCAATTCAAGATTTCTTGAATTTGCCACCAGATCACGAAGTTCTACGTTCTTGGGGAGTGGCATATAGCGCATTAGCGCAAATTTTTGTTGATACAGAGTCTGATATTTATCGTTACAATGCAGAAATGCAGGGTGGTTGGTTAGGTTTTAAGCCATTTAGAATCAGTAAAATTGTACAGGAGTCGGTTGACGTTAAGTCATTTTATTTAATTCCTGAAGATGGTCAATTGGTCAACTTTCAAGCAGGACAATACGTCGGAGTTAAGTTACTTAACGTAGCTGATGATTATGATGCTATTAGACAATATTCATTATCTAATGCGCCAGGTGAAAATTATTATCGGATTACGGTAAAAGCAGAAAGTAATGATCCTGAACATAAGGGGATAGTATCTAATCTACTCCATAATTATGTCGTGGGGGATGTGATGTATCTTCAACCTCCAACTGGCGATTTTGTATTAACCAATCAAAATAAGCATCGAGTATTTATTGCTGGTGGCGTAGGTATTACGCCTTTGCTCAGTATGCTACAACATATTCTTAAGGAGGGAATAAGTTCAGGTGTCACGTTTATTCAAGCAGTTAAAAATAAAGATCATCACATTATGAATGAATGGTTTAAACAATTGATTCAAAACAAAGCATTAGATTATTACTGTTCATATGACGATCACTCAGGTGCTGATCATCAAGGTTATTTGACAGAAAATGTTTTGTCGCGATGGATTCCATCATCTGATGTGGAAGTTTACTGTTGTGGCCCCAATCCTTTTATGTCGGCAATTAAAAAGCAATGTATGATGCTTAATATACCTGAGGCGCAATTTCACTACGAAGTTTTTGGGCCAAGTTTAACCGTTGAGTAAGAAAGAAAGTAGATGTTTCGTGGCGTGAATACTTATTTCATGTCATCTTGACTTATACCTTTTCGGTTTTAAAGTTAACTAAACTTTTAATAGGGAACCTCTAATAACCTAACGGGCTGGGGGTCTGGGGGAAGGGATACACTAATAGTGCATGTAACTGCTTGATTTAAGCCCTTCCACCAGAGGTAAAATAACTTGGGAACGCTAAAAATACCACGAAGTGGGGTTTTTAGAGATGCCCCATTATTTCATGCCGCGTTTAACCTTATATTGACGCGAGCAGTAACCTCGTGAAACTTCGCTTGAGCGCAGTGACAAATGTTTGGTTTTACGTCCGCTAACACGCGCACGCCATGCCTTAAAAGAACCTAATTTGAGCGAACTTCGCATCAGTGCAATAACCTGAGCTTCGCTCAAACCAAAGTTGGTTTCTATCGCTTCAAAGGGGGTTCTGTCTTCCCAAGCCATTTCAATGACGCGTGAAATGGCCTCTTCATCCGTTAACATTAGTTGCCTCCTGCTAAGGTTTTATTGAGCCAAGGATAAAAGGCTTTGGGTTGTTCAACCCAAGGAAAATGAGCACAATTTTTGAACATTTTCACTTTCATTTTAGGGAAAAACGCTTTCAAACTCTGACGATTCTCTGGCATCAGTAAATCTTGATCACAGTCGGCAAAGATAATGGGCTGTTTGAGACGACGCGCATCGGAGCGACTGAAGGGCTGAGCATCATACTCCTGCCAAATACGACTGTTAATTTCTGGTGAAAAGTCTGATGCAGTGAACTGCGCGGCATAAGCTTCACCTTGTGCCATATCGACAAAATAGGTGGGCAGTACATGACGAATTTGATACAAACGTACCGACTCATCGGTGGCAGCAAAGCCTTTCATACTGGTGTCTTTACCTTCAAACTCGGCATCCCAAGCGTCGGGTTTGAATTGAGCTTGACGTTCATTAATGCGATCTAAAATATCGACCAGTCCGCGTTTTTCAGGGTCAACCGGATTTAACAATAGAATTTGACCAACATGATGGGGATAGGCTTTGGCGTAAAGCAATGCCATTATGCCTCCCCAAGAATGACCAACCAGTGTCCATTGCTCAATGCCTTTTTCTCGGCGCACCGCTTCAATATCGGCAACCCATTGATCTAACAAACGACCTTGGCTGAGTTGAAGATGCGCCTGATCGCCCATGCCGCGCATATCAAACAGCAAAGCGCGATGCTGCTTGGCAATCTGTTGCTGTAGTGGTAGTAGATTCCAAGCGGTGAATCCCGGACCGCCTGATAAAATTAACACAGCCTTGCCTTGACCCGCATCATGTACTTTGAATGAGCTGGCTGTCGCTGAGCCTGCAGTCAACGCGAGTAAAAACATACTGAGGCTGATTGACATGATTAAGCGTTTGAATAATGACATGGCTTTTCCGTAATAAAATTGAACCAGACATCATTTTACGCGCTTTTGTTTAGTAAAATAACTAGACAACATCTGTACAGAAAAAAATGAGTGATGAAATAGGACATCGGGTTTACAAGTGCGTCATGATCGGGTGCAGTATCGGGTGCAGTCGTTATGGCTGAGTTTTTTTATTAAGTACGTTTATTACTCTGGCATCTTCACCAACAGCAAAAGTGAATGACCGTCACACTTTTCGAGTCTTGGCGCACATAACTGAGCCAATAGACTAGCCTTATTAGGTTTCTTTATAGCATAATAAGAACCTTGTTTAATCGTTAGGCGTGTCTCATGGATTCTGTGTATAGTCCCAAGGAAATTGAAAGTCGTATTCAACAACAATGGCAAGATGCCAACGTCTTTCAGGCAATAGAAAACCCAGATAAAGAAAAGTTCTACTGCTTATCGATGTTTCCTTATCCTTCTGGTCGTTTACACATGGGGCATGTGCGCAACTACACCATTGGGGATGTGATTGCACGCTACATGCGTATGCTGGGCAAAAACGTGTTGCAACCTATGGGTTGGGATGCCTTTGGTTTACCTGCTGAAAATGCCGCCATTGCCAATAAAGTGGCGCCTGCAGCATGGACTTACAGCAATATCGATTACATGCGCAACCAGCTAAAATCTTTAGGGCTGGGCTACGATTGGTCGCGCGAGCTTGCGACTTGTTCACCCGAATATTACAAATGGGAACAGTGGTTTTTCTTACAGCTATACAAAAAAGGCTTGGTTTATCGTCGCTTGTCGGTGGTGAATTGGGATCCGGTTGACAATACGGTATTGGCAAACGAGCAGGTTATTGACGGTCGCGGTTGGCGTTCTGGTGCTTTAGTTGAGCGTAAAGAAATTGCCCAGTGGTTCCTAAAAATTACGGCTTATGCTGATGAATTGCTTGACGATTTAGACACCTTAAGCGAATGGCCTGAACAGGTTAAAACCATGCAGCGCAACTGGATTGGGCGTTCTAAAGGGCTAGAAATCGAATTCCCACTGGCGACGGATGCCACGCAAAAACTCAAAGTCTTTACCACACGTCCCGATACGTTAATGGGAGTGACCTATGTGGCGATTGCTGCGGAACACCCCTTAGCCAAACAAGCAGCGGCATCCCATCCTGACTTAGCGCAATTCATTCATGAATGCGCACAAACCGGTACCTCAGAAGCGGTTATCGAAACCATGGAAAAGAAAGGCATCGATACGGGTATGCGCGTTAGCCATCCGATTACCGGTGAGCTGATTCCGGTTTGGGTGGCTAACTTTGTGCTCATGGGCTATGGTACGGGGGCGGTGATGAGTGTGCCAGCGCACGATCAACGCGACTGGGAGTTTGCACAGCAATATCAGCTGCCGATCAAAACCGTTATTAGCATGGATGGCAATGAGCCGGATGTCAGCGAGGGCGCCATGACCGAGAAAGGTCAGCTCATTCATTCTGGCAACTTCGATGGTCTTAATTTTGAAGATGCTTTCGAAGCGATTGCTAAAGCACTGGAAATTAAAGAATTAGGCAAGAAAACGATTAACTATCGTTTACGTGATTGGGGCATGTCGCGTCAGCGTTATTGGGGTTGTCCGATTCCGGTCATTTATTGTCCTGACTGCGGCGTGGTACCAGTACCAGAAGATCAGTTGCCGGTGAGATTGCCAGAAGACGTGATTCCAGATGGTGGCGCTTCGCCCTTAACGCAACTAGACAGCTTTACCCAGTGTACTTGCCCTAAATGTGGTGGTGAAGCCAAACGCGAAACGGATACCTTCGATACCTTCTTTGAGTCGAGCTGGTATTACGCACGTTACGCTTGCCCTGATAACCAAGAAAAAATGCTCGATGAGCGTGCTGATCATTGGTTGCCGGTAGATCAGTACATTGGTGGTATTGAACATGCGATTTTACATTTGCTCTACGCTCGCTTCTTCCACAAGTTAATGCGCGATGAAGGCTTGGTGAAAACGGACGAACCTTTCAAGCGCTTACTCACTCAAGGGATGGTCATTGCCGACACCTATTACCGCATGGGAGAAGATGGACGCAAGCAATGGTTTAATCCAGCTGATGTGCAACTGGAAACCGACGAAAAAGGCAAGCCGCTAAAAGCGATTTTGAAATCGGATGGCTTGCCGGTTGAGATTGGCGGCACAGAAAAAATGTCGAAATCAAAAAATAACGGCGTTGATCCCCAAGCCTTGATAGACCAATATGGCGCAGATACGGCGCGTTTATTTATGATGTTTGCAGCACCACCAGAGCAGTCATTAGAGTGGTCGGACGCGGGCGTGGAAGGGGCTTCTCGTTTCTTGAACCGCGTGTGGCGTTTGGTGCAATCTCATGTCGAGCAGGGCGCGGTGGCTGAACTGGATCTGGCCGCGCTTTCCGATGAGGACAAAGCCGTTCGTCGTAAAATTCACGAAACACTGGCAAAAGTCACCGATGATTGGGGACGTCGCCAGTCGTTCAATACGGCTATTGCTTCTTGTATGGAGTTGTCTAACACGCTGTCGCGCCATAATACAAATAGCACACAGGGTCGGGCGGTGTTGCAAGAAGGCTTGATGATGTTGACGTTGATGTTAGCGCCGGTCGCACCACACATTACCGAGGTGATGTATCAAGCACTCGGCGGTACAGGCTTGTTAGCCGGTGCGGCATGGCCGAAAGTTGATGAGTCGGCGTTAAAGCGTGACTCGATTGAGCTGATGGTGCAAGTAAATGGTAAGCTGCGCGGCAAAATTAGTGTCGAACCCGATGCCACGCAAGACAAGGTTGAGGCCATGGCGTTAATGGATGACGGCGTGCAGAAATATACCGAAGGTAAAGCGATTACCAAGGTGATTGTTGTGCCGGGTCGTCTGGTTAACATTGTTGCGGTTTAACGCTGAGGTGTCGAACTGAGCTTATGATGCACACTCGTCGTCGCTGGTTATTGGCTGGTTTGTCGCTGCTGGCGCTGAATGGGTGTGGCTATCAACTCAGGGGTTCGTCGAATACATCGGGAAGAGCTTTGCCTTATCGGTTGTATGTTGTTAACGAAGGCGCTGATGCCGAGTTGATTGCTCAAACGCGTCGCGCCTTGCAATCTTTTGGCGCTGAGTTGGTGAGTGAGCGTCGGCAAGCTGAGTTGATCGTCACTTTGGGCGCCACCACACAGCAGTCGGTTATTTCTGCTATTGGTTCTTTTGGTGAAATTTCTGCACGTTTGTTTGTCATGACTCAAGCCTTGCTCGTGACTAAGGTAGGGGTAGATCAGCCGCTCATCGATACCCTGGTGCGTCGCTCGCGTGAAGTCGATCAAAGTTTGGCCACCCAAATCGGTGGGCTAGGGGCTGAGCGTCCTTTAGCCATTACCCGTGAATCGGTGGAAGTGGTGCAGGATATTCGAGCGCGGGTAGTGGATGCCATTGTGCGTCACCTACAAGGGCTGGTTCCCTTGGAAGCATCATCATGATGACACCTGAGCAACTGCTGAGTCGGCTAACACAGCAGACGGCTTTGCCCTCGGTGATTTTGTGCTGCGGTGAAGAACCTCAACGCGCTCTGAGTGCGGTGGATGCCATAAAGCAACAATCGAAACAGCTTGGGTTTTTAGAGCAGCAACTGATCGTTGTTGAACAGGCCAGTGATTGGGAACTGGTCTGGATGCACTATCAAGAACAATCTTTGTTTGCTAGTTTGCGGGTGATGCAGGTGCTCTTTTCCACCAAGTTGACCGCGGCGCAATCGGAAACCTTGCAACGTCATTTAGCCAACCCTAACCCCGATGTGCTCTTGCTGTTGCGTACTGGTGAGGTGGACAAGGCAACGCTGGAATCCAAATGGGTAAAAGCCATTGATGCCAAGGGCTGGGTGGTGCAGAGCAAAACGCTCACAGGCCATGCCTTGCATCAATGGATTCAGCACGAAGTAGCGCAGTTGCAGATGAGCATCACACCCGGGGCTTTAGCCTTGTTGGCTGAGTGGTCGCAGGGTAATTTAATGGCGACTCGGCAAAGCCTATTGCGTTGGCAACTAGAAGGCCTGTCTCGCTTAGATGAGTCCTTATTGGCTCAAGATCAGCAAGATTGGGCGAGATACGATGTGTTTGCGCTTTCGCATGCGCTTTCAGCACAACAACCGGAAACAGCGCTGAGAATTTTGCAGCGCTTGCGTGAGACGGGTGAAGAAATCGTGTTGTTGTTGTGGGCGGTGAGCAAGGAGTTGCGCTTGTGGCAGAGTTTATGGGTAGCGCAAGCGAACAAACCCTGGCAGCAACTAGCCAATGAATATCGTTTGTGGGGTGATCGTTCCAGCTTGATGCAACGTTTACTGCGGCAGGTGAGCTTGTTGCAACTGTCGCATTGGCAACAGTTGGCGTTACAGATAGATCGGCAAATTAAAGGCCAATTAAGCGGAGATGCTTGGGCAGAGCTGATGTGGTTGGTTGCCGATATGTCGAGTGTGGGAAAAGCATTACCGAAACGGGTTGCTTAGGTCATCAAAGGCTTAAACGCCTTTAACACATGACGTGATGTTTTAGAAGGGCTCAAAATAAGGGGAGGCATTATGCAGGTGAATGAGTATATGAATACGTTAGGACAGCAAGCCCGCACGGCCAGTCGTGTGTTGGCAGCGGCTTCGACGGCTCAAAAAAATACGGCCCTGCATCACATTGCTGACCGCTTAGTGGCGCAATCGGACTGGTTAGTGGCTGAAAACGCAAAAGATTTGGATGCCGGTAAAGCCAATGGCTTAGACGATGCTATGCTAGATCGTCTGCGTTTGACCGCAGCGGGGGTGGCATCGATTGCGCAGGGTGTGCGTCAGATTGCTGACTTGCCCGATCCGGTGGGCGAAATTACCGACATGGCTTATCGTCCTTCGGGCATTCAATTAGGTAAAATGCGCGTGCCATTGGGCGTGGTGGGCATCATTTATGAATCTCGTCCGAACGTCACCGCTGATGCGGCGGCGCTGTGTCTTAAATCGGGTAATGCCACGATTTTACGAGGTGGTTCAGAAGCCATTCACTCTAACAAAGCCATCGCGCAGTGTATTCAACAAGGGCTAGAAGCGGCTGGTTTTAATCCACATGCCGTGCAGTTGGTGCAAACCACCGACCGTGAAGCGGTGGGACGTATGATTAGCATGCCTGAATATATTGACGTGATTATTCCCCGTGGCGGTAAAAGTCTCATCGAGCGTATCAGTCAAGGCGCAAAGGTTCCCGTGATTAAACACTTGGATGGCATTTGCCATATCTATGTCGCAGCCGATGCTGACTTAGCTATGTCGTGGCAGGTTTGTGATAATGCTAAAACACACCGCTATGGCGTGTGCAACGCCATGGAAACCTTGTTAGTGGATGCTGCCATTGCCACTGACTTTTTACCTAAGATGGTTGAAATTTATCAAGCTAAAGGGGTGGAGTTGCGTGGTTGCGAGCAAGCACGTGCTATCTGCGACATGCAGGCTGCCTGTGAAGCGGATTGGTCAACTGAGTATTTGGCCCCCATTCTATCTATTAAAGTGGTAAAGGGTTTGGATGAGGCGATAGCGCATATTAATCATTATGGCTCTCATCACACCGATGCGATTATGACGCAAGATTATGCCATGAGTCGTCGTTTTCTGGCCGAAGTGGATTCCAGTTCGGTAATGATTAACGCGTCAACGCGCTTTGCCGATGGATTTGAATACGGCTTAGGCGCGGAAATTGGTATCAGTACCGACAAGTTTCATGCACGGGGTCCGGTCGGATTAATGGGGTTAACATCACAAAAATATGTGGTATTTGGTTCAGGTCAAGTACGTTCTTAATCAATCTGTTAAAGCGATAAGTGAATTATTATGTCAAGTTATGTCAATATTATCGAACGCTATCACGATTATCGTGGCATGATTCAAGAAATGCTGCATTCCATTCTTTTGGGATTAAGTGATGCGCATCTGTTTGAAAGTCCAGAACGCACTCTAGAAACCCTCGATGAGTTGACTAAGCATTATCCGTTTATTGATATTGTTTATACCTTAGACAGAAATGGTGTTCAAGATAGTCCTAACTATTGGTTTCGCGATGGCAAGACCCGCACCGATTATGCCAATCGGGGTAATGATTTGAGTCAACGACCTTACTTTCTGATGGCAAAAAGTCAGCAAAGCGTCGTTTTTACCGACCCCTACCTGTCGGTGACTGACCGAGTACTCTGTTTGTCGGGAGCCATCCCCATTACCAATCAAGCAGGCGCGGTTTCAGGTTATCTGGTAATTGACTTGGATTTGGAAAAAACCGTCAGTTTTTTGATGGGAGACAGTTTAAGAACCCGTTTTGAACCTTTTTTCAAGGCGGTTTATTCAACCATTTCGGTTGGCTTGTTCTGTGTCGTTGGCATTTTACTTTACTCAGGCTTTTCAGAATTGCTTAAAATGCTCGAAGAGCCGGCGCATATTGAGTCGATTCGTCCCTTTAGTTCTATTATTTTCATCACGCTGGGATTGGCGATTTTCGACCTAGCCAAAACAACGCTGGAAGAAGAAGTGTTGATGCAGAAGGATATTTTCCGTCATAGCTCAACGCGCCGAACCATTACGCGCTTTATGGCCGCCATTATGATTGCGGTGTCGATCGAAGCCTTGCTATTGATGTTCAAGTCGGCTATTGGGGCAGGGGATTACCTCACCAGTGCCACTTGGATGATGCTTTCGGCTGTGGCTTTGATGGTTGGTTTAGGGTTGTATGTTTACCTAGGAGCTAAGGCCGAAAACCTACTGATTACGGTTAAACGTCACAAACTCGGTCATTACCAAGATGCCGGGGAGACGGTAAAAACGCAACAACGCAACCAATCCTAGTATAATGTGAAAGGTTGAGTCAGGTTGGCAATAAATATCTGTCGGCGCTGTCTGAGTAATAGAGAATTTTAATTAAGGTAATGATGATGTCAGAAGAAAAACCCGTTTTATCGCTTGCTTCTCGAAAAGTGATTCGACGCCCTCCACCCGCCATGTCGTCTGCTACTATGGATCACCATCAGTATCCGGTGCTAGATGAGTCGGTGGATTTTATGGAGATTCGTCGTGCCACCATTGCTTTGTCTGAAAATGGACTCTGGGCAACGCCCGAATTGGTGCGCATGTATGTCGGTAAAATGATGGATTTACCCACAGTTGCAGGCGTGTTGAAAGAGTTGGAATAAGCGTTATTTTGCTGACGTTTGCCAACACCTAGCTGACTCGCTGAGTCTCGAACAAGACTAGCGAGTCGGTGTTAGAATAGTAGGTTTAGCCTGGCTTAATTGCTGGGGATAATCTAGCACATAATGTAAGCCACGACTTTCTTTACGCTCAAGTGCGGAGCGAATAATCAGCTCGGCAACCAAGGCTAGGTTGCGTAATTCAATAAAGTCAGTATTCAAATAATACTGAGCATAAAAGTCTTCAATTTCTTCACGAATGACCAACACTCGTTTTAAGGCGCGTTTCAGTCTTTCTTCTGTGCGCACAATACCGACAAAATCCCACATAACCCGACGAATTTCATCCCAATCGTGCGCAATCAATACTTGTTCTGGACTGTCATTGACTTGACTTTCATCCCAATCAGGCAGGGCTGGCGGTGCAATCAGTTTACCTTGTGCCTTGCGTAATAAAATGTCTTCGTAAGCGGCATTAGCAAATACCAAGCCTTCTAATAATGAATTACTCGCCAGTCGATTGGCACCATGTAGCCCCGTGTAAGCCACTTCTCCCACGGCATAGAGTCCTTTCAAGTCGGTGCGGGCGCGTAAGTCGGTGTGCACGCCACCACAGGTGTAGTGGGTGGCTGGCACAATGGGAATGGGTTCTTGGGTAATATCAATACCTAAGCCGAGGCAACGCTTGTAGATGGTGGGGAAGTGACTTTTGACAAACTCCGCATCACGATGACTGATATCTAACCAAAGATGATCGCAGCCCAACTTTTTCATTTCCGCATCAATGGCTCTGGCGACAATATCACGGGGTGCCAGTTCAAGACGCTCGTCATATTCGTGCATAAAGCGCGTGCCATCGGGACGTTTGAGGTATCCGCCTTCGCCACGTACCGCTTCCGAAATTAAAAAAGCGCGTTCGCTGACATGATAGAGTACTGTGGGATGGAATTGCATAAACTCCATATTGGCAACACGACAACCTGCACGCCATGCCATGGCGATGCCGTCACCGGTTGCTAAATCTGGGTTGCTGGTGTAGAGATAAACTTTGCCCGCGCCACCCGTTGCTAACACCACAGCCGGTGAGGCAAGGGTCGAAATTTCATCGCTGGCTTGATTGAGCGCATACACACCCACGCAACGGTTTTCGCGTTGGATTAAGTCAACAGCCGTGTGGTGTTCTAACAGCAGTATGTTGGAGTGCTGGCGCACTTTTAAGGCTAAACTGAGTTGTACCGACTGACCAGTATGGTCGGCAGCATGAATGATGCGTCGGTGACTGTGACCGCCTTCTCGTGTTAAATGAAACGGAAAGAGGTCGCAATCTTGTTCATCTTCGGCCTGACAAGCGGTAAAGGGCACTGAAAGTTGAATTAACTCTTCAATCGCTTGTCGTCCGTGTGTGGCGGTAAAGCGAACCGCCGCTTCATCGCAAAGCCCATCACCGGCAATGAGCGTGTCTTGTACGTGCTCTTCTACACTGTCATTGGGGTCGAGGACAGCGGCAATGCCGCCTTGAGCATAGAGAGTATTGGATTCGAGCAAACCACGCTTAGTCAAAAGGGTTACAGGATGATGATCAGCCAGTTTAAGCGCTAAGGATAGACCGGCAATGCCGCCACCGATAATCAGAATATTGTTGGGATGATGAAATTTTAACAAGCTGAGTTACCGCTTCCCTAGTATGAATGTTGGTTTTATTTTAAGATATGATCTTAGTCTTTGATATAAGTAGCTCATATTACCATGCAACCCAACCGAGATGAAGTTAAAACATGGGCCGTCGTGCGTGCTGTCGAGCCAGATGGTCAGCTATTACTGGACGTCAGCGATCAGAATGATTCCGCTTGCCATAGTGGCGGCTGTGGTGCGGGTGGTTTAGGCTGTCAAACCAATGCCTTTGCTCATCTCCTGAAAAGAGCGCCGGCATTAAAATTACCGCTCAGTTTAGCCGAAGGGGTGGGTGTGGGCGATCGGCTGCTGCTGTCATTATCTCAGCAGGCGTTAATGAAGCTGAGCTTGATGGCCTACGGCTTGCCCTTGTTGGCTTTATTGGTCGGCATGGCACTAGGACAAAAGCTGGCTGATGATGTGGGTGCGCTTATGTTGGGCGGGGCGGCACTCTTGTCGAGTTGGTATCTGGTTGGTAAACTTTCGTTAGACTGTACACCCAGTGTGCATGACATTCATCGTTCGACTCACTAACATAGGAAGGCAATATGTTGTTAAATAAGCCGTTTGTTAAGTCTGTTTTATTGTTGTCTTGGTTGTGGATTCTTCCCGCAGCTCAGGCTCAACTGCCCGATTTTGTTCCTTTGGTGGAAAAAAATGCGCCGGCGGTGGTTAATATTTCGACGGCATCGAAAGTGAAGCCACAACGTCGTGCTGACCTGAATGGTATTCCAGAGGAATTATTACGTCGCTTCTTTGGCGATGCTTTCCCCATGCCGCCGGGTCAGGGAGAATCTCCACACGGTCGCGGCGATGATAATAAAAAAGAAATGCAGTCTTTAGGTACAGGTTTCATCATCTCAACTGATGGTTACATCATTACTAACCATCATGTGATTGCCGATGCCGATGAAATCACCGTGCGTTTCAGTGATCGTAAAGAATTGTCGGCGAAGGTGATTGGCAGTGATGAACGTACTGATATTGCGCTGCTGAAAGTGGAAGCTAGGGGCTTGCCGACAGTCACCTTGGGTCAAACCAGTAAGCTCAAAGTAGGTGAGTGGGTGTTGGCGATTGGTTCACCCTTTGGGTTTGAAGCGACGGTGACACAAGGCATTGTTTCAGCGAAAGAGCGCACTTTGCCCGATGATACCTATGTGCCTTTCATTCAAAGTGATGTCGCAATTAACCCCGGTAATTCAGGTGGTCCCTTATTTAACCTAGCGGGTGAAGTGGTGGGCATTAACTCACAAATTTACAGCCGCAGTGGTGGCTTCATGGGGCTATCTTTCTCGATTCCGATCGAAGTAGCAATGAATACCGTCGATCAGCTTAAGCGTAATGGCAAAGTGATTCGTGGTTATTTGGGTGTGAATGTGCAAGAGGTGACTTCTGAATTATCTGAATCCTTTGGTATGGATAAGCCAAAGGGCGCCTTGGTGGCAGAGGTCTTTCCCGATACGCCCGCGTCTAAAGCCGGCATCAAAGCAGGAGATATCATTCTTTCTGTCAATGGACGCGAGGTGAATAAATCGGGCAGTTTACCACCGGTGATTGGTATGACCCCCGTCGGCCAACCAGTGGATATTAAGCTGTTGCGTCAGGGTCGGTTGATGAATATGACGGTAGTCATTGATGCTCTTCCGGAAGATCAAAAGGTGGCTAAAACCAACAAACGTGCCGGAAGCAAAGAGCAAACCGTCGGCAAGTTAGTGCAAGGTGCTCAGCTGATGCCGCTGGATGACGCGAGTAAGCAAAAGCTCGGCATTGATTTTGGCTTGCGTGTGGGCGCGGTTGATGAGGGCGCTTTCGCTCAAGCGGGTGTGCGTGAAGGCGATATTCTGTTGGAATTGAATTATGTGCGTCTGGATTCGGTCGAATCGGCTGTGGCTTTAGTGCAAAAGCTGCCGAAAAGTCAAAAGATTCCGATGCGCATTCTGCGTGGAAACCGCGCAATATTCTTGCCGATCGTCATTCAATAAGTTAAAGTAACTGATTATTTGTGGGGAGCCATGCTCCCCGTTTTTTGTTTGTTAAGCGATTTTAGGTATTTCATGTCTCAAGAGTTGGATTTAATTCGTAATTTTTCGATTATCGCACATATCGATCATGGTAAATCAACCCTGGCTGATCGTTTCATTCAATTTTGCGGAGGCCTAACCGATCGTGAAATGTCGGCGCAGGTACTGGATTCGATGGACTTGGAGCGCGAACGGGGCATCACCATTAAAGCAGCCAGCGTGACCTTGCATTACAAGTCGGACGATGGAAAAACTTACGAATTAAATTTTATTGATACCCCAGGACACGTTGACTTTTCTTATGAAGTGTCACGTTCCTTAGCGGCTTGTGAAGGCGCATTACTGGTGGTCGATGCGTCACAAGGGGTTGAAGCACAAACCGTCGCTAACTGTTACACCGCCATTGAACAAGATTTAGAAGTCTTGCCGGTGCTCAATAAAATCGACTTGCCGGCGGCTGATCCCGAGCGTGTTATTGCTGAAATTGAAGAAATTATTGGTATTGACGCCACTGAAGCGGTTCATGCCAGTGCTAAAGCCGGTGTGGGCATTAAAGAAACGCTAGAAGAAATTATTGCCAAAATTCCAGCCCCTCAAGGCAATACTGATGGTCCTTTGAAGGCTTTGATTATTGACTCCTGGTACGATAATTATTTAGGGGTCGTTTCTTTGGTGCGTGTGATGGATGGTTCAATTCGCGCAAAAACCAAAATGAAAGTCATGTCAACGGGTGATGTGCATGAAGTTCATGAAGTGGGTGTCTTCACGCCAAAACGTACCAAACGGGATGCACTTTATACGGGTGAAGTGGGCTTTGTCATTGCCGGTTTGAAAGAGATTGATGGTGCGCCAGTGGGTGATACCTTGACAGATGCCGCTAATCCGGCAGACTCACCCTTGCCGGGTTTCAAACCCGCTCAACCACGCGTATTCGCCGGCATTTTCCCAATCAGCTCTGAAGATTACGAAAACTTGCGCGAGTCTTTACGTAAGTTACGCTTAAATGACGCTTCTTTGTTTTTTGAACCAGAAACCTCAACCGCTTTGGGATTCGGTTTCCGTTGTGGTTTCTTGGGCTTGTTGCACATGGAGATTATCCAAGAGCGATTAGAGCGTGAATTCAATTTAGACTTGATTACCACCGCACCTACAGTGGTTTATGAAGTGCTGACCACACGCGATGAAGTCTTGTTAGTCGATAATCCCGCTAAATTACCCGAATTGGGTAGTATTAAAGAAATTCGCGAACCCATTATTCAAGCTAACTTACTGTTGCCACAGGATTATGTCGGTGCGGTGATGGGGCTGTGTATGGAAAAACGTGGCGTGCAAAAAAATATGGTCTATGCTGGTAATCAAGTTCAGTTGCAAATGGAATTGCCGCTGAATGAAGTGGTATTGGACTTTTTTGATCGTCTCAAATCCATTTCGCGTGGTTATGCCTCAATGGATTATGAGTTCTTACGTTTCCAAGCAGACGATTTAGTGCGCATGGATATTATGGTGAATGGGGAAAGCGTCGATGCCTTATCGATGATTGTTCACCGCAGTACGGCACAGTATCGAGGTCGTGATGTCATTGATCGCTTAAAAGAGTTGATTCCACGTCAAATGTTTGAAGTGCCGATTCAAGCGGCTATTGGCGCTAAAGTTATTGCACGTACGAATATTAAAGCTATGCGTAAAGACGTGTTGGCTAAATGTTACGGTGGCGACGTTTCTCGTAAGAAAAAACTACTAGAGAAACAGAAAGAAGGTAAGAAACGCATGAAAACCATTGGTAGCGTTGAAATTCCTCAAGAAGCCTTCTTGGCCATTTTACACGTCAATAAAGACAATTAAGGGATTGCTCAGTTCATGCTATTCGAAGTTATTTTAACGCTGGCGGTGGTGATTGGTGGTCTGTTAGCGGCATTGGATAAATGGGTGCTCGAACCTAAACGTGCTGCTGACGCTCCTATGCCGGTGGTCATGGATTATGCGCGTTCACTGTTTCCGGTGCTGTTAATTGTGCTGGTGTTGCGTTCGTTTGTGGTTGAACCCTTTCGCATTCCTTCGGGCTCTATGTATCCGACCTTGCATATTGGTGATTTTATTCTCGTCAATAAAGCCAGTTACGGCATTAAGCTGCCAGTTGTTTACACCAAAGTGATTGAAACGGGTGAGCCAGAGCGGGGCGATGTGGTGGTTTTCCGCTATCCAGTCGAACCGGATAAAGACTACATTAAACGCGTCATTGGCTTACCGGGTGATCGTATCAGTTATATCAATAAGACGCTGATGATTAACGGTGAGTTGGTGAAACAACAAGCGGTTGGTCGTTATGAAACGGAAGGATCGGGTGCAGTATTAAACGGCACCATGGAACTGACAGAAGCCTTATTAGGTGTCGATCATAACATTTTGATTGATAAAGACAGACCCGCGTCCGATGTCATTGAAGCCGTGGTGCCAGAGGGACACTACTTTATGGTTGGCGACAACCGAGATCACAGTTACGATAGTCGTTACTGGGGATTTGTGCCTGAAGAAAACCTCAAGGGTAAGGCTTTCTTTATTTGGATGCATTTCGATGGTGGCGTGAACGGTGATCGCATTGGGAGATCCATTCACTGATGAAAGCGGATGAATTGCGTCAGCAACAAGAGTGCATGCAACGCATTGGTCATGCCTTTAACCATCCTACCTTGTTGTGGCAAGCCTTAACCCATCGCAGTTATGCCAGTAAGCATAATGAACGTTTGGAATTTTTGGGCGACGGCATTCTTAATTTTCTAGCCGCAGAAGCCCTATATGCTCGTTTTCCTAAGCAGCCGGAAGGCGTGCTCACGCGCATGCGTGCCCGTTTGGTGCGGGAAGAAACCTTGGCTGAGTTTGCTACGGAATTGCGTTTAGGGGATTGCTTAAAACTGGGCTCGGGGGAGTTGAAAAGCGGTGGCTTTCGCCGTGCTTCCACCATTGCCGATGCCTTTGAAGCGGTCATAGCGGCCATTTACTTAGATGCCGGTATGGATGCCACGCGGGAATTTGTTCTGCGGTATTTGTTGCCCCGTTTTGATACCTTAGAAGAAGTAGCGACGGAAAAAGACCCGAAAACACGACTGCAAGAATGGTGTCAGGCGCGCAATAAACCCTTGCCTCAGTACGAGCTGTTGAAACAAGCGGGTGAAGCCCATGCTTTGGTTTTTACGGTGTCTTGCCAGGTCAGCGGATTTTCACCCACACAATCGACGGCAAATAGTCGTCGTAAAGCAGAACAGGCGGCAGCATCCTTAATGCTCGCGGCTTGTGAGGAATAACTCATGACGGATTCAGTGTTTCGCTGTGGCACCATTGCCATTGTTGGACGACCCAATGTTGGCAAATCAACCTTAATGAATGGCTTGATTGGACAAAAAATCAGCATTACATCGCCTAAACCGCAAACGACGCGTCATCGTATTCATGGTATTTTGACTTTGGATGAAGCGCAGCTGGTATTTGTCGATACGCCCGGTATTCATCTCAATGGCGGTAAGGCACTAAATCGTGTGATGAATCGGACGGCCTCGAGCGCCTTGGAAGGTGTTGATGTGGTGATGATGTTGGTTGAAGCAGGGCGTTTTACTGATGAGGATGCACGTGTTGCTCAACTGATTGCTCATGTTAAAGTACCTGTGGTACTGGTCATTAATAAAGTGGATAAAATCCAACCTCGGGAAAAACTTCTGCCGTATTTAGAAGAACTGGGACAAAAGGTAGCTTTCACGGAGAGTCTGCCCATCTCTGCCTACGATAAAAAGCACACGCAATTAGTCATCAACACCCTCATTAAGCATCTGCCGGAAGGCGAGCCTATGTTTGATGAAGATATGGTTACTGACGCTTCTTCACGCTTTTTAGCTGCTGAAATGGTGCGTGAAAAACTCATGCGTCATTTAGAAAAAGAAATTCCTTATGGTTTAACCGTTGAAATCGAGAAGTATGAAGTCACACCGGAACGGGTTATCATCGATGCCTTGATTTTGGTGGAGCGCGAAGGTCAAAAACGTATTGTCATTGGTGAAGGTGGCGGTATGTTGAAACAAGTCGGTAGTGAAGCTCGCCAAGATTTAATGCGGATGCTGGACAGCCGAGTGCACTTACAACTATGGGTTAAGGTGAAAGATAACTGGTCGGATGACGAGCGTGCATTAGCCAGTTTGGGCTATCAATAATTCTTGAAACGGCTGTTAATGCCATGT
The DNA here is from genome assembly GCA_964493995.1 of uncultured Francisella sp. Taxonomy (GTDB): domain Bacteria; phylum Pseudomonadota; class Gammaproteobacteria; order Thiomicrospirales; family Thiomicrospiraceae. The sequence goes on from CAZBQD010000019.1 coordinate 19,686, forward strand.
TATTACAAGATAAAGCCTATGTGTTGTTTGCGCGTGCTCAGGGTGAAACCAGCTTGTGGTTGAGTTTGCTCACCGAATATCATGGCCGTTTGCAACTGACCTTTAAGGGCGGTCAAAAAAAAAGCGCTTCTTTACCGCCTTTTACGTCATTAGAGCTTGCCTGGCGACAGGGTCGAGAATCGGGTGGTTGGCTAAGTCAGTGTGAAGCGGTGAGCTTTCAACCGCCCTTGCAGGGTATGGCGAATTGGAGTGGTCTTTATGCCAATGAGTTATTGCATCGCAGTTTATTGGCTGAACAACCCATGCCGCTTTTATTTCACGCATACGAACAACTGGTCGTGTTGTTAAGAGCATCCGGTAGCGAGCGCGCCCAAATGGCGTGGGCATTAAGACGCTTTGAGTGGGTATTCATTGCCGAAATGGGTTATGGTTTGCCCGAACTAACACACGATGGCGCTCCCTTAACGGCAGAGGTTTACTACCAATGGCATGCCGACGGATGGCAGCCCAGTGAAACAGGTATATTGGGTGAAGAATTAGTGGCGCTGATTGGCCAAGCGACGCAAGGTAAAACTAGCCGAGCCTTGCGTGAGTTATTACAATGGCGCTTGCTACAAGCCGTTCCCAGTCAAGCCTTGTCGATGCGACAATGGTGGGAACAGTTGGCCTAAGCGAAGTTCTAAAAACCTCACTTCGTGGAATTTTTAGAACTCCCAATTTTATTTAATCTCTGTTGGAAGGGTCTAAATCAATAAGCTACATGCAATAATTGAGCATCCCTTCCCCCAGTCCTCCATCCCGAAGGATTTTTAGAGGTCACTCTAGGTATAATAGAGTGTTAACTCATTTCGACTCATTTTTAAGAGGTTTTTAATATGATTGCACTCGGTATTAATATTGACCATGTGGCTACCCTACGTCAGGCTCGTGGCACACGTTATCCCGACCCCGTTCATGCAGGTTTGTTAGCTGAGCAGCATGGTGCGGATAGTCTCACCTTGCACATTCGCGAAGATCGCCGTCACATCCAAGAGCGAGATTTGGCGTTACTCATGCCGACGCATCAAACGAAAATCAATTTAGAAATGGCGGTGACAGAAGAGATGATTGCCATGGCCTTGAAATACCTGCCGCAAGATGTCTGTTTAGTGCCCGAAAAACGCGAAGAACTGACCACGGAAGGGGGGCTGGATGTGGTCGGACAATTTGAACGAGTCGCCGATGCCTGTCGTCGTTTGGGCGATGCGGGTATTCGTGTTTCGTTGTTTATCGAAGCCGATGAGGCACAAATTCGCGCTTCTCAAGCTGCGGGTGCGCCTGTCGTCGAGTTGCACACAGGGCATTATGCCGAATTAACCGGTGAGGCGCAGGGCGCTGAGTTTGCAAAAATTCGTGCCGGTGCCACACTGGCCGCCAGTATTGGCTTGGCGGTGAACGGTGGTCATGGTTTGCATTATCATAATGTGCAAGCTATTGCCGCCATTCGGGAAATGGAAGAGTTGAATATTGGTCATGCCATTATCAGTGAGGCAGTGTTCAAAGGCTTGCCTGTTGCCGTGCGCGAAATGAAAGCGCTGATGTTGGCGGCAAGAGGCTAACTGCGTGGCTGTGTTGGGCATTGGTGTCGATTTGCTGTGTGTGTCCAGAATGGAAGCCACTTGGCAGCGACATGGCAAACGACTAGCAGAACGCATTTTACACGCTGATGAATTAGCCCAATTACCTGAAGATGCTAAGGTGGGACGTTGGTTGGCTAAGCGTTGGGCAGTTAAAGAGGCGGCGGCTAAAGCCTTGGGTACGGGTTTTCAGCAATCGGTGCGTTTTTCTGACTTTTGCTACCAACACGATGCTCTGGGTAAGCCTTTGTTAAGTCTATCGGGGCAAGCAGCGTTGATTGCACAACAAACGCAACGTCACATTTGGCATGTCAGTATCAGCGATGAAAAGGATCAGGTCGTTGCAATGGTTATTGCTGAAAGTGCTTGAAACGGCACGAGCAAATTCAAAAGGAAAGATAAGTAATGAGTGATGTGTCAGAAAAACACCCCAGTCACCCCATGCGTTTAGCCATGCATCATGTGTGGCAGTGGCGATTAGCTCCTGCGACTGAATTGACCGCCCATGGGGTGGGGCGTTCTATGGCATGGATACCCCTGTCTGCTTTATTGCTGGGGTTATTGTTGGCGACGGTTGCTTGGCTATTTAGTGGTTTTCAGGCGGAAATCAGTGCCGCGTTGGTGCTGATTGTGTGGGCTAAACTCAGTGGTGCCAGCACCTTAGACAGTTTGGCTCAAATTGCCGATGCGGCATTCAGTAAAGAGCCAACAGCCTTACAGCAGCTCAAGTCAAATAACCGTCTGCCTTTAGGTAGTATGGGTATTATCGTGTTGGTGCTGACCTTGATTTTGAAGTGGTCATTATTAGTAACGCTCATTCGTGCCGAGTGGTGGACGGTGATTGTGCTGATGCCGATGGTCGGTTGGGTATTTGCGCAAATGGTCATGACCGGTTCTCGTTGGGTTAATTCCCACGACAGTTTACCCAATGGCTGGCGTGAAAAAGTGGAATTAAGCTGGTTATGGCCGCAATGGTTATTGTTATTGATGGCGTTGGCCTTAGCCTCTGGTTGGACGCTCACCTTGCTGATTTTGACCACCTGGATGTTCATTGTTTGGTGGCGCAAAAAAATTGGTGGTGTCAGTTATGTGATTTCACTGGCATGGGTAGAACTGAGCGAGTTGCTCTGGCTCATTGGTTTAGTGTGGTTATTGTTGCCCAGTTAATCCAATTTTAAGTGTGTTTGCCAGCGCCAATAAACCGACCATAGGCTAGCATAGTCTAAAGGCGATTGCTGCATCAGGGGTAAGGCTTGTTTCAGTAGTTGTTTCGCTTGTTTAACCAGCTGGGGCTGTCTGGATTGTAGGCAAGCCTCTAGCCAAACACTGGTTGGCGAAATAAGAGCAGTATCGGCAAAAGCAGTTTGTCTGGGTAATGAAAAGTCAGCAACGGCAGCTTGGGCAATAAAACCAGCATCGGTGACAAATAAGGTTTTACTGCGTTGCAATAACTTAATAGCTAATTCACTGGCATCAGCATTACCAGTGACAATGGCATAATCAAGAAGCCCTTTAGCGGCAAAGGCATAGCCTTCTAAATCGGCTTCGGCCAGCTTTTTATTGCCATAGCTGCCTTGAGATAGTTTCCCATCTTGCCAAGATTGTTGTATGAAGTTGACCAGTTTCGTTGTGATGAGGTTAAGCTGGGGTTGACTGTTGAGCTGCTGAGATAGCAGTGATAACATCAAACCGTTATAACTGACTAGCAGTTTTTTATCGGTAGCGATGCTGACGGCTTTGCGCGCTTGCTGTAAGCGCTGATAAACAACCTGTCGCGGCTTATCCGGTCTCGCATGCTCACCCCAAATGGGCAGATAGCCAGCATCAAAACTGGGAGGGTAAGCCAGTTGCCAGTCTTCATTGACCAAAGCCAGCTGGGTTGGCGATAACAGTTGGCGCAGTTGTGCTAGCGTCCATAAATAATGTCCGCCTTCATGTCCCAGATGATCCAGCGCTGAAAGGCTGGTAAAAAATGCGCCCTGTTGAGCATCATAAAGGTAGGTCAGCATAAAATTGAGCGTCTTTTCAGCAATCATGCCCCATTCACTGGATTCTTCTTTTTGTGCCAGTTGACTGTAAAATTGCCATAGCTGAGCATTATCAACGAGCATTTTTTCAAAGTGCGGCATGCGCCATTCACTGTCCACGGTATAACGAAAAAAACCGCCATTGGCAGCATCGTATAAACCATTATTGACCATTTGCGTTAAGGTATGATTCAGCCATGAACTCAGTTCGGGGGCGGGTTTATGACGCAGATAGTGGGCGATGGCTAGTAATTGAGGTGTTTGTGGGAATTTACGAGTGCCAACAAAACCACCATTCAATGGGTCAAGCTGCGACATGGCAGCCTGAGCAAAACCTTGTGGAGTGGGGTGGTTGATGAGTCTATTTTGGCTGAATGGAGTCGGCGAAACCCGCTTGGTTGTCGATTCAGTTAATTGAGTTTGTTGATTGGCTTTCAGTCGAGCGGTTAGTGATGAGGCATCTAAATAAACATGCGCATCAAAAGGACGTGCATCGGCAGTGAGGTAAATATTCAGCGGCCAGCCTGCAACGCCAATATGAAATTTAGCGTAATTCAGCATGGCTTGATCTAATCCGGGCTCTAATTCACGGTCAATTTTAATGGGAATGTAAAATGTGTTAAGTAGCTCGGCTACGGCATCGTTTTGGTAGCTTTCTTGTTGCATAACATGACACCAATGACAGGCAAAATAGCCGATTGACAAGAGTATGGGCTTTTGTTGCTGTTTGGCTAAGGCTAACGAGGCGGGACTCCAAGTTTGCCAGCGCACCTTGTCTTGAGCATGTTGTTGTAAATAGGGTGAGGGTGCTTGCGCCATTTGATTGACCAACTGTGATGTTGACGAAGCCTGTGCCATGCTCGACAGGCTTGCCAATAGTAGCGCGACTCGAAGTTTCATGAAGCCTAATCCCCGTGACGGATGACAAGGGGGTTATGTTACTATGAATTAGTCGTTCATATTGGAGAACCTGCGATGAAAGCAGCCATAACCAGCATCGGTTTACTCTTGTCTCTTTTATACTTACCCCAAGCGCAAGCCGATGTGCTTATTTCGGGCGTTGTTCAGACGGTGATTAGTGGTGATCAAATCATCATCAGCCATGCTGATTTGGGTCAGCAGCCCATCCGTTTGGCGCAAATCGATGCTCCCGAATTGGCTTTACAGGCTTGCATAGCGCAACCCTGGGCAGATGTGGCGCAAAAAGCTTTAAGTCAACAGTTGCTGGGAATGAGCGTGCAAGCCAGTTGTTTAGAGCGACTCGATAGTGAAGGCTTTGCTATCTGTCAAGTTGCGGTTGACGGAGAGAACATCAATCAATGGATGTTGTCACAAGGTCATGCTTGGTTTGATCGCTCTTTAGGCAACAATATTTGGTTACAGCAGCTTGAACAAGAAGCCAAGCGTAAACGGCAAGGATTGTGGGGTAATGCTGCTAGCGCTATACCGCCTTGGCAGCAACGCGCTCAGTGTAGTGGAAATCGACGTTGAGTTGAAGTCTAATTTTTTTTTTGAAATATAACCGATTTAATTACAATAAGTTGATTGAATTAACTGATTCTGTCTGATCATTTGCATGGTTTTTTTGTTACGTAATGCTTGCATTGGTGAGCTAGATGTCGTATTATATTCTTCTCGTTACGGAGGAATGGCAGAGCGGTCGAATGCGGCGGTCTTGAAAACCGTTGAGGGTAATACCTCCGGGGGTTCGAATCCCTCTTCCTCCGCCAACGAGAAAAAATCACTCTATCGCGGGGTGGAGCAGTCCGGTAGCTCGTTGGGCTCATAACCCAAAGGTCGTAGGTTCAAATCCTGCCCCCGCAACCAATTGAGTTCAAAAATAAAACCCACCTTAGAGTGGGTTTTTTGTTATGTATCAAGCAGATGTTTTCTTTTCTTGCCCTCTCTACTTTGTGCTTTCTTCGTTTGTCTCATTGAGAAGCTGTTGAACTGTTTGACGTAATTCGGGCGAAAACCAGTCAGCTCCGCCAGTTAGAGCGTATCGAATACGTCCTTGTTTATCAATTAAAAAACTGGTTGGATAAGCAAATACTTTCCATGTTTGTGTCGAAGATTGTGTTTCATCTAACCAAATAGGGAAATGTAATTGATGTGTCTTAGCAAACACCTGAATTGACTCAGCCGATTCCCCCAAATTGACTGCAATTACATTCAAACCATTTGATTTCTCGGCATCGAACAGCTTTTGCATAGATGGCATTTCGTGAACACAAGGCGGGCACCAACTTGCCCAAAAGTTGAGCAAGACTACCTGACCTTTGAGTGCTGCCAAGTTGTGTTGTTTTTTAGATAAATCGGTTAAGGTCAAGGTTGGTGTTGTTTGATCGTTAAGTGGTAGTAGCTTACCTGTATTGGACTTTTGTTTATGTTCAGTGCCATTTTTAGGTAAGGCTTGCCATTGCCGAGGTTGATGTTGTGTGACCAGTAGCCTCATCGCTTGTGTGATATGTCGTGCAAAATTAGGCGCATACTCTTGTTCATACTGATTGGCGTCAGGGCGGTAAAAGAAACGATCACGCATGCCTATCAATGGTCTTAACCAAACACTGGAGCCACCTTTTTCTAGTTGAGCGCTTAATTTCGATAATCCAGAGTAATAGGGAGACAAGCTGGGTTGAAAAATCCAAATCGGTGCATCCATTGCTTCGGTTATCGATAAGTATTCAGCTACCTGCCCAGGATCAGGAGTTTTGCTTACAAGATTGGGACTGACTAAAATAATACCTGATTGTTTGCTCTGATCTACTTGTTGTCTTTGCCACTCACGCCAAGCGCTTAAAGCAAGCGGTGCGCCGCGACCAAAAGCCATTAAATAAACCCTTTCAGCTCGTGCAGCCGCCAGTGCTAATAGAGCGGCGACATCTTGTACTGGAACATTATTTAAGGCGGTTTCGCTAGGCGCTTGATCATAACTGGCAAACCAATCTGGTTGCCACACTGTGATATTTAGTTGTGTTAATGCTTGGGCAAGTTGTTCATACCCTTGGTCAAAGCCTTGCCTTGAAGGAATCATGATAACAAGTTCTTTGGATTTTTCTATCGGATAAGTCCTACCTAGCAGCGTTTGTCCAGTAGTTTGTAGTTGCCATTGTGTTTCTACTCCATTAGCCAGCGTTGGTTGTAAGAGTAACCATTTACTTAACATAAGAAGCGTGATAAACAACTTGAACATTCAAGACTCTTTTATAATGAAATAAAATTTATAAGGCTATTATAACCTTTGTTTTGCCTAGTTTGTTTTGCCTAGTTTAATTTAACCTAAAAACAAGATGTGATTGAGCGAAATTCATCACCTTGTCACCTTCTTTCAGCTACAATTAAGCTGTTTTTATGACATATCTTTGGGTCGGGTTTTCAGTGCGTTTTTTTAGTTGGATGGGATTGGCATTATTGCCCTTGTCGATGTCAGTTGCAGCCGTTACACCAGTGACGGAACAGCAAGTTTTGCAAATATTTTTACATAAAAACTTACCATTGTTGGCTGGCCAGGCGCAAATAGAGATGGCTAATGCAGAGTTGCTGATTGCTCAACAAATCATCAATCCAAAAGCCTCTTTATCAGTATCCGGAATTGGTGACCAAAAAAACTGGTCAGCAGGCGGTAGCTACTGGGATAGACCTTACAATAACAACATTACCCTAACACAGCTGGTTGAAACAGCAGGCAAGCGACAACTTCGGATTCAGGGTGCGGAGTTGGGGTTACAAGCGCAGCAGTTATTGTTTGAAGACTTGTTACGAGCATTAAAGCGTGATGTATTGATTGGTTATTATCAAGTAGTTAAAGATCAGTTGGTAGTACAACTATCTAATGAAATATTAGAAAAGCTGAATGAGACCTCTCGTGCTAACTTTTTACGTCTTAAGGCAGGCGATATTTCCGAGACGGAATACAATCGTATTGAAGTTGCCGTGTTAAAGGCAAAAACAGATGCTGATCAGGCAAGGTTGGCATTAGTCCAGTCGCGTCAGCAACTTGCCGAGTTACTGGTATATGAAATTCACCCTGAGGTGTTGAATGTGACTAACCAATTTCCGCAACGCGCTCGTCCTGATTTTTCCAAAACAGCGGATTGGGTAGCTAACGCGCTAAATCAACGTTCAGACTTTCAAGCAGCCGATTTACAGGTTAATCGCCAACAAAAACAAGTGGAGTTAGCGCAAAAACAGGTTATTCCAGATGTTGAGCTGGGTGTTCAGGCGGTACATGATCCTAGTGCTGCCTCACGTGATAGTGTTGGTTTGGGAATCAGCGTTAGTCTACCACTTTGGCATCAATATCAGGGTGAGGTATCACAAGCGAGAGCCAACAAGAGGCTGAGTGAATTAGGTTTATTACAATTAAAACAACAGATCAAAACTCAAGTTTTGCAGTCGTTAGCACAATATGAACAAAAAGAACGCGTTCTACAAAGATATAACCAAGAATTAATTGGTAGAGCGACACAAATTCGAGCTTCTTCCCTGATTGCTTACCAACAGGGGGCTATTTCATTGCTCGAATTATTAGATGCCGAAAATAATTACCGTTCAACCATGTTGGGTTATACACAAGCACAGTTTGATTTGGTGCAAGCACAGCTGAATTTCGATTATGCCATTGGCAAACAGGAAGGAAAATAATGAATGATTAGGTTTGTCACCATTTTGTTATTGCTGGGTTTGTTGACAGCTTGTGAAGATTCACAAAATAGTGCCAGTTCTGTTTCCAGTGAAGTCACTTTTTTTAGTGATGGTGATGAAGTTGTGGTGACTGAACAGGATTACCGATTTAAACAACTGGGTTTTTATACGTTGGTGTTAGATGATGCTCCTATTTTGCCGCCAGCGAGTGCCAGTCTTGCTTACGATGAAACTAAAACACTAAGACTCACTTCTCCCATTAGTGGCCGTGTTATCTCCGAACCACTGCCACTGGGTAAGCAGGTAGTGAAAGGGGACGTGGTACTTAAGCTGGATAGTCCTGACTTTAATGATGCTTTGTCTGCCTTAGAAAAGGCGACAGCCAATCAAAAGCTAGCCAAAGAATCCTTTGCACGGGCGCAGCGCTTATTTGATGCCAAAGTCATGTCACGTAAAGATTATGAACAAGAATTGGATGGGTTAACTCAGGCAAATTCGGAATTTGAACGCGCTCGCAAATATTTAGAAAAGCTGGGTGTGCAAGCCGGTGGGGTGAGTATGCAAACCGGCGCTTTTCATCTGCGTTCTCCCTTAGCCGGCACGGTAACGGAAGTGAAAGTTAATCCGGGTATGGAAGTGCGCCCCGACCTGTCTGATCCGCTTTATGTGATTTCGGATTTAAGTCATCTGTGGTTATGGATTGATGTGTTTGAAAAAGACATTGCTCAGATAGCGCTGGGTCAACCCATTACGGTTAAGGTAGCTTCTTGGCCAGATTATGCCTTTTATGGCAAGGTCGATTACATCAGTCAGGTAGTCAATGCTCAAACGCGCTCTATTCAGGTGCGTTGCCAACTGGATAATAGTGAACTTAAATTGCGTCCTGCCATGCATGCTCAGGTATCTATTCGCAACTTAAATCAACAACCTAACCTACAAGTGCCTTTGACCGCTGTGGTCACGGAGGGTGAAAAACATTATGTCTTTTTGCGTGTTGCACCAGACAGATTCCGCTGGCAAGAGGTGACGCTGGGTATGCGTTTTGCCCAAACGGCTATTGTAAAAAGCGGGTTGGATAAAGGCGATCAAGTTATCAGTAATGGTGCTTTGTCCTTGCGTCGTGATGTGTTGTTGTTGAATAGCGAACAGTAATCGGTTGTTATTATTATGATTCGAAATATGCTTGTTTTCGCCTTACAGCAACGCTGGATGGTCATTATTATTACCGCTTTAATGGCCATTTATGGCGCTTTGGTTTATGAGCGTCTGCCCGTTCAGGCCTTTCCCGATGTGCAAAACGTTTATGTGGTGGTCATCAGTCAATATCCTAACCAATCGGCAGAAGAGGTAGAAAAACTTGTCAGTATGCCCATTGAGCGAGCCATTAATGGGGCGCCCAAACTGATGCATGTGCGTTCTGTGTCTACCTTTGGCCTGTCTGTGGTGACGGCGACATTCAATGACGATGCAGAAGATTATTTTTCCCGGCAACAAGTGTTAGAACGCTTAAAGCAAGCCGATTTGCCAGCTGGTGTTCAACCCGTGCTCGGGCCGCTCACCACGGGTGTGGGCGAAATTTACCGTTATGTGGTGCACAGCGACAATTTACCCTTAACTGAAATTCGCGCCTTGCAGGATTGGGTCATTGCCCCCCACATTAAAACAGCACCCGGTGTGGCCGATGTTTCTAGCTTTGGTGGTCAGGTTAAACAATACCAAGTGAATCTTGACCCTGAACGTTTGCGTTCCTTTGGTCTGAGTGCAGGTCAGGTCATGGATGCACTGAGTGCTAATAACAGCAACACTGGCGGTGGTGTACTTGTCAGTGGCGAGCAAGCGATGGTCATCCGTGGTATTGGCTTGTTGCAAACACTGGAAGACATCGCGCAGGTGGTTGTAGTCAATCTGAATGGCACCACTCCCGTGCGCGTGCGCGATGTGGGGCGGGTCGAAATCGGTCATCAGGAACGCACTGGGATTGTCGGTTATAACACCGAAGATGATGTGTCGCTGGGCATTGTAATGATGACTAAAGGCGGTGATTCAGTCCAGATTATTGAGGGTGTCAAACAGCGTATTGATGAGTTGAACGAGGTGCTATTGCCCCCGGGAACGCGCATCGAAATGGTCAACGATCGTACCAAGCTGGTGACACACACCGTTCATACTGTCACCGATAATTTATTGCATGGCGCTGCTCTGGTGGTGATCATTCTATTGGTTTTCTTGATGCGCCCCATTGCAGCGCTGCTGGTGGCAATTATCATCCCTCTATCGCTGCTCTTTGCTTTTATTCTCATGAGCTTAAAAGGGGTATCGGCTAACCTCATTTCATTAGGCGCCATCGACTTCGGTATTATTGTTGACTCAACGGTGGTGTTGGTCGAGGCAGTGATGGTGAAATTGAGCGCCGATATGGCGCAGGGTGCATCCCTATTGCATCGTCGTCAAACCCTCGTAACGGTTGGTAGTCAAATGATTCGTCCGATTTTGTTTTCAAAAATCATTTTAATTGCCGCCTTTTTACCTGTGCTGACGTTCAGTCAGGTCGAGGGCAAAATGTTTACACCCATGGCACTGACCCTGACCTTTGCGCTGCTCGGTTCGGTCTTGCTCACGCTGTTTTTAGTGCCTTCGATGATGAGTTTCTTTTTAGATCAGAGACTTTCTGAACGTCATAATCCGTTGATGGAAAAAACGGCTCAATTTTATCAACGTTTATTAGCCTTTTTACTCAGTATGCCTAAGCGCGTGCTTTCTGTGGCTGTGTTGTTGTTGATTTTAAGCCTTTCCATGGTGAAGCAACTAGGCACGGAGTTTATGCCCAAGTTTGATGAAGGGAATATCTGGCTGACAGTGGTACTGCCGACCTCCACATCCTTACAAGAAAGCAAGGCCGTTGAACGACAAGTGCGTGATGTGCTGATGGGTTTTCCAGAAGTGAAATTAGTGGTCAGTCATTTGGGTCGCCCCGAGGATGGTACCGACAGCAAAGGGTTTAATAGCATGGAAATCCATGTCGAATTAGAACCCAAAGAAACATGGCGCTATGCCAGTAAAGTAGCCTTGATTGAAGCCATTAAAGAGCAAGTGAGTGTGTTTTCTGGTCTAACGTTTAATTTTTCTCAACAAATCCAAGCCAGTGTGGAAGAAGCGATTTCAGGCTCTCAGGGTGAAGTGGTGATTAAACTTTATGGGTTAGAACTGGCGGTGATGCAAGAAAAAGCCAATCAAATTGTCGCACTTCTCAATCGTATTCAAGGGTCTGCCGATGTCGCTGCTGAGCAGCAAATGGGCGCGGGTGAGGCGCAACTGGTCATTAATCGTGCCAAGTCAGCCATGTATGGGTTAAGCGTTGCCGATGTGCATAAAGAAATCGAAGTGGCTCTGGGCGGAGGCGTGGCAACGCAAATTTTAGAAGGCGAACGTCGATTTGATTTGCAGGTGCGCTTACAGCAACAAGGACGCGATTCGATGGCGGCAATGAGTGATTTACTCATTCCTACGCCGAGCGGGCAATTAATTCCGCTGGGTGAGGTGGCCGATATGCAATTAAAAACGGGCGCTAACCGTATTTCTCGTGAAAGCAACTACCGACGCATCGCCATTAAATCCAATTTGGTTGACCGAGATCAAGGCTCGTTTGTTAAAGAAGCCATGAAGCGCGTGCATGAAGAGGTAGAGCTACCGGCCGGTTATCGTTTGGTGTGGTCGGGAGAATTTGAAAATCAACAACGGGCGATGCAGCGCTTGTATGTGATTGTGCCTATTTCCTTATTGCTGATTTTTGCCTTGTTGTTTTGGGCTTTCAAGTCGGCGGCGCAAGCGTTGCTCGTCATGCTGACGGTGCCTTTTGCCATTGCCGGTGGCATTTTGTTACTATGGGTGCTGGGCGTTAATTTGAGTATTTCTGCCGCCGTTGGTTTTATTGTGTTGTTCGGCATTGCGGTGCAAAATGGCGTCGTATTAATGGAGTACATTAATTACTTGAGAGCGAGTGGCGAGCAGGATTTGCAAGCCATTCAAGATGGCGCTAAGGCGCGTTTGCGTCCGGTTTTGATGACGGCGCTGATGGCTATTTTGGGTCTATTACCCGCTGCCTTGTCAACGGGTGTGGGTGCCGAGGCAACGCGTCCTTTTGCATTGGCGATTATCGGTGGCTTAGTGACGGCTACCTTGGCAACACTCATGTTATTGCCGGTCATTTATTGGTTGTGGTTGCGCAGACAAACTGTGAAAATCCAGGCTTAAGATAAGGGGATTGATAAAATGCAGGAAATACGCGCTTACATTAAGCCTTTTATGCTAGAAAAACTCGCGCTAACGCTGATGGAGTTGCCTCAGTTTCCCGGTATGTCGGCGATGACCATTAAGGGCTTTGGTAAAGAGCGGGTTGATCGTCTGCAAGAATTTGACCCCTTCATCGAAAAAGTCCGTATCGAAATGATGGTACCAGATGAGATGGTCGATCAAATTGTGCAGATTATTCTTACCGAAGCCCACTCAGGTAATCCAGGCGATGGCAAAGTCTATGTTGCGCCTATTAGTCGCGCTTTCAGTATTCGCTCTCAATCAGAAGAATAGGTTTGAGAAGTCAGTCTCCTAGGCTGCTCATTTAACCGTTCGTGGTGAGCCTGTCGAACCACTGCTTTCTTACTTGTACCCCTTCGACAAGCTCAGGGTGAACGGAAATGTTCTTTAAGTGAACAGTATTGGGCCTGTCTCCTATGCTGACGCTGCTAATAGCTGATAGATTGCAGCTTTGCTGTTAAGAAGTTCCTAACCCTAACAGCAAAGCCTACGCATTTATTTTTTCATACTTTGCTACAATGTGAATCTTGCACAGTAAGCAGAGTAAAGGAAAACGATGATGGGGTGGCAATCAATAGGCCTGTTATTGGGCGGATTGGGTTTATTTTTATATGGTTTAGAAGTCTTTTCTAAACGACTCAAAGCCAATGCCGGTGAGCCATTAAGACGCTTGCTGTTGCGCATGACCGCAACGCGCTGGCATGGTTTGGTCGTCGGTACCGTGTTAACGGCGTTGTTGCAGTCCTCTTCGGTACTCACGGTATTGACGGTCGGCCTGGTCGAGGCAGGCATGATTAGCTTTGCCCAGTCGCTCGCCATTATCATCGGTAGTAATATCGGTTCGACACTGACGTTACAGTTGATGGTGTTCAAAGTCACTGATATTGCAGTGTGGTTAATCTTTTTTGGCAGTCTGACCTTGATGTTTTGGCGTTGGCAAAATCGCTATGTTGCCGAGCTGATTCTGGCCTTGGGTCTCATTTTTCTCGGTTTGAATTTGATGGCGGATGCCATGCGTCCTTTACAAGAAACGACCTGGATGCAATCGATCATCAGTTGGATGGATTCCATTTGGACGGCTGCTTTAGTCGGTATTGTTGTCACCGCATTGATTCAGTCATCGGCGGCTTTTGGCGGAATTGTATTGGCATTGGTGTTGGCCGATCAGGTGGATATGACTACCGCTATTGCCATGATGCTGGGTGCCAATATTGGTACCTGTATTACCATTTGGCTGGCTTCTATTGGAAAGGGTCGTGAAACCATTCGCGTTGCACTTTTTCATACCCTGTTTAACGTGGTCGGTGCGACGATTGTGTTACTGTTTCTCGAGATTTTTATTCAATTCATTCAGTCGATGAGCAGTTCCGATCAACCCAGCATTGTGTTAGCGAATGCACACACCCTATTTAACGTGGTAGTGGCATCAGTATTCATTTTATTGGTACCACAAATGGTATCTTTGATTCGTTGGATATTGCCGGATAACCCTCATCAAGCGCCTGCTCATGATCCCTTAAGCATTACCATTCCAGAAACGGTGAACGAGGGTTTGGTTCAGGGTAATCGGCTCCTTGCCAGCATGGGAGAGGCTCTGGAACAGATGACGCGTTTAACGGTCGATATGCCACGTACTTTGTCACAAATGGAAAACTTGCAAAGCTTACAAGATGAACTGAAACAGCTCGATCAACGGCTATTGTCATTAATGTCGGTGACGGGGCGCTTTTCTAACGATGAGATGAGTGAGCGACAAATTCTGCAACAAATTAAATTATCCAATCGGCTACGTAGCATGGGTCATGTGTTGGCTAATGTGATTCCACATATTTACATCAATATGCAAAAAGAACAATTAAAGATGAGTGATGCGACTCAGGTACTTTATGCTTCACTACAACATCGGGTTGGAGAACAGCTACAACGTTTGCTTTTGGCCATTGCGCAACCAGAAAAAACGGCTAGAGAGGACAGTAATTTGGTGAAAAAAGAGATGCGTTTATTCCGTGAGCAGTTAGAGTTTCATCACAGTAAACGCTTGTCGGCATTAGATGACAATCGTGTTCCCAATTATGTGCATGAGTCGATGCTGTTGGATGCTTGGATGCAATTAGCTTATACGGCGCGTCATGCGTGGCGTTTACTGCCTAATAATCAGGCTGCGGATAAACCTCAGTTAGCGCTTTTCCCGGTCATGTAATGCGTT
>CAZBQD010000020.1:0-33267 GCA_964493995.1 uncultured Francisella sp.
GATGCCGAAAACTTCTTGTTTTTATTGGCCGGTAGTAACGCCAAAATGGATTCGGGTGGTGAAAATGCCAGCAATTACAAAAATCCTCAGTTCGATGCCCTCTATGAGCAGATTGCACGGTTGGAAGACTCTAGTGAACGTCGTGCCTTGATTCAACAAGCTGTTGCTCTGGTGCGCGAGGATGCGCCTTGGGTGTTGGGCTTGCATCCGCAAAGCGTGAGCCTGTTTCATGGTTGGGTGAATAATGTTTATCCTAACCTGATGGCCAACAATACCTTAAAGTATCGTCGTATTGATGTGTCACAACGCGAACAGGCGCAAGAGAACTGGAATCAGCCTGTAATGTGGCCGTTTGCGGTCGGTGCTTTGTTCTTCATGGGGCTGGTTGGACTGCTGTGGAGAAAGCAACGGAAGGAGCATAGCCTATGACCACCTACATTATCCGTCGATTACTCTGGTTATTGCCGATTTTGCTGATGGTGAATCTACTCACCTTTACCTTGTTTTTTGTCGTGAACTCACCGGATGATATGGCGCGTGCGCAACTGGGTAATAAGCACGTCACTGATGCGGCTATTGCGGCTTGGAAAGCGGCACGAGGTTACGATTTACCCCTGTTATGGAATAGCGAGGCTTCAGGCTGGTCGATGCTATCGCAAACCATTTTTTGGCAGAAATCGGTGCAGTTGATGCTGTTTGACTTTGGTGTCTCGGATGCGGGGCGTGCGATTGGCGCAGATTTGGCACAACGTGCTTGGCCATCTTTGTGGTTGGCCTTGCCGAGTTTTGTCTTGGGTTTGGTCGTTAATATTGCCTTGGCTTTGTTGTTGGTGATGTTTCGCGGTCAATGGTTAGATAAGCTGGGCTTGGTCATTACCGTGATTATTATGTCGATTTCGGGTCTGTTTTTTATCATTGGTGGTCAGTATGTGATGGCGAAACTTTGGCATTGGTTTCCCATTTCTGGCTATGAACCCGATGGCGATTTATGGCGATTTTTGCTTTTACCCATTGTGTTAGGTGTGATTGCTGGAGTCGGGGCGGGTGTGCGCTGGTATCGCAGTATTTTGTTAGAAGAAGCCGATAAAGACTTTGCCCGTACTGCCAGAGCTAAAGGCATGAGCCAATGGCAGGTGATGCGAAAACACGTGTTACCCAATGGTATGTTACCCATTCTAACTGGGGTGGTGGCTGTGTTACCCTTACTGTTTATGGGTAGCTTAATTATGGAATCGTTTTTCGGCATTCCAGGATTAGGTAGCTACACCATCGATGCGATTAATAGCCAAGATTTTGCCATTGTGCGTGGGATGGTTTACCTTGGGGCGGTTTTGTATGTTTTTGGTCTGATATTGACTGATATTGCCTATGCGTGGGCGGATCCCCGCGTTCGTTTGGGGGATGACTAATGTTAGTGCTTTGGTCAGATGTGGTGGTATGGTTGTTGGTGCTCAGTTTAGTGGGTTTTGGCTGGCAACTGAAAAGGGATGCGCTGGCACGAGAGCGTTGGCGTTTGGTGGCGCAGAGTCATAGTGCCTTTGCCTCATCGGTAATTTTATTGTGGTTTGTGTTTATTGCTTTGGCTGACTCGATTCATTGGCGTACCGATGATCCTTATAGTCCTGTTGTCAGTGCCTTAGACGTTGCCTTGGCAAAGATGGCAACGGGGCAAGAAAAAAGCTATTCAGCCCCTTTTGCCATTGAAAGTCTTTGGAAAGAAACGCGTCAAACTGAGGATGGGTCGGTCATTCGCGCGCCAGTCGCCTTGAAACATGCAGGGACTCACCTCAATGATGCATCGGAACAGGCCACGGATATGGTGCAACAATCCCTTTTTTGGTGTGTCGTTGGGGCGGGCTTGGCGACTATTCTGATTATGTTACTAGCGAGGTTGCGTCTTTTTAAAGACACTGAGATTCCTTGGCGAACAGCGGCGTATACCTTGGTGGCTTTATCGGCCTTATCGGCTTGGTTGTGGGGCATGGGTCAGTCTTATCATGTGTTGGGCACCGGCAAGGTTGGACAAGATGTACTCTATGAAACCTTAAAAGGGGTGCGCACAGGTATGTTGATTGGCGGGTTGACGACCTTACTGACGCTTCCTTTTGCCATCAGCTTAGGCATTGCGGCAGGCTATTTCAAAGGGTGGGTGGATGATGCGGTGCAATATACTTACACCACCCTAAATGCCGTTCCCGGAGTGTTGCTGATTGCCAGTGCTATGTTGTTGGCGCAACTTTATTTAGCGCAACATGCAGAACTCTTTGCCAGTGAACAGGAGCGGGCAGATGTACGCTTACTGCTGGTCTGTTTAGTGTTGGGGTTAACCGGCTGGACTGGGCTAGCACGTATTTTGCGTGCGGAATCGTTAAAGCTACGCGAAATGGAATATGTCAAAGCCGCTAAGGCATTTGGTGTTTCTGATGGTAAAATCATCGGTAGACACTTATTACCGAATGTGGGCCATTTGGTGTTGATTGCCGTGGTGTTGGATTTTAGTGGCTTGGTTTTGGCGGAAGCGGTTTTATCTTATGTGGGCATTGGTGTCGATCCGACCATGCCCAGTTGGGGTAATATGATTAATTTGGCTCGACAAGAACTCAATCGTGAGCCTGTCGTTTGGTGGAATTTGTTTGGTGCATTTGCCGGTATGTTTACGCTGGTACTATCGGCGAATTTATTGGCTGACCGCATTCAGCAAGTCTTTAATCCCAGAGCAACAAGAAGTTAGGAAAGCAAGATGCCAACACGTTTATTAGCGGTGGAAAAACTCAGCGTTCAATTAACCGATGAGCGCAATCTGGTCGATGAGGTGTCCTTTACCATGCGTAAAGGCGAGGTCTTTGCTTTGGTAGGAGAGTCAGGTTCGGGGAAGTCGTTAACCGCTTTAGCCTTAATGCGTTTGTTGCCGGGAAATATGCAGTTATCGGGACAGGTTACGCTGGCTGAGAGTGACTTATTGTCTCTATCCGAGGCACAGATGCGGCAGGTTCGAGGCGGGCGTATCGGTATGATTTTCCAAGAACCCATGACGGCCCTCAATCCACTGATGCGCGTGGGTGATCAGATTGCTGAGGTGTTGCAATTACAAACGGCATTGCGTGGCAGTGCACAGCGTCAACGCGTGATTGAATTGATGGAAGAAGTCGGTATTCCCGACGCGTCCGAGCGCTATAACTGGTACCCGCATCAACTTTCTGGTGGGCAAAAACAACGCATTATGATTGCCATGGCCTTGGCTGGCGAGCCAGAACTGTTGATTGCCGATGAGCCGACGACGGCGTTGGATGTGACCATTCAAGCGCAAGTCTTGGAGTTGTTATTGTCGTTACAACAAAAGCGTGGCTTAACGATTTTGTTTATAACGCATGATATGGGCTTAGTGGCGCAGTTAGCACACCGCGTGGGGGTGATGTACAAGGGCAAGTTGATTGAAGTACTGCCGATTGAACAGTTTTTTAAGTCGGCACATCACCCCTACACACGTCGCTTAATTGCTAATGCCTTGCCGGTAACGGAGTTCCGGACCCCCATTACAGACACTGAAAGGGTACTTTCAACAGAAGCCTTAACGGTCAGTTTTGCCGGTCGTCGCAAAGGTTGGCTGTTGCGCAAACAGCCCGATACCATCGCTGTCAATGGCATCGACTTACACGTGAACAAAGGCGAAACGCTGGCGCTGGTTGGTGAGTCGGGTTGTGGTAAAACCACCTTGGCGCAGGCGCTGCTCAAGTTGGTTCCTGCTAAAGGCCGTATTTCTTTTTTAAATCATGCCTTAGTGGGCATGAGTGAGCGTGAAATGCGCCCGTTACGTAAGCATCTACAAGTGGTGTTTCAAGACCCTTACGGTGCCTTTAATCCGCGTATGACGGTGGGTAAACTGATCCGTGAAGGAATGGATAGCTTGAACGTCGGTGAGCCAAGCAATCGGGATGGCCGTGTGGCGGAACTGCTCACCTTAGTCGGGTTAGAGCCAGCCCATGCTGGGCGTTATCCGCATGAGTTTTCGGGTGGTCAGCGGCAAAGAATTGGTATTGCCAGAGCTTTAGCTGTCGAGCCGAGCTTGATTATTTGCGATGAACCCACCAGTGCCTTGGATGTGACGGTGCGCGGTCAAATATTAACGCTGTTGGATGAGTTGCAGCAACGCATGGGCGTATCTTATTTATTTATTACGCACGACCTATCGATTGTGCCGCGTATTGCACATCGGGTGGCGGTAATGCAGGCGGGTAAGATTGTCGAAACCGGATTAACTGAGCAGGTACTGACTGAACCTAAAGAAGCTTACACTCAACGCTTACTGGCAAGTGCTCCGCATCGTTATTTGCAACAGAGATTGGCTTAATATCTTTCGCTTGCCTCAGCCCATTTTCGGAACTTTAATGGCCTGACCCGGTTTAATCGGGTCTTTTTCTTTGGCGTTATTAAAGCTCAACAACACATGCGCGGGTACACGATTTTGCTTGGCAATTGATTGCCAGGTATCGCCTTTTTTAGCGGTGACTGAAACTACTTTTTCCACAGGTATAATCAACTCTTGACCCACTTTCAGCTTCGATTGTGGCGTTAAATTGTTTACTAAAGCCAGCGCACGCAAAGACACACCATAGTACTCAGCCACTTTAGATAGCGGTTGATTACTGCGCAGTGTGTGCGTGATTTTCTGTTTTTTCAGTGCCGCTTTGCGTTCCGCAAGGGCTTGAGCATTGGCGATTTCTCGGCTCTCAAGCGCTAAGGTGGTTTTGAGACTGCTATCGGCGGTGGCCGCTAGGGTGTCGTCTAATTGCTGATGATCGACAGGGATTAACAGGGTTTGTCCTGCTTTGGGTGTGTAATTCAGTTGATTAATGCGTGATAAAATTTCGGGCGTGGTGTTATGACGCTTGGCCAAGTCAGCAAGGGTGTCGTTGGCGGTGAGGGTGTAAGAAATCCATTTACCATTGGTTTGCGGTGCAAAACGCGTTAAGTTGATGGCAAATGTACTGAGTTTATCCACCGGTACCACCACATGCGTTTTTTCGTTAGGATTGGTGGTGATGCGTTTGTGTCCGGCATTGATGCGATGAAAATCATCCCAACTCATATCGGCCATTTGCGCCGCTGTCGATAAATCAATTTGTTGGTCAATTTGAATACGAGTCAACAGGGGCGTATTGGGAATATTGGGTAAGGCGATTTTGTATTGCGGTGCTGACCTAACCATTTCCGCTACCGCCAAGAGTTTTGGCACATAGCGCATGGTTTCGGTGGGCATTTTAAGATTCCAATAGTCGGTGGGTAGGCCTTTGGCTTTATTTTTGGCTACCGCCGCTTTGACATTTAATGCGCCCCAATTATAAGCTGCGAGTGCGAGCATCCAGTCGTTATCTAAACGGCCATAAAGATTTTGCAATAAATCTAATGCCGCCACGGTGGATTCATAGACATCACGACGACCATCATACCACCAGTCGTTTTTTAGCCCGCGCACCTGGGCGGTATCGGGGGTAAACTGCCACATGCCCGAGGCATTCGCACTGGATAAGGCTTTGGTATTAAACGAACTTTCAATAATGGGTAAAAAAGCAATTTCCATCGGCATATTACGCTGTTGAATTTCATGCGTAATCATGTAGAGATAAGGAGAGGCTCGACGCAAGGCTTCGGGAATGCTTTTGGGTCGGGCGTGATAAAAATTGATTTCGTTTTGAATGCGGCTGTTAACCGGTTGATTTAATTGATAGCCATCGGTAATTTTTTGCCAAATATCAATATTGCTATCTTCTTCATCAGCTTGACGATTGGTGAGGTCGATTTCTTTTAGTTCGTGCAGACTGTAATTGAGCATAGCACCAGAGCGTTTAGCCGTGGTGCTGTTTTTGCCCGACAGATCCACTTCATCTTTGATGCCTTGGCTACAACCACTTAGCAGCAAGGTCCCTATACATAATGCGAGTAACGCATAACGGGCTTTGCTCATTCGTCTTGCTCCAGTACACCCGTGGCATCGAGTTGATTTTTCCAAGCCCGCAACTGAGCAAAACGTTCCACGGGATTGTCCACTTGCGCTTGCCACCAGTGTTCAATGGCAACAGCCACTGCTGGCAGTTGCGTGCGTAAAAATGGATTGGTTGCCAATTCTTCACTTAACAGCGAGGGTACCGTTGGCTTGCCTGCTGCTCTAAGTTGTTTGGCTGAAGCTAAACGGTGTTGTGTATCTGTATTGTCAGGTTCGACTCTTAGCGCAAACCGTAAGTTAGCCAGGGTGTACTCGTGAGTGCAATAAATAGCGGTGGTCGGCGGTAGTGTTGCAATTTTTGCTAGGGTGCTGGTCATTTGCTCTGCCGTGCCACCATTAAATAAACGACCACATCCGCCCGTAAACAGGCTGTCGCCACAAAAAAGCGCTTCTTCTGATGCCCAGTAAAAACCAATATGATCTGGCGTGTGCCCAGCTAACAACATCACCGATAAATTTATGTCGTCGAATGTCAGTGTTTGATTCGGTAAAATGGGCGTGAAAGCCTGAGCCAATGTGGCTTGATCGTGGGCGTAAATGGGAAGATTGTCACCATAAACAGCAAGCAATTCAGAAATACCATCAATATGATCGTGATGCGTGTGCGTCAGTAAAATTGCGGTGGGTTGTCGGTTATTGTCGCGACACCAGTTGATAACAGGAGTACTTGCGCCTGGGTCGATAACCAGCGTATGCTTACCCTGAAGGATTATCCAGATATAATTGTCATCAAGAGCGGGAAGTCCGACAATCTTGGCGTGCGTGTTGATTTGGTAAGTCATCTCAACATAATAGTCAAGCGCGATGAAATGGTCAATGCTAAAAGAGGTAAAGATGCGTCATCTCAGTCATTTCTTAAAAGCCTTTTGCGCCACCGATGCCTGTGATGCGCTGATGGCGCATCAACGTTCTTGGTTAGCTAGCGTGCTGAAAAAACAATTTGGTTACTATGGCTTACAGCTGGGAATGGCGACCGATTACAGCGAGGCATGGCGTAATTGTCCGATTCGTGAGCACTTTACTTTAACAGACAGTCGCTTGCCGAACACGCAAGCCTTAGTCGATTTTGAAGACCTGCCCATTGCTAGTCAAAGTGTCGATTTGGTGGTGTTATCTTTCACCCTAGAATTATCGCATGACCCTTACGCCTTACTGCGCGAGGTGGACAGAGTGTTGATTAATGATGGGCGCTTGGTGGTGATGGGATTTCATCCGCTTAACGCTTGGCGCGGGCAAGTGTGGGGCGCACATCGACAAGCGGCGTCGGGTTTGTCTTTATTGGGAGCTGCTCGCTTAGTCGATGCTTTGCAAACCTTAGGCTATGAAATTCAGCAGGTCGATTTTTATCCTTCTACCGGTTGGCGACGCTGGTTGCCATGGTTGGCAACGCCATTTTCACAAGGTTATGGTTTGGTCGCCCATAAAAAAACATCTCGTGTTAAACTCATTGGCCTTCGAGACGGTTGGCGTTGGCAATCTTTGCTGCCGCAATTAGCCAAACGTAAGCAATTTGATGGGTCGGTGACGCATCGTAAAACAAAAGAATAAAATCGCATGATGAAAACAGTAGAAATTTTTACCGATGGTGCTTGTTCAGGCAATCCTGGGCCGGGTGGTTGGGCGGCTTTGCTGCGCTTTGGCGATGTCGAAAAAATGATTAGTGGTGGTGCGGCCAATACCACCAATAATCGGATGGAGTTACAAGCGGCGATTGAGGGCCTGGGATCGTTAAAAATGCCTTGTCAGGTTACGCTTTACACCGACTCCCAATATGTGCAAAAAGGCATGACTGAATGGATGCCTGGTTGGCAACGCAAGCAGTTCAAAGATGTTAAAAATCCGGACTTATGGAAGTTGTTGTTAGCCGCAGCACAGCCTCACAGCATTAACTGGCAATGGGTGAGGGGACACAGCGGTCATGCCGAAAATGAGCGGGTGGATGAGGCAGCGAGGAAGGCTGCTGAACCTTTTGGTTATCCCCCTAGCTAAAGCTGATTTGGGTATTTTTCCGTCCAAACACACGATTTTTTACTCATATTAGCCAGCATGGCTTGATGAGCCGTTAGGTAGGCTTCGTTGAGTTGAAAGGCAGGTAGGGCTTGAGCAATGCTTGCTTCAATCGCTTCATAGCCCGATGCCGTATCGGCGCTAGAATGATCATTAAACAAACTCAAACCCGTTTGTCCGCCGGTCATGGCTAGGTAAACATCGGCTAGAATTTGGCTATCGAGTAGGGCGCCGTGAAAGGTTCGAGCGCTGTTGTCGATAAACAGTCGTTTACAGAGGGCATCTAACGAATTACGCTGCCCTGGGTAGCTTTTTTTCGCTAAAGCTAGGGTGTCCGTAATTTTCACATGATCTTCTAACTTACCCCAAGGGTTATTGCTTAAGCGTGCTAATTCCGCATTAATGTGTCCGACGTCGAACGGGGCGTTATGAATGAGGAGTTCTGCGCCTTGCACGAACTGCATAAACTCATGCACCACTTCTGCAAACTTGGGTTCATGGGCGACGCGCTCGTTGCTGATACCATGCACGCGCATCACTTCTTCATCCATTTGACGTTCGGGATTGAGGTACTGATGGTAAGTGCGTCCGGTAGTCTGGCGGTTTTCTAATTCGACCGCGCCAATTTCGACAATTCGGTGTCCGTCTTTGGGGTCAATACCGGTTGTTTCGGTATCTAACACAATCTGTCTCATCACAAGTCCCATAACTTCGGTATAATAAGAAGCTATTTTAAGCCATTCATAAAGGAATTGTTCATGAAAATACGTCAAGGTAGTGTTGTTCTGATGCATTACACGCTGACAGATGATGCCGGTGAAGTGATTGACACCTCGGTCGGCTACGAGCCACTAGAGTATGTTCATGGCAATGGCGACATCATTCCTGGCTTGGAAGCGTTTTTAGAAGGTGAAGATGTTGGCTTCGCTGGAAAAGTGGCGATTGCCCCAGAAGATGCCTATGGTGAATACAATCACGGCTTATTGTTGCTAGCGCAACGCGAAAACTTCCCCGAAGACATGGAACTGGAAATTGGTATGCAAGTTCAAACCGAATTACCCGATGGCGTCGCCTTATTCCGTGTCACTGAAATGAATGACAATGGCATTAAGTTAGATGCGAATCATCCCTTAGCCGGTCAAACACTGCATTTTGATGTGGAAGTGCTAGACGTGCAAGACGGTGCTTTATTGGGCGAGAGTGGGTCTTAACTGACTCAAGTTCCAACATGAGAAAACAAAAAGGCGCTCATAGCGCCTTTTTGTTGTCACTTATCCGTTCAGTCGAATTAAGCTGTGACCGCTTCAGCAGGCTCTTCGACCTTGCCGCACACCATGTTACCGGGAACGGAAATGGCTAGACGACGGGGTGGCGGCAGTTTCATGGCATCCATGATGGCCTTGAATTCGGCAAAGGTTTTACCATTACCGGCGCGCACATTGAAGCGCTTTTCTTCGCCAATGGTGCTGCAACTAAAGCCTTTGTAGTCGTGACCCGGGAAAACGATGGTGTCTTCCGGCAAAGCAAACAAGCGTTGCAGTGAGTTGTACATGGCCTCGGTATCACCTAATTGGAAGTCAGTACGACCACAATCACGCACTAATAAGGTGTCGCCAGTAAAGACAGCACCGTCAATCTTGTAGCTAATGTCCATATTAGTATGACCAGGCGTGTGCATCACTTCGATGGCATTTTCGCCCAAAAAGAATTTTTGACCATCGGTTACTAACTGGTCGGCACAGCTAATGGCGGCGTTCTTGTGGATGATGATTTCAGCACCGGTGGTGTCACGTAATAAACCGTTAGCGGTAATGTGATCGGCATGAATGTGTGTGTCTAGTGTGTATTTTAGCGTTAGGCCAAGCTCTTTAACCAGATTCAAGTCGCGCTCGTACTGCTCACGTACCGTATCGATTAGAGCGGCTTCTTTGCTGGCTTCGTCCCACACTAAGTAGGTGTAGGTCCAGGTTTCATAATCAAATAGCTGGCGAATCGCTAAAGATGTGCGAAAATGGCTCATAGTTAATCCTCAGTTGATCATTGTTATCGTCTGCATAATATAAGCGTTTAACGAAATAAAATAAAGCTATTTGGTTATAAAAAATATTTATGAAAGAATTGTTCGAAAAAGCGGGTTGGAAAGCTAAGAAAGTGACGACTTCTTCATCCGATACGTCGTCTAAATTGCCTACAGAAGCCGTGCCAGCGTCAAACGTAATCGAAAGGTCAGCAGCAAATAAGCCTTTTCAGGGGCAAGGTAAACATCAAAAAAATTTATCATCGTCGATAAAACGCAGTTTGCCTTTGGATAAAATTCGCCTAGATGACAGCCTACCCGTGGTGCAACGTGCTGATGAAATTGTGCAATGCATTCAACAACATCAGGTGGTGGTGCTAGCGGGTGAGACGGGTTCGGGAAAAACGACACAGCTACCGAAATTAGCCATGCTGGCAGGTCGTGGAGAACTCGGACGCATCGCCTTAACTCAACCGCGTCGTTTGGCGGCACGAAGTGTGGCTTCACGTTTGGCGGAAGAATTGGATTCTCAGGTGGGGGAATGGGTTGGCGTTAAAGTCCGTTTTCATCAACAAATTGCAGCCCAAACAGCAATTAAAGTGTTAACAGACGGTATGTTGTTGGCCGAAGTTTCGGGCGATAAGTTGTTATCTGAATATGACACCATTATTGTCGATGAGGCGCATGAACGTAGCTTGAATATTGATTTTCTGTTGGGTTATTTGCGACAACTGATTGAGCAACGTCCTGACTTAAAAGTGATTGTTACCTCCGCAACCATTGATTTACAACGCTTTTCTGAATTTTTTGGCGGGGCGCCGATTATTTCAGTTTCCGGCAGAACCTATCCGGTAGAAGTGCGCTATCGTCCCTTGAGCGAATTGGCGCTAAGCGATGATGAAGAAGTGGATATGAATGTGGCGATAGTGCGTGCCGTGGAAGAACTAACCGCGCATGATCCCTTTGGCGATATTTTGGTATTTCTGCCGGGGGAAGCCGATATTCGTGAAGCCACTGAAGCCTTGCGTTTGGAAGGCTTAAAAAATACCGATGTCTTGCCTTTGTATGCGCGTCAGTCGTTTGCTGATCAGCAGAAAATTTTCAGCACCGGCGGCCCAAGACGCATTGTGTTGGCGACTAATGTGGCTGAAACCTCATTAACCGTTCCGGGTATTCGCCATGTCATTGACAGCGGCCTCGCGCGTATTAAACGCTATTCGGTACGCAATAAAGTACAACGATTGCCGATTGAAGCCATTGCGCAAGCTTCAGCGAATCAGCGTAAAGGTCGTTGCGGACGTGTCGCGCCCGGTGTCTGTATTCGTTTGTACAGTGAGGAAGATTTTCTCGGGCGTCCTGCCTTTACCGAGCCGGAAATGCAGCGTTCTAATTTAGCCAGTGTGATGCTACAAATGCAGGCACAGGGGTTAGGGAGTTTAGAACAGTTTCCGCTCATCGATCCACCCGCCAATAAGCTGATTAATGATGGCTACCGCTTATTAGAAGAATTACAGGCCATTGATGATAAAGGCAACCTAACCAAGCTGGGCCAAACCCTCTCCAAACTGCCACTCGATCCGCGTTTGGGGCGTGTGTTAGTGGCAGCACAACAAGAAGGGGTGTTGACTGAAGCCTGTGTTTTAGCTGGGGTATTGTCATTGCAAGACCCGCGCGAAACACCCGCCGACAAACAACAAGCGGCGCGCGAGAAACATCGCCTATTTGACGATGCCCGTTCTGACTTTTTGTCCTTGCTCAATTTATGGCAAGCCTATGAAGAACAACGCAAGCACACTACTAAAAATAAACTGAAAAGCTGGTGTCAAAAACACTATGTGTCGGGACGTCGTATGCGCGAATGGCACGAGTTGGTGGCACAGCTACATCAAAGTGTTGCTGAACTGAAATGGACGCTCAACCCTTTAGCGGAAAAAACAGTCAACGAAAAAGAACCCGATCAAGCCCCTCGTTTCGGTGAGCAACTGGTTTATAACTTGCATCGAGCCTTATTAACGGGACTATTGGGACAAGTGGCCTTGCGTGACGAGCGCACTCGGCTCTATCAAGGTGCACGTGGGGTGCAATTAGCGATTCACCCCTCATCGGTACTGGCGAAACGTGCCGCTAAATGGATTATGGCCTTTGAATGGTTAGAAACTAGTCGGACTTGGGCGAGGATTGTGGCTGAAATAGATGTACGCTGGTTAGAAACACTAGCCAGTCATGTATTGAAACGCTCGGTGCATTCGCCTTATTGGTCGAAAAAACAAGGTCGAGTGTTGGCTAAAGAAACCCTCAGTCTCTATGGCTTAGTGATTGCGGCAGATCGTCCGACGGATTTTGGTAAGCTAGACCCGCAAGAGGCGAGAAATCTGTTTGTTAGAGAAGGCTTGGTTGCCGGAGAAGTAAATGCGAAATGGCCATTTTTAGCGAAAAACCAAGCGCTGATGGATGAAGCCTTAGATTGGGAAGATAAAACCCGTCGCAGCGATATTTTAGTCGATGATGAGGCTTTAGCCGATTTTTATCTCGCTCGTTTGCCGGCTAACATTTGTCGTGTTGTTGATTTGGATCGCTGGCTAAAAGCGGACAGCGAACGCCTATCGCAGTTGGTGATGACACGCGAAGACGTCTTTCGCAAAGAAGTGGATGCGGTACAAGATTTCCCCAATCGTCTGCGTTTGGCCAATAAATTAAGTCTGCCACTGAGCTATAAATTTGCACCCGGCGATGATGATGATGGTATGACGGTCAAGATTCAGTTAGCACAGCTCCCTTTATTGACTCAAGATAGCTTAGCCAGACTGGTCCCGGGCTTATTACCGCAAAAAATTGAAGCGGTGATTCGGTTTCTGCCTAAATCTTTGCGCGTGCGATTACAGCCTGCAGCAGAACAAGCGCAAATGGCGGCCAGTGCCTTGCAAGGGAAAAGCCATTTACCCTTTGATGTGTTGCTGGCTCAACAGCTTAGTCTGCAAGCCAAGCAGCTGATTACACCAGAGCATTGGCAAGGTATTGTTTATCCAGCTCATTTATCACCACGTATTGAGTTGCGCGGCAGTGACCATAAAGTGCTCGCCACCAGTCGTGATTTAGATGAGTTGCAACAGCGTTTCTCCGAGCAGGCACGAGCGGCACTGAGAGAGCAGGCCGCCTTTACCGAATCCACCGAGTCCGAAACGGGCGAAGTGACCACGTGGGTATGGGAAACGCTTGCCATAACGCAAAAAGTCGCTGGCGGTGGACAGGCCTGGTTGGCTTTAACGCCGGCTAGTGAAGGAGTGGTTTTGGCGCCCTTACCGTCACAACAAGAAGCCGATAAGGCCCATGCGGCTGGGGTGCGTCGCCTCATTAAATGCGCCTTAACGCAACCCATTACCGGTATTCGTAAAGAATGGTTGAAGCATCAAGGATTGTGTTTGCCTTGGGCACGTTGGCAGCGCAGCTGTGCTGATTTGGTTGAACAGCTGATTGAAAGAGCCATTCAAGATTTGTCACCACAGGCAGCAAGCGTACGTAGCCAATCTGATTTTGAGGCTAGTGTCGCCAGTGTGCGCTTAAAGTTGACGGGGCAAGTGCGCGATTATGCCTTGCAAACGCAACAACTGTTACAGCAAGGTCAGCAATGTTTGGCATTGTGTGACAAATTAGCCACACCAACACGACAAACCAGTATTGAACACACACGCGCTTTCATACAAGCGCAGTTGACCGCCAATTTTGTACTCACCATGCCTGAAACAGGCTGGCGAGATAGACCCCGTTATCTCAAAGCAGCTGCCTATCGGCTGGAAAAAATCAGTGAAAATTTACCGCTCGACGAACGCCGCATGATCGAATACGAGACAGTTGAAGATTGTGTGCAACAAGCGATACAGCGTGGCATAGCGCAACATCAGCCAGAGCGATTTGCGCAAATTCAAACCATGGCCACGGAACTATGGGTGATGACCTTTGCTCAGCCACTGGCACAAAAAGGCGCTGCTTCCTTAAAACGTTTACAACAGTGGGTGCGGGATTAGCGGTAAAAGTCATTTGACCTATTCCTGCATTCAATTCGTTATAATACGTAATGATGATCACGCAAGCTGTTAAACAAATCGGCTTATTGTTTGTACCGACCTAGGAGATTCTTCGCTCATGCTAACCAAAACCTATTTAACTGGCAAAACCGATTATCTTGAGTCGAGTATTGAGCGCATGAGCGAGGCTTTGCAGCGTCACGCTTTTCAGTTGGATTTCTCGCAGTGGCTCAATCCTGCACCCTATATTCATTCTGTGCATGTCAAAGAACGTGATTGTCCGGCTTTGTTTGCCAATGGAAAGGGTATTAGTGAAAAGGCCGCGCAAGCCAGTGCTATGGGTGAGTTTATTGAGCGCCTAGGCACGCATTATCTGTTTGCAGATTATTATCTCGGGCAAACCCCTGGCGGTTTTTTAATGCACCCACAAGAGCGTCGGCTGCCGCTCGAGGCGTTTAGCAAAGATCAAGTACTCTCACCGGCATTATGGGCGATTTACGATGCCAATCAACAAGTAGAAGCGGAACACTTGGTGGCCTTACAGGATGGTGGCAAAGTGATCACCGCCATTCCCTTAACGCCTGTCACAGGTGGTGAAGCGGTTTATTTTCCCATTAATTTGCTCAATTCTTTGTATGCCAGTAACGGCTTGGCGGCAGGTAATAGTTTGTTAGAGGCGGCGGTGCAAGGACTGTCGGAAATATGCGAGCGTTGGGTGAGAATACAGATTCTGAAACATAACTGGTGTTTACCGCGCGTGCCAGAATCAGTTTGGCAGGGCTTTGCTACCGTAGTGGAAGCGATTGAAAAGCTGGCTATTCAAGGCATTCGTTGTGATATTCGTGATGCCTCTTTGGGCGGAAAATACCCGGTTATCGCCATTATTTTAACCGATGTCGATGATGGTCGCAGTTTCGTTTCTTTTGGTGCGCATCCCATTTTGGAGGTGGCCATAGAGCGCACGCTTACTGAGTCTTTGCAAGGAAGGCAAGTCACTGAACGCGATGGCTTTGATTATCCCTTAGCCGATAATGAACTGGTGGCCAGTGATGAAAATTGCGAAATGCATTTTATCGATGCCAGTGGTCGTTGGCACTTGGGCTTCTTTGCCGATACGCCCCATTTTGAGCCGGCGATTTGCAATAACAGTGGCCCTGTTGAAGATCAATGGCAGAGTCTGTTAACAGCGGTTGAAGCGGCCGGATTTCAGGTTTACTGGCAACATCATCAGCAGTTGGCCTTGCATGTGGTGCGCCTAGTTGTTCCCGGTATGTCCGAGATTTATCCGATGACCGATTTGCTCGATGGAAACGCCAATCGCGGATTAGTGCTGCGTCAGGCATTAAATCAGCTCGACTGGAACAAAGATCGCAGCTTTGAACAACTCCTAACGCTACTCGAAGAAGAGGGCTATCCAGCGCATACGCGTGTGGCCAGTTTGATTGGGCTGTTAATCGATCCCGGTTCGCCTTGGTCTTGGTTGACGGTAGCGGAGTTAAAGTTGGGATGCTTGCTCTATTTAGGCGACTTTGACGCAGCGCAAGCCAGCTTAGCGGAAGTGGCGGCTGTGGGGCGTTTAACGCCAGAATATCACGCACTCGATTTGGCGCTGACATTGATGCAAAATGAAGCTCTCGATGAGCAGGTATCGGCACTGGTTAACCTGTTTGGCGAAGCACGTTGGCAGTCGGTGGTTGAATGGATCGATGGCAGCTGTTTTATTTGGGATATGGAATTAATCGAGCCAGAGCGTTTTTCGGCGCGTCATCAATCCTTATTACGGGCGCACGAACGTATTAATAACGCATTGATTAGCTGAGCCATACCGACCAAGCTACCCGTATATGTTGGGTTTCTGTTAAGATATGCACAACTTTTGACTAGGCGATGAGCATGAACTTAAACTTTCTCGATTTTGAACAACCTATTGCAGAATTAGAAGCCCGTATCGACCAGTTGCGTCATACTGTGGCGGATAGTGGTTTAGACTTGAATGAAGAAATTCATCAGCTCTCTGAGAAGAGTCGCCAGTTAACACAACAAATTTTTGGTAAGTTGACTGACTGGCAAATGGTGCAGTTGTCACGTCATCCACAACGTCCTTACACCTTAGACTATGTGCGCCATATTTGTGAAGAGTTTCACGAGTTACACGGTGATCGTGCTTTTGCTGATGATGAGGCGATTGTCGGTGGCTTAGCGCGTATTGATGGCATGCCAGTGATGGTCATTGGTCACGAAAAAGGTCGAGATACGAACGAAAAAATTCGCCGTAACTTTGGTATGCCGCGTCCAGAAGGCTATCGCAAAGCGCTGCGTTTAATGAAAATGGCGGAGCGTTTTGGTCTGCCCATCTTAACCTTTATTGACACACCAGGCGCCTATCCCGGTATTAATGCCGAAGAGCGCGGTCAAAGTGAAGCCATTGCGCGCAATTTGATTGAAATGGCGGAATTAAGCGTGCCGATTATTGTCACCGTTATTGGTGAAGGGGGATCGGGCGGAGCCTTAGCCATTGGTGTCGGCGATGTCACCATGATGATGCAATACAGTGTTTACTCGGTCATTTCTCCTGAAGGTTGTGCTTCGATTCTCTGGAAAAGCGCCGACAAAGCAGCCGATGCAGCTAAAGCCTTGGGCATGACAGCACCTCGCTTGCTAGAGTTGGGTTTGGTGGATGAAATTGTCAACGAGCCTTTGGGTGGGGCGCATCGCTCGCATGAACAAGCTGCTGCTAATTTGAAGCAAAAACTCATGGCGCATCTGCGCGCGCTAGAAAAGATTCCCAGTCATGAATTGCTCAAACGTCGTTACGATCGTTACATGAAATATGGCAACTTTACGACGGCGTAATCGGGTAGTATGAATCCGATGTCAACGAAAACAGCCTGCCCCATTGAGCAGGCTGTTTTGTTATTCCAATCCGCTTATGGCCATCGACCGCTGGTGTTGGCGTTCAGTGGTGGTATGGACTCAACGGTATTACTGCATGCTTTGGTCAAGCAAGGGTTAACCCCCAAAATGGTGCATGTTCATCATGGCCTGCAGGCGGTTGCCGATGATTGGGTGTTGCACGCGCAGCAGCAAGCAGTGCATTATGGAGTTGATTGTCATATTGAGCGCATTCAACTAGCCGATCAGTCTCGTCGAGGCATGGAAGATTTGGCGCGCAGCGCACGCTATGCCGCCTTATGGCAACAAGTTCCGGTGCATGGGGTGTTATTAACGGCACATCATCAGCGCGACCAAGCTGAAACACTACTAATACGACTGCTGCGCGGTGCGGGTGTGAAAGGCCTAGCTGCGATTCATAGCGAGCAAAGTTTCGATCATCAACGCTGTTTGTATCGCCCCCTCTTGTCGGTCAGCTATGAAGCCATGCTGGCCTATGCGCAACGACATCAACTCAGTTGGGTCGAAGACCCTACAAATCAGCAAGCCGTTGCCTTGCGCAATCAAATCAGACATGATCTATTGCCGAGTATGCGCGAGCTTCAACCCGCGTTAGAGCAAAAACTCGCGCAAACCGCCGCCCATTGCCAAGAAGCAGATGCCTTATTAATGGAGATAGCTGATGAAGATTGGCAAAAGCTGCGGCTATCTGAATATGCTTGGTCGTTGAGTCTGTGGCAATCGCTTTCTTGGCCTAGGGCTCGTCAGGCGTTAGCTTGTCGGTTAACGATGCTGGGAGAAACGTTAACGGTGGCGCAATGGCGACAAATTCAGCAACAGTTTTACCAGCGCGTTTCGTCGCAAACTCATCCTGAGTTGTGCCTGTCACACCATAAGCTGGTCGTTGCCGATGATCAAGGCTATTGCCTGCCACTCTCATGGTTGGCAACACCACCAGAAAAGGAATTGACACTCACACCACAAACACAAATGCTAGCCTGGTCGCCTTGGTTAAGCCTGAGGCTGAGCGTTAAGCAGGGTATCCTAACAGTCAAGATTAAGCCTCGTCAGGGTGGAGAAAAGGTTAGTGTTGATGGCGAGATGAGAAGCTTAAAAAGCTGGTTACAAAAATCGTCTATTCCGCATTGGCAAATGGCTCATTGGCCGGTAATCTATGATGAACAAGGCCAGCTATTGGGCTGGCCGGGTATGTCATCGCACTGGTGGTCTGCGGGTATTGTCTGTGATTTTGTTAGTTTAGATGGACGATGACTTCTGGGTTGTTATCATTTCCGTTCGCACTGAGCTAGTCGAAGTGAGCCTGGTAGAGATTTCCAATAATTAACTGGGTAAATCCTCAGGGATAATAAACCCTTCCTTACGTGCTTGTTCTTTACAGTAGTGTTCTGCAAATTCTAACAACTGACCGACTGCGCGATGACGGAATTTGTGACGTTGGCGCACGTGCGAGAAAGGACGCATCAAGGGCGGATTGAGTGGAATGGCTTTAAGCGTACCCAATTTAATCTCTTTGCTTAGGGTGGTGCGAGAGGTGATCGCGAGACCAACTTCGGATTCGACGGCCATTTTCACCGACTCAGGACTACCCAATTCCATGACAATATCAAAGTCGATGAAATTCATACCGGCATTGCGCATGTATTCATCGATAACCACTCGCGTACCTGACCCTTCTTCGCGCAAAATAAAGGGGTATTGTGTCAACTGCTCGGGTTTGATGGATTCGAAGGCTGCTAAAGGATGATTGGGCGGTACAATTACGACCAATTCATCTAAACGACAAGTAATGACTTCTAGGTTTTTGTTGTAAACCGGTGCTTCAACGATACCCAAATCGAGTAAATTGTTTTCAACCATAGAAACAATGGCATCGGTATTACCCACTTGTAAGCGAAGTGTTACGTCGGGGAATTGCTTTTTGAACACGCCCAACAGGCGCGGTAGCATATACTCAGCAATGGTGGTGCTGGCACCGATGACCAAAGCGCCGGTAATATCACCGGTCAAATCTTTCACATCGTTAGCCATTTTGGCGTAGGATTCAAGAATTTGCTCGGCGTAATCATAGACGACCCGACCGGCTTCCGTTAAGGTGATTTTATTGTGCGTACGATCAAACAAACGCGTATTGAACGCATCTTCCAGCTGTTTGATTTGAAAGGTAACCGCAGGTTGCGTCATGTGTAAAATTTCAGCCGCTTTGGTAAAGCTCATAACACGGGCAACAGTGTGAAATACTTGCAGTCTACGGTCTGCCATTCAATGAATCCTCAGCGAGATTAATCAGCATAATAATATTATTTTTACATTATAAACGATAAATAAAATTTTGTCTGTAATCTAAAAAATTTGGGCAAAGTGGCCATAAATGGCAGACAATGGACAAATCTTAATCAATCTTACTCTCGTAATCGGTGGCACTCATTAGTTGATTTAATTGCGCAGCGTTGCTCGCCTGAATGCGGAATAACCAGCCATCAGTGTAGGGTTCGTCGTTAATGAGTTCGGGCGTTGCGTCTAGTTGTTCATTAATGGCAACAATGATGCCATCAATGGGCGCATGCACATCAGAAGCCGCTTTAACCGATTCCAGCACACAACAGGCCTGACCAGCCGTCACTTGGCTACCCACTTCGGGTAAGCTGGCATGGACAACATCACCCAAGGCTTGTTGTGCATAGTCGCTGATACCAATGGTAAAAATACCGGCTTGTTCACTGGCAATGGTCCATTCGTGTGTGTTGGCATAACGGCGGTCGTTAGGATGGTTCATGTGCTGACTCCTTATGGGTGTGGTTTGCGCTATCCGAATCTGGTTCGGCAGGCGTTAATCGTTGTTCTAATCTGTCTAAGCGTTCGGTTAAAGCAATGAGCAGTTTTTCCAGGCGTTCGTCATCTCGCTCCTGCATGGTAAGCAAGGTTTTTTGATTTTCTTTCAACGTGTGTAAGAGTTCACGGTCACGCTCAATTTCATCTTCACCGACCATATAGGCGGCTAATTGCGCCGTGAGTAGTGAGAAGAAAACCGTACCCATGATAATAATGAGGGCGCCAAAAATGCGTCCTTCGGTACTGCTGGGCACAATATCACCGTAACCAACAGTTGCCATGGTGGCCAGTGACCACCAAAGGCCTTCTTCCAAATTTTTAACGGAAGGGTCTATGCTGTGAATGACAATACCACTGAGAATAACAATCACTACAAATGCCAACACGATCGCGCCCAGTTGGCTAACGCGGAATAGACGTTGTAGCCCGCGGTGCATTTCGGATAGATAGCGCGCGAACACCATAAACTGTACTACCCGTAAAATCACCGCATAAGGAATGCTGCTGAGAATAAGCGGAAAGGTGAGGATGACAATGGGAATATTCAGCCAGTTGGTTTTAAGATAATGCCAGGGATTGTGAACCATCACCAGCATAATGACCATTTCGATGATCAACACAATCCAGATCAACCAACTGGCGAGCAGCATCCAATCATCAATCAGTTTGAATTCTGGTAACTGATCCACCAACCACATGATGGGTACTAATAAAATAAAAGCGGCAACGACGATGTTAAAAATACCGCTGAGTTTGATGGCAAGTGGGTTTTCATCGTGGGCGACCCCCGACAAGCCAATTTTGTGCAAAATCATCGGGTGATGTTTAGACATGTGCGGTTAATCCCGTCAAACGCCCATACAATCCTTGTGCAGACAGCAGCGCTTTCACCCCAGGTAGTTGGTTTAGAGGCTGTCCTATGCGACGCAATCCTTTTGCCAGTGGCTGATTAGCAAAAAGCCAGTTCAGGCCATCCATCGTGTTTTGCACTAAGGTAGCATCGTGTTGACGCGCACGCTCATAGTGTTTGAGCGCACGCTCATCACCGATAGGCTGGCAACGATCGAGCGCATTTTGCAGGGTGTTTTGCAAGGCAATCACATCTAAAAAGCCCAGATTCACCCCTTGTCCCGCTTGTGGGTGTAGCGTGTGAGCGGCATCGCCAATAAGTAGCGCATGGTCAGCGACATACCGCTCTGTCTGACGTTTAATCAAAGGAAAGGCAGCCAACTGACCCACTGGCATCAGCTCGCCTAGCATCTGTGCAGAGGCTAGCGTCATGGCTTGGCTTTGTTGCTCAGCGTTCAGCGCAAGGGTGTGCTCGACTTGGCTAGAAGGCACATACCAAGCAACCGAACAGGTTTTATCGGCTAAAGGGAGCAGGGCAAAAGGCCCCTCATTACGATAGTGTTGCCAGCAAGTTTGCTGGTGGTCTCGTTCGGTTGTTACCGTGCCAACAATACAGTGCTGATGATAATCGTGAAGGCTTTGCTCCAAGCCTAACCAGCGACGCACTTGACTATTCGCACCGTCAGCGCCAATGAGTAAGGGTGTATTAACAATTCGTCCGTTAGACAGGGTGACAAGCCAATGACCATTGGCTGTTTGCACGGCAGTGGTCGGCGTTGCCTGTTCTATTTGGCACAAGGGCTGTTGTTTCAGCACTGACCAAATGGCGGCGTTAATGACATCATTTTCGATTAAATAGCCCAAATTTGGCTCATGCAAGTCTTGTGCGTCTAGCGTTGTTTGAAAGCCTATGTTGTCTTGAATATGCATACGGCTAAAGGGCTGCGAGCGTCGCATTTCGATTTCTTGCCATACCCCAAGGCGTTTGAGCAATCGCTCGCTACTGCGTTGAATGGCACTGACGCGCAAGCGATAGGGTGCTTGCTGATCGCGACAGTCGTCTACCGGATTGGATTCGACCAATACCACCGAATATCCCAGCTGGCAGAGGGCAAGGGCAGCACTAGCACCAACCATGCCACCACCAATAATGACAATCGGTTCTGGTTGCAAACTGTTCATCAGTACCTCCAAAAACCTATAGGGTTGGGGGTTCTGGGGGAAGGGTTGCAATTTAATAGCATGTAATCACCTAACTTAACACCCTTCCACCAGCTAAGAAATAAACTAGGGCTGCTAAAAAAAGAGCGAAGCGAGGTTTTGAGCAGTTCCCTCATCATCAATACCCCATGGCCATGCGCGTAATGCGCTTTTTCAACGGTGTCATGATATTCAGCAGCGTTAAGCCTGCACTGGCAATGCCGCGCACTAAGGGCTGTGGATGGGAAAACAGCGTCACCAGTCCATGCGTGGCGCGCATAATGCGCCGATGATCTTTGAGCCGAGCATCAGCCATTGCAACCCATGCTTGCTCGTCGGCATGTTGACTCCAAGCGATCACCGCTTGCACATCACGAATCCCAAGATTTAAGCCTTGTCCCGCTACGGGGTGTTGTGTATGAGCGGCATTACCCATCAATAACACCCGACCCGATTGAATGCGCTCGGGTTTCACTTCCACCAGCGGATAATGCGTTACCTCACTGACGGCAGCCACTTGAGGCAGCGCCTTACCCAGTTGTGCATTGACACGTTCAATCAAAGCGCTTTCATCCATTTGGGTGACTTGATCGATATCGGCCAAGTCGTAGCAATAAACCAGTTTAACCTGATAAGGATCGGCTAAAGGCAACATGGCGGTCGGGCCAGAAGGGGTAAAGCGTTCTACCGCACCTTGTTGATGCGGTTCACTTAACGTGCCAATACAAGTCATGAGTTGATGCGCATAATGGCGCGTTTCACTACCAATGGCGAGTTGATTGCGAATCCATGAATGAGCGCCATCGGCAGCAAACAGACGATCGGCCTGCCACGTTCGAGGAGCCGGTTCATCACCCACGCCTCCCGTTAAAATGACTTGTTCGTTGCTTTGTGTCAGACTATCGAGCTGCACGCCAGTGATGAACTGAATTTCGGTTTGCTTGAGCTGCGCAAAAATGACTTCACCTAAGGCACGTTGCGCAATGGTGTAGCCTAAGGCAGACACACCTTGTTGCTCAGCCGTCATCAGCATCGAACCGCAGTGGCCTTTGCTCGAGGTATGGATATGGGTGATGGGCGTTAGCTTAGCGGTTAAGTCTGTGAGGCTGAGCGTCTGCGTTAACCAGTCTACGCTTTGCGGTGTCAAAGCCAATTGACGATTATCGTAACTACTGGGGAGGTTTTGGGTGGGTAGTGCTTCTTTTTCCAGCAGCGTCACTTGCCAGCCTTGCTGGCTCAGCCCTAATGCCGTCAGAGCACCGACCGGACCCGCACCAACCACCAGTGCACTGGGTTGCGGGCTTAGTGTTGTTGCATCCATGATTCAATCTCCTCAACCGTGCGCGGCAAGCCGGCTGTTAGGCATTCATAACCGGTTTCAGTCACCAAGACTGAATCTTCAATACGCACGCCAATACCGCGCCAACGGGCTTCGACTTGTTCGTTATCTGGGCTGATGTAAATGCCCGGCTCGACCGTCAGTGCCATACCTGTTTTCAATAATCGCCATTGACCATGCTGTTTATACTGTCCGACATCATGAACATCATGACCCAGCCAATGTCCGGTTTGATGCATATAAAAGACTTTGTAACTCCCGCTTTCAATGGCGTTTTCTAAGGTATCGTTAAGCAATCCCAGCTCAATCAGCCCCTGACAAATAACACGCACTGCCGCTTGATGGGGCGCATCGTAAGGCGTACCTGGTCGAATCAGCGACAAAGCCACTTGTTGTGCTTCCAGTACCAGGTTATAAATCGCCGCTTGTTCGGCTGAAAAGCGACCGCTGAGCGGGAAAGTATGGGTGCAGTCTCCCGCATAACCATTCATTTCTGCTCCCGCATCAATCAATACCAAATCTGAAGCAGACATAGGAGCATTATTTTCGTTGTAATGCAGCACACAGGCATTGTTACCGGATGCGACAATACTATTAAACGCCTGATGACTGGAGCCCCGTTGCTTAAAGGTGGCTTCGAGTGCGGCTTGTAGCTGATATTCAACTTTCGCGGTTTTAGCTACTTGCATGGCCGCCAAATGCCCTGCAACCGTTACTTGGGCTGCTTCCCTCAATCCCGCCTGTGCGGCACTATCTTTAATCAAGCGTTGTTCGTGCAGTAAGGGATCCAGATCGTGTATTGTCTGCGGCGCACTGACACCCAATCGGACACGTCGTTTGAGTTGTTGTATTGCAGACATCGCCGCTGACAGCCAAACATCACCTTGTTCAAAACTAAAATAAACAACCGATTTATCCGCCAAAGCGGTGACCAACTCATTGTTCAGTTGCACCACGTCGGCAGCCGAATCTAGCCCTAGAGCTGCGGGCGCAGCATCAATTCCCAGTCGATAGCCATCCCAAATTTCTTTTTCTTTGTCTTTAGCACGACACCACAGATGGCACTTGTCACCCTCGGCTGTTTTACTGAGCATCAGCACGGCATCGGGTTCATTAAATCCGGTGAGAAAGTAAAAATCACTCTGTGGTCGAAAAGGGTAGTGGGTATCACGATTGCGAATCAGTTCTTTGCCGGAAGCAATCAGTGCCACACTCTTGTCAGTCATGGCAGACAATAACTGTTGGCGTCGTTGTTGAAAAACAGCGGTATCCGTCATGGTTTTAGTCCAACAAATTAAGCGTAATTAATGCACGGTTGGTTTAGCTTGAGGCGCTAGGTGTTCGGCAATATGCCCTACGGCTAAACGCACGTACTCACTCAGGTCGGTGAAGTCGCTTTCGTCATTATTGGACTCTTGTACACTGCTTTCGTCGAGTTGACTGATATGCGTAATATCTTCAATCCATTCACGAAACTCTTTTGGTAAGGTCTTCCAGTTTTGAATCCGGTTCCCTAAACCCAAGCCGTACAAATAGCCCTGACAGAATTGCTGTAAGGCATAGGCGCGCAGCTTCAAAGGCTCATCGTCACTCGGTAACAATAAAGTAATGCTTAAAGGGTCTTCGGCAAGTTGCTCGCTGCTGACATCGTGAATGCGCTGAAAATCTTTCAATAACTGTGCTGGCATGCTGCTGATATCAAACTCTTTCACTAAGGCATCTAACCAGGCCTTTAAGTCCCAACTCTCGTTACCCGCATTGAGACCATGCCAGAAACCATGCAAGAAAGCGGCATCTTCACGTAAAGAGACTTTTAATGTTGAGTCAATTTGTGCATAATCCATGATGTTTTAGAAACCGTCGTTAAATTCTTACCATTATCGCACTAGGAATGATTGGATGCAAAAAAATACCGTTGCTTTAACCCTGGCAGGCAAAAAGTTCCAAGTTCCGTGTACACCTAGCGACGCACCCGATTTGTTATTAGCTGCCCAAGCAGTCAATGATGCCTTGCAAAAAAGCAGTTCTAGTTTGCCCATCGAAACACGATTACTCATGCTCAGTCTGAATTTAAGTTATGAATTACTACAGGCAGATCGTTTCACAAAGTCTTTAGAATCAGAAGTTTCGAGCAATTTACGCCAAGTGCAACGTATGTTAGAAGAACAAAAAGGTGAAGCAGACGACGATTAATGGGTGCATCTGCCGATGCTTTTCGCTAGAATAGGCTTAAAGGCGTGTTCTGGCAACTGGGTGCATTGCTGACGTACCCGGAGCCGATAAACTTTCTTTTGGGGCCGAATTACCATCGGGGTGTGCGTCTTGCTTTGTCCAAGATACCTAACTGATGGCTATAGCCACCACCTAAACTTTAGGGTTTAGGGACCAATACGCAACACCCGTTGTTGGTTCACGTCTTTACAATCAATTCTTACTGGGTGTTTCGCATGGCCGATGCCACCATCACAATCAATACCATTCATGACAAAAAAGCGCTACGCACAAGCTGCCGTCGAGCGCGTCAAAGTCTGACTCAAAAGCAACAGCAACAACATGCACATGCGGTGATGCAAACTTTATTGAGTTTACCTTTCTTACAATCTGCTTCATTGTCGATTGGTGTTACCCTTGCATTTGATGGCGAGGTCGATTTAATGCCGACCATGGAAGTGCTGAAGCAACAACATAATCTTTATTTGCCGCGCCTAAAACCGGATATCACACTCGATTTTTTGCCATGGCAAAAGTCTGCCGACATGAAAGCCAATCTATTGGGTATTCCTGAACCGACTGGAGAGCAAGTCATCAGCATTGCCGAGTTGGATTTGGTGTTGATGCCCTTAGTGGGCGTCGATTTACAGGGCAATCGACTCGGTATGGGCGCAGGTTATTACGATAAAAGCCTCGCGCAAGCCGCACGGCGTCCCTATCTTATTGGTGTGGCGCATCAGTGTCAGCAAGTCGAGAGTCTGCCAGTTGATCCTTGGGATATTCCCCTAGATGCCTTAGTCACTGAGCAGAGCATGACAGTGTGGCGGCCTTACATCAGTCACAAAGGAAGTTAATCGAATGAACTGGCAATTAGCCCGATTACCGCAAATTTTATTTGGTGAAGGCGTGAGCCAACAGCTGACGTCGTTAATCACAGGCTACGGTCAGCGTGTGCTACTGATTACTGGCGCCCAGTCATTTGATGCTCAACCCCAGTCACAAAGCCTATTAGCCTCTTGGCGAGAAGCGGGTTTGACGCTGTGGCACGAGCGTGTCGCCAACGAGCCCTCGCCGCAATGGGTTGATGGGTGTGTGGTGCAGCATGCCGAACATCACATTGAGGTTGTCGTGGCGATTGGGGGCGGTAGTGCCTTGGATGCGGCCAAAGCGGTAGCAGGTTTGCTGCCTGTACAGCGCTCCGTGATGGATTATTTAGAGGGCGTCGGGCCTGAGTTGCCCTACACGGCGCAAGCCTTACCGTTTATCGCCATGCCCACGACAGCGGGAACGGGTACAGAAGCAACGAAAAATGCGGTGTTAAGTCAAACGGGCGAGGGCGGTTTTAAGAAGTCGTTTCGACATGACAGTCTGATGCCGCGTTGGGCAGTGATTGATCCCAGTTGGATGCTTTCTTTACCAGCGCAACAAATCGCCTTTAATGGGCTAGACGCCATTACACAACTGATCGAAGGCTACACCTCAAGCAAAGCCAATGACTTTACCGATGGATTGGCTTTAGCCGGTTTGGAAAAGGGGCTGGCGGCTTTACCGCGTTGGTTTGACAATCCTCAAAATGGGCAAGCTGCTAGTGACATGGCTTATGCCGCACTCATGTCGGGTATTGTGTTAGCCCATGCGGGATTAGGGGCTGTTCACGGGTTGGCGGCGCCGTTTGGTGCTTTATTTCCTGCTCCTCATGGCGCAGTGTGCGGTATTTTGTTAGCCGAATGTACGGCCATGAACATCGAACAGCTCAAAGCACAACAACCCGAATCGGAAACCTTGGAGCGCTATGCACGTATCGGTCGCTTACTGATGAAGGATCCAACGCTGAGTGATGCCAGCGCACAGCTACTCTTGGTTGAGCAATTACGCGAATGGCATCAAGATTTTGCCTTGCCGGGCTTGTCGCATTTTGGTGTCCATGAAACAGATATTTCCCGAATTGTGGCTAATGCGCGAGGCAATAGCATGAAAACCAACCCCATTCAGTTAACCGATGCACAGCTAACACAGGTAGTGATGCACTGCCTGCACTGATTGACTCACATCGGCAACACCATGGCGACCCTAGCCGCATCTGGGCGTTATCGTCATTCGCTCAATAGCGCTCGCTTTTGCTATAATTCTCCTATTCGACCTTAAGGAAAGACTATGTTAGATGTGAAACGTTTTCGCACCGATTTAGACGGTGTTGCTGCTGGTTTGGCGAAACGCCATGTTGTTTTGGATACTCATGCTTTTACTGCCTTAGAAGAACAGCGCAAACAATTACAGAAAACGCTACAAGACTGCCAGGCCGAGCGTAATAGCAAGTCGAAAGCGATTGGTATGGCGAAAGCGAAGGGCGAAGACATAGCGCCTTTATTGGCAGCCGTTGAACATTTGGGCGAACAAATGAAAACCGCTGAAGTGGCTTTTGCCCAAGTCGATGCGCAAATTTCAGAATTACTTTTAGCCATTCCCAATATTCCACACGCTAGCGTGCCCATGGGTAAAGGCGAAGAAGATAATGTCGAAGTGAGTCGTTGGGGAACACCCAAGCGCTACGATTTTGACGTGCAAGACCATGTTGCTTTGGCCGAAGCGCGTGGCTGGTTGAATAACGAAGAAGCCACTAAAGTCACCGGTTCTCGTTTTTCGGTAATGAAAGGAGCGGGTGCGCGTTTGCATCGTGCCTTAATTCAATTCATGCTCGACCAACACACCTTGCATCATGGTTACACCGAAACCTATGTGCCTTACTTGGTCAATGCCGATTCAATGCGTGGCACCGGTCAGCTGCCTAAATTCGAAGAAGACCTATTCAAAATTAGCATGGGCGAGGGTGATAGCCGTCAGTTTTACCTCATTCCCACCGCCGAAGTGCCTGTTACCAACCTATTGCGTGATGAAATTGTCTCAGACAGCGATTTGCCCATTCGCTATACCGCGCATACCCCTTGCTTTCGTTCTGAAGCGGGATCAGCGGGTCGAGATACCCGTGGTTTGATTCGTCAGCATCAGTTTGAAAAAGTGGAAATGGTGCAGTTTGTCCATCCCGATACTTCTTATGATGCCTTGGAAGAGCTGACTGGGCATGCAGAAAAAATCTTACAGATGCTCGAATTGCCTTACCGAAAAATGCTGTTGTGTGCCGGTGATATGGGCTTTTCAGCCGCTAAAACCTATGACTTAGAGGTGTGGCTACCGGGACAAGACAAGTACCGTGAGATTTCCTCTTGCTCTAACTTCGAAGACTTCCAAGCCCGTCGCCTTCAAGCCCGTTTCAAAGCGAAAGATGGCAAGCCGCAACTATTACATACGCTCAATGGTTCTGGG
Organism: uncultured Francisella sp.; assembly: GCA_964493995.1. GTDB lineage: Bacteria > Pseudomonadota > Gammaproteobacteria > Thiomicrospirales > Thiomicrospiraceae. The sequence goes on from CAZBQD010000020.1 coordinate 28,710, forward strand.
CTAGCCGTTGGGCGCACTTGGGTCGCCTTGTTAGAAAATGGTCAGCAAGCCGATGGTAGCGTGAGAATTCCTGTGGCTTTGCGTCCTTATTTAGGCGGCGTCGAAAGTATTTAATTACAAAGTGTGAGGCGTTAGGGGTGAAGACTAAGGAGTAGATGATTGGTTTCTGCTCCGCTCATATCAGAAAAAGCAACGATACTTAATGATGATTGTTCAAAACACCTAACTCCTCACTCCTAACCCCTCACTTACTAAAAAGAAAGAATTAACAATGAAAACACGTTTTGCGCCATCGCCCACTGGCTACATTCACATGGGTAATGCCCGTACGGCTTTATTTAGTTACCTAGCTGCACAAGCTGCGGGTGGTGATTTTGTTTTACGTATCGAAGACACTGATGCCGAACGCTCACGCGAGGAATATGTCGATGCCTTGCGTGAAGACTTATTGTGGTTAGGTTTGCCTTGGCAAGAAGGTCCCGATGCGGATAAGGGTAATGGTCCTTACTGGCAATCGCAACGCGATGCCATTTATGCCGAGTATTACCAAAAGTTGCAAGACATGGGCATGGTTTATCCCTGTTTCTGTACGCCCGTCGAACTGGAAGTGATGCGCAAAATGCAAGCGCAAGCTGGGTTGCCACCTCGTTATGATGGTCGCCATGCTAACTTAACACCTGAGCAAGTTGCACAACGTAAAGCCGAAGGTCAGCCCTTCACCTTGCGTTTCCGCGTGCCTAAAGGTGAGGAAGTGGTTTTTGACGATATGGTGAAAGGTAAACAACGCTTCAAAACCGACGATATCGGCGATTTTATCATCGCTCGTGGTGACGGTTCACCTGCCTTCTTTTTCTGTAACGCCATTGATGATGCGCTGATGGGTATTACCCATGTGTTGCGCGGTGAAGACCATTTAACCAATACGCCACGTCAAATCATGATGCTCAAGGCGTTGGGCTTGCCCATTCCGCAGTATGGTCATATGAATTTAATTTTAGGCACCGATGGTGCACCGCTATCGAAACGTAATGGTAGCCGCAACATCCGTCAAATGCAGAGCGAGGGCTTCCGCCCCGATGCGGTGTTGAATTACATGGCACGTTTGGGACATTACTACGAAAACCCTGCCTATATGACGCCGGCTGAATTAGGCACTCAGTTCAAGGTCGAAAACTGTGGCTCTGCGCCAGCACGTTTTGATGAAGCGCAATTACACTACTGGCAAAAAGAAGCCGTGATGCGCATGGACGATGCCAGCTGGTGGGATTGGATTGGTGCTGAAACGCGTGACTTGGTTCCTAGTGTGCAACAAGCGGCTTTTATTGAAGCCATTCGCCCCAATACGGTATTCCCTCAAGATGCACTCACTTGGGCAAAAATTCTGTTTACTCCCTTAGCCTTCGATAGTGAAACGGAAGCAACCATTGCGGCTGCTGGAACGGCTTTCCTCACAGCGGTAGAAACCCATGTTAATGCCAGCTATACCGAGATGATTGATGCAGTGAAAACCGCCAGCGGTGCTAAGGGTAAAGCCTTATTCCTACCTTTGCGCTTACTGATGACCGCCCGTCATGACGGCCCTGAAATGGCTAAACTCTGGCAACTCATCGGCCGTGAAGCCCTGTTGGCGCGTTTAGGACAGGTGATGACGGTGCAGGAGGGGTAAAATCATGACACTACACATTTACAACTCACAAACCAAACAAAAAGAAGTATTCAAACCCATTCATGCGCCAAAGGTCGGTATGTATGTCTGTGGTATTACCGTTTACGATTTCTGCCACATTGGTCATGCTCGCGTTATGGTTGGGTTTGATATGATTGTGCGCCACTTGCGCAGTCGCGGCTATGAGGTGAAATATGTGCGCAATATCACGGATATTGACGACAAGATCATCAACCGTGCCATTGAAAATGGCGAAAGCACGCAAGCCTTAACCGAACGCTTTATTAAAGCAATGCACGAAGATGAAGCGGCGCTCAACGTGCTGCGTCCTGATGTCGAGCCTAAAGCCACGGAATACATCTCGCAAATTACCGATATGGTACAAACCTTAGTCGATAAAGGTTTTGCTTATGCCGCTGCCAATGGTGACGTTTATTTCCGTGTCGAAAAATTTGCTGAATACGGCAAGCTATCGGGCAAAAAAATCGAGGACTTGCAGTCGGGTGCGCGTGTCGATGTGAATGAGCAAAAAGAAAGCCCGTTAGACTTTGTACTCTGGAAGGCATCCAAACCCAGCGAACCCCATTGGCATTCTCCTTGGGGAGAAGGTCGCCCCGGCTGGCATATTGAATGTTCCGCCATGTCGAAACATACCATTGGTGAGCATTTAGATATTCATGGTGGCGGTCACGATTTACAGTTTCCACATCACGAAAACGAAATCGCGCAAAGCGAGTGTGCGCATGGTCACACCTATGTGAATACCTGGATGCATGTCGGCTTTGTTAATGTCGACAACGAAAAGATGTCTAAATCTTTAGGGAATTTTTTCACCATTCGTGATGTGCTCAAAGTTTACCCAGCAGAAGTCATTCGTTTCTTCTTATTGTCGAGTCATTACCGCAATCCACTGAATTACACCACCGAGAATTTGGACAATGCTCGTGCTGCCTTGCGTCGTTTATATGGTGCCTTAGAAGGGATTGCTTTAGTTAAGCCGAATGACACCATGTTGGCGAAGTGGACTGATGCCTACAATGCGGTGATGGATGATGACTTTAACACACCACAGGCCTTTGCCGTCTTATTCGATTTAGCCACGGAAGTGAACAAAGCGAAGGCCGCTAAAGACTTGGCGCAAGCAGGACAACTGGCACAACTATTGATTTCTTTAGGTAATCAACTGGGGATTTTAACCAGTGAACCCAGTTCCTTTTTGCAGGGTGGTGTCGCGGCGGACGGACTTAGCGAGGCCGACATTCAAGCCAAAATCGAAGCGCGATTAGCCGCTAAAAAAGCCAAAGACTTTGCAGCCGCTGATGCGATTCGTAATGAACTGAAAGAGGAGGGCGTTGAGATTCTAGATACGCCTCAAGGCACTACTTGGCGTCGGATTTAACCATCTTAAGTCGAGATAGCCTAAAGGGTTAGAAAGGTCTGAAAACGCAACGCGCATTTTTCAGACCTTAGCTTTATGGATTAACTGTCTGAGTTGCTTGCACGTTGAGCAATCAACAAATCAGTACGAGAATCGGTTAGCAAATGCTTGGTGGTGCTTCCCAGCAGCATTTCCTTAAACCAGCCCTTGCCATGTTTGCCCAATACGATGAGATCAATATCTTGCTCTTCCTCCGCCTCCAGCAACCGACTGCTGGCATTGCCTTTCATCACCAACGGCGACCATTGCGTATTCGCTAGGCCCGCACGCTGTGCTATTTCGTTTAATTCTGCTTGTCGTTCTTGCATTAAGCTATTGCGATAGTTGATGATGTCCATCTCACTCACACCCGCCATGCGCAATTTACCTTCTTCAGGAATATCAAAAACGTGTGCTAAAACATAGTGCGCATCTGGCGCGACGATACGAGCCAACTGCAATGATGACATCGACCAGTCTGAGAAATCCATGGCGATCATCACGCGTTGATAACGTACTTGCGTCGATTGTTTCACTACTAACATAGGGCAATTCAGTAAGCGAATCAAGCGTTCAGCGGTTGAACCTAGCGTCCAGTGGCGAATAAAGTCCTCACCTTTAGAAGAAACCAGCACCAAATCCGCGTCATAGTCTTTAACCTGTTCGGCTAATGTGGGTAGTAATGAACCATTGTGCAAGCTTAAACTGGGCTGAATGCCGGTGTGTTCTATCACCGCGGTCATGAGCGCATTTAATTGCAGTTGGGCATTTTTTTCGGCATGTTGCTGAGTTTGCTGTTGGTCTAACTTTAACAGCGCTTTAAGGTGTTCGGTGAAAGAGGGCTCAACAATATGAGTGATGTGCAAACTCGCAGCTAATTGCTTCGCTAAGGTGGCAGAACGCATCACCGCATGGCGTGCGGGAGCAGAAAAGTCTGTTGCTACTAATAGCTTGCTCATGGTGTACGCGTTATTTGTGCTGTTCATGGTTTAGTCTCCCGTTGAATCAGTTCTTGTGCCATTAATTGTGCCGTGTGATCTGCTGCAAAAATGTAAGGGTTGATGGTATCCGTGATGCCTTTTTGCGTTAGGTGCAATAAATTGGTTTCGGTTCTGACCACTGCTGTAATCCGTGCCTGGTGATGGTACAGACTTAAATGGTGTAACAGCGCATAGTTGGCATCATCGTTGGGTAGGGTGGTTAAGATATGTTCTATCTGCGCAAAGGGAACAGCGCCAAGTAATTCGCTGTCTTCAGTATTACCGTAGAGCACGTTAAACCCTTCTTCACGGAACTTTTGCACCACTTCCGGATTGAAGTCAATTGCCATGACGTTAATTCCGCATCGGTGTAATTGTCGCATGACCTGACTACCAAAACGCCCCAAGCCAACAATCAAGACGCGGGGTTGAGCCTCATCCGCATGTGGGCCGTTGGTATCGGTTTCTCTAAATGCAATCCGGCGCTCAAACAAC
>CAZBQD010000021.1:0-31889 GCA_964493995.1 uncultured Francisella sp.
CGGTTATTGAAGCCATTACGGGCGCAGCTCACACCGGCAAAATTGGTGATGGTAAGATTTTTGTTACCGCACTAGAGCAGGTTATTCGTATTCGCACCGGCGAAACAGACGAAGTGGCGCTCTAACGAGTCAGACATCCAGCGCGTCTTAGCCGCCGCGCTGGGTGAAAACCGAGTCAATCAAAACAATTCAATATCGTCGTCTTCTGCCGGTTGGTTTTTGCGTTCTTCCATACGCGCGCGCATCCGGTCTTTCATCACTTCGATGGCTTGCTCGCTGGTCAGGCCTTTGGTAAAGATTAACTCGTACAACTCATACTCTTCACGCATAGCGGCATACTTCGCCATCTTCTCCAGAAAACGATTCCACGTCGCTTCATCAACCGTACGATCTTCATGCGAAATAATATCAGACAGACTAGAAAGACTTTTTGAAACGTGTTGTAAGCGTTGACTCAGTTTGTCGTAAAACTGGAAAGCGACAATACTCGCCGTCACCTTTTCCGACAACACCTGACTTTCTTGCAATAATCGTGCTTTGAGCTCGGCAATATCCTCAACCTCATCGTTCAGCACCGAATGATTGAGCCGATCTAACCCCTCACGCATAAAGTTAAAGGTATCAATGAGGGTATCAATCGAATAACTCCCCTCGGTCATCGACAAGTCGATTTGTGCAATCGACAAATTCAATGCCATAATCGTCTGCGACAACTCTTTCCACTCTAATACATGCTTCACTTCAGCAACAGGCATACTCTCTCATTCCTTACCATTGGTTGTCTTTATTGTTATTATTATACTCACTTAGCCCTTAAAAAAGTTCAATGTCGCCTTCGACCGGACGACTATCGACATTGCGGCGGTATTGCGTTTCTTGATCGACCAAGCCCTGCGCGTGCATGGCATTGAGTTTACGCACACGAACACGTCCCGTGCTGGGGAAGTAAATCACCTTGCGTGGATAGATATCACCAATATCCTGCGAGACAATACGGAAACCCTCGGTGTACAAATAATCAAAGGTAAAGCCGATATTATACCAACCCACATTGGTCATCTGACTCATAATCCGACCGCCGCCAAAAATCTTAAACTCTAAGCGTTTGCGTTGCGCTCCCAACTTCAACAGGTCATTAATCATGTTTTCCATGGCGTAGTTGCCATAACGATTGGCGTCGGCCAGTTCAGCGCGCAGACTGCTACTTTGCTTTTCCATCGGTAGCATAAAGTGGTTCATACCCCCGACACCGGCAACCGGATCGCGCACACAGGCAGCAATACAAGAACCTAATACCGTCTCAATCTTCTCATTTTGCTGAGTGACGTAAAATTCGCCCGGCAAAATTTTAATCGACATCAAATTGTCGCTAGGATCAATCGATTTTTGCATCTGTTCTACTCATTGGCATGGTCCATTGAATCAGCGTCTTGCCTTAAAAAATTGTCGCAACTGTGAGCTCGCATGTTCTGCCATTAACCCAGAATCTACCTGGCAACGATGATTCAACTGCTCGCTTTGTAGCACGTTAAACACCGAACCCGCCGCCCCCGTTCTGGGTTCAGTGGTTGCGTAAACGACTCGCTGCACCCGTGCGTGAATCATCGCGCCAGCACACATGGTACAGGGCTCCAGCGTGACATAAAGGGTGGCATTCACTAAGCGGTAGTTCTGAACTGCTTTTGCCGCTGCACGCAACGCCAGCATTTCAGCATGGGCTGTTGGATCGGATTGACTGATCGGTTGATTAAACGCCTCGCTCACACAGACACCATCAATCACCACCAGCGCACCCACGGGCACTTCACCCAAAGCTTCTGCCTGCTGAGCCAATGCCAATGCACGCTGCATCCAAAAAGCATCAACCCCCGCTTGATCTAACTCAAGGGGGGCTGATAAACCAATCAACGATGACGCCACACCAGATGCCTGTTCAATCAACTCAGTCATAAAACCGTCACGAGCAGACAAAATTGCTAGGCGCAAGGCGTGCAGAAAAAAGTGGTAGAGCGTTATGAGCCTTCAAGATTACGAGGCACAAGGGACGCAGCGTAAGGAGTGTAGATAAACTACATGACGCAACGCGAGTACCCGAAGTAACAAAGTAAGATGAAGGCGTAATAGCTCTACTCCCATTCGATGGTCGCAGGCGGCTTACTCGACACATCATAAACGACGCGTGAAATGCGCGGAATCTCGTTAATGATGCGTCCCGACACTTTTTCTAGCAACTCATAAGGCAAGTGCGCCCAACGAGCGGTCATGAAGTCGATGGTCTCCACCGCACGTAACGACACCACGTAATCATAGCGACGGAAATCGCCTACTACTCCCACCGATTTTACAGGTAAGAAGACCACAAAAGCTTGCGATACCTTATCGTACCAACCGCTGTTGTGTAGTTCTTCGATGAAGATGTGATCCGCTAAACGCAAAATATCGGCATATTCCTGCTTAATCTCACCCAAAATACGTACACCCAACCCCGGTCCTGGGAAAGGATGACGATAAACCATGTTGTAGGGCAAGCCTAATTCAACACCCAGCTTACGCACTTCGTCTTTGAATAACTCGCGCAGAGGCTCGACCAACTTAAAGGCGAGATCATCAGGCAAGCCACCCACGTTGTGATGAGACTTAATGACCTTCGCCTTGCCGTTTTTTGTGCCGGCCGACTCAATCACATCGGGATAAATGGTACCTTGCGCTAACCACTTAACCCCAGAAGCGGCCATTGCGCGCGCTTGCGCTTCGAATACGTTAATAAACTCACGACCAATGATTTTACGTTTCGCCTCGGGATCCGATTCACCTGCCAGCGCGGTCATAAACTGCTCTGTCGCATCAACCCGAATGACTTTAATGCCCATGTTTTGTGCAAACATCGCCATCACCGCATTACCCTCTTGGTGACGCAATAACCCGTGATCGACGAAAACACAGGTGAGCTGATTGCCGATCGCTTTATGCAATAACGCCGCCACCACCGAGGAATCGACACCACCCGACAAGCCCAACATCACTGCATCCGAACCCACCAATTCACGCACACGCGCAATCTGGTCGTCGATGATGTGCTTGGTATCCCATAATTTGGCGCAGCCACAGATATCAGCGACAAAGCGCTCTAAAATGCGACCACCTTGTTTAGAGTGGGTCACTTCGGGGTGGAACTGCACCGCATAAAAACGTCGATCTTCATCGGCCATACCGGCAATGGGACAGGTATCGGTGCTGGCCATCAGCTTAAAGCCTTCGGGCATAGTCACCACTTGATCGCCATGACTCATCCACACATCCAACAAACCATGACCTTCGGGGGTTACTTCATCTTCAATGCCATTGAGCAAGCGCGTGTGACCACGCGCACGGACTTTGGCATGACCATATTCATGCGCATCGGCTGGCTCAACTTGTCCACCCAGCTGTTGCGCCATGGTTTGCATACCATAGCAAATACCCAGTACCGGCACACCCAGCTCAAACACCGCTTGCGGCGCTTTAAGCGTGTCTTCCGCATAGGCCGATTCGGGCCCACCCGACAGAATAACCCCCTTAGCACCATAAGCACGAATAAAGGCATCATCCACATCACAGGGATGAATTTCCGTAAACACCCCAATCTCGCGCACACGGCGGGCAATCAGTTGCGTGTATTGTGAACCAAAATCGAGAACGAGAATCTTATCGTCATGAATGTTTTGCGACATCATCAATCCTTACACGCGGTAGTTAGGGGCTTCTTTGGTAATGGTGACATCATGCACATGACTCTCGACAATACCCGCATTGGTGATGCGCACAAAGAAAGGCTTGGTACGCATTTGTTCGATGGTCGCACAACCGGTATAACCCATACTGGCACGTAAGCCGCCCGACATTTGATGCAGAATGGGCGCTAAGGGGCCTTTGTAGGGCAAGCGACCTTCAATCCCTTCTGGGACGAGTTTATCTTCGGCATTCGTTGATTGGAAATAACGATCTGATGAGCCTTGCGTTTGTGCCATCGCACCTAACGACCCCATACCGCGATAATTTTTGTACGCACGACCTTGGTAGTATTCAATTTCACCCGGTGCTTCATCGGTACCAGCGAACATCGAACCTAACATGACGCAATAAGCACCCGCCGCTAACGCCTTAGCGACGTCACCTGAGTAGCGAATACCGCCATCGGCAATTAACGGCACGCCAGTACCTTCTAGCGCCTTGGCGACATTCGCCACCGCTGAAATTTGCGGCACACCGACACCGGCAACGATACGTGTGGTACAAATCGAACCCGGGCCAATACCCACTTTAACCGCATCCGCGCCCGCTTCGACCAAGGCCAAAGCTGCTTCACCGGTAGCGATGTTACCGCCAATCACTTGCACTTGTGGGAAGTGATCTTTTACCCAACGTACACGATCAATCACCCCTTGCGAGTGACCATGAGCCGTATCGACAATTAATACGTCAACACCCGCTTCGACCAGTGCGGCAACCCGAACATCCGTACCCTCACCCGCACCAACAGCGGCGCCGACACGTAAACGACCTTGGTCGTCCTTACACGCGTTGGGGTATTCGCGCGCTTTGCGGATGTCTTTAACGGTAATCATGCCACTCAGTTTGCCTTGCGCGTTCACCACCAATACGCGCTCGATGCGATGATGATGTAGCAAATCTAACACCTGTTCACGTGACGTGCCTTCTGGCACGGTGACCAATTTTTCTTTCGGCGTCATCACGGTTGAAACAGCAGCCGAGGTGTTTTTCTCGAAACGTAGGTCGCGCCCGGTAACAATACCCACTAATTCACCATTATCCACCACAGGCATACCCGAAATATTGGCTTGTAAGGTAATGGCTTTCACTTCTGCAATGGTTGCGGTAGAAGAAACGGTAATGGGATCGCGAATGACACCACTTTCGTATTTTTTAACCTTGGCCACTTCAGAGGCTTGTTGTTGTACGGTCATGTTTTTGTGGATGATGCCAATACCACCCTCTTGCGCCAAAGCAATGGCCAAACGGGCTTCCGTCACCGTATCCATTGCTGCCGAAATAAAGGGCACATTCATGGTAATATTGAGTGTTAGCTGCGTCATTAAGCTCACATCTTTCGGTAAAACCGTCGAATGGGCGGGTACGAGCAACACATCATCAAAAGTCAGAGCCTCTTCTAGAATTCGCATATGGGTTCACCTAATTAATTATGATTATGACGTGATAAAAAACTTTTTCTGCCTGCGAGGTCAATCTACCGTAAAATAACATCTGTTATTTGTATTTAGGGTTTGCATGCATTCATGTTGACCATTATATAATTCAACACGCTTCTGGGCAAATTGCCTGGTAAGACCAACCCTCTCACCGGAGAAAAGATAATGACAAAAACGCTCACATTAACAACACTTCTATCTCTTGCGCTGCTAACTGGCTGTGCAACCACTGGTGACGTTGCTCAAGGTACAGGTAACGCAGCATTCGACGAAGCCGCTAAAGTAGCCATGGAAAAAAATGCCAAAGCGATGAAAGCTGGCTATGCGTGGACTTCGGCTGGTGTTAAAACCAAGTACGACCCCAAAACAGAAGCGGGTAAAGCTTACAAAGAAAGTGGCCGCAAACTCACGCTTGTCGATGTGGCTTTGTTTGAAGGCGAACAAGCCTTGAAAAAAGGCGACGAAAAAACAGCGATGAAAAAAGTGAAAGAAGCCAACGATTTGGCTGATGCCCAGTTAGCGCAACAAGCGACCAGCAGCGATTACAAAATCCTGTGGAAATAAGCTGATTTGCCTAACCTCTGTCACGCATGGTAAATGAGTGACTTAAAAAAGCCCGCAAAATTCGCGGGCTTTTTTTGTTTTAACTTATTGATAAAGAAACATTTTGAGACACGCCCCTATCTAAACGCTAAGGGCAATAGCGCCAGCAACAATACCGGTGGTGTGACCACCAAGCCGACTTTCATATAATCAACCCAACCAATATGCACGCCTTTTTTATCGAGCACATGCAACCAGAGCAAGGTAGCCAGTGAGCCAATCGGCGTCATTTTCGGGCCAAGATTGCAACCCAGCAAATTCGCGTAAGCCAGCAACTCGTTACCCGTTTGGGCAATGGCAATATCCATCAGCATCACCGTCGGCATATTATTCATCACCGAACTGATGGCAGCGGCCATAAAGCCTGTCACTAGCACGGCCGTTACTTGTCCTTGATCGATCGCCCAATGTAATACCGTTGCAATCTGGTCGGTGAAGCCAGCATTTTTTAGGCCAAACACCACCACATACAAGCCAATACTGAACCACACCACTTGCCATGGCGCTGTTTTCAAAGTCAATCCAACCCGCGCTGCTTTCATGCTCGCAGCCAGCAACAGAAACACCACACCACCACCCAGCGCAAATATCGACACAGGCAAACCATAAGCATCGCCAATGCCATAACCGACCAACAGCAATACGAGGAAGCCCCAACTCAACTTAAATAGTAGCGGATTTTTAATCACCGATAGGGGTTCGGGCAAACCCGTTAACGATACCTGTTTGGGTATAGCCTTGCGGAAAAAGAGATACAGCACGCCTATCGATGCCACAATCGACACCAAATTAGGCAACCACATGGCACGAGCATATTCCCAAAAACCAATAGCAAAATAGCCAGCGGTAACAATATTGGTTAAGTTGGAAATAATGAGTGGATTAGAGGCAGAATCGGCAATAAAACCTCCTGCCAGTAAAAAGGCAAAAATCGCTTTGGGATCAAGCTTAAGCAAGCGCATTTTCGCTAATAAAATCGGCGTTAAAATCAGTGCTGCACCATCATTGGCAAACAAAGCCGACACTGCCGACCCCAGTAGCAATACGAGCACAAACAATCGTACCCCACTACCCCCACTGGCACGAATAATATGTAATGCCGCCCATTCAAAAAAACCGATTTCATCCAACACCATCGACAGCAAAATAATACCGATGAACGCCAGTGTGGCATCCCAGACAATATCGGTAACGCTGAACACATCGTCAATCGACACCACCCCTAAGGCCAGCGCTACCACCGCACCTGCGACGGCACTGGTGCCAATTTTTAAGCCTTTGGGCTGCCAAATAATGAGCACCAGCGTCAGAATAAAAATAATTAGGGCGAGCATTTAGGCAAACACCTGCTCGCCATCTTCTTTGGTAAATTCACCAAAATACGGATTGGGTAATAACGCTAACACCAACTCAGACGGACGACATAAACGCGTCCCTTTAGGCGACACCACAAACGGACGGTTAATCAAAATCGGATGTTTGAGCATCCAATCCAGTAATTCGTCATCGGTTAAGCTGGCGTTATCGAGTTGATTGTCGGTGTATTCGGCAACATTAGTGCGCATCGCCTCACGCACCGTTAAACCAGCCGCCTGAATCATGGCGGTCAACATGGCTTTAGTAGGCGGGGTTTGCAGATACTCAATGACCATCGGCGTTTCGCCACTGGCTTGAATCATCGCTAGGGTGTTGCGTGATGTGCCGCAGTTTGGATTGTGATAAATGGTGATGCTCATGATTAATTTCCTTGCTCATAAAATAAGAAGGTGCTGTTTACATTACGCGGATTCCAGCTGTCGTAGTGCTTCAAATGCTTAAATTGAGCCAAGTCTTTTGATTTAGCCGATACATCATCAATACTGCCCATATCTAACGCCGCTTTACCCACCACGTCATTCAAGTAATCAAGGTAGTCCGCTGTCTCCTTTTTCGCCATCGCCATATCGGCAACACGACCATGACCCGGTACGACTTTTGCCGTCGGGTAGGCTTTCATCAGCTCATGCACAGCGGAGCGCCAGGTTTTAGGATTAGACCAACCCGGATGAATTCCCAGCATACGATCTAAATAAACATGGTCACCCGTAAACACCACATTCGCCTTGGGGACATAAACGGTCACATCACCCGGAAAATGAGCATCCGCAAAGTAGCGCACGGTGACTTCGCTTGCACCAATGGTCAGGCTATGGCTATCCGTCGCAATAGGCTTAGCTGCTGTTACTGCCTCTGTGCCTTTCATTTGCTCGCCCAAGGTTTTAGTCAATGAATCTATCTGACCCTTAGCCAATTTTTTCTGCGTTTCGACCGTTCGTTGTAAAGTCACAATTTCTGCACCCTTGGCCGCAAAATAACCATTGCCCAACCAACGATGATCTTGGCTTCCGGTATTAATTACCGCCACAATGGGGTGCTTGGTGATTTTCGCTGCCGCTGCTTCCAACTGCTTAGCTGCTGCGTAGGAAGCGCCCGAATCAATCAAAATCGCACCTTTATCCGTCACAATCAAACCGTGATTCGAATTTAAGCCAAAGTTTTCAACAGTACGATCATCGGTCGGACCGACAAAGGCATAGACATTGTCCGCCACTTTATCAAATTTCACGTTGATCGGTGCAGCTAACACCGAACTACTCAATAAACCCGCCATCGCGGTTAGTAACCAAAATGGTTTCATATTATTCTCCTAAGAACCAGATAAAGTCGTTGGACAACCCGCACCACCGCAGCAGTTTTCCGTTAAATACACCAACAATTCGTTAAACTCTGAACGATTTGGTGAGTAATACATAAACCGACTTTCTTGACGCGCTTGCACCAAGCCAGCCTGTGTCAGTGCTTTTAAGTGAAAAGACAAAGTTGAGCTAGGCATCGACAAAGCCGTCGCTAAATCACCGGCCGATACTTTAGTCGTCGATTGAACGAGATGGCGAAACAAGGCTAAACGCCCTTCATGCGCCAAAGCAGATAACGCCAGAACAGCTTGTTGATGTTGCATACAATAATTCCATGCTTCTAGTTTTATGGAAATATAAGGTTAAAATGGGTTTGCTGTCAAGCTGGGTTAGTGAACGCGGTTAGTGTGAACGATTGTTAAAACGTGCTTAGGGTTGTTGATAAATGCCCTCTAAGCTAAGCTAAAGGTGCTATGGGCAAACTGAATGTGTGCACCAGAATCTAACTGCGGTTGACATACAAACGCGACTTGATCGCCTGGGGTAATACTATTGGTTCTAACAAACGCGGTTTTGGTTCTGGGGTGCTGTTTCATGTAGGCTGTGCTGTGTAATGCCATGCAGCAACAAAATCGAGACTTTTGCAGAGACGAATAGGCGAGAGCCCACCGCCTGATAAAATTATTGTGGAAAGAGTAGCTTACCAAGAATTAACATACTTAAAGCTGTGTTGGCTGCTATCATCCAGTACATCAGGTTGAATTTGCCCTCGATTCTCTCGAAACGCACCTCGAACTTGCGTTCCATGGTGTCCAAGCTCTTGTCCAAGTGCTCTTTGGTCACCAACCCATCCTGTGCTGTTGCTATGCTGCGCACAATCGCCTCTGACTGTTCCGCCGAAATGCCCGCAGCTTTAAGCTTATCGATCAGTAGAAACTGGTCGAAGTGTATGATGGCTGCCATTTTCTGACTCCTGTTGAGATACTTTCATTATAAGATTAATAACAGCCTGTGTAAACACGCGCGCCGTATGCGCATCTTACCGTTCATTGCGACAATTTTTACCAATCAACGGCAATTTTAAGCGACAACTATCTTGTCTGCTCTGACAACCATTAAGTTGAACGAACAGGTTATCTAACCGTAAAGGTTCTCGAAAAAACCGTCATCAGCGCACTAAAGTCAGCCGAGGATAATTGCGTGAGCAACCCTGTTTGTAGGTCAAAACGCGCCAAATCTAACGTACATACCCAATTCGCTACCGCTTCGCTGTCTGAGGTCAACTTATCGCGTGCCGATACAAAATACCGATAATCACCACCTGCCAATTGTGTCGTTAAGGGAATGACGACAACGCCCTTAAAGGCGGCTTGATCGAGTGCTCGATTGAGAAAGTTATCTTGAATGACCACAGCAGGACGGATTTTGCCAAATTCGCTGTGATAGGTTTTGGCAAAATTGACCAAATACACACCACCCTGCACAATCATAAAGCATTCCCTACATCTTCTACCGCCGACAAGCCATCAAACTCACTAGCAGACTGAGCCAAGGCTTTAGCATTGCGCTCTTGCCACAAGCAATACTCAATTTCCGACAAGGCCGCCTGAATATTCGGCAAAAACCTAGCAGGAATAACGATGCTTTTAAGCTCGGATTTGCGCTTGTCTTCTAAATACAAAACATCGTCGGTAATGCTTAATAAGGCTGGTTTGCGCAACACATCGTTCATAGCTAATTGCATAGAACACCTCGAAGATTGAATAATGATACATGTGAATCATTATACAGGTAAACAACAATCAAAGTTAATCTGGTATTTAAGGTCTCTGCTAAACCCAATACCCCATGCGCATAAAAGTTTGCTATGATGAGCCAAAACAACCAGAAGATTACTTATGTCACATCACCACCATCACAGCACACCAACGGAAATGAATCATCGTTTCCAACTAGCCATTTTGCTCAATTTGGTTTTTGTTGCCATTGAGGCTTACTTTGGTTGGCTATCAAATTCGCTCGCCTTACTAGCCGATGCCGGACATAACTTAAGCGATGTGGCAGGGTTGCTGTTAGCATGGCTGGGCGTATGGGCGACCGGTTGGAAAGCCAATCAGCGCCACACTTATGGTTGGCAAAAATTGTCTATCATGGCGAGTTTGCTCAATGCGCTCATGCTCATAGCTGCTATGGGTTACTTGGCTTATGAAGCGGTCACTCGCCTTGGTCATACACACGAACTTCGGGGTGAAACCATGGTTTGGGTTGCCATGGTGGGCATTGTCATTAATGCACTAACCGCTTGGTTGTTTTTGAAAGACAGTCATAGCGACTTAAATATGCGTGCCGCCTTTTTACACATGAGTGCCGACGCGCTGGTATCCTTGGGCGTAGTGATTTCCGGATTGCTGGTACTCTGGCTGGGCTGGACGTGGATAGATACGCTGATGAGTTTGATCATTGCTGGTGTCGTGGTTGCTGCCACTTGGTCGGTATTCACGCAATCTTTACACCTGAGTTTTGATGGCGTTCCTGCTCATATTTCCTATACAGCCGTCGAACAACAGTTATTAACACTGCCAGGCGTCATCGCCGTTCACAATCTGCATATTTGGGCGATGAGTACCCACAGCAACGCGCTCAGTGCGCACCTAGTCGTTGATGAAACTGCCTGTCACGACGAAGTATTAACGCAAGCGCGACAGGTCTTGAAAGAAGAGTTTGACTTAACGCAAACGACCTTGCAATTAGAATCTGCTCATTATGCCGAGCAATGCCAAACGCAAATCATGCCCATGGAAACTCACGAACACCACCATCATCACGCGCACTAGCATTTCACACACACTTATCCCCAACCTTGCCAACAAAAATTGGGGATAAATCCAGTCACTTTCCCTAGTAAAGCAACTCGGCTTCAATGCCTAATCGTGCGATAGCACTCATCCATTCCGGCGTAG
Organism: uncultured Francisella sp.; assembly: GCA_964493995.1. GTDB lineage: Bacteria > Pseudomonadota > Gammaproteobacteria > Thiomicrospirales > Thiomicrospiraceae. The sequence goes on from CAZBQD010000021.1 coordinate 11,446, forward strand.
GCAATAAAGACAGCAGTTCCGCATTCCCTTGTTGGGTTAAAGGCACTTGCCAACCCGCCTGACGCCAAGCGAAACGCACTGGCTTGCCTTGCTCATCATCACGTGCACTGGCTAAGAGTTGCAACAGCCCTTGCGCATCCCAATCGGCATCAGCATGAAGGGTCAACATAACAGCTTTGGCTTGTTCAATGTAAGCTTGCTCAAAGGGAATAATGCGCGATGCGCGCAAACGCGCCTGACCCGAGTAGCCATCTAGAGACAATTCCCCATCGACCACCACCAAATCATCCACCGCCAGTTTGTTCAACACCTCACCGCCCAACTCACCAAAAGCCGACACCTCCAGCACTTGGTCTTGATCTTCAATCGCGACAAACACCATTTTATCGCCACGCTTACCAATTTTGGTACGTATGGCATCGATACGACCCGCTAACAAGACCTTCTGCCCACCGCGCTTGCCGAAATCGGCCGCTTTAGGTTCGGGTAAGCTGGCCAGTGTATGAGCAAATCGTTTCGCACGATCACGCACACTATCAAATGGATGCCCACTCAAAAAGAAACCTAACACGGCTTTTTCTTTACGCAATAACTCATCTAGAGGCGTTTCATCACAGGCATCATATTCACAGGTAGCGACCACATCTTCCATGGCAAAAGCATCGCCGAACAAATCATTCTGACCACTGGCAATCCGCGCTGCTTCCTGTTGAGCATGATCTAAGGCTTTGGTGAGGTTAGCATGTAAGGCCGCTCGATGCGTTCCGAGTTCATCCATCGCGCCCGCATCAATGAGTGCTTCAATCATGCGGCGGTTAAGTTGCTTGTTAGTACGCACACAGAAATCGAACAGGTCTTTGAACATGCCGTTGGTGCTTCGCTCTTTCATCACCTCGGCCAGCGCGTCTTCACCCGCTCCCTTCACCGCACCCAAACCATAGCGAATGGCATTCACCGTTTGCACCGAAAAACCGACCGAGCTTTCGTTAATATCCGGTGGTAACAGCGTTAAGCCCATTGAGCGACACTCTTTGAGCATGTGTACCACTTTGTCTGTATTGTCCATATCGGCCGTTAACACCGCTGCCATTAAATAAGCCGGATAATGGGTTTTTAACCAAGCGGTTTGGTAAGAAACCAAAGCATAAGCAGCCGAATGCGATTTGTTAAAGCCATAGTTGGCGAACTCTTCCATGATGTCGAAGGTACGCCCAGCAATTTCAGGATCAATACCATTGGCTTCGGCGCCGACACGGAAGGTTTCACGCTGACGCGCCATTTCTGCCGCATCCTTTTTACCCATGGCACGACGCAGTAAGTCAGCACCACCCAGACTGTAATTGGCCATAATCTGAGCGGTTTGCATCACCTGCTCTTGATACAAAATGGTGCCATAAGTCGGGTTCAAAATGGGTTCTAAGCAAGGGTGTAGATATTCCACCTTTTGCCGCCCGTGCTTACGATTAATAAAGTCATCGACCATGCCAGAACCCAAAGGACCGGGGCGAAACAAGGCCACCAGAGCGACAATGTCTTCAAAGCAGTCGGGCTGTAAGCGACGAATCAGGTCTTGCATGCCGCTAGACTCTAACTGGAATACACCTGAAGTATTACCGGTTTTAATCATGGTATAGGTTTTGGCATCATCCAACGGAATACGGCTAATATCGACAATCGGCCCATCAGCACGCGCATCACCCGTTTCGCGCATCACTGCCGGTAAGCAGCCTTGGTTAATGCCTTTGACCGCCCAATCAATAATGGTCAGCGTACGCAGCCCCAAGAAGTCGAACTTCACCAAACCAACGGCTTCGACATCGCTTTTATCAAATTGCGTCACCAAGTTACTGCCATCGGCTTCGCAATACATAGGTGCAAACGTCCATAACGGGCGCGGACCAATGACCACCCCACCAGCATGACGACCGACGTTACGCGCCAGCCCTTCCAATTTCAGACCTAAACGCAATAAGTAAGCAACTTCTTCATCGTTTTCGAACTTGTCTTTTAACTCTGGCTCTTTCTCAATCGCATCTTTGAGCGTAATACCCAACTCATTCGGAATCAACTTAGAAATACGATCGACGAAACCATAAGCAAAGCCTAACACCCGTCCCACATCGCGGATCACACCCTTCGCCGCCATCGTACCGTAGGTAATGATTTGCGACACATGATCGCGACCATAGGTACGCGCCACATAGTCAATCACCTCATCGCGTCGATCCATACAGAAATCTACGTCAAAGTCGGGCATGGATACCCGTTCAGGATTGAGGAAACGTTCGAACAGTAAATCGTAAGGCAGAGGGTCTAAGTCGGTAATTTTGAGCGCATAAGCCACCAGCGAACCTGCCCCCGAACCCCGACCAGGACCAACCGGAATACCATTATCTTTCGCCCATTGAATGAAGTCGGCAACAATGAGGAAGTAACCGGGAAAGCCCATTTGGTTAATGGTCGATAATTCAATTTCCAGACGTTCACGATAAGGCTTGGCCTTGTCTTCAAAATCGGGGGCTTGCGTATCAAACTGAATCGCTAAGCGCTCATCCAGCCCCTTGCGTGAGGTGTAGGCGAAATACTCATCAATGGTCATGCCATCAGGGATAGGGAAATCGGGCAAATAGTTTTTACCCAAGGTCAAAGAAAGATTACAGGCTTGCGCCACCGCCACCGTATTAGCAAGCACCTGCGGCATATCGGCAAATAGTTCACACATTTCTGCTTGCGAACGCCAATACTGCTGTTCGCTATGTCGCTTAGGACGACTGGCATCGTCCAATACATAACCTTCTCGAATACACACGCGCACTTCATGCGCTTCAAAGTCTTCTGGTGTCGCAAAGCAGACATGATTGACCGCCACCATAGGCACAGCCGATTGCGTCGATAAAGACACTGCCAGCCCAATCCATTGTGCCTCCATCGTCCGGCCAGTGCGACTGACCGATAACAACACGCGTTGTGGCATCAATTCAGTCCACTCCAGCAAAGCCGGTGCGGCTTCAGCTAGCCCTTGCGTCAACGCCGTTTTACCAAGCATCGAGTTTTGCCCCAGCATCACCAACAATCCTTCATGATGCGACTGCAACCAAGACCACTGAATCACTGGCTCACCCGTTTTCTGGCCTTCGGTATAAGCACGACTCATTAAATACGACAGGTTTTGATAACCATCGTAATGCAAACATAAAAAAGTCACCGCGCTGAGCGAACCATCCGCTTGTTGCACCTGCACATCCGCGCCGACAATCGGTTTCACGCCAGCCGCCAAGGCCGCTTTGTAAAACTGCACCAAACCGAACATATTGTTCCAATCAGTCAGGGCTACCGCCACCTGACCATCGCTGGCAGCCAGCTTACACAATTGCTTCACGCTCAGCGTCGAATCAATCAACGAAAACTCGGAATGGACGGCTAAATGGACAAAACGGGGTGAGGAAGAAAGGTCGCTCATAAGCTTCTCAAAAACACAGATGGGGCTATTATAACACGGGGATGTGGGGTGATTGGATTGGGGCGTTGGGAGTTATTTCGTTAGCTATTGAAAAGTTTTTTAAGCACTAAAGGGGTTAACTAAGGCTACACCCACCTCATCAAAGTCTTTCATATTGCGCGTCGCCAAAGGTAAACCGTGCTGAAGCGCAATGGCAGCAATTTGACCATCTTGAAAACTCATCGGGCGTCCTTGCCCTTTTCGCAATGCCATTACGCGGGCAAAATAAACAGCAGATTGGGCATCAAATCCCAATAAGCGACCATCAAATCCTTGGTCAACAAATTGTTTAAACCTAAGCGCTAAGCTATCGCGTCGATTGCCAAAAGGTAAGGCCGCAATACCATACTCAATCTCCGCTAGCGTAATACTGCTCAAAAAACAGGCTTTTACAGATTGTCGATTAAGCCACTCAATCACTTGTGGATTAGGCCTTGAGCGCATCACTTCCGAAATAATATTCGTATCTAATAACATCACGATAAATCCAAAGCCTGATAACCCTGACGTTCCAGTTGAGGCAAAGGATCATCTAGACATTGATCGGAAAAACAGTTCAACGCCAAGGTACCTAATGGAAGGTCGGGCTGTTTAACGGCCTTACTCAATAGCTCTCTGACCTTTTGTTCTAATGACAAGCCTTGTTGTTGCGCCATCTTCTTTAATGACACATAAACAGCATCATCAATATTACGGATACTTAAACTGGCCATTATCACTTTCCTACCTTACATTATTTGATAGCAATGCTAGCACCGATGATTTATGATTGCAATTTTTTTCAAAAAAATACATCATCGCACTGAGGTATGTTGATAAGAGAAGCGCAGATCAAAACATAATCATGTTTATGCTCAAAAGCCGGTAGTTTCATGATGACTTTCTCAAAAAGATCAATCTTATGAAAATCTTGATGTTGCACCACTTTTATCCAGCCAGCAACACAGACCTATCGTAAAGCCCTTTCGGGTGAGATGTCATTATTGCCGTACTCCAGACCACGTTCTGATCCGTCATCACTGTGCTTTACTCTGTTGTTGTGCAATCAGTTCTTCCGCAAATTTGATAAGCGTTATCACCACTTGTTCCGCTTCTCGACCAGAAATTAAATGAATAGGATCATCGTCATAACGAAACTCAACAGCATAAGGGGTAAGTCTAATCAACCAGTCATCACTAACGGGTAGTGTCATGGCTGTTTCAGACAATAAAGCGGCAAGCGCCAGAAGATCGTGGGTTCTTCTAAATTCTATGCCATGCAATACCAACATGGCTTTGATGCTTTTTTCGGCAGCTTGTTGTGCATGAAAACAAGCCACACTCAATCCTGCCGCTTCAACACCCAACAAGGCTAAAAAAGCCGCTTGATCTCTTTTCGCTAGGTTCAATAAACGCTGCGCCTCTTCAAGTAAGGCTGTCATAGCAAACCTTGCCCTCTTTATTTGCCCAATAAGGCAAAGTACCTGGAATTTGAGCGCGTTTTTCAAACTCAGCTAGCGTCATTAACACCAAATCAACCCCCACTTTGCTTCTGCCCAGTGCCGACTTTAAGCGAACATAAGCGTTTGCCTTATCCGAAAACTCGTGAGCCAAAACGAGTAAATCAATGTCTGAACCCTCATCAGCTTCATTTCGCGCATAAGAGCCAAATAAAATCACTTTGGCTGGTACAGGCAACGCATTGACCAGTGGTTGTAAAAACGCATTCAGTTGTGTGCTCGAAAACATCATCATTGTCCTTGCATGACTTGAAACGCTATAAACTGACAGTTACCGGCCTATCGTAAAGCGTTTCAGGTGAGATGTCGATATTGCCAGCCCTGACTACCGTACCATTATCAACGTGAGTCGTTATTCTTTTCTTGTTTATCACTACACCCCAACTCATCACACAAACGTTCAAAAGCACTAGCTAAAACGCTGGGAGCAACTTGTGCGAGATACTTCGTCAGAATTGACTGATGAATGGTGAAGTTTTTTGGAATTAACAACATCGACTCTTTTTTGAGCGAACCATCGATCAAGTCCTTTTGACCAATCAAAATACCTTGATGATGAAGTTGAGAGGTTAACTGCAAACAAATGCAATCTTCTCCCAGCTCTTTAAGAATCAGAACTGGACGAAATTTGTACTCACTTAAATCTGTAAAGTATATTTTCGCCAGATAAATGCGCCCTACCATTGGCTATAATCCTCATCATCCGCAACAAAGCTACGACTGTGAAAGCCTATTTTGCCAACTTCTGTCAGAGATGCTGTCTTAGCATCGGGCTGCACCGCTGGTCGCGGCATCACAATCACTTCAACTTCTTCGAAGTTAAAATCTTTAGGCAAACTTAGGTGAAGCTGATGATCTTTCACCGTTGCATATTCACGAATCGCAATCATAATTGCTCCTTAAAAGACTGTTGTTCTTTCAACACCGACCTATCGTAAAGCGTTTCGGGTGAGATGCCGATATTGCCGCTCCAGATCATATTTACTTAGAAGATCATACATCTTCAAGTTCAATACTCATTCTGTAAGTTTTAAGAGAGATTTTTCCGTTAGTTAAACAGGCATGTTTTAAGCTATCGTCAATTTTTCCAGCTACAATGACACCAGAAACCGATTTTTCAGGGAATTGCTGTTGTAGTAGCCCAACATACATGGATATTTGACCAAAAGCTCTAAAATCAGCAATACCAGACTTTAATTCGACAACCAAAAGGTCTCCAAACTCTTGGTGTTGCAATAAAACATCTATTCTCTTGCCGCCAATATAGTATTCAATGCCAAGATTAGATTCACCGAAAATTCTGTGGTTTGGAAATAGTTCTGATATTTGGGCGCAAAGCGTAGTTTGAAGATCGCGCTCGTAAGCAAAGTTTGTCCGTTCTACTTCAGTAAGCTTATCTTCTTGATGAGTAATGTTCGTGGGGGCATTATCATTGTCCGAAGCCTGGTCTCTTATCGATTGATCGGCAAAAAACTCCGCATATCTAGCAATAGCGTTTTTCCATGTACTATTACCGTTATAGCCTTCAGTAGCGAATCTGCCAGCTTGGCTATAATCATGTGCGATCTGACTGATTTTTGTTGAATCGGTAATGTTATAAACACGAACGTCTTCACCTATTTGCTCGGAGTAATGGTTTGAGATTTGATTAATAGCACTAGCATAGCTATTCGCTGTATTTGGTGTTTTACCCTTAGATTTGAGCCAGTTTTTAAACTCTTCTATCAATTTCAACGTCCCTAATAAGTTTATTTTCAAGAGCTCTTAATAATTATTCAGTGATTGCCGCAAAAACTACTCCTGTTGCCAAGGCATAAACAATAACGTCTTCATTTAGCGTGTTATCGAATTCTAGCCCACAAAAAATAATTGAGTTAGATTCACCCCGGACATAGTTATCGATTAAGGTGCTTGCAACATGTCCTAATGCTTCGAAATCACTTGTTTTAAGTTCTTCTGAGCCTTTTATGAGAAGTAAAACATGGTCTGCCGAAATCATATCAGGCAATAACGGGTGAGATAATGCACGCCTAGCTGCAAAAGAGGCTTTGTTTTTGCCTGAAGCTCGATATTGACCAAAAACACATGACCCAGAGACTGAGAGAACCATATTAAGCTGGTTTGATGCCTCAATTAGACGAGGCCTCTCACTATTTGGGCTAAAATATTCAAGCAACATTTTCTGTAGTTTTTGTGCATCCATATCACTGACATTATTGGAGTCATGGTGATAGACCTTAGCATTAAATATCCTGTTTTCATTTACACTAAAAGCTACTGCGTAATTCATACGTGAATGATCCTCAATTTATCAGCAATACCATTCTATAAATCTTCTTGAGATTGTACCCCAAATCTGGATTTAACCAAAGTTCGACTTAACGAAATATCTTGCCTTGACAGTGAAGATATGCAAGATTGGCGATAGGACTTAGCTTAAAACAACCCCTGCTGTGCTAACACAGCCTGCACCGGCGCAAAGCTGCGTCTGTGTTCTAGCAAAGCCCCATAGTGTTTTAAGGCTGCGAGATGGGCGGCAGTCGGATAGCCCTTATGCTTATCGAAACCATAGTGAGGATAGGCTTCATGCAATTGTTGCATTTGCGCGTCGCGCGCCACTTTCGCCAAAATGGAAGCGGCACTAATGGCGGGGACGGTTAAATCGCCTTTGACAATGGCCTGACACGGCATAGTCAACCCTTGTGGACAACGGTTACCATCGACCCAAACACCCTCCGGTCGCACCGACAACCCCTCAACGGCAAGACGCATAGCTAACAAACTGGCCTGCAAGACATTGAGCGTATCGACTTCTGCCGCACTCGCTTCCGCCACACACCAAGCGATGGCTTGTTGCTGAATCGCTTCAGCAAGTTGCAAACGACGCTTTTCGCTCAGTTTTTTAGAGTCGGTTAATCCGGGTAGATCAAACTGAGCAGGCAAAATGACCGCTGCCGTCACCACAGAGCCAACGAGCGGCCCCCGACCCACTTCATCGACACCCGCCCAAGCGGCATTCAGAAAAGGATTATCCACGTCGCGCTTGCCACCATTGAATCAACTGAGCGACGGCGCTTTGTGCCGCATCGCGTTTTAATTGCTGATGCATCTGCTCAAACCAACTCAACTGTGCTTGTCGAGCCGAGTCATCATTTAACAAGGGAGACAAGGCCGCTACCAGTGCTTCGGGCGTGGCATCGGACTGTAACAATTCAGGTACAACACCACGATTGGCGATGATATTCGGTAGCGCAATCCAACGCGTGCGCAGCAAACGTCGAATAATGGCATGCGACAACCAGTGCATCCGATAGGCAACCACCATGGGCGTATGGCACAAAGCGGTTTCGAGTGTTGCCGTACCCGAAGCCACCAATGCCGCATCGGCTGCAGTCAACACCTGTCGCGCCCCTTGTTGAGCAATGACAAAACGCACCGAGACATCATCCGCACTGGCCATCAGCGTTTGCTGCATGCGCTCATGCAAACACGGCACTAACACCACCAATTCAGCGTCTTGCTGTTGTAATTGGCTGATTGTCTGCCAGAATAAGGGCGCGTTATACTGCCATTCGCTGCGCCTTGAACCCGGCAATACCGCTAACACCTTAGCGTCGGCTTCAATACCTAAGGCTTGGCGAGCGACCAATTTATCGGGTATCAGTGGTAGTTGATCGGCGAGCGGATGACCGATAGCAACAGCAGGCAAGTCATGGACGAGAAAGTAAGGCGGCTCGAAGGGAAACAGACATAACAGACCATCGGTTTTTTCGGCCATACGCGCCGCACGACCCGGACGCCAAGCCCACACTGTCGGCGCAACCAAATGATAACTGGGAATAGCCGCTTGTCGCAAAACCGATTCAATGGCGAGGTTAAAGTCAGGACCATCAATGCCTAATACACAATCCGGCTTTTCCGCGAGAAGTCGCTTCTTCACCTCAGTTTGCAAGCGTTTAAGGCGAGGATACTGCTTCAGCACTTCCCACAGCCCCATCACCGACACCTGCTCCATCTGCCACCAATCTTCGACACCTGCAGCCCGCATTAACGGACCAGCCATACCGACTAATCGCACACTCGGATCATGCGTTTGCCAAGCTTGGGCAATACTGGCACCCAAAGCATCGGCCGAAGGCTCTGCCGCTAACAGCACCACCAGTTTGGGAGAATCAGCGAACGATGCCACGCGTCGCCGATTGTAAGAAAGCGATCAAGGGTTGCAGCACATCGGTAGGATCGTCTTGCGCCAACATCGACAGAATGGCACTTTCCAGCGGCGTGCTCGAACGATACAAGGTACGGTAGGCACGCTTAATAACCGAAATTTGCTCGGCAGTAAAACCACGACGCTTTAAGCCTTCGCTATTAATGCCATGCGGACGCGCCAAATTACCCGAAACGGTGACAAAGGTCGGCACATCTTGGTTAATGACGCTGCCCATGCCACAGAAACTGTGTTCGCCAATACGACAGAACTGATGCACCAAGGTGTAACCACCCAAGATAGCATAGTCTTCGACAATGACATGACCGGCCAAAGCCACGGCATTAGCAAAAATGGTATCGTTGCCAACCACGCAGTCGTGCGCAATATGCACACCTGCCATAATCCAGTTTCGGCTACCAATGGTCGTTTCACCACGATCTTGAATGGTGCCACGATTGAGGGTGACATTTTCCCGAATGGTATTATCGTCACCGATCACCAAGCGTGTTGGTTCGCCACGATATTTCTTATCTTGTGGCTCTGCCCCAACAGAAGCAAACTGAAAGATGTGATTGCGCTTACCAATCTGGGTTGGGCCGTCGATGACCACATGCGGGCCAATGACCGTACCTTCATCTATACGCACACCAGCACCAATGATCGAAAAAGCCCCGACACTCACACCGGGTGCGAGTTCGGCTTTGGCATCAATAATGGCACTGGGGTGAATCAAACGACTTCCCTCTCGGCACACATTAAGTCAGCACTGGCAATCAACTTGCCATCGACATGGGTTTCAGCATTAAACTTCCACACACCGCGCTTGGTCGAAACCACTTGCACATGAAAGTCCAAGCGATCGCCCGGCACCGTCGGCTGACGGAAGCGACAGTTATCCACACCCACTAAATAATAAATGGAATTGTCATTCGGTTTAGAAGCGCTAGACTTGAACGCCAGAATGCCCGTTGCTTGTGCCATGGCTTCAATAATCATTACACCCGGCATAATCGGATGATCGGGAAAATGTCCGGTGAATTGGGGTTCATTGAAAGTGACGTTTTTGTAGCCTTTCAAATATTCCATCTCTTTCAACTCAGTCACGCGATCAATCAATAAAAACGGATAACGGTGCGGTAAATACTGAAAAATGTCTTCGATACGCATGATCATAGGTTGAACCCTTTCGGTTATATTCTTATTATCGTGTTAAATTAAATGAGTATTCTAAACGCTAACGCACTTTTATGCATCTGCTTGTTGCACATCCAGTCTTTTTTCCACCTGTTTCAGCCGTTTAGCCATAGCATCGAGCTGACGGAAACGCGCCACATTTTTGCGCCACTGCGCATTGTCCTCTACCGGCAAGTTACCAGAATAAACCCCCGCCTCGGTTAACGAGTGGCTGACTAAAGTCATCGCCGTAATGTGTACATCATCGGCAATGGTTAAATGCCCTGCCACACCCGCCATACCAGCAATGGTACAACGTTGTCCCACTTTGGTACTCCCCGCCACGCCCGATGAACCCGCCATAGCGGTATTCGCACCGATAGTGACATTGTGCGAAATTTGAATCAAATTATCCAATTTGACACCTGACTCAATCACCGTATCTTCAATCGCGCCGCGATCCACACAGGTATTGGCACCAATCGAGACCTGATCGCCAATCATCACACGCCCCAACTGAGGCACTTTAACCCAGCGTTCACCATCTTTAGCCCAGCCAAAACCCTCGCTACCAATGACCGTACCCGACTCAACCATCACCTCATCGCCCAACACACAATGATGCAAAATGCTGACATTAGGACCAATCCAGCAACGCTGACCGAGCACAACACCACGTTCAATGACCGTGTTAGCACCAATGACAGAGCCTGACCCAATCTGCACTTCGGCGCCAATCACCACCCCAGCGGCAATGGAAACATCCGGTGCAAGCACCGCCGTCGAATCAATAGCGGCAGAAGGATGAATGCCTTCAACCGATTGAATGGGGGGATGCAATAAAGTCGCTGCCTTAGCATAAGCGAGATAAGGATTACGAACGATTAACGCATTACCTTGCCAAGCATCGGCATCCTTGGGCGATAAAACGACAACGCCAGCAACACAGCTGGCGAGATAAGATTGATACTTGCTATTGGACAAAAAGCTCAACTGATGTGATTGAGCTTGTGCCAGCGTTGCCACTGATTCGACTTGATAGTGCGCATCCCCTCTCAGTTCTGCGCCCAAGTGTTGTGCTAAAAAACCCAGTGTCAACGCCATGTGTCAAGCCCTTTAGGGTTTGTTCAAGTTTTTACGTTTGTCGGCTTCGCTGGCTAAATAGTTCAGCACCGTTGGCGTGATGTCGATGCTGTCGCGCGTGTAAGCGATACCATCATAAAGCACCAAGTCGTAACCATCCCGCTCACCCACGGCCTTAATGGCAATATTCACCAAGTCTTGTAGCTTAGAAAGCTCTTCATTACGACGAATATTCAACAACTCTTGCACATCATTACGGCGACGTTGTAAATCGCGTTTTTTCATCACAATATCACGCTCTTTGACGTCGCGTTGCGCTTCGCTCATCACCGCTTTGTTTTTTTCGTAATCTTTCGCTAACTTGTCGATTTCATCGTTCAGTTTATTCAACTCACGTTGCTGCGGCGCAAATTCACGCTCCAAGGCAGCAGAGGCATCTTTTGCCTGAGGCGCTTGATCCAGCAATTTCGCCACATTCACCACACGTACTTTGACTTCTTCTGCCAACGCAGCCGTTGCCGTTACCGACAATAAAGCTGTCAACAACACCCTACCCAACCAACGCACATTTTGCGAACGCATCTTGTTATTTCCTTTCATGCAAAACAAAAACCTTTTAACCCAGTGATGACCTTAGAAAGGCACACCAATGGTGAACTGAAACTCTTGGGTACGATCATTCGTTTGCGGATTGAGTGGCTTGGCATAACTGAACGTTAGCGGCCCAATCGGCGTAATCCAGGAGAAACCCAATCCTGTTGACAATCTTAACTCATCCACCTTAAATTTGTCAGGGTCTGAATAGACATTTCCGGCATCAAAGAACCAACTTAGGCGCATATTGCTACTGTCTTCAATAAACCAAGGACGGAAATTGAGCGCTGCCGACGCCACCGCCAGGAAATCCCCCCCTAGCGCACGGCTTGAGACATCCGTAGCATAATCGTAACGATTACCCAAACTGTAAGCTTCGTAACCGCGCACCGTTTGAATACCACCGGCATAGTAACGGCGGAAGAAAGGCAAGCCATAACCATCTAAATTACCATAACCCTTACCATAGCCCAAAGTACCCGTTAGGCTCAGACTGCTGCGCTCTGTTACGGGCACATAAAACTTTTGTTGCACATCTAACTGATAATAAGTCAAATCACCCACAGGGGTCGAAACCGATAAGCTACTCGAATGGTAATGCCCTTTGTTCGGGAAGTAGAACTCATCTCGGCTGTCATGCACATAGCTGGTTTTTAACGAAATATCGTTAAAGTCTTTGCCCGCGCCGTAAAACTGTTTGTACTGACTGACCAAATTCGGATCACTCGAGGTTAGTCCTGCGGGTGCGGTATTGGTAGCAAACTGATTAAGTCGATAACCGAAACCTGGCGTTGTGGAGTCTTCCAACCCTTGGAAAACAATCGACAAACGTTCCGCCTGAACACCAAAATTGAGTCGATCTTCTTCACTCAATGGAATACCATACATGACACGCCCACCAATGGTGTTGGTGCTGTAAGGCGCTAAGAACAAGTAAGCCGCATCAATTTCGCGCCAAAAGAAACCCGCACTTAAACTATCGCCTTCCGGTGTGAAATAAGGGTTGGTGATGTTAATGTCATAGTTTTTACGCGCTGATGACGATGAAATACTAAAAGTAGCGTTATTACCCGTACCAAAAATATTGCGTTCGGACAAACTAAAGCCCAGCAACATATTTTCAACTTGCGAGTAACCAATCGACGCGGTAATCGCACCGGTAGGCATTTCTTCGACTTTCACCACCAAGTCAACCTGATCTGCCCCAACGCGCTGCGTTTCTATGTCAACGGTCTTAAAGAAGCCCAGCCGTTTTAGACGTGTTTGCGATTGACGCACGGCTGATAAGTTGTAAGGCGCAGCTTCAAATTGGCGCAACTCACGACGCACCACATGATCGCGCGTCCGGTTATTGCCCTTCACTTCAATACGGCGCACATAAGCACGATTACGTGGGTTTACATCAATCACTAAAGAAACCAAACCCTTTTCTTTATCAAGTACCGGTTTAGGCTCAACTTCGGCAAAGGCATAACCCTGCTCCGATAAGCTATCTTTAATGGCATTCGTGGAATCAGTGATTTTATTTCGCGCAAACGAATCGCCAGACTTAAACTTCAGCAATTCGGTCATCTTCGCTTCCGTCAACACCGAGGTGCCGGCAAACTTCACCTCACTGATGGTGTACTGGCGTCCTTCATTAATGTTAACATTAACGTAAACACGCGTTTTATCGGAAGAAATACTCACTTGTGATGACAGAATTCGGAAATCGGCGTAGCCTTTATCCATATAGTAGGAGCGCAGTGTTTCTAAGTCAGCTTGCAATTTGGTGCGCGCATATTGGTCGGCATCGGTTAACCAAGACCACATGGTTGGCTCAGACAAAGACAATAGCCCTACCAACTTGCTTTCATCAAAGGCTTTATTACCAACGATGTTGATTTTGGTGATGCGGGCTAGCTCACCCTCTTGCACTTTAATGCTGATGCTGACGCGGTTGCGATCTAGCGGTTCGGCTTTCGGCTCAACCACCGTGGCATAGTAACCTTGGTTTTGGTAGCGTTGGCGCACGTCTTGGGCAATCCGATCCAAATCGGATTCATTGAGAATACGTCCTTTTTTGATACCAATCACTTCTAAAGCTTGGAGTAACTCTTCTTCTTTAATGAGTTTAGAGCCTTCCAGCTTAATCTCCGCAATCGAAGGGCGTTCAACCACGTTAATTTTTAGTTGACCATTGCTTTGGTAGACTTTCACATCGCTAAAAAAGCCAGTGGCAAATAACGACTTAATCATGTCTTTCACTTGCGCTTTAGACACTTTATCCGTTGTCGGCACACTAATGTAACTCAGTGCCGTTTCGGGTGTAACCCGTTCTAACCCTTCAAACTCAACCTTAGGAGCCGCATGCGCCAGCGTCATCAGACCCAATGCCAATAGCGAAACACCAACTTGAACCTTTTTTAACACAATCAGCCCCCAAACAGGCGTTTTAAATCACTCGAAATCGCCAGCAATGTCAGCCCAACGATCATAACCATGCCGATTTTTTGCCAAACCAGCAAAAACGACTCAGAAAACCTCTGTCCTCGCACACCTTCAACCGCATACAGGAGTAAATGCCCGCCATCTAACAGCGGCAAAGGCAATAAGTTTAACACGCCTAGGCTCAGACTCAGTAGTGCGATAAACTGAAAAAACCGTAACCAGCCCTGATCCAGACTATTTCCTGCCGCTTGAGCAATGCCAATCGGTCCAGAAAGCTGTTCTAATCCCGACTGACCTGTCACCAACCGACCAATTGCCTGCAAGGTGAGTAAGGTCAAATCAATCAGTTTTTGTGGTGCCTGCGTTAAAGCATCACTCAACGGTAAACCTTCTTTTGACCACCAACGAGTTTCCAATCCTTCTGGCAACTCCGGACGCACCCCTAAAAAGCCTTGAGTCTGCCCGTTATCAAGCACCCGACTGCCAACCACCAAGGGAAGATTGAGCAACTGACCCGCACGCTCAAGGGTCAATTCAACCCGAGCTTGTGGATTTTCACGCACCCACTGAGACAACTCAGCAAAACCATCTACCTTCATGCCATTCAGCGTTAAAATCACATCCCCCAACTGCAACCCGGCCTGATCAGCAGCACTACCCAGTTCGATTGCCGCCAATTTGGCGGGCAAAGGCGGCATACTTAGCGCCATGCCCCAGTTTTGCAACTGTTGTTGCGGTTTCGACCAAGCCAAATCGCGCCAGGGTTGCGCCGCCACCGTCACTTCTTTTTGCAGACCTTGCCAGTTACTCAGCGAAAAACGCAATTCATCATTAACAGACAATTGACGCAACAACTGAATCGGCAACTGTTCAAATTGATTAATGGGCGTCTCGTTAATGGCTTCGATTTGCCATGTCTCTGCACCTGAAACCTGCGCCCAAGGTGTGCCTGGCGCACCCGGTGCCAGCCAAGCCTTAGGCGCCTGTAGGCCAATCGACAACACCAGCACCATCAACACATAAGCAAGAACGAAATTAATAGCAGGACCGGCAAACACCACCAGAGACTTTTTCCACAAGGGTTGCAAATCATAAACCTGATTCAGTTGATGTGGCGCCAGGTTATGCACTCTTGGATCAGCAAAAAGCACATAGCCGCCCAAAGGCAACCAAGCAAAGCGATACTCTACTTCACCGATTTGCTTAGACCAAATGTCTGGCCCCATACCGATGGAAAAGCGCACCACCGGAATACCCAAACGACGCGCCGAATAAAAATGTCCCCATTCATGCACGGCAACGACAATCACCAACGCCAGTAAGAAACCTAATAGTGTTGTCATCAGATGATTACCTGCCAAAGCAGCCAAAATAAAGGCACTGCCAATAACAAAGCATCAAATCGATCTAACCAGCCGCCATGACCGGGTAGCATATTGGAGCTGTCTTTAACACCGACTTGACGTTTCATCGCCGATTCAAATAGGTCACCATAAATGGACAAGAAGCTGACCACAAACGCCAAGGCCATCATCGACCCAAGCGGCATATTGGTTTGCCAAGCAACAATAACCGACAAGAGAACCGCTAGACCGACCCCGCCAGCGACCCCTTCCCAAGTTTTGCCCGGACTGACTTTTAACGCCAATTTGGTTTTACCGAAAGCCTTACCGCTAAAATAGGCGCCGGTATCCGTCACCCACACCAAAGACATGGCATAGAGCAACCAACCCACTCCCAAGGCTTGCGCCAAACTGAGCACCGACCAAGCAAAATTGCTTAACCACAAAACCCCAAAACCCAGCGCTAAACTTGACCAGCCTAACGGCCAATTACCCTCGCGTGCAAAATAACGAACGGCCCACAACACAGCCACCGTCAGCAATAGCGTATAGCCCTGCCACACCGTCGTTTGTGTCAGTTGTAGCAAATCGACTAGCGGCAAAGCAAAGACAAACAGTGACAAACCCACATAAATCAGGCGCTGACGCCCTGACACTAATTGCGTTAGTCCTGCCCACTCCCAAGCCATCAGACCCAGAATCGTCACCACCAATAGAGGAAACCATTGAATGGGAAGTAGCCATAAAAAAGGAACGGCTACCGCTAACAAAAGCAGTGCCGTCATCACACGTTGTTTAAGCAATGGAACTTCCTTGCACAATTTGATCGCCGGTCATACCAAAACGTCGCTGTCGTCGGGCGAAATCGGCAATGGCCACATCCAACTGGTCACCATCAAAACTGGGCCACAGCACGTCGGTGAAATAGAACTCAGCATAAGCCAGCTGCCAGAGCATAAAATTGCTGATGCGCTGCTCACCACCCGTTCTGATGAGCAAATCGGGTTCAGGCACATCAGATAAACACAGGTAAGGCGCTAGCGCCGACTCATCCAGCGACCTAATAGACTCATTGGGATGCGCTTGCGACCAAGCTTGCACAGCTTGAATCATGTCCCAACGACCGCCGTAATTGGCGGCAATGGTCAACACCAAACCGTCGTTTTGTGCTGTTTTGGTTTGAGCTTCGACAATCTTTTGCTGAATGTCTTGAGAAAACCGATGCAACTCTCCAATAACGCGCAACTGCACGTTATTCTCGTGTAGTTTGGCCACTTCTCGCACCAATGCCCAACCAAAAATATCCATCAGCTTGCCGACTTCTTCTGCTGGGCGACGCCAGTTTTCGGTCGAAAAAGCAAACAGAGTTAATGCCCTCACGCCCCGCTCACGACAACGTTTCACCACCTTGCGTACACTCGCCAATCCACGTTCATGACCGAGGAAACGGGGCAAGCCTTTCGACTTGGCCCAACGTCCATTGCCATCCATAATGATGGCAATATGCTGAGGGATGGGAGCGGAAGTGTCAGACATTAAACAGACTAAACCTGCATCAATTCTTTTTCTTTCGAAGCAAGCGCTGCATCAACATCCGCAATGGCTTTATCGGTCAACTTTTGAATTTCGTCATTAGCACGACGCTCGTCGTCTTCACTGATCGCTTTGTCTTTCAATAATTTCGCCACTTGCTGATTGGCATCACGACGAATATTGCGCATTGCCACACGACCATGCTCGGCTTCAGCACGTGCTTGCTTAATCATTTCTTTACGGGTTTCTTCAGTTAAGGCAGGCAAGGGAATACGAATATCACCATTAGACGAAGAAGGATTTAAGCCCAGGTTGGCTTTAATAATGGCCTTCTCAATCGCCGGCAACATATTTTTTTCCCAGGGCGCTACTTTCAGCGTACGTGCGTCTTCCACACCAATATTGGCGACTTGGCTGACAGGCACCATGCTACCGTAATACTCAACTTGTACGGGGTCTAAAATACTCGGATGAGCACGCCCAGTACGGATGCGTTGTAGTTGATTACCTAAAGCATCCATAGCTTTGACCATACGGTCTTGTGCATCTTTTTTAATATCGTTAATCATCAGTTTTGTTACTCCTTGGTTACAAGGGTGCCCACATCTTCACCGCGCACAATCGCCGCTAAAGCACCGTCACTAAACATATCAAACACACGAATCGGCATCGACTGCTCCTGACACAACACAAACGCCGCTGTATCCATCACCGCTAATTGCTTTTCTAGAGCTTCACGATAAGTCAAACGAACATAGCGCGTGGCATGCGGGTCTTTTTTCGGATCAGCCGTGTAAATACCGTCCACTTTGGTCGCTTTAAGCACCAAATCACACGACAATTCGGCGGCACGTAGCGCCGCGGCCGTATCGGTGGTGAAATAAGGCGAGCCAGTGCCACCCGGCAAAATCACGACCTTGCCTTCTGTTAAGGCTTGACGGGCAGCAAAGGCATCAAAAGCCGGCAAAGCCCCATCGACACCCAATCCTGAATAGACCGCAACGTTAACGCCCAAGCTGCAGAGTGTGTCACGCAAAGCCAAGCCATTCATCATGGTAGCCAACATACCCATTTGATCGGCTGTGACTCGATGAATACCCTGCCCAACCGAAGCCGCACCACGAAAGAGGTTGCCGCCACCGACCACAATCGCCACTTCTGTGCCCTGCTGCGCTAGCTGTGCCACCTGACGACAAACCCCGAGGAGAACCTCGGGGTCATAGCCAAATCCTGCACTACCAGCCAGCGCTTCTCCGCTAAATTTCAGCAGAATGCGTTTGATTGGTACTGACATGAATTATTTGCCCTGCATGGCAGCAGCAGTAGCCGCAACTTCAGCAGCGAAGTCAACGGTTTCTTTAACGATGCCTTCACCCACTTCTAAACGCACAAAGTGCTTCACGGTAACGTTGTTTTTCTTCAGCAAGTTACCCACAGTCGTGTCAGGATCTTTAACGAAAGGCTGGCTTAATAAAGTCACTTCTTCCATGAATTTACGGATAGCGCCTTCAACCATTTTTTCAACGATATTGGCTGGCTTACCGCTTTCATCGGCTTTCGCTTGCGCAATCGCACGCTCACGCTCGATGGTTTCTGCTTCAACGCCCGACGCATCAATCGCTAATGGACGGCTAGCCGCAACGTGCATGGCTAGGTCTTTACCGAAAGCTTCATCGCCGCCTTCTAGGTTAACAACGACACCGATTTTGTCGCCATGACGGTAAGTACCAATCGCACCGCTTGTTTCGATGATTTCAAAACGACGGATGCTCATGTTTTCACCAATTTTGGCAATCAATTCACGACGACGCTCATCAACTGTTTTACCATCGGCCATTTTAGCCGCTAACAGGCTGTCGATGTCTGTTGCATTGCTGTCAAGCGCCGCTTGAGCTGCTGCGTTAGCGAACTCGTTGAACTCATCACTCTTACCAACGAAGTCAGTTTCACAGTTAGCTTCAACAATCGCGGCGCGTTTTTTGTCGCTGCTCATGACGATGGCAATCGTACCTTCTGCTGCCGTACGGCCGGCTTTTTTGTCTGCCTTAGCCATGCCTTTTGCGCGCAGTAGGTCAACTGCTTTTTCCATGTCGCCGCCTGTTTCGGTCAAAGCGCCCTTACATTCCATCATGCCTACGCCAGTACGTTCACGTAACTCTTTTACCATGCCTGCAGTAATTGCCATTTTTTTTATTCCTTCATCGTGGATTGTGATTGAAAACCGCTGAAACCAGCCATTCTCATTGTATGCTTGCGTCTATGACGCTTTTATGAAAAAAAGGGGCTTAAGCCCCCTTCTTTCTTGAGCTTGAATCAGGCCGCTTCTGCAGTCGCTTCAACAAACTCGTCTTCTGCTGCCGCACCGGTTGTGATGCTGGCTTTTGCTTCTAAAATCGCATCTGCTGCAGATTCTAGGTAAAGCTTGATGGCACGAACGGCGTCATCGTTACCTGGGATAACGTAATCAACTAACGCTGGATCGTTGTTGGTATCAACCACACCAATCACAGTGATGCCTAGTTTCTTCGCTTCTAGAATCGCGTTGTGCTCAACACCCGTGTCGATAACGAAAATCGCATCAGGCATTTGACGCATATCTTTAATACCACCCAAAGAACGCTCTAAACGCTCTAATTCACGCGCCTGCATTAACGCTTCTTTTTTCGTCAAACGCTCAGCAGTACCGTCTTGTAGGTTACTTTCGAGTTCACGTAAACGACGAATGGATTGCTTAACCGTTTTAAAGTTAGTCAACATACCACCTAACCAACGGTGATTGACGTAAGGCATACCACAACGTGTTGCTTCTTCGGCAATCACATCTTGCGCAGCACGCTTAGTACCAACAAATAACACAGTACCACGAGAAGCAGCCACTTTGCTCACAGCGTTAAGCGCATCGTGGAACATAGGCAGAGTTTGCTCTAGGTTAACAATATGAATTTTGTTACGTGAACCGAAAATGTACTGACCCATTTTTGGGTTCCAGTAGCGAGTTTGGTGACCGAAATGGACGCCCGCTTCCAGCAGTTGGCGCATAGATACTTTAGCCATGAAATTTTCCTTTTCTTGGGTTTTGC
>CAZBQD010000022.1:0-31348 GCA_964493995.1 uncultured Francisella sp.
GTTGAACGTCATGAAAAATGTATGGGTGAAAAAGTGGTGTTGTTCAGAGTCGACTTTTTATTGGGTGAATAACAACGGATTTAACGCGTTAACTCGGCCAGTAAGGTTTGATGTGTTGCCGCTTGTCGGTGCAAGCGCAGGCGTTGTGCGCGGAAAATGGTTGTTAGCTCGCCTAAAGCTAAATCGAAAGCATCATTCACCACTAGGTAGTCAAATTCGCTGTAATGGCGCATTTCATTGACGGCATCGCTCATGCGACGGTTAATGACTGCTTCGCTATCTTGTCCACGACCGGTGAGTCGAATGCGTAGCTCTTTAATCGATGGCGGGACAATAAAGATGCTAATCACATCAGGACGGAGGCGACGGATTTGTTGCGCTCCCTGCCAGTCAATTTCTAAAATGACATCTAAACCCGCGTTTAACTGAGCTTCGACTGCTTGTTGCGAGGTGCCATAATAATTATCAAATACTTGCGCATGTTCTAAAAAGTCGCCAGACTGGATACGCTGCTCGAATGCTTCTTTACTAATGAAGTGGTAATTGACGCCATCTTGTTCGCCCGGACGCGCTGGACGCGTGGTGTGTGAAACGCTGACTCTAACCTTGGGTTCTTGTCGTAATAAAGCTGCCACTAACGAAGTTTTGCCGGCGCCCGATGGTGCTGAAATAACGTATAACTGACCACGCATGGTTATTTTCCTTTGATGCGAGTGCAAATAAGGTACAATATTATACATGAATAAGAAACGTAACATTATTTTAGTTGGCCCTATGGGCGCTGGAAAGTCATCGGTGGGTAAGCGCTTGGCGCAGGTGTTGGACTTGCCTTTTATGGACACCGATCATGAAATTGAAGCGCGCTTGAAAGTGAGCATCAGCACCATTTTTGATGTCGAAGGTGAAGCCGGTTTTCGTCAGCGTGAAGCGCAGGTGATTGCCGACCTCGTTGAGCATGGTAGTCGTAAAGTGTTGGCAACCGGCGGTGGTGCGGTGATTTTGCCCGAAAATCGGGTTGAGCTCAAAGCCTATGGCACGGTCGTTTACTTGTCGTCATCGGTTAAGCAGTTGGTGGAAAGAACGCGTCATGATACCGCCCGCCCTTTGCTGCAAAATGCCGATCCTGAAAAGGTCTTGTCGGAGTTAATGAAGGTGCGCGAGCCTTTCTATCGTGAAGTGGCGGATATTGTGTTGCATACCGAACGTAAATCCATTAATCGTGTGGTGCAAGAAATTTTGACAGCCCTAGCCATGCGCGGCTGGCCAGAAGCAAAAGGAGTGAGAGTCTGATGTCATCGTCGATGCAAACCTTGAAAGTTGAGCTAGGCGCTCGATCTTATCCCATTCATATTGGTGAAGGCTTGTTATCTCGCCCGGACTTAGTCTTACCGCATGTGCCCGCCAAACAAGTGATGATTGTTTCTAACACCACGGTAGCGCCCTTGTATCTGGAACAAGCCAAAACCCTCTTTGCGGGTTCGGGCAAGACGGTTGCCAGTTGTATTTTGGACGATGGTGAAGAATACAAGCATTTAGTTGAGTTGAATAAGATTTTTACCGCCTTGCTGGAAAATCGTTTTGACCGTAAATGTATGTTGGTTGCTTTAGGTGGCGGTGTCATTGGTGACATGGTCGGGTTTGCTGCCGCTATTTATCAACGCGGTGTCGATTTCATTCAAATTCCCACCACCTTGTTGTCACAAGTCGATTCTTCGGTGGGCGGTAAAACAGGCGTTAATCATGAGTTGGGTAAAAACATGATTGGTGCTTTTCATCAGCCCAAGCTGGTACTGATCGACACCCTAACGCTGAATACGCTGCCAGACCGCGAGTTGTCGGCCGGCGTGGCGGAAATCATCAAATATGGTTTGCTGTGTGATGCGTCTTTGTTTGATTGGCTAGAAGCGAATATGGAAGCTTTGCTGGCACGTGATCCCGCCGCCTTAGCTTATGCCATTGCCCGTTCTTGCCAAGATAAGGCGGATATTGTCGCAGCCGATGAAAAAGAAGCCGATGTGCGCGCCTTGTTAAATCTGGGTCATACCTTTGGTCATGCCATTGAAACGGGCATGGGCTATGGCGAGTGGCTGCACGGCGAAGCCGTAGGCGCAGGCATGATGATGGCCGGTTACATGAGCAAACTCATTGGCCATATTAGCGATGCTGATTTGGATCGTATGGCCGATTTAATCAGTCGTGCCGGACTGCCCTTGTATCCGCCGCCCCAGATTAAGCCGGCGCAGTTTTTAGACATGATGTCGGTTGATAAAAAAGCCGATGCGGGCCACATTCGCTTGGTTCTGCTCAAAGCATTGGGCACGGCTTATTTAACCGGCGACTACGATGCCAGTGCTTTAGATCGCACTTTGGCAGAGTGGAATGCTTACGCCGGTGAGCGAGATTGATGATGAGCGAGCTGGCGCAAAAAACGGCACATCTCAAGTGGCTAAAAGCCATACGAGCCTCATCGACACTGGCGGCTCCGCCAACGCCATCACCTACTTGTGATTGCAAGGCATGGCTTAAGCGGCAGACGCGTCAGCAAACTGTGCCTAAGCCCCGATTGCCCGAAGTCAAACCGCTCGAATTGGTGTTGTTGGCCGCGGCGGCACCTAAGTCAGCGCGTCAGGCTGACTATAATCGGCGTTTTGAACAGGGCGCAGCCGGTTGGTACCATATCCCAGCCAGCAGTTTGCAAGATTACACGGATGAGCAGATAAGATCTATCGCCTACGCAGCCATCGGCATCACGCAAACGGGCGTTGCCGAGCGTAGAGCTCCTTTTCTTTATGCGGTTGCGTCGGTGCAAAAATTACCTCGCCATATGCTCACGGTAGAACAGTCGGGTCATTTGGTGGCCAGCGATGCTGAGTACTGGTTGTTTGAGTTGTCTCATTCGGTAGTGTTGGCACAGCCGATTCGTGATTATCCGCAATCTTTTGCGGTAAAATTATCGGTGGCGACTGAATTGCTGGAACAGACGTGTTTTGCCGACATGACCGACGTCAAAGCTTAAAGCACAGAGTACACAGGTTTAGCCTCGTAGAGTTCATTCACTCCTTTGTGTTGCGCCTGTCGAAACTTTGTTCAGCTGAACCCCTTTGACAAGCTCTGGACGAACGGAAAACTCCCTTAAATCAATCCTATTGGGTTCGCTCTGTTATGGCAGTTATCGCTTGATATTTGTCAATTTTATTGACGATCATAAACCCTTATTAACAAATATTGCGTATAATCTCCTCCACATTCCTAAGGTTTTATTTTTGGTGGTTCTGGGGTTATGTTTCAGCATTTGAGTTTACGTTTCAAAATCATGTTGCCCATGATGTTGGTGATTGGGCTGATTTCTTTTTTATTGACCTATTCTAACTGGCAATCCATGCGTCAGCTCATTGCGCACAATGAGCAGGCCGAGCTGAAAATTCATTTCAAAGCCTTTGAAAATGCCATACTGAGTGAAAGCCGTTTAGCAGAAAGCATGAGTAGTCTGGTGGCGAATATGCCGTTAGTACAGCAAAAGTTCGCTGCTAACGATCGTCCCGCCTTGGCTTCACTGTTTGTGCCTCCATTTGCGATATTGAAACAGCAGTATGGTGTCGATCAATTCCAATTCCATACCCCACCAGCGGTGTCCTTTCTGCGTGTGCATAAGCCAGAAGCCTTTGGCGACGATTTATCCAGTTTTCGGTTTTCGGTTGTCGATACGAATAAGCTGAAAATGCCTATGCGTGGCTTGGAAAATGGCGTAGCAGGGCTGGGTATTCGTGGTATGGTACCGGTAACTTATCAGCAACAACATCTAGGTTCGGTTGAGTTCGGTATGAGCTTTGGTCAAGCCTTTTTCGATCAGTTCAAAGCGCATAATCACGTTGAAGTAGCGCTTTACCTGCTCACCGACACGGGCGTGAAAACCATTGGTTCAACCTTGGCTGATCGTAAACCCTTGTTTCCCGAAGCGGCATTAAAACAAGCGGCTCAGGGCGAGGTTCAGTGGGCGCAGTTGAAAATTAATGGCGTCGATCACGCGGTTACGGTGCAAGCGATTAAAGACTATTCTGGCAAGCCTCTGGGTGTGGTCGAGTTGGCCATGAATAATGTGCATAATCTCGATGTGTTGGCTCAAGAGCGTCACAATGCCATTTGGTTCACTGTGTTGGTGCTATTGGCGGCAGCGGTGCTGTCTTGGTTGATTGTGCGTTATATTTTGGCGCGCTTACAAAAAGTGGTGGTGAATGTTAAGGAAATTGCGGGCGGTGATTTGACTCAGTCCATTCCCGTCACTGGCAGTGATGAGTTGGCTCGATTGGCGCAGGCAATCAATGACATGCGTGATCAGCTCCACCGCACCGTTCAAGAGGTTTCAGAGAACACCCAATCAGTCGATGTGTGCGCCCATCAAATTAACGAGGCGATTGAAAGTCAGGCGGCGACGGCATCGCAAATGTCGTCTTCTGTGGCAGAAATTACGTCTACTATGGAAGAGTTGTCGGCCTCTTCTACCCAAATCGCAGAACATTCTGGCCTAGTCGTCGATGTGGCCAATCAAGCGATGAGCAGTTCTTACAAGGGCTCCGAAGCCATGCAAACGGTTCTGTCTCGCATGGAAGACATTCGCAACGACAATCAGGCCAGTTTACAAGAAATCATTGAACTGGGTAATAAGTCGAAACAAATCAGCAAAGTGATGTCACTCATTACCAATTTGGCCGATCAGACCAAGCTGATTGCCTTTAATGCGGCACTGGAGGCTTCGAGCGCTGGCGAAGCGGGCAAGCGCTTTTCCGTGGTTGCTGCTGAAATTCGCCGTTTAGCCGACAGCGTGACGGAATCAACGGGTGAAATCGAGCATAAGATTAACGAAATTCAAGATGCGATCAGTCGTTTAGTGATTAATTCCGAGAAGGGCGCCAATAGCATTGTGGCGGGTACGGCTGCGAGTAATTTAACGGCAGAGCGTTTTAATGAAATCGTTTCCGCTGTTAACCAAACCAGCACGGCCGCGCAGCAAATCTCGCTTTCGACACAACAACAGAAGGTGGCAAGTAACCAGGTTGTGGTGGCCTTGCGCGAAATTGTCACCGCTAGTGCGCATACGGCGGGTTCGATTGGTAAGATTGCCCAGATTAGTCACGACATGACCGATTTGTCTGAAAAACTCTCTCGCGTCACACGGGTATTTAAGTTAGATCACAAAGAAGCGCCATGAAAAAAATTCGGGTGCTGATTGCTGATGACAGTGCCTTGTCTCGGGCATTGTTGCGCGAATATTTGGAACAGGATGCTGCCATTGAGGTTATCGCCGAGGCGACTAATGGTCAAGAAGCGGTAGAGATGGCTTATGCGCTAACACCACACGTTATTACCATGGATGTGCAAATGCCCAAAATGGATGGATTGGCTGCGATTGAAGCGATTATGACGCGCAGAGCCATTCCCATTTTGGTGGTAAGCAGTGTGGCCGATGCCAAAACGGCATACGATGCGCTCTTGTATGGTGCTTTGGATGTGATGAGTAAGCCCGAATACGATAGTGAAGAAGCCATGCAATTAGCCGCTAAGGTGAAGTTGTTGGCGGGTGTATCTGTGTTCACTCGTCGGGCTCAGCATCCGGTGCAGGCGAGCGTGATGGATAGCGCTCCAGTCATAACGACCATGCCCAGCCAGGTTGAGACGGGTTTTAAGCGTGTCTTTGCCATTGCCTGTTCAACCGGAGGGCCGCAGGCATTGGCTAGTTTGTTGCCATCGTTGCCCGCCGACTTTGCCAGTCCGATTGTCATCGCGCAGCATATTGCCCAGGGTTTTTCGCAAGGCATGGCGGAATGGCTCAATCGGTTAACGCCATTGACGGTGCGTTTGGCGCAAGCAGGGGAGCAACTCGAAGCGGGTACTGTTTATTTAGCTCCCTCTGAGCAGCATTTACGGGTCGATGCGCAAGCTAAATTACGTTTAGTCGAACCCTTAGGCGGCGAGATTTATCATCCCAGTTGCGATCAGTTGTTGTCTTCTGTTGCGTATAGTTTCGGTCAGCGCAGTGTCGGTATGATCTTAACAGGTATGGGTAAAGACGGGGTCGTCGGCATGGGCGAAATTTATCGGCGTCAAGGCGTTACCCTGGCGCAAGATGAGGCTTCTTCGCTCATTTTTGGTATGAACCGCGTTGCCATCGAGTCGGGTTTTGTGTGTGATGTGTTGCCATTAGACGCTATGGCAGAACGCATGGTTGAGCTGGTGAGTTAGGCGTGGTTATGTCGTTGCTGCTCAGTCCTTTTCAAACCTTGATTAAAGCCAGAACCGGCTTGATGCTAGAGGGTGCCAATAGCCTAGATAAGCTGGCGACTGCGATTCAAGCGGGCATGGAATTAGAGCGCATTTCGAACCCTGAAGGCTACTTGGTACAACTCACCGAGAATCAGTCCAGTTTTCAAGCCCTGATTAATCGTTTGACCATCAACGAAACCTATTTTTTTCGTGAGCCTGAGCAAATTGAGTTGCTGGTCGATGTGTTTATTCCTCACTGGCAGCAGCAGTGGGGTGGCAGGCCGATTCGTATTCTCAGTGCTGGATGTTCTTCGGGAGAAGAGCCTTACTCGATTGTCATGGCATTGATTGAGCGTTTTGGTGAAGCGGCTTTGTCGGGCTTTCATGTGGTGGGTGCGGATATCGACAGCCAAGTGTTGGCTAAAGCCAAGGCGGGAAAATACAACGAGTTCTCGTTTCGCGGCGTTTCCGTTGAGCGCAGACACCGCTTTTTCGATCGCATTGGCGATGCTTTTCAGCTAAAAGACGCTGTTCGCCAGCAGGTGGCGTTTAAGGAGCTGAATTTGTTTTCGCCCTCACCGCAGGCCGACTTGTCTGGATTTGACGTTATTTTCTTTCGTAATGTGTCCATCTATTTCGATACACCCACCCGTAAAACGATTCAGCAGAACCTCAGTCAGCTGCTCACATCGCAAGGCGTGTTGATGATTGGCACAGCAGAAACCTTGGCCAATGATCTGGGGGTATTGCGTTTGATTGAACGTCATGGCTTATTTTATTTTTGTCAGCCATTGGCCAAGCCCGATAGCGTGGTGATTCCGCCGCCAGCATCCAAAGGGTTGACTTCGACGGCTCATTTAGCCAGTGAACCTCACACCAGAGTGCCTTCTGCTCCGCCAGCACCTTTGCGGCCATTAGCCATTCAAGCAGACAAGCAAAAGCTGATTCAGCTGTTAGCCGAAAAACAATATGACCAAGCCTTTCCCTTAGCCGAAGCGCTGCTGGTCAGTCATCCGCAAGATGAGCAAATTCGCTTACTGAAAGCGTTTATTCTCATGAATCGTAAGCAGTGGCAAGCGGCGGAAGTTTTATTAAAGCAAGCCTTGCAGCAGGATGAATGGTGCCTCGATGCCTTGGTGTTACTGGGATTGCTCGCCAAGTGGCAAGGAGCCTTTGCCCAAGCCATTGAATGGTTCAAAAAAGCGGTTTATGCTCATAGCGATCGTTGGTTGGTGCACTATTATCTGGCAGATAGCTACTATCGTCAGCAGCAGCCTGGTTTGGCATTGAGGGGTTTTAGAACAGCATTTCAATTAATGGACAAGCATCCAGAGTTGTCTGAATTACCCTGGGTTCCTTTGGATTTCTCGCTAGCAGAAATGCGGTTTTTATGTCAGCATCACATACAGAAGTTGGCAACGCAAGACAAGGATTCTGCTCATGGCCATTGATGTGACGAAATTTATGGTGCGCTTCATTGAAGAAGCGAGGGATCATCTGCGCCGATTGTCGCAAGGGTTGAGCGAGCTGGAGCAACAGACGGCAAGTGCAGATGAGGTTAATGCCTTGTTTCGTTCAGCGCATACCATTAAGGGCTCTTCTCGGATGCTCAAGCTGATGCCCATCACCGAGTTAGCGCATCAATTAGAAGATGTGCTGGGTTTGTTGCGTGACGGCAGCCGCGTCTTCGATGCCGAATTGGGTCAGGTGTTACATCGCACGGTCGATGCCTTATCTGCGATGGTGGATCAGTTAGACCAACACAAGCAAGCTGCCGATATTCTTGCGCCAGAGGCAGGTTTGCTAGCACAGCTGAATGCGGTACAGGGTCACGCCAAGTCAGCATCAGCCGCGAGTGAGCCTTCGCTGTCGGCCGCAAGCGACCCTGAGTTGACCCTAGCGCCTGATCGGAGCATGGCGGTAAGTGCCGAGCCCGTAGCTGTTTTGCCGATGAACAGCGCTAAGACGGCTCCCATGCCATTAAAAACGGCGGATACCGTGCGCATTCGGTTAAGTAAATTAGATGAATTGCTGAGTTTGATGGGTGAGATGGTTTCGAGCCACAGCCGATTGCGTCAGCGCTTGCACGAGGTGCAACACTTGGGTCATTCGAGTCGGCTTTCGTCTAAAGAGCAACAGGCATTACACAGCTTTCGTCATGCCTTAAAGGAAGATGTGCAACATCAAGAGCTGCAAATGAACGAATTGTTGGACAAGGCGTTGTTAATGCGCATGTTGCCCTTGTCTATTGTGTTCGAACCGGTCAGTCGATTGGTGCGAGAGTTGGGTCAGTCGGTTGGCAAGTCCCTTACTTGTGTGGTGAGTGGTTCAGAAATTGAGTTAGATCGTCAGTTAATTGATCGGTTGAGTGATCCGATTATTCATCTCATTCGCAATGCCATCGACCACGGTATCGAATCGCCACAACAACGTCTGGCAGCTGGCAAGTCCGAAGTGGGAAAAATTACCCTGTCGGCACGTCAGGATGCGGGCTGGGTAGTGATTGAAGTGGCTGATGATGGCGCGGGCATTGCTTTAAACGAGGTATTGGAAAAAGCCATTCGTAAGGAATTGATTAGCCGCGACAAAGCCACGGCTTTATCGGATCAAGAGATCATTGATTTCATTTTTCTGCCCGGCTTTTCGACCAGTCAAATCATCACCGATCTGTCGGGACGGGGTGTGGGCATGGATGTGGTTAAATCCATCATCGTCGATGACTTGCATGGCAGTATTTCCGTTGAAACCACACCCAATAAGGGCACGCTGTTTCAATTGCGGTTGCCACTGTCCCTAGCGGTCATGCGCGTATTAATGGTGTCGTCGGCTAATCAGCTGTGGGGGTTTACAGCCCAGTACGCCAGTGAGTTATTGAGAATATCAGCGCAGGAGTTGCTGACGGTAGCCGAGCGACAAGTGATGATTCTGCGTAATGAGTTTGTACCGGTTGTCGCTTTGCACGACCTGCTGGGACTAGCGCCGGCGCAGCCAACCGCTTCGCGCGACACCCTGTTGTTAGTGGTGGTGCGTATTCGTCATGAAAAACTGGCCTTAATTATCGATAACATTGAGGATGAGCGAGACTTGGTCATTAAGCCCTTACCACCGCATCTGCGTTTTAACCAACGTGTCGCTGGCATGGTTGTTGCGGGTAATAATGACTTGGTTAATGTCTTGCATGCGCCCACTTTGTTAAATTTGGCGCGCAAAAATCGACATAAATCTTCAGCAACAGAGTCGGACGTTTCAGTGCAGACTGCGGCGGTTGTGGCGAAGCATATTTTGGTGGTCGATGATTCGCTCAATACCCGAGAAATTGAAAAAGATGTGTTAGAAGCGCATGGTTATCAGGTCACTCTGGCTGAAGATGGGGTAGATGGGCTACATAAAGCGCGTGAATTTGAATTTGATGCGATTTTGACGGACGTTGAAATGCCCAATATGGATGGTTTCACCTTTACCGCACAGCTTCGTCAAGAAGAACGTTATCGCCACAAGCCCATTATGATTATCACCTCGCGAGAAAAAGAAGAAGAC
Organism: uncultured Francisella sp.; assembly: GCA_964493995.1. Classification (GTDB taxonomy): domain Bacteria; phylum Pseudomonadota; class Gammaproteobacteria; order Thiomicrospirales; family Thiomicrospiraceae. The sequence goes on from CAZBQD010000022.1 coordinate 9,796, forward strand.
AAGCGTCGTGGTATGCAAGTGGGTGCTGATGCCTACATCGTTAAGGGTGATTTTGATCAAAGTAATTTAGTGGCCACCTTGCAGGCACTACTCGCATAGGTTTTGAGCATTTAAGGAAAATGAAAGATGCAGATTTTAGTGGTCGATGATGATCCCTTTGCCGGTGAGCTAATCACCCTTACCCTAGAAGCCTTGGACTATGAGGTCATCATGGCGGAGCATGCTTTAGCGGCGTTGGAGTTATTACAACCAGCCCATCAAATTGAGTTGGTGATTAGCGATATGAATATGCCAATGGTATCGGGTATTGAGCTGTTTCAAACCCTAAGGGCTCAAGGCATTGATTTGCCCTTTATTTTGCTGACAGGCGATGACCCCGAACCCTTACAGCAACAAGAGCCTGCCTTGAATGCCTGTTTGCTGAAAGATTTTTCCTTAGATGAGACCTTGCCGCAAGTGATCGAACAGGTGATGCTTGCCCATAAGGGGAGTGCACGATGACCGTTAATCATGATAAATACGCCAAGCTAGCGCAAGCTAAAGACAAGATTGCGCGTTTGAGGCAACGCTTTATTGAGCAACTGCCGAATCGTTTGATTGAAGGCAAAGCCGCTCTGCGTTTATTGGCCGAACATCAAAATGAGCAAACCATTGCCAATATGCACCGTTTCTTTCACAGCATTAAAGGCACGAGTCGCTCGTTTGGCTTTGAGAAGCTCTCCGATGCCATTCTGGCAGGCGATGACATTGCCAGTCGTTTGCTTTCGCATCAAGAACAGTTGCCAGCAGATTGGATGCAGGTGCTTGAAGACAGTCTGCATGGATTAGCGCAGGAGATTGCCTTCCTGACTTCGCAGGAATTGAGCCATCACGATGCTATGTCTAATCTGCCGTATTTTGGCCAAGACGCGCGCCCAAGCCAAGAAGAGGGCGAGCATAAACTGCTTTATTTGTGCGATGACGATGAGTTATCGACTGAGCAATTAGCCACTCAGTTAGGCTTTTTTGGCTATGAATGTCGTGCTTTTTATCGCACCGACGACTTGCACCAAGCGATTTTGCAACAAAAACCCAGTGCCATCATCATGGACATTAATTTTCCAGAAGGACGTAATGCGGGTCTGGAATTGCTGGAAAACATGTCGGAACAGTTGAAAACAACGCTTCCCACTATTTTCCTGTCGGTGCGTGAAGACTTTTCCGCCCGCTTGCGTTCGGTGCAGGTGGGTGGGGCGGCTTATTTCCAGAAACCGGCGCGCGTTCTCGATGTGGTGTCGATGTTAGATGGTTTAACCACACCCAAAGCACCAGAGCCTTATCGGGTGATTGTGGTGGATGATGAGCCCGAAATCGCCAGTTATCATGGCATTATTCTGCAACAGGCTGGCATGGTCACAGAGCAGGTGAGTGATCCAGAAACCTTGTTGACGACACTGGCGCACTTTCGCCCGGACTTAGTGTTGATGGATATGTACATGCCCACCTGTACCGGGCGAGATTTGGCTAAGATGATTCGACAAATTCCTGAGTATGTGACCTTGCCCATTGTCTTTTTATCGAGTGAAACCGACCGTCAGCGTCAATTTTCGGCGATGAGTGTGGGAGCTGAGGGCTTCTTAACCAAGCCAGTCGTGCCCGAATACTTGGTTGCTGCTGTCGCCATTCGTGCTGAGCGCATGCGTATTTTGCGCATGTTGATGGCCAAAGATAGCCTAACCGGGCTCTACAACCATACCACCACCACCTCATTTATTGGCATCGAATTGGCCAATGCCATGCGAGAGCAACAGCCGCTGTGTTTGGTAATGATTGATATCGATCATTTTAAGTTGGTGAATGACGAGCATGGTCATCCAATCGGAGATCAGGTATTGCTAGCAATGGCACGTGTTTTTCAGCAACGTCTGCGTCATACCGATATTGTCGGGCGCTATGGCGGTGAGGAGTTTGCCATTGTGATGCCGGCAACGACGGTAGCACAAGCAACCCAGGTCATCGATTTATTAAGACAAGATTTTGCACAGATTATTTTTAATAGCCCACAAGGTGATTTTTCATGCAGCTTTAGTGCCGGTATTGCCAGTCATCCGCCACATAGCAGCATCGAATCCCTAAGAGCCGCTGCCGATCAAGCCTTGTATCGGGCTAAGCGCCAAGGGCGTAATAGGACGATTAGCGATCTGTCTTCTAGTGAACCGTCTTAATAAGGGTAGGTCAAACCATGAGCGATGCACAGTTAACCCAGCTGTTAACCCAACGCCGAGAAATCAGCGCCGACGTGGTGAATGTCGATGAGCCAGTTCATCAATTGGTGTTGGTGCAGATGGCAGATCAGTCTTTTGCGTTTCTGGGTAAACAAATTCGCGAGATATTGGTAGACCCAAGGGTTTATTTTGTGCCGGGTTGTCCTGATTCGATGGAAGGCGTCATTAATTTGCGTGGTAGCATTCAATCAGTGATTCGTTTGCATGCTTTGTTACAGCTCGCTTCCCCAGTAGCAGAGTCAGGTGCATCGAGTTTTGTACTCATGGGTGAAACCGAGCAGTTAACCAGCGGTATTCGTGTCGAGGCACTGATCGATATGATAGAAGTGGTCGAAAGTGCCCTGCAGCCGCCCCCCAGCAGTTTACCAGCGCATTTAACGCCTTACGTTGCTCATATTATCAATTACCAGCAGAAGCCAGTTGCGGTGCTCAGTTTGCAGCAGTTGTTTACTGATTACGCACAAGGCCTGGGGTAAGCATCTTGACCAGCATGAAGGCGTTAGACCTGGTTTTGACCGAAGTGGATGGAGTGGCCATCGGCTTGCTGGCGCATCAAGTCGAATGCTCGAAAGCCTATGCCGCTTCTTCAACGTCAGTAACGCATTTGGCACACTGGCTGGGCTTGCCCACAACAGAAACCCGCGCACAAGTTGTGTTAAGTCTGGTGATGGCGCATGCGCCGAGTCAGGATGTTGTCTGTTCGGCCTCGGTTAGTTTAGTTTCGGTGGCTGCGCAGTCCATTTTCCCTTTGCCTGCATTGCTTGCGGCGCGCTGTCAGATTAAGGGATTGTCGGCGATAGCGATGCATCAGCAGCAACCCGTTTTTGTTATCGACTTATCGCGACTAACGCCAGTAGCTTGCTGAATCTGTGATACAATTTCAATAATTTAATTAGATTTGATGAAGTGATATGGCCTCGACGCACGCACCCAAAATTGGCTTTGTCAGCCTTGGCTGTCCCAAAGCCCTAGTAGACTCTGAACGCATTTTGACGCAGTTGCGTAGTGAAGGCTATGAAATTTCTCCCGACTATACCGGTTCCGATTTGGTGGTGGTGAATACCTGTGGATTTATTGATTCAGCGGTAGCCGAGTCGCTAGATACCATCGGTGAAGCCTTGAATGAAAATGGTAAAGTGATTGTCACGGGCTGTTTGGGTGCTCGTCCCGAAGTGATTATGGCGGAACATCCCCAGGTGTTAGCGATCTCGGGTGCTGCCGCTTACGAACAAGTCATGAATCATGTGCATACCCATGTGCCTAAACCTCACGATCCCTTCCTTGATTTACTGCCGAATACGGGCGTTAAACTGACACCGAAACACTATGCTTATCTGAAAATTTCGGAAGGCTGTAACCACCGTTGTACTTTCTGTATTATTCCCAGTATGCGCGGAGATTTAGTCTCTCGTCCGATTGGTGATGTGATGACAGAAGCGAAAAACCTCGCTAACGCGGGCGTGAAGGAATTGTTGGTGGTATCGCAAGATACCAGTGCTTATGGCGTGGACACCAAGTATAAGTTGGATTTTTGGGAAGGTCGCCCACTCAAAACCAATATGTATGACATGGCCAGTGCGCTAGGCGATTTAGGCATTTGGGTGCGTATGCACTATGTTTATCCTTATCCGAACGTCGATGATATTATTCCGCTGATGGCGCAAGGTAAAATCTTGCCTTACTTGGATATTCCTTTCCAACATGCTAGTCCACGTATTTTGAAAATGATGAAACGCCCTGGTGATGTCAATCGCTTATTGGATCGCATTAAAAAATGGCGTGATATTTGTCCTGAGCTGACCATTCGCAGTACCTTTATCGTCGGTTTTCCCGGTGAAACAGACGAAGACTTTGAACTGTTGATGGATTTCTTAGATAAAGCTGAGTTAGATCGTGTGGGTTGTTTCCCTTATTCTCCGGTTCAAGGGGCGGTTGCTAACGACTTAGCTGCGCCTGTACCCGATGAGGTCAAGCAGGAGCGTTGGGAAGAGCTGATGGCCTTGCAAATGGATATCTCGGAAGAGAAGATGAAAGCGAAAGTCGGCTCGCGCATGACGGTGTTGGTCGATACCATTGGTGAACAAGGTGCGATTGCCCGATCAGCAGCGGATGCGCCCGAAATCGACGGCACGGTCATCATTAAAAATGGCGCACACTTACCGGTTGGTGAGTTTGTCGAGGTGGATATTGTGGATGCCGATACCTATGATCTGTTTGCAAAAGTAGCAAGTTGATAGCTTGATTGCTCGATGACAGACACTCAAATAAAAAAGCGCCAATTTGGCGCTTTTTTCATGTCAATATCAGCCGTTATAACCTAACCTCAATCCCCTGACCCTGCAAATGCAACTTCGCCTGCTCTAGTGTGTACTCACCAAAGTGGAAAATGCTCGCCGCTAACACGGCTTCAGCACCACCTTGGGTAATGCCATCGGCCAAGTCTTGTAAGTTGCCCACGCCGCCCGAAGCAATGACAGGAATGGATACGGCATCACTAACGGCACGCGTCAGCGCTAAGTCATAGCCTTTTTTGGTGCCGTCGCCATCCATGCTGGTCAGTAAAATTTCACCCGCACCGAAGGCTTGCATTTTTTTCGCCCACTCAACCACATCAATGCCGGTGGCTTTACGACCACCGTGGGTAAAGATTTCCCAATGGTCATCGACACGCTTGGCATCAATGGCAACGACAATACATTGTGAACCAAAGTGATCGCTGGCTTCTTGCACGAATTCGGGTCGGAACACCGCCGCACTGTTAATGGATACCTTGTCCGCACCGGCATTGAGCATTTTGCGAATGTCGTCCAGTGTGCGGATGCCACCGCCAACCGTCAGTGGAATGAACACTTCGCTGGCCACTTGTTCAACCACATGTACGAGGGTTTCGCGATCATCGCTAGTGGCGGTAATGTCTAAAAAGGTAATTTCGTCTGCACCTTGTTGATTGTAGCGACGCGCCACTTCAACGGGATCGCCTGCATCACGAATACCAACGAAATTCACACCTTTAACAACGCGTCCTTTATCGACGTCCAAGCAGGGAATAATGCGTTTTGCTAAGCCCATTATTTGCGTCCCATCAATTCATCAGACAAACGTTGACCTTCAGCAAAGTCCAAACTGCCTTCGTAAATGGCGCGCCCTGTAATGGCGCCCGAAATACCGCTGCTGGCAACGGCACATAAGCCACGAATGTCATCTAAGTTGGTGATGCCGCCACTGGCAATAATGGGGATATTCACTGCTTCCGCCAAGGCTTTGGTTGCTTCGATGTTAACGCCCTGCATCATGCCGTCACGACCAATATCGGTATAAATGATTTCATTGACACCATCGTTTTCAAATCGCTTAGCGAGGTCGATGACATGATGATCGGTGATTTCTGCCCAGCCATTAATCGCCACCATGCCGTCTTGTGCATCCAGTCCGACAATAATTTTTCCAGGGAACTTAGCACAAGCTTCGGCTACCCATTCAGGCTCTTTCGCTGCTTTAGTGCCGATTATGACATAACTTACGCCGGCATCTAAATAGCGTTGAATGGTGTCAAAGTCACGAATGCCACCACCGATTTGTACCGGTAGGTTAGGAAAGGTTTTGGTCACTTCCAACACCGCTTTAGCATTCACTGGCTCGCCAGCAAAAGCGCCATTCAGATCGACCATGTGTAAGCGACGGCAGCCGGCATTAACCCAGCGCGTCGCTGTATCCAGGACATTACTCGAAAACACATCCGCGTCTTCCATACGGCCTTGTTTTAAGCGAACACATTGACCATCTTTCAGGTCGATAGCAGGGATGAGTAGCATGTTTTATTATTCTCCGTTCCACGCGCAGAAGTTGCGCAACAGTTGTAGGCCGGCATCGGCGCTTTTTTCGGGGTGAGCCTGAATGGCAAAGACCTTGCCTTGGGCAACAGCAGAGGTGTAGTTTAAGCCAAAATCGGTCGTGCCCGCGGTGATACTTGGGTCGGCAGGTTGAACAAAGTAGCTATGCACAAAGTAAAAACGACTCTGGTTCTCGATGTCTTGCCATAAAGGATGTTCTTGAGTTTGCGTAACCTGATTCCAACCCATTTGCGGAATTTTATGCGTAGGCTTCCAGTTAGGCTGATCGGCAAAGGCTAATACATCACCCTTGAATAGGTCTAAGCAGGACACGCCACCATTTTCCGCAGAATGCGACATCAGCACTTGCATGCCCATGCAGATACCTAAAAAAGGTTTATTGTGTGCGGCATGAATGACTGACTCTTTTAACCCTTCAATATTATTAAGTGCATTCATGCAGGCTTTTGCCGCGCCCTGTCCTGGAAAAACCACCGCATCGGCATTGGCGATTTGCACGGGGTTTTCACTGACACTAATGCGCGTATTGGCTGGTGCCACATGCAACAAGGCCTGTTTAACCGAGCGTAGGTTGCCCATGCCGTAATCGACAACAACAATTTCACGCAAGGCCATTTACAGCGCACCCTTGGTAGAAGGTAGTATACCGGCCATGCGTTCATCGGCAGTCAAAGCCATGCGCAAGGCACGACCAAAGGCCTTAAAGATGGTTTCGGCTTGATGGTGCGCATTGATACCACGTACATTATCAATATGTAAGGTGGCATGGGCATGATTGACAAAGCCTTGGAAGAATTCTTGCACCAGCTGGGTGTCGAAATTGCCAATACGCTCAGCCGTGAATGCACAGTGGAATTGCAGACCGGCACGACCAGATAAGTCGATAACCACGCGCGACAGCGCCTCATCAAGTGGCACATAGGCATGACCATAACGAGCGATGCCCTTTTTATCGCCGACCGCTTTTGCTAGTGCTGCACCGAGGCTAATACCAATGTCTTCGACCGTGTGGTGGTCATCAATATGATTATCGCCAATGGCTTCAATTGTGATGTCAATCATGCCGTGACGGGCGATTTGATCGAGCATGTGTTCCAAAAAAGGCACGCCGGTGGTCAGTCGTGCTTTGCCTGTCCCATCTAAATTGATGTCGATTTTAATTTGGGTTTCCAACGTTTTACGTTCAATTAGAGCGCTGCGCATCACTCGACCTTCTAAATTAAGCTTTTACAATGAAGCATAGTTTAACATTTTTAACGACCTGGGTAAGCTATGGCTTATACAAAAGGAATGGCGAGACTGGGGAAGGTCAGTGCAAAACAACCCATAACGTCTGGATTGATTCCCTAGCAACCACTCATCTTTAAAAAATGGATGAACTGAAAGTCTGAATAAGCTGTGAAGCGTCTGATTCAGATTTTCCCCTCCAAGCAAGTCAGTACAGAAAGTTTCAAACAAATCAGCTTTTGTTGTTGTTTTTATGGCTCATAATAAAAATTAATGATGATGATAAATATTTTTAAGTTGGTGGGGGTGGGGTAACTGGTTAGAATACCCGATACTAAAGTCACAAGACCCATCCTGCCGTTAAGTTTGAGAACTTGATTGCAGTTAAGTTTTCATGCTTTTAGCGTCTAAAAACGTCAATATAATCGCTCTGTTAACTATATACTAGTTTCCAGAAGAGGATAAGCTGTGCTAGTTGGATTCTGCTGGTTTAGGCAGGTTTATCGAGTCGGCAATGTTTAGGTTGTGTTCAATTAGAGAGGAAATCGCATATGGACACGGTGGTTAAACCGCAATATAACGATGGCGTGGTTAAGGCTTTTACCTTAGCAGCGATTGTTTTTTTGGTACTTGGTACCTTTTTTGGTACCTATGCAGCTTCAGAGCTTGCGTGGCCTTTTTTAAACTTTGATACGGCAGAAATCACTTTCGGACGTTTGCGTGTCATCCATACTAACACTGTCATCTACGCCTTTGGTGGTAACGTGTTAATGGCTACCGCATTCTACATTGTGCAGCGTACCAACGGACGTCCGTTGTACAGCAACAAATTGGCATGGGTCCAGTTCTTTGCCTTCCAAATTGGTTTGTTGTTGGCGGTCATTACGCTAGCCTTGGGCATGTCTCAAGCGAAAGAGTACCATGAATTAGAATGGCCATTAGACATCGCTGTAGCGATTGTTTGGTTACTGTTCACGTTTAACTTCACCATGACCATTGCAGAACGCGACAAGCAGAAAGTGCCACACATTTACGTGGCTAACTGGTTCTTCTTCGGCTTGTTAATCATGGTAACTTACCTGTGGGTATTGAACGCGCTGTCTGTTCCCGTAAGCTTGTTCCGTTCATACTCTATGTTCAGTGGCGTGCAAGATGCCATGATTCAATGGTGGTGGGGTCACAATGCGGTGGGTTTCTTCCTGACTGCGGGTTTCCTTGGTATTATGTACTACTTCGTACCTAAGCAAGCTCAACGTCCTATCTATTCATACCGTTTGTCAGTCATCCATTTCTGGGCGCTGATGTTTGGTTATGTCTGGTTGGGTGCGCACCACTTACAATACACGGCTCTGCCTGATTGGGTAGGTTCTTTGGGCGCGGTCATCTCATTGGCGATGATTATTCCTTCGTGGGGTGGTGCGCTGAATGGTATGTTGACACTGTCTGGTGCTTGGGATCGCTTACGTACCGACTACATCTTGCGCTTCTTGATTATGTCGCTGGCTTTCTATGCCATGTCTACCTTCGAAGGTCCCGTTATGGCGGCTAAATCGGTCAATGCCTTGTCTCACTACACCGACTGGACCATTGGTCACGTACACTCAGGTGCTTTGGGTTGGGTAGCGATGGTATCGATTGGTGCGGTTTACCACATGACGATGAAATTGTGGAAAACAGAAATGTACTCTATGTCATTAATTAACTTCCACTTCTGGTTGGCTACCATTGGTACTGTATTCTACATCGTGGCGATGTGGGTATCAGGTATCATGCAGGGTCTGATGTGGCGTGCTTATGACGACTACGGTACTTTGGCTTACACCTTTGCTGAGTCGGTTGCTGCGATGCATCCTTACTATGTCATGCGTGCTATTGGTGGTATTTTATTCACCACGGGTGCTGCTGTGATGCTTTACAACATGGTGATGACGATTCGCATGGCGAATGCCCGTCAAACACAACTAGCACACGCTTGATATAACACTTGTGCCTAGCCTTGATGGCTGACATTAAGCGCTAGCGCACATACTGAGGAGTTGATGAAATGGCAGCACAAAAGCCAAAAAATTTACAAGAATGGTTAGAACAGAACGTATTCGCGTTGATGTTCGGTACAGCCTTAGCGGTTTCGGTTGCGACAATTGTTGAAATCGTTCCATTGTTCTACCTCGATGACACCTACGAGCACACCACAAAAGATGAAGCGGGCAATTTGAAAAACCCCGATTTATTGTGGGAACGTGGTGATAAGCGTCTCTATTACAAAGACGAGTCGGGTAATTGGGCATCTGATTGGAAAGCGGGTGATGGTGTTCGTCCTTTCACGCCATTAGAGCTGGCTGGTAAAGACATTTACTTGCGCGAGCACTGCATGTACTGCCATAGCCAAATGATTCGTCCTTTCCGTGATGAGCGCGAGCGTTATGGTCATTACTCATTGGGTACAGAATCGATTTACGATCATCCTTTCCAATGGGGTTCAAAACGTACTGGGCCTGACTTGGCGCGCGTGGGTGGCAAATACTCGAATGAGTGGCATTACATGCACTTGATGCGTCCGCAAGCGTTGGTACCAGAATCAGTAATGCCTGCTTATCCTTGGTTAGCGGAAAACTCAATCGAAAATGATTTCTTCAATACTAAGCGTGATATGAAAGCACGTTTGGAAGCGATGAAGTTAATGGGTGTTCCTTACACGCAAGAAGATATCGATAATGCAGATGAAGCGATTAAAGGCTATACCGAAATGGATGCTGTGATTGCTTACATGCAAGTCTTGGGCACGATGGTCAAATTAGACGACAACAAGGTTTACCGTGAGTAAGATCGAAAGCTACTTCAATACCGACTGGGCAGCGATGACTGCCCAAGATTGGGGTGGCATGATTTTGACAGTGGTGATTTTTGTTGCGTTAGCGGTGACTTTTTTCAATGCGTTGCGACCTAAAAATGCAAAAGAATTAGAAGCGCAACGCATGACGCCCTTGCGTGATGACGAATAAATTAAGAGTTTGAGGAGACCGTTATGGCAAATGAAAATCCATGGCCAAATGAAGGCAATACCGGCCACATTTGGGACGAAGATTTACGAGAATTAGATTATCCGCCTCCCCTGTGGTGGATGCTAGCCTTCTATGCTGGCTTTGTAATGATTGTGTTTTATGCGCTTTACTATCCGACCATCCCAACGCCAACAGGTAATACTAAAGGTTTGGCTGGCTGGACGCAGATGAAAGAGTATCATGAAGACTTCGAAACGCTGAATAAATGGCGTGCCGAGAAGTTTGCTGCGCAAGAGCAGGCGCTAACTGAAAAAAGCGTTGAAGAAATTCTAGCAGACAAAAACTTGGTTGATTATGCAGTAGCAACTTCTAAAGCATTGTTTGGTGATTACTGTGCTGCCTGTCATGGTGCTGGTGGTGCTGGTAACGTGAACTATCCGATTTTGGCCGATGATGATTGGTTGTGGGGTGGTGATGTTAATACCATTTATCAGTCTTTGGTTTCAGGTCGTGTCGGTAACATGCCAGCTTATGGCGCTATGTTATCGTCAGAACAAATCGGTCAGGTGACAGATTTTGTTATTGCTATGTCGGAAGGCAAAGCAGACAGTGAAGCCTTCGCCGCAGGACGTGAGGTTTATAACAGCATTGGTTGTGCTGGTTGTCACATGCCAGACGGCTCTGGTATGGCAGCCTTAGGCGCGGCTCGTTTGAACGATAAAGTATGGCGCTTCTCTGGCGAACGTGCTGAAGTAATGAAGACAATTGCTAAAGGTGTTAACGCCATTGGCGAGAAAGAAACTCGCCATGCCGTCATGCCAGCATTTGCTGAGCGTTTGGGTGACAAAGAAGTTAAGCGTTTGTCAATCTACGTTCACAGCTTAGGTGGCGGCAAGTAATCTTGCCACCGCATCACGGAGCAGGAATCAAAAGTACCTGCTCTAGAAAAAAAGTTAATGTGGAGTAAATGCTATGTTTGGTGGTTTAAATAACGACTTTGTACTCTGGGCGGTATTGGGCGCATTGGCTTTCAGTGTGCTAACGCTACTGGTGTGGGGCTGGCGTATTATTGCCGGTGGAAACTCATCTAAGGAAGCGAGCAATTAATCGTTGCTTCCTTCGCCTTCTATGTCAACGGCTCAGCTTACTGAGCCGTTGTTATTTTGCGGCTTTGCTTTATTAACATAGGTTATCAAATGTCAGAAAAAAATAATATGACCCCTGCTGAAGATGCGGCTCGTATCCAAAATGTGGTTAAGGGTGCTTCTAAAACGTTAGATGAAATCGGCGTTGAAATGTTAACGGTTTCGACGGATATGAAAACGGTCCATGCGAAACGCATTGGTGGTTTTTTTCGTCAGATTAAAAATGTGAGCGCTTTTCTGTGGTTAAGCTTTTTCTTGCTGCCTTATGTACGCTGGGATGATCGTCAGGCATTGCTATTTGACTTGCCTAATCGTCAATTTCACATTTTCGGTATTACCATCCTGCCACAAGATATTTGGATGTTGGCTTCGATTTTACTGTTTGCGGCAATGGCGCTAGCTGCCGCCTCAGCTTTGGCTGGACGTGTTTGGTGTGGTTATTTTTGCTTTCAAACAGTGTGGATGGATGTATTCACTTGGATTGAAGAAAAAATTCAAGGTGGGCCCAATAAACGCATGGCACTCGACCAATCGGCTTGGACTGCAGAAAAGCTGCGTTTAAAAGGTGCTACCAATGCGATTTTCTTGATTTTGTCTTTCTTAACCGGTTTCAGCTTTGTTGCCTATTTCACCGATGCTCTGCAGTTATGGCAAGACCTATTCAGCGGTGATGTGGGTGGTTTTGCTTGGTTAGCCATTGCTGGCCTGACCATCACTACTTTTTTATTCGCCTCTAAGTTGCGTGAACAAACCTGTACGCTTTTCTGCCCCTATTCGCGTATTCAAGGTGCGATGATCGACAAGCAAACTATCGTGCCCACTTATGACCTAGATCGTGGTGAGCCTCGTGGTCGCATGAAGCGTGTTCGTCCGGGCGAGGAAGAGCCAAAACTGGGTGATTGTATCGACTGTAATCTGTGTGTGGCGGTTTGTCCGACTGGAGTGGATATTCGTAAAGGTCAACAGATTGGCTGTATTACTTGTGGCCTGTGTATTGATGCTTGTGATTCCGTGATGAAAAAACTGGACAAACCCTTGGGGCTGATTCGCTACGCTTCGTTAGAAGAGTTTGAAGGTAAGCCTTTGCCGCCGCTTTATAAGCGTCCCCGGGTGATTGTTTACACAGGCATTATGGCGGTCGCTGCCAGTGTGTTAATTTACGGCCTGCTCACCATTGCACCGCTAAAACTGAATGTGTTGCATGAGCGCTCGCCTCTTTTCGTTATGTTGTCTGATGGTAGTATTCAAAATAAGCTGACCATTAAAGTCGTGAACAAAACAGACAAGGTGATGATGGTGAGTTTGTCCGCTTCGGGTATTGAAGGGTTGAGGGTTGAGGGTAATGACGCCCCCATTTCGGTCAGCCCAGGTAGCGTCGGCGCAACGACTTTATTGGTGAAAGCCGATAGAAAAGCCTTAACGGGAGCTAATACTCCCTTATTGATTGAAGCGGTGGATGTAAATAATCCGGCCATTCGTCAGAAATATGATAGTATGTTTGTTGGTCCTAAATAGGTTTATTCGTATTTTAGATTGCTTAAAAATTTCATGCCCAGTCTGATAGACTGGGTTTGTTTATCGTCATACTGTAAAGGAAAAAGGTCAATGACTGAGACGACGCCTCTCGAGAAGCCGGTGAAAACCTGGCATAAGCCTTGGAAAAATCCGTTCATTCTGTTTTGGCTGGCGATTCTGATTATTGTGTTGATGGTCAACTTTTTTATGGTGAGCATGGCCATTGTGACCAACCCAGGTATGGTGAATTCCAGTCCTTATAAGCATGGCGCAAACTATGAAGCCATTATGGCAGAACGTAAAGCAGAGGCCTTATTGGGCTGGCAGTTATCGATTGACTGGCCAGAGTTGCGTGAGGGTCAGCCAAGTTTAATTCAGTTAAAAGCCTTAGACAAAGAGGGTAAGCCGCTGATACTGGATCGGGTCGAGGTTTATGCTTATCGCCCTTCAGATTTGAAAGAAGATTTTGTACTTAAACTCTTGCCTGTCGGCGAGGCGGGTCAGTATCAAGCTAGTGTGACCATGGCGAAAAAAGGTAAGTGGGTGTGGATTGCGGAAGCGCAACGTGCTGGCGAAAAAAGCAGTATTTCCGGTGAGCTGATGGTCGCCGACCCAGCGCCTTAATGGACAGCTTGTGAGTCAGACTTGTTACCATTGCGGTCAACCGATTGCTCAAGAGGGATTGGTTGAGCGTCAGATTGCCGCTGAGCGCAAGGCTTTTTGCTGTCATGGTTGTGCTGGTGCTTGCGAGGCCATTCATGAAGCTGGTTTAGGCAGCTTTTACGATAAAGCCGAAAACGACGAGGCGCGTCAGCCGGTCCCAGTCATTCCGAAAGACTTAGTGATGTTTGACCATGATGAAGTTCAGGGTCAATTTGTTGATATTTCTAAATCGGTGCGTGAAATTGAGCTGATGGCGGAAGGGATTCACTGTGCCGCCTGTGTCTGGTTGATTGAGCATCGTTTGGCAAAAGAGTCGGGAATTGTCAGTGCTTATGTCAACTTTACCACGCGTCGCATTCGCTTAAAGTGGAATAATAACCTCATTCAACTGTCACGCATTCTGCAGATTTTGGGTGAGTTGGGCTACGCTAGCCAACCTTACGATCCGCATCTCAGTCAGCAGGCATTAGAGCGCTATAACAAAGGCTTGTTGTATCGTTTTGCCTTTGCTTCATTCGCCATGATGAACATCATGTGGATTTCTATTTCGCTCTATTTCGGTGCCGATGACTCGGAATTCCAGACTTTCTTCCACTGGGTGTCCTTAGGCATTGCTACGCCGACCTTGCTCTATTCAGGACAACCTTTCTTTATTGGGGCATGGCAGGCGCTTCGTGGGCGGCGCTTGGGTATGGATATTTCCATTAGCTTGGGCATTTTAACCACCTATTTTTATTCACTTTACGTCACCTTTGTGCCGGAATCGGGTGGTTCGGTTTACTTCGATACCCTTGTTGATTTCATGTTTTTCTTGTTGCTGGGTCGTTATTTAGAGTCCATTTCTAAGAGCAAAGCGGTAGATGCAACGCATCGACTCATGTCATTACAGCCCAAAATTGCGCGTCAGCGCATGGATGATGGTTCTGAGCGCTTCACCGCAGTTCGTTTATTGAAAGCGGGGGATTTAGTGTGGGTACATCCCGGTGATCGCCTACCGGTTGATGGCGTGATTGTCGAGGGTGAAGGACATTGCGATGAGTCGATGTTGACGGGTGAGTCGGTGCCGGTGCATAAACGCGTGGGCGATAAAGTATCAGCAGGTACGCATAACCAAGATGGTGCTTTGTTGGTTGAGGTGCGTCAAGTATTGGCTGAATCGGCATTAGGTAAGATTATTCGTTTGGTTGAGGACGCACAGGCGAGTAAAGCACCCATTGCGCGCACAGCGGATCGGGTGATTCCTTGGTTTGTGGCGGTGACGCTGTCTTTAGCGACTTTCTCGCTCATTTATTGGTGGCTAACGCTGAACTTGGATACGGCCATTATGGCGGCAACGGCGGTACTGATCGTGACTTGTCCTTGCGCTTTTGGTTTGGCGACGCCGATGGCGATTGCCGTGGCTTCGGGTGTGGCAGCGCGCTGGGGTGTGTTGGTTAAAAATGGCGCGGTATTAGAACAATTATCGAATACGACGCATGTGCTGTTTGATAAAACCGGTACCTTGACCAAGGGTGAAATGTCGGTGGTGGCGCATCAGCGTTGGACAGACCACGTCGATGAGTCCCGTTTGTGGTCAGTGGTGGCGCTGTTAGAAAGTCGCTCCAGTCATGCTTTGGCCAAGGCATTACAGGCTTTTGCCAGTCCACTAGGGCATGATGCGCCGAGTATGGAAGGCTTTTTGTCTTTATCGGGTCGCGGTGTGCAGGCACAAATTGAAGGTCAGCTATGGCAGGCAGGTAGTGTCGGTTGGATGCAAGCGCAAGGAATCGCCTTCGTACCCGAAAGTGAAGCCTGGCTGGTTGAACAGGCCAATCAAGGAGCAACCAGCGTTTGTGTGAGCTGTGATGGTGTGTTAGTGGCGACCATTGCCTTGGCTGATAGCTTGCGTGATGATGCGACCCAAGTGGTTGCTGCTTTGCAAGCGCGGGGCATTCAGGTGTCAATGATTACCGGAGATCGTGCGGCGGTTGCCGCTGTGTTCGCGCAACAGTTGGGTGGTATCTCGGTAACGGCGGAGGTGCTACCCGAAGATAAAGAAGCGGTGGTACGCTCGTTACAAGGCGATGGGCGCGTGGTGGTCTTTGTCGGAGATGGCATTAATGATGCCCCCGCTCTGGTGCGTGCTGATGTCGGTATTGCTTTGGGTTCAGGTACGGAGGTGTCGGTCGATAGTGCCGAAGTGGTGCTATTGAACAATCAATTGGCTTCGGTATTGAACACCATTAACTTATCGACCATTACCTTGCGCACCATTCGCCAAAATATTGCTATGAGTCTGCTCTATAACCTGATTATGGTGCCTTTAGCGGTATCGGCTAAATTAACACCACTCATGGCAGCCATTGGCATGCCTTTGTCGTCGTTACTGGTAATTGGTAATGCAGCCAGGATTAAGGCTAAAGCAAGTCGAAAATGAACGTTTGGTTAATTTTATCGATCGCTATCGTCGTTGAAGTGATTGCCACTCTAGCGTTAAAGGCGAGCGATGGTTTTACACGTTGGCTACCTTCATTAATTGTTGTGCTAGGCTATGCTATTGCTTTTTATGCGTTGTCACTTTCTTTGAAGACATTGCCTGTTGGTGTTGTTTATGCCGTTTGGGCAGGGGCTGGAATTGTATTAGTTAGCTTGTTTTCTTGGTTGTTTTATCAGCAGGTGCTGAGTTCGGTGCAGTGGTTTGGTATTGCGCTAATTGTTGCTGGGGTAGTAGTGTTGAACCTGTCTCATACCCCAGTGGAAGCCTAAACTTTATTTAGGAGTTAAAGCCTGTCCTTCAAAAGCGATGCCTGCCCAGCCGTCTTTCATAAAATTACGAATGTTGAGGTGGTCATTGCCTTCGGGAGTGTTGAGCACGTCTTGGTAGAAATGCCCAAAGCACTTCAACGTGGTATCGGCATCCAAATTCATAAACTGGGCAAAGGCAAAAATTTTGCAAGAGCCTTCGTTTTTTCCTGCTTCATTGATAATCGCGGTTTCCGATAAGCCGTTTTTAAAGCGAGTTGGCGTGTAGTCGAAGTGTTCTTGAATAACGGCAATCGTATCTTCAAAGTCAAAGGGCGCACCGGCTTGCAGTGCTAGGGTAAATTCTTGAGGGGTCATGGGTTTAAGCTCCTTTCGCTAATAAAGGTTTCAAATATTTTCCTGTCCAGCTGTGTTCACAGGCGGCAATCTGCTCGGGTGTGCCTTCGGCAATGATTTGACCACCACCGCTGCCGCCTTCAGGACCTAAATCCACCAGCCAGTCGGCGGTTTTAATGACATCGAGATTGTGCTCAATAACGACAATGGTGTTGCCGTGATCACGCAGTCGATGCAGTACGGTAAGTAGCAATTCAATGTCGTGGAAGTGTAGCCCTGTGGTGGGTTCATCCAAAATATACAGCGTATTACCGGTATCCCGTTTAGACAGTTCTTTCGCTAGCTTAATGCGTTGCGCTTCGCCACCTGAAAGGGTGGTCGCACTTTGTCCTAATTTAATGTAAGACAAGCCAACATCCATGAGCGTACTCAGTTTGCGCTTTAAGCTAGGCACGGCATCGAAAAAGACGAGTGCATCTTCAATGGTCATGTCTAAAATGTCGGCAATGGTTTTACCTTTGTACTGAATGTCGAGCGTTTCACGATTGTAGCGACTGCCATGACAAACATCGCAAGGCACATAAATATCCGGTAAAAAGTGCATTTCGACTTTAATGACACCATCGCCTTGGCAAGCTTCACAACGTCCGCCAGCAACGTTAAAACTAAAACGCCCTGGTGTGTAACCACGTGCGCGCGATTCGGGAACCCCTGCCAGTAATTCACGAATGGTGGTGAAGAGTCCTGTGTAGGTAGCGGGATTAGAACGTGGCGTGCGCCCAATCGGGCTTTGGTCGATGTTAATCACTTTATCGAAGTGTTCTAGTCCGCTGATGCTGCTATAGGCCTCAGGGTGAAGGCTAGCACCATTGAGTTCATTGGCGGCGAGTCGGTAGAGGGTATCATTAATTAGCGTCGATTTGCCTGAACCCGATACGCCAGTAATACAGGTGAACAAGCCAGCGGGTAGGTGGAGAGTGACATCTTTCAGATTGTGCGCACTTGCACCCGTTAATACCAGTTCTTTGCCGCTTGGCTGACGACGCTCTGGCAGCTGAATGCCTCGCTTGCCCAATAGGTATTGCCCTGTCAATGATGCTGCTGTGTTGGCGACTTGATCGGGTGTGCCTTGGGCAATGATCTGTCCACCGTGCACGCCCGCACCGGGTCCAATGTCGATGAGGTAATCGGCTTGGCGAATGGCATCTTCGTCGTGTTCAACGACGATAACGCTGTTGCCCAAATCACGCAAGCGCCTGAGTGATTGTAACAGCCGGTCATTATCACGCTGATGTAAACCAATCGAAGGTTCATCAAGCACATACATCACACCCGTTAGCCCTGAGCCAATTTGACTGGCAAGACGAATACGCTGCGCTTCGCCGCCCGATAGGGTTTCGGCACTGCGTTCGAGCGTTAAATAGGACAAGCCAACTTGAATGAGGAAGCCGAGACGATTGCGAATTTCTTGCAGAATTTTATCGGCAATTTGCGCCTTATTACCCGTCAATGTCAGTTGGCTGATCCATTCGTGCAGTTCAGTTAGTGATAAACGGGTCAGTTG
The DNA here is from genome assembly GCA_964493995.1 of uncultured Francisella sp. Taxonomy (GTDB): domain Bacteria; phylum Pseudomonadota; class Gammaproteobacteria; order Thiomicrospirales; family Thiomicrospiraceae. The sequence continues at coordinate 28,105 of CAZBQD010000022.1, forward strand.
CGGAAGAGATTTGTCGGCAATAAAGACATGGCGAGCGGTTTTGTTCAGGCGTGTGCCGTCACAGCTCGCACAGGCTTGTACCACCCGCAGTTGTGCCAGTTCGCTGCGTACCGATTCGACATCGCTGTCTCGATAGCGTCGTTCAAACCACGGCAAGATACCTTCCCATGGACGAGGTGCGTCGGAATAGCGACCACCAGGCAAGGCAATACGCTCATTGCCGCTGCCGTGAATGAGTTTTTGCTGTAAGTTGTCGTCGAGGTCTTGCCAAGGTGTTTCTAAATCGAAGCCATAGTGATCGGCTAGGGCTTGCAATAAGGATTTGGTGTAGGCGTTGCGCTTATCCCAGCCATGAATGGCGCCGTTGCCTACGGGCAGTTCGGGGTGAGCGACGATACGTTCTAGGTCAAAGCGTTCGACGTTGCCTAAACCATCACAACTGCTACAAGCGCCATGTGGGCTATTGAATGAGAAAAGTCTGGGTTCGAGTTCAGCAACAGAATAACCACAATGAGGACAAGCAAATTTACTGGAAAATAACAGTTTGAAGTCACCCTCTTCTGCCGACAAAGGTTCAACCATCGCTAAGCCATTGGCCAACTTTAAGGCGGTTTCAAAGGATTCAGCCAGACGCTGTTTTAAGTCATCGCGCACCTTGAAACGGTCAATCACCGCATCAATGGTGTGTTTTTTCTTGCCATCTAACTCGGGAATACGGTCAAGCTCGACCAGTTCACCGTCGATACGCGCACGAATGTAACCTTGGGCAGCCAATTCACCCAATAGTTCTTTATGCTCACCTTTTTTATCGCGCACAATTGGCGCTAAAATCATGGCGCGACTGTTTTCCGGCAAAGCCAGAGTGTGATCGACCATTTGGCTAACGGTTTGAGCGTGCAGGTCGCAACCGTGGGTCGGGCAACGCGGTGTGCCAACGCGGGCATAGAGCAGGCGAAAATAGTCATAAATTTCGGTGACCGTTCCGACGGTAGAACGTGGGTTGTGGCTGGTCGCTTTTTGTTCGATGGCAATAGCGGGCGATAGGCCGTCGATGCTGTCCATGTCGGGTTTTTCCATCATAGATAGGAATTGGCGCGCATAAGCAGACAGGCTTTCTACATAACGGCGCTGCCCTTCGGCATAGAGGGTATCGAAAGCTAACGACGACTTACCCGACCCGGATAAGCCCGTAATCACCACCAGTTTGTTTTTTGGAATATCTAGGTCGATGTTTTTCAGGTTGTGAGTTCGTGCGCCACGAATGCGGATAAAATTATCCATAATGCCGATGCTGCCCCGCTAAAAAGTGACTTATAAGTATAGCGGAATTTTTCAGCAAGAGTGATAGCTTTGCTATACTTACGCGATGAAGAATCAGATTTGTTTGGAACACCACTATGCAGGCTAATGCCTTACCGCCCATTGATGACTTAGCGATGCGCCCCGATGAGAAGCGTGCCGCTAGCTTAATGGCCGCCTTATATGCCAGCCGGATGCTGGGTATGTTTATGATTTTGCCAACCTTTGCGTTGTTCGCTCAGGGTGAATTTCCTGAAGCCAGCGCTTTGATGATTGGCTTGACCATGGGTATTTATGGCTTGAGTCAGGCGTTGTTACAGTTGCCTTTTGGTATGTGGTCGGACAAGTTTGGTCGTAAACCGCTCATTGCCATTGGCTTGGTGCTGTTTGCCTTGGGTTCGGTTGTTTGTGCTTTAGCGCCGACGATGGAGTGGATGATGGTGGGTCGGGCGTTGCAAGGTGCGGGCGCCATTTCAGCGGTCTTGTTGGCCCTGTTGGCCGATTTAACGCGCGAAACGGTACGCTTGCGTGCGATGTCGTTGGTCGGAATCAGTATTGGTTTTTCATTCACCATATCGCTCGTCATTGGCCCTGCCTTAGATGCGGTAGTGGGCGTGCGGGGTATTTTCTGGTTAACGGCACTGATGGCTTTGGGTGGGCTGGTGGTACTTTACACCCTCATTCCCGATCCGGACATTAAACCCTTGAGTCGTGATGTGCAAGCGGATACCCGTGCTTTGGGCGTGGTGTTAAAAGATGCCGGCTTGTTGCGCTTAAATTTCGGTATTTTCGCTTTGCATTTGTTGCTCACCGCCTTATTTATTGCTGTGCCTTTGGCATTAGTGCAGTCGGCAGGCATTGATGTGATGCAACATTGGCAGATTTACTTGCCCGTGATGTTGGTGTCGTTTGCGTTGATGACGCCACTCATTATTTACGGTGAAAAGAAAGCCAAGTTGCGTCCTATTTTTCTGCTGTCGATTGCTTTATTGATGCTATCTGAAGCCTTGCTCTGGGCGGGACATGAACATTTGTGGTTAGTGGTGTTGGCGTTGATTGTTTTTTTTACCGGCTTTAACGTGATGGAGGCGTCTTTGCCTTCACTGATTGCTAAATTTGCTCCCGCGCATTTGAAAGGAACGGCCAGTGGCGTTTATGCTACCAGTCAGTTCTTTGGCACTTTCTTGGGTGGTGTGCTCGGTGGGGCTTTGTTGGGTTGGGGCAGTTTTGATGCGGTATTCGCAGCGGCCATAGGTTTAACCCTAGTTTGGTTGGTCATTGCCTGGGGAATGGTCAATCCAGATCGCATTTCCAGTTTCGTTTTGCCTTTACGTGACGAGCATGTGCAAACGCCAGAATCGACTCAGCAGGCATTGATGTCGATTCAAGGGGTGCGAGAAGTCTGGGTAGACAGTGTGGGTGTTCGTGCCTATTTGAAAATCGATAAAACACAAGTGAGTGAAGATAATTTGATTCACTGGGTGACCAGATAATCGCTCGCTTGGTGTGTTTGCATTTTTTTGCGTTTATCTAGCCAAGGTGACTTTACTTGGTGTACACTGCAAAAACTTGTCTGGTCGAATGGTGGTCAGTCGAGTTGTTTTTTATTTTTTTAGTACGTAAATTTGTGTTGGAGAGTGATGTATGCGCGGTGTGAATAAAGTGATTTTAGTGGGTACTTTGGGTCGTGATCCTGAGGTGCGTTATACGCCGAATGGTAATGCCATTGCGAATTTGAATGTGGCGACTTCTGAACAGTGGACGGATAAACAAAGCGGTGATCGTCAGGAACGTACTGAATGGCATCGAGTGGTTATTTTCGGTAAGTTGGCGGAAATTGCGGGTCAGTATTTGAAAAAAGGCAGCCAAGTTTATCTTGAAGGCAAATTGCAAACGCGCAAATGGCAAGATCAGTCTGGTCAGGAGCGTTACAGCACTGAAGTGG
>CAZBQD010000023.1:0-30827 GCA_964493995.1 uncultured Francisella sp.
AGCGTGTTAACAAAGCGAGCCTGCACTGGGCTCATCAAGTCACCTTTAACAGGCAGAAGAAACCTATTATTAACCATAGTTGGTGGCTTAATGATGGGCTATGCGGGCATCATCGGTTTTGGGTGTAATATCGGTGCTTTTGTTAGTGGGCTTAGTTCAGCCAGCTTACACTCACTCATTTGGTTGATCTTCGCTTTGTGGGGTAACTGGTTGGGCTTGAAGGTAAGGAACAAGATTATCAAGTCTGTTGCTTAATCCTGAGGAATATTTGAAAAATATAAAAGGGATAGGGGAGTGGGGGAAGGGCTAGACCAAAATGACCTGTAACTGATCGATTGATGCCCTTCCAATCACTTAAAAACAAAATAGGAAGTCTGAATGAGAAGCGAAGCGGATTATTCAGATCTTCTCTTAATCCTGATTAATACGGCTGGCGACAGCGCCGGTTTGATTTTTGTATTTTGCATCTGTGCGCTTGTGATAAGGGCGCGCTGCAGCACTGGACATGGTTTCAAAATTAATCGCACAAATATCCATGCCAGGTCGCAATCCCAAGGGTAGTTTGCCCATATTGTGCATTTCCAACACAATTTGACCACTCCAGCCCGGATCAATCCGATGCGCAGTAACGTGTACCATCAAACCTAAACGAGCCAAGCTTGAACGCCCATCTAACCAGCCCACTAAATCATCGGGAATGGTGACGCTTTCTAGTGTCGCGGCTAAAGCCAGCTCACCCGGATGCAAGTAGAAAATTTCGTGGTCATTCAGCTGAATTTCCGCACCCATAATGCGGTCAACCGTGCCAGCTAGATCGGTACTCTTGCCTGATAAGTCAATGAATCCTGCGGTATGATCGGTGAATACACGAAAGGAGTGTCCCAAACGCAAGTCAACGCTAATGCCTTTGATTTTACTCGCATCGGGCTGAGGTGAGATACCAATATAACCCGTCGCAAGGGCTGCTTCAATGTCAGCATCGGATAAACGCATTTATGACGCTACCTTGTGTAAAAGTTGAGAAAGCGTGAGGGGTGAACTCGTCTCGTCCGCACGAATCTTGCCTTGTGCAATCGCCGCGACGACGGCAGGGTAGAGTTGGTGTTCTACTGTCAGGACGCGTTTGGCCAACACCTCTGCCGTGTCATCGGCGAGAACCGGAACACTCCCTTGAGCAATGACGCTACCGCTGTCTAGTTCAGGAATGACCCAATGCACACTGGCACCATGCTCGGTCTCACCCGCTGCGAGCGCTTGTTCATGGGTATGTGTTCCCTTAAATTTAGGCAACAACGAGGGGTGAATATTTAACAAGCGTTGCTCATAATGACCAATAAACAGGGGCGTTAAAATACGCATAAAACCCGCCAGCACAACCAGTTTGGGTTGAAACTCATCAAGAGCCATTATCATCGCTTGTTCGAAAGCCTCTCGACTGTCATAAGCCTTGTGATCGACTACTCGCGTGGGAATCTGCGCCTGTTGCGCTCTCACCAGTCCATAAGCATCGGCTTTGTTGGATAAGACGCAGACAATGCGATAACCAAAATGTTGCTGTTGGTCAATCAAGGCTTGTAGGTTAGATCCCGAACCTGAAATGAGAACCGCAATGTCAAATGTATCCGTATTCACTAAAACGCCTTAACGTAAATCGACTTGAGCTTCATCGCCTGCACGAGCGCGAATATGACCGATGGTGAATACGGTTTCACCTTGAGCTTCTAAATGCGCTTTAGCCGCTGCTGCTTGCTCTGGGCTGACGACGGCGATCATGCCAATACCACAGTTAAAGGTGCGGTGCATTTCTTTAAATTCAACATTGCCTTCTGCTTGCAACCAATCAAAAATCGCCGGGCGTTGCCAAGTGGTGTGATCAATTTCAGCAACGACATTAGCTTGCAGCACACGTGGAATGTTTTCAATCAATCCGCCGCCGGTGATGTGAACCAGACCTTTCACTTCAACCACTTTCATTAACGATAGCAATGGCTTAATGTAAATTTTGGTTGGCGCAAGCAGGGCGTCTTTAAAGGTGGCGCCATCGAAAGCGTCGGTTAAGTTGATACCGCTGCGTTCGATGATTTTACGCACTAAGGAATAACCATTGGAATGCACGCCCGAAGAGCTAAGACCTAAAATCACATCACCTGGTTTGATTTTAGTGCCATCAATCAGTTCATCACGTTCAGCAATGCCAACAGCAAAGCCCGCTAGATCGTAATCACCGTGGTGATACATGCCTGGCATCTCTGCAGTTTCACCGCCAATCAAAGCGCAACCGGCTTGACGACAACCTTCGCCAATACCGGCAATAACATCGCGCGCAATCGGTACTTCTAACTTGCCCGTAGCGTAATAGTCTAAGAAAAACAAAGGCTCAGCACCCTGAACAATCAAGTCGTTCACACACATAGCCACTAAGTCGATGCCAACGGTGTCATGTTTTTGCGCATCAATCGCCAGACGTAATTTAGTGCCCACGCCGTCCGTACCCGATACGAGAACCGGATTTTTGTATTTGCTCATGTCCAAAGAAAATAAAGCGCCAAAGCCGCCTAAGCCACCAACGACTTCAGGACGAAGGGTGCTTTTAGCAATGGGTTTAATCGCATCGACGAGCGCTTCACCCGCATCAATATCCACACCTGCATCTTTGTAACTTAACGACGTTGCCATACACAATCCTTTTCTACTTACGGCGGACAATCACGTTAATCATCCGTTCATTACTGATTCTTGCTATTATATTCTTTTTTTCGTGTGAATTGTTAGGGTGGCGCATGGCAGAGCAACAGATTGCTCCAATTCAATTGGTTCAGGGGGTATTGACCTTGACCGCTCCCTTTTGGCCCAATCTGGCCAGTTTTATTGTGGGTCAAAATGAAGTCACCTTGCAGCAACTTCACGCTTGGTTACAAGCCGCCAGTCCGACCGTTTCCTATTTAACCGGTGAGGCTTCTTCCGGCAAAACACATTTAGCACAAGCCATCTTGTCTCAACAGAGTCAACAGGGTTTGCCATGCGCCTTTATTTCGGCTAAAGACAGCGCTGAGTTGCATCCAGAGCGTCTGCATGGCATGGAACGCTTGTCTTTAATCTGTATTGATGATGCTGACCGATTACTCACTCAATCATCTTGGCGTCAAGCCTTCCAGCAGTTGGTGGCGTTAATGCGTGATTCGGGTGGTATGATTTTATTCGTACAACGCCAAGCTCAGATTCAGGATGACTTGCTGGGTCTGAATTTTTCGCTACATCCTTTAAGTAGCGATGATGAAAAGCGTCAATTATTACTAGAGCGGGCACAACAGCGCAGTATTGTGCTGAATGATAAAGTGGTTAACTGGCTAATGAAACACTACGCTGAAGATGTGGGTCAGCTGATGCATGTTTTGGCTTATTTGGATTACGGCTCTATGACCTTAAAACATCCCATTACGCTGCCATTTGCGAAAAAGCTGTTGTTACAGTCTTAGGGAGTGCATGACCTTGGCGTTCATTTCTTATACAATGGATTGAAATTAATTTTAGGAGTTATTCATGTTGCGTTCTTGGTTTGTTGCCGCTGCTTTGTTACTATCATCGACGGTGATGGCTGCACCGATTGATGCAGAATTTGTTGATCTGAATGGGAAAACAGTCAAACTGTCCGACTTTAGAGGCAAGTGGGTAGTGGTTAACTACTGGGCGACCTGGTGTCCACCTTGTGTGAAAGAAATTCCAGAATTGGTCTCTTTTCACGAAGCTCACGCTAAAAAAGATGCGGTGGTGTTGGGCGTGAACCATCAGGAAGATGCGGTGGCTGAGGTGAAAAAATTCGCTGATGATCGTTTCGTCAATTATCCCGTTGTGCGCAGTAAGGGTAAACTGGGTAGCGGTACGCCCTTTGGTACCTTAAAAGGCCTACCCACAACCTTTATGGTCACGCCTGAAGGTGAAGTGGTCGCCGCAAGAACCGGATTAGTCGATCAGGCAGTATTAGAGAAGTTCATCGCCGATAACAGCAAAAAATAATCACCACACCAAAATACATTAAATAAACCCAATAAGAGGTAAGCATCATGAAGCGATTACTCACCACGGCCTTGCTAGCCTGTTTGTCGATTTCGGTAGCCTATGCCGATAAGTCGAAGGGCTTTTTCCAAGAAAGCTTCGGTAACTATCAAGAAGAGCTAAAGACAGCAAAGCAAGATGGTAAATCGGGCGTTTTCATGTTTTTTATGATGGACGAATGCCCGTTCTGCGACAAAATGGAAAAAACCATTCTGTCACAACCGGAAGTACAGGCTTATTTTAAGCAACATTTTGCTACCTTTGTGTTCGATATCGAAGGTGATGTTGAAGTGATTGACTTCAATGGTAAATCGAAAAAGCAAAAAGAGATTGCGGAAAAAGATTTTCGGGTTCGTGCGACACCGGTGATGGTGTTTTTTGACTTAACCGGCAAGCCGGTCGTGCGTTACACCGGTGCAACGCGCAATAAAGACGAAATGTTGTTGCTCGGTAAATTTGTGGTCGATAAAACCTACGAAAAAATGAGCTTTGAGCAGTACAAACGTCAAGCTAAGGAGTAATGTCCATGAACCTACCTTGGAAACGGTCGGTTTGGTTGCTGGGCTTGCTGACCTTAACTCACGGCGCATTAGCCGCCCCTGTTGCCCAGCAACGTTTACCTGAACCCTTGACGCTAGAGGCGGCACTGGCTATTGCTGCTGAACAAGACCCTCGTGTCATGATCGCCCAAGCCAAAACACAACAAGCCACGGCGCAATTGGCGGCACTCTCCAGTTTAGATAGCTTCAAAATGCAGTTTAACGGTGGTTTGGCTAGACGCGAGTTTAATGGTCGTGAAGAAGATTTTAATAATGCCTATGTGACCTTGCAGAAGCAACTCTACGATTTTAATCGTACGGCTTTAGCGCAATCGGCCGCACAAACACAATTACAAGCCGAGCAATCGCTGGAACGTTTGGCGGTGAGTGAGTACCGCCAGTCGGTGATCAAAGCCTTCTATGATGTGTTATTGGCAGATGCGGCTTATGCCGTGGAAAACGAGCAATTGGCGATTGAGTATGTGGATTTGGATCATGCCAGGGAAGAGCTAGCCGTCGGCAAACTTTCTGAATTGGATGTGGCCGCATTAGATGAACCTTATCAACGTACAAGCGTTAGGCGAGCACTGGCGGAAAGTCAACAAAGAAACACCCGCGCTGCGTTAGCGGAGCTGTTAGGCTTTCCCAATAAATTGCCTGAAACACTAGTACCTCCTAAGCAATCGGAATTGGCGAAACGAAAATTAGATGACCCCAAGCAACTGCAAGCTAAAGCGCTGGACAATAATCCGGAACTGAAAGCAGCGCAGTTAATGATTGAAGCCGCTGAATTGGCTTTGCAGTCGGCAGAAAAGCTCAATATGCCGCGCATTGATGCCATTGGACGGGCTGGTTGGCACAGTCAGGTTGAAACCCTCTATGAGGGACGTTGGCGAGCTGATTTGGCCATTTCCATGCCTATTTTTGACGGCGGTTTGAAAGATGCCGAGGTTGACAAGGCCAAAGCGGAGCTTAATAAGCAACGTGCCATGCGTGTGTCGTTAGAAAGACAAACACGCCAAGCAGTGTTAGAAACAGCCTTAGCCATCGAACGCCTCAAAACGCGAGAAGCACAGGTCAAAGTCGCCGGAGATTTTGCTGAGCGCTATCTCGATAAAAGCCGCACCGAATATCAATTTGAACGTAAAACGGACTTGGGTGACTCCCTAGTGAGAGTCACGCGTGCCGAATATGAAGCCTTGCAATTACAACGCGATAGAGCCGTATTGTGGGATAGTTTAGCGAAGCTGTTAGGAGAATAAACATGGATGGGAAACAGATGCTAAGGGTCGTTGGCTGTCTAGCCTTTTTGAGTGTTTTGCCTAGCCAAGCCGCCACGATTGGCGCTTTGGTGGATGGTCAAATCACCAGCCTGACGGTTAAAGAAGGCGACAAGGTCGCTAAGGGACAGGCATTATTGACGATTGATTCGCGCGCCTTACAAGCAACACTCAATCAAATTAAGGCTAACTTGCGTTTGGCTGAGCTAGAGTTGAAAGATGCCAAAATCGACTTGGAGGCGGAAAAAGCGCTATTCGATCAAAGTGCGACGGCCAAACGTCGTTACGAAGCGTCGCTGTTACTGAGAGATAGGGCTTCAGCCAGAGTGGATGCCTTGCGTGCTGAATTGAATGAGGCTCAAGCGAAACTGGTTTATCACGATATTGTCGCACCCATTGACGGTGTGGTGACCAAGCTTTGGGTGCAGTTGGGCGACACCGTTTTTCACGAAAATATGAAAATGATTGAAATTGAGGCGAAACCCTAATGAGCGAATTATCAACCCGAATGGCTTTTGCGCGTCGTTACTGGAAGCTGGCCATTCACTTAGTATTCAAAACTAAACACTTTGGCGTGAATAACGATTGGTGGGCTGCGCATGCCTCGCCAGTCGGTTGGAGTTGTGGGCAAAAGCTTTGGGGGATTGTCACGGTTATGCCGATTTGGCGCAATTATCAATCGATGAAGGTGCGCAGCTGTTTAGGATGGATTTCTGGTGATGATGCGGATGCCTTGGGCTTCAGTCAGGAAATTTTAGGGCGCAAGCATTTATAAGGAAAGCAGCTAGTTATGTCACGTCAACTCTATTGTTTAGCCCAATTTTTGCCCAAGGCGGGTAAAGAGAAAGAAGTGTTTCGCTTATTGCAGGCACTAGAACCCAACACCTTGCGTGAAGATGGCTGTATCAGTTATCGCGTTACCCGTTTGGTGAGCAATCCGAATGCGGATGGTGAAAGTTTTCCCATTGTCTTTAACGAAATTTGGCGTGATGAAGCGGCGTTTAATGCTCATTGCCAACGTCAAGAAATTGTCGATTTCTTTGCCAAGTATTGTGAGGCGGAAGACGGCTTAATCGAGCGTTGGAACGTCTGTGTGTATAGCGATGAACCAGAAGACTATGATGCGCCGGTGTTGGCTTAAACGATGATTTTTGTTGACGCCGATGCCTGTCCTGTGGCGCTGAGAGACATTTTGATTCGCTGCGCTGAACGTACCAAAATTGATATGTTGTTTGTTTCTAATCATGTTATTCCAATTCCACGCACACCCAACATCAGTTGGGTGCAAGTACCGAAAGGGTATGATGTGGCCGATAATGTCATTGTAGAACGCTGTTCAGCGGATGATCTAGTGGTGACGCAAGACATACCTTTGGCGGCTGAAGTGCTCGCAATGGGGGCGCGTGCCATTGGATTACGGGGTCAAATTCACACACCCGACAACATCCGAGCGCGTTTAACGGTGCGCGATTTCATGGAAACCATGCGTGCCAGTGGGGAACACACGGGCGGGCCAGCGCCATTATCGGCAAAAGACAAACAAGCCTTCGCCAATGCCTTAGACAAGTATTTGCACTATTGGCAAGGTCTTCAGCATCAGAAAAGGCTATAATACCAATACTGTGACCTCTAAAAAGTCCTACGCGGGATGGGGGTCTGGGGGAAGGGATGCACTCATTTTACAGGTAACTTCATGATCTAATCCCTTTCACCAGAAAAAAACAAACCTGGGATCTCTAAAGGCTTCACTTAGTGAAGTTTTTAGAGAAGACCCTCTACTGCCATTTTAGGAGCGCCTTTTCTCATGCCAATCATGAAGCAATCATTCCCCTTAGAGCGTTGTGACGACATTCAAGCTGATCCGCAACGCTTTCGTTTATTAGAACAATTGCCTTGGGATGAGAACACGGAGCTGCCGGTTCTGTTAAGTGATCCGAGTGATGACGATCAATATTTGATTTTATTGGATACAGAAACGACCGGTGTGGATAAGCTCAAGGATGGTATCGTTGAGTTGGGCATGTTGGCGGTGCGTTATAATCCGCACACGGGCAAACTGGTGATGATTGCTGATAAATTTTCTGAGTTAGAAGACTGTGGTGTGCCTATTTCTCCCGAAAGCGAGGCCATTCACGGTATCAGTCAAGCCGATGTCGAAGGCAAAGCCTTTGATGACGACTATATCGCCAATTGGATGTCGCCGGCCAGTTTGGTGGTGGCGCACAATGCTGGCTTCGATCGTGCCTTTTTTGATCGTCGTTTTGCACAGTTGGGTGACAAGGCTTGGGCTTGTTCTTTCTTTGAAATGCCTTGGCGCGATGCTGGCTTTGAGTCGGGAAAATTAGAATACTTGCTTTATCGTAATGGCTATTTTTACGATGGTCACCGTGCCTTAACCGATTGTTTTGCCATGGCGTGGTTATTTTATTTACAGCCAGACTTATTAAAAGGACTGCTGACAAAATCTGCCAGTCGTACGGTGTTGGTCCGTGCTTTTGGTGCGCCGATCGATGTAAAAGATATTCTGAAAGCCCGTGGTTACCGTTTCGACGACGGTCGTACCAGTGGCGCTAACAAGCATTGGTGGAAAGAAGTTGAAGAGGGTGGGCTGATGGAAGAACGCGCTTTCTTGGATGAAACCTATCGCGACGGAGCTAATAAAGCGGGTTACGAACATCGTGATGCCACCAAACGTCACAAGTTGGCTTAAAAACGATTGTGAAAGACTGATGAGGTGCTTGCAAGAGCGCCTTTTTTATATACGGCGCATCATTAGATAATGCGTCTTGATTGGAATAATTTGAATGACTTTTGCCGAACTCGGCCTTCACGAAGCGTTATTACGTGCCGTGAGCGAAAAAAACTACACCACACCTTCACCGATTCAACAACAAGCCATACCGGCTGTCCTGACAGGCAAGGATGTGATGGCAGCTGCGCAAACCGGAACCGGTAAGACGGCCAGTTTTACACTGCCTTTGCTACAGCGCTTAGCGGGCGGTTTCAAACCCAAGTCTAACCACATTCGCGCTTTGGTATTAACCCCTACCCGCGAATTAGCGGCTCAGGTTGGCGAAAATGTCGATGTGTATGGCAAATACTTGCCGTTAAAATCGGCTATTGTGTACGGTGGCGTTAAAATTAACCCGCAGATGATGAAGCTGCGCGGTGGTTTAGATGTGCTGGTGGCCACACCGGGTCGCTTGCTCGATTTATACAGTCAAAATGCGGTGCATTTCTCACAAGTTGAAATTTTGGTGCTGGATGAAGCTGACCGCATGTTAGATATGGGCTTCATTCGAGATATTCGTAAAATTATCGACTTGCTGCCTAAAAAACGCCAAACCTTGTTATTTTCAGCGACTTTCTCCGGTGAGATTCGTGCCCTAGCGAGCAGTTTTCTGCATGATCCCATTCAAGTGGAAATTAGTCCTGAAAAAACAACAGCTGAAACCGTTTCTCAATGTCTTTATGAAGTGGATAAATCACATAAAACGGCGTTAGTGACTAAGTTAATTAAAGATAACAACTGGGCGCAGGTGCTTATTTTTTCGCGTACCAAGCATGGTGCAGACCGTTTGGCTAAATATTTAAGCAAACAAGATGTTCCGGCTGCCGCCATTCATGGCGATAAAAGTCAGGGCGCTCGCACCCGTGCCTTGGCCGACTTTAAGGCCAATAGTGTGCGTGTTTTGGTTGCAACCGATATTGCCGCTCGTGGGATTGATATCAGTGAGTTACCGCATGTGATTAATTTCGACTTACCCAATGTGGCAGAGGATTACGTGCATCGCATTGGTCGTACGGGTCGAGCGGGCGCAGAAGGTGAAGCCATTTCCTTGGTGTGCGCTGAAGAAGCAGAGGAGCTATCAGCGATTGAAAATCTGATCCGTCAGCATTTACCCCGTCATCAATTGGCTGGCTTTGAACCGACACAGGCTGTCCCAGTAACGCGACTGACTGATAAGGTGAAGAAGCCAAAAAAACCGAAAAAGCCTAAGCCTGCTGCTTTATGATAGAATGATAAGTAATTTTTTTGAATTAATTGATGGGTTTTAGTCTTTTATGAGTCACGGTCCTAATATTCGTTACATTGTTCAAGCGGGTGGTTCTTTACAAGGGACAGCACGTGTTGCCGGCGATAAATCGATTTCTCACCGCAGCATTATGTTGGGTGCTTTGGCCAAAGGCACAACACGCGTAACTGGATTCCTCGAGGGTGAAGATAGCTTAAACACGCTTAAAGCATTCAGAGCCATGGGGGTGCATATTGAAGGCCCGGACCAAGGCAAGGTGACGATTGAAGGGGTTGGTTTACGTGGTTTGAAAGCGCCAGATGCACCGCTGGATATGGGTAACTCGGGTACCGCTATGCGCTTAATGTCGGGTATTTTAGCCGGTCAAGCCTTTGATTCGACCCTAATCGGTGATGCTTCTTTGTCGAAGCGCCCGATGAAACGGGTCACCAATCCTCTGGCGTTAATGGGCGCTCGTGTGGATAGTCAGGGTGAAAAAGGCGTGCCACCCTTGGTGATTCATGGCGGTTCACCTCTCAAAGGCATTCATTACAATTTGCCGATGGCTTCGGCTCAAGTTAAGTCCTGTGTGTTGTTGGCGGGGCTTTATGCTGAGGGTGAAACTTCGGTGACTGAGCCTGCGCCAACGCGAGACCATACCGAGCGCATGTTGCGTGGCTTTGGTTATGACGTCAAAACCGAAGGCAACCGCATGAGTTTAGTTGGTGGCGGTGAATTAACCGCGACTGATATCGACGTGCCTGCGGATATTTCTTCGGCGGCGTTCTTTATGGTCGCTGCAAGCATTGCTCCTAACTCTGACGTCGTGTTACTGCATGTTGGCATTAACCCGACACGAACTGGTGTGATTGATATTCTGCGCCTGATGGGTGCCGATATCAGTTTGAGCAATGAGAAAGAGGTTGGAGGTGAACCGGTAGCTGACATTCGCGTGCGTTCAGCACAGCTGAAAGGGATTGCCATCCCAGAACACCTGGTTCCTTTAGCCATTGATGAATTTCCGGTCTTGTTTGTTGCTGCGGCTTGCGCTTCCGGTACAACGGTGCTGACGGGCGCTGAAGAGTTGCGCGTTAAAGAGTCGGATCGTATTGCGGTCATGGCAACCGCTTTGCAACAAATGGGCATTTCAGCAACCCCCACCGAAGACGGCTGTATTATTGAAGGTGGTCAGCTAACAGCGCCAACCTCACCGATTCAAAGTCATGGTGATCACCGTATTGCCATGGCGAGTGCTGTTGCTGCTCTGCGAGTCAACTCAGGAGCCGTGGTGATTGATGACTGCGCTAACGTCAACACATCCTTTCCGGGTTTTGTAAGTCTAGCTTCTGGACTGGGGTTGGCCATTCGTCAGGAAATGCCGGCATGAGTTCCGTCGTTGTCGTGACAGTGGATGGCCCTAGTGGTGTCGGTAAGGGAACGCTCTGCGCTCGTCTGGCCGAACATTATGGTTATCACTTTTTAGACAGCGGAGCCCTTTATCGTGTGTTGGGTTTGGCCGCGCGTCAAAGAGGCATTCTAGATAACCCCGTAGCGCTGACCGATTTAGCCCGTCATTTGCCTGTTCGTTTTAGTGAAGGGAGAATTTGGCTTGAAACGCAAGATGTGAGCGATAGTATTCGTACCGAAACGGTGGCGGCACTGGCATCGCAAGTAGCGGTTATTGAGTCGGTACGCGCCGCTTTATTGGCCTTTCAACAGGATTTTGCGCAAGCGCCCGGTTTGGTTGCTGATGGTCGAGATATGGGTACGGTGGTCTTTCCGCTGGCTACAGCCAAGTTGTTTTTAGACGCTAGTGCGGAAGTTCGTGCTGATAGACGCGTAAAACAGTTGAAAAACCAAGGGTTAGATGCTAATATTGACCGAATAACTAAAGAAATTCGTGAAAGAGATGATCGAGATCGCAATCGAGTGGTTGCGCCGTTAAAAGCGGCAGATGATGCACTGGTGATCGATACGTCAAATTTATCCCCCGATCAAGTTTTTAACCAAGCAGTTGCTTGGATAGAACAACAGCAAGTTAGCAGGGAATTTGCTGTTTAATTTAACCAGACCCGTTGGCTTTTGATCCTGATAAAAAGCACTTTACACACAACGGCTTGACATTGAGACTTTACATGGAATCTTTTGCTTCGCTTTTTGAAGAATCGTTAAAAACTTCATTCGTTCAACCTGGCGTCCTTATCAAAGGCACAGTAACTCGCATCTCTAACGACTTTGTTTACGTTGATGCGGGTATGAAATCTGAGTCGGCTATTGCTATCAAGCAATTTATGGACGAAAACAATCAACTCGAAGTTGCTGTCGGTGACGTAGTCGATGTGACGGTTGAAGCTATCGAAGACGGTTTCGGCGAAACTAAATTGTCTCGCGAAAAAGCGAAACGTGCTGGTACTTGGGACTGGTTGGAACAACAGCTTGAAGCTAATGCTATCGTTAACTGTATGGTTACTGGCAAGGTTAAAGGTGGTTTAACGGTTGACGTTAAAGGTATCCGTGGCTTCCTACCCGGTTCATTGGTTGATACCCGTCCAGTACGCGACTTTAGCTTTCTAGAAGGTAAAGAATGTGAAGTTAAACTGGTTAAATTAGACCGCAAACGTAACAACGTTGTTGTGTCTCGTCGTGCTGTTATTGAAGCTGAAAGCAGTGCAGAGCGTGATGAACTGCTGAAAAACCTAGATGAAGGTTCAGAAGTAAAAGGTGTGGTGAAAAACCTAACTGATTACGGTGCGTTCATCGATTTAGGTGGCATTGACGGTCTGTTACACATCACCGATATCGCATGGCGTCGTATCAATCACCCTTCAGAAGTATTGAATGTGGGTGATGAGATTGATGTTAAAGTATTGAAGTTTGACCGTGAACGTAACCGTGTTTCATTGGGTATGAAACAAATGGAAGCGGATCCATGGAGCAAAATCGCTGCTGCCTTCCCAGTGGGTTCTGAAGTTTCGGGTAAAGTCGCTAACTTAACAGACTACGGTGCTTTCGTTGAAATTCAAGAAGGCGTAGAAGGTCTGGTACATACCTCTGAGTTGGATTGGACTAACCGTAACATTCACCCATCTAAAGTGGTTCACTTAGGTCAAGAAGTAAATGTGAAAGTATTGGACGTGGATACTGAGCGTCGTCGTATTTCATTGTCATTGAAACAATGTCAAATGAACCCATGGGAAGCTTTCGGTACTCAGTTCAATAAAGGTGACAAAATCACCGGTAAGATCAAGTCAATCACTGACTTCGGTATCTTTATTGGTCTAGAAGGTGGTATCGACGGTTTGGTTCACCTAACTGATATTTCTTGGAATAAGTCTGGCGAAGAAGCTATCCGTGACTTCAAGAAAGGTGATGAGTTAACCACCATCATCCTAGCGATTGATCCAGAGCGTGAGCGCATTTCTTTAGGCTTGAAACAGCTAGAGCAAGACCCATTCAGCACTTTCGCTGCTGAAATGAACCGTGGTTCGATCGTAACCGGTGTGGTTACTGCAGTTGACGAAAAAGGCGCTGAAGTTGAGTTGGCTCCAGAAGTTGTGGCTTACTTGCGTGCTTCAGAAATCGCAGCGGAACGTGTGAACGATGCGCGTGATGTGTTGAAAGTCGGTGATAAAGTGACAGCTCGTGTCACGAACATCGATCGTAAAACACGCGGTATCCAAATCTCTATTCGTGCTAAAGATGAAGCTGAACAACAAGAAGCGATGAAGGGTTTCAACAACACTTCTAACATCGGTAGCAACACGCTGGGTGATTTGTTGAAAGGTCAACTGTAATTTTTTGACCTGAATGGCAGTAGGGGATAATCCTTATTGCACGGCTGAAAAACCTCTGCTTCGGCAGGGGTTTTTTATCGGTTCATTTACTGTGAGTGTTTTTCTCAAATACTGACAATAACTGATTGAAATAACTCAAACTATTCTCTAAATATAAAAAAGTAAGCACCTGAAAATGACAAAATCTGAACTTATTGATCTTATTGCCCGTCGTCAACATCAACTCCCACACAAAGACATTGAGCTTGCGGTGAATCTGATTATCGAAACCTTGTCAGAAGCGCTAGCGAAAGATGATCGTATTGAAGTGCGTGGTTTTGGTAGCTTCACTTTGCATCATCGTCAACCGCGTATTGGTCGTAATCCTAAAACGGGTGAATCGGTTGCACTGAATCGTAAAAGTGTGCCACACTTTAAGCCAGGTAAAGAGTTGAAAGAGTCAATTGATGCAAGTCGTGAGCGCGTTCCCTTAGTTGGCTAAGAGCGCCGAGGATGAGTCAGCCTTTGCCTGGATGAGTTCTAGCCCTAGAGGATAAGCCTATGCGATACTGGATTGGATTGACGATTATCGTTTTCGGGGTACTGGTTGGTATTCAAAATCCGGGTTATCTACAACTTCATTGGTTTTCTTGGTCAGTCGAGTTACCGATTGCCTTAACCTGTTTGATTATTTTCATGTCCGGTTTGCTATTCGGCTGGCTTCTTTATCCGCTCCAACATTTTTTTAGGAAAAAATCATGACAACCTCATCTCCCGTTGTTGTTGCGTTGGATTTTCCGACCGCAACACAAGCGCTCGATCTCGCCCGTCAGCTTTCGCCACAAGATTGCCGCTTAAAAATTGGCAAAGAGTTATTCACACAAGCGGGACCTTCGCTGGTTGAATCCGTGCAAGACATGGGATTTGATGTTTTTTTAGACCTTAAATTTCATGATATTCCCAATACGGTTGCGGCGGCGGTGACTTCGGCAGCACGTATGGGCGTGTGGATGGTGAATGTCCATGCCACGGGAGGACGCAAAATGATGCAGGCGGCTCGTGAAGCTCTTTATGCTTTTGAAAAGCCGCCTTTGCTCATTGCTGTGACCATTTTAACCAGTCTGTCTGATGAAGAATTGCTGGAAGTGGGTTACATGGCAGGAGCTGGGACTATGGTCGAGAATCTAGCCAGTTTAGCGCAACAATGCGGTATGGATGGTGTTGTCTGTTCAGCACAAGAGGCGAGCGTCATTCGCCAAGCTCAAGGTGCTGATTTTAAATTGGTTACTCCGGGTATTCGTTTGCCTGACAGTGCTAAAGACGATCAAACGCGTATTTTAACGCCTGAAGCAGCTGTGGCGGCGGGTTCGGATTACTTAGTGATTGGTCGGCCGATTACGCGTGCTGATGATCCACAAGCGGCGTTATCTCATATATTATCGCGTCTCGCTTCACAATAAGGTGGTTAACGGGTGTCATATAAAAGACCACTACAAGGATCAGTTCGGCATCAATCGAAGCTGAACAACAACACTGAAACTAGCGCTAAATTGGTTCGTCTGAGCATTCATGATATGACCCATGATGGGCGCGGGGTGGCTAAGCTGGATGGTAAAACGGTTTTTGTCACAGGTGCCTTAACGGATGAAGTCGTTGATGCGCAAATTGTGCATCAAAAGTCTCAGTATATCGAAGCCAAATGCGTGGCGGTTGTTGAGCCTTCGGCTCATCGTATTGAACCGGCTTGCGCTCACTTTTCAGTGTGTGGTGGCTGTCAACTTCAGCATTTGTCTGTTGAGAATCAAGTGGCGTTCAAACAGAATCAATTAGCCAGAAGCTTGGTTAAAGCGGGCATTAACACGGATAAAACCGAGTGGCATTCGCCGTTAACGGGAGAGGCGTGGCAGTATCGCCGCCGGGCGCGTTGGGCGTTAAATCGTCAGGGTGAATTGTGCTTTAGATCGGCAGGTGGCAAATATCTCGTGCCGATTACGTTGTGTCCGCAGTTGTCTCAACCGCTCAGCGATGCGTTTGTGCAGTTACGTCAGGCTCTTGCTAAGTTGCCGCATCAGGGTATTGATGAAATTGAATGTCTGGCGATTGGGGCTTTGTCATTGGTATTGCACACCAATCAACAGTGGCGCGATCATCATGTGACCCATTGGCAAAACTGGTGTGAGCAAGTGGGCATCAGCGGATTGGCGATTCAAACGCCTGATCGTAGCAAGGGCTTATCAGTGATAATGTCGGCTCAGTTAAGCTATCAGTTAGATGGGCTGACTTTTGAGTTTTCACCGGATCAGTTTGTGCAGACTCACGAAAGTGTCAATGAACAAATGGTTCGCTTGGCAAAAGACTGGTTAGCTGCGGGCAAGTATGATTCTGTGCTGGAGCTGTTTTGTGGCATGGGTAATTTTTCTCTGCCTATCGCGCAAAGTGCCGGCAGTTTGTTAGGGTTAGAACTGAATGAGCAAAGTGTGATAACCGCTAAAGCGAATGCACTGGCTAATGGTATTGAGAATACCACTTTTGCTCAGGTTGATCTATTTGCTCCCGATTGGCGTCCGCCAGCAAGCATAGCGCATGTATTATTAGACCCTCCTTGGGATGGGGCGCAAGTGGTGTGCGAGCGCGTGGCCAAACAGAAAAGCATTAAGCGAGTTGTTTATGTTTCCTGCCACCCTGCTACCATGACGCGAGATATGGCGGTGTTGCAGAAAGCGGGATTCAAACTCAGCAAAATGGCGCTGATTGATCAGTTTCCGCAAAGCTACCATGTTGAGGCCATTGCCTTACTGGTTAGATCATAATACCGACAACAGATAGAGGTGGGCATGGGTAAGGAAATCGAACGTAAGTTTTTAGTCACCAATGATACATGGCGTGCTCAGGCGCATAAAACGGCCAACTATGCGCAAGGTTACCTGAATGAACCGGTTTCTTGTTCGGTTCGTGTGCGCATTGAAGATGATCAAGCGCGTTTGAATATCAAACGGGTGCAAATTGGCATGTCGCGTGACGAATTTGAATATCCGATTCCCTTAGCCGATGCGCAAAAGTTGATGACCATGGTGCTGGGGCCGACGGTGGTTAAAACACGTCACTTTGTTATGGTCGATGGCCATGAATGGGAAGTTGATGAATTTCATGGCGACAATGCTGGATTGATTGTGGCAGAGCTTGAGTTGGATCGTGAAGATGAAGTTTTCACCCCTCCTAGTTGGTTAGGGCTAGAAGTGACGGATGAAGCGCGTTACTATAATGTTTTTCTATCGCAACGTCCGTTTGCTGTGTGGAGTGATGATGAAAAAAATGCGGGTCAGTGTTAACCCTAGGGTGCGTCGTTCAGGGATTTTATGGTCATGCGGTTTAGCGTTGTTAATGACAAAGCATGCGCAAGCAGCGGAAGGGCTATTAAGTCTTTACAGTCTTGCCGAACAAAGAGATGCCCAACTCCAGCAGGCTCAAGCGCAGTTTGCCGCCGATCAGGAATTGTTGAATCAAGCCAAGTCGGTTTTATTGCCAACCATTTCGGCACAAGCTAGTTATCAGCAAAATGACTACTCAGTTCCCGTTCCCATTGCGGCTAAAGAAAGTCAGCAACAAAAGCTACAACTGAGCCAGCCGTTATTTGATGCTGCCAGTTTTGCCCGTTATGAACAGGCCAAAAGCTTGGTAGAACAAGCCGAGACTGTCTATTTGCTCAGTCAGCAACAGTTGATGTTGCGCTTGAGTCAGGGTTATTTTGATGTGTTGAAAGCGCAGCAATTACTGTCTTTTGCGCAAGCTCAGTTAGCGTCAACGGAAAAACAACGCGATCAAATTGACGCGGGTGTTAAGGTGGGTTTAACCAATCCCATTGATTTATTAGAAGTGCAAGCGCGTTACGATATGGCGTTGGCCGATGTCAGTCAAGCCACTAATCAGCTTGCCATCAGTCAAGAGCAGTTAGCGCGACTTATTGGTCAACCTGTGCCCACTTTGAAAAACTTGGCTTTGACGACGCAACTGCCTGCTTTGGCAGAAGCGCCAGAGCAACTCAGTCAGTCACAAGCGCAAGGCAACTTAACGGTCAGATTAAATCAACGCAAGCTGCAGGTTTCTGAACAGCAGGTTAACGCAACCCGTGCGGCACATTACCCGACAGTGAGCCTGCAAGCTTCGATGACGAACTTGGACTCTCGGACGCAGTTTTTTAATGCTCCTTACCAAACGAATAGCATTGGCGTGGTGGTTAACGTGCCTTTATATTCGGGAGGCTTGGTCAGCAGCCAGGTAAAACAAGCCGAACAAGAGCGTTTAGCGGCACAGGCGGGCTTGCGTTATGCTGATGAGCAGGCCAAGTTGGATGTACTCAGTTTGGCTAAAACCGTGCAAATGGCGCAAAGTCGGTTACAAGCCTTGCGTCAGGCAGTTACCTCTAACGAGGCGTTTTTACAAGCGGCAGAAGAGGGTAATCGTGTGGGACTGAAAAGTCTAGTAGATGTGCTTAATGCACGCACGCTACTTTATAAAGCAAAACAAGATTTAGCCAATGCTTTATTTGATGATGTACAAAATAGACTGAGTTTGCGTGCAGCACAGGGCGCGTTAGCCAGAGAAGATTTAGCCAGTATCGAACGTTATTTGCGTGATTAAGCGTGAGCAATATTAATCATCAACGACGATTTTGGTTAAAAACGACGCTGGGTGCCAGCTTGATTGCCTTAGGCGCTGGTTGCAGTCGATATGAACCGGTTGATGATATGGGTACTATCCGCATGGGCGTTCCTGATGTCACGGCTCGTCTTGATCCGCGCTATGCCACTGATGCGTTTTCAACGCGCATTGGACGACTGATTTATCCAGCACTGATTGATTTTGATAAATCTTCGATTCCTTCGCCTTGGATTGCCAAATATTGGGAATGGTTGGATGAGGTGACCCTATCGGTGGAAATCAATACTAATTTGATCTTTCATCACGGCAAGCCGCTAACCATTCAGGATGTGGTGGCGACTTATCATTCGGTATTAGATGCTAAAACGGTGTCGCCGCTCAAAGGACCGCTGCGCAATCTGGCCAGTGTGGAAGCAGAAGAAGGGCGTGTTGTTTTTCGTTGGCATAAACCAGACAAGTTAGCGTTATTTCGCTTAACCCTTCCGATTATGCCAGCAGATCTGTTGGCTTCGGGGCACAATTTTGATCAGCAACCGATTGGCTGTGGTGGTTGTCGTTTTGTCAGCTACGAAGATCAAATGTTGGTATTAGTTCGACAAGATGGTGTGAAATTAGCCTTCATCGGGGTGAAAGATGCGAGTGTTCGCCTGTTGAAACTCGTTCGTAATGAACTTGACGTGTTACAAAATGATTTGTCGCCCGAATTGGTGCATCATGCACGTTCGCGTTCATCCATTCAAGTGAATACCAGTGTGGGTACGTCTTTTTCTTATATTGGTTTCAATTTAGGCGATCCGATTCTTTCTCAATTGCCCGTACGACAAGCCATTGCGCATGCCATTAACCGCCCACTGATTATCAAGCGTCTGCTGGATGATATGGCGCGCATGGGAGAGGGTATTTTTCCTTCTGAGCATTGGTGCGGTTTGCCCAGTAGTGTTGCCGGTTACGACTATCATCCTGAAAAAGCACGACAGTTACTGGCAGATGCTGGATTTAAATTCGGTAGCATCTCGCTGACCTATAAGACCTCTACCGACCCGACACGCGTCAGATTAGCAACGGTGTATCAAAGTTTACTGGCCGACGTCGGCATTAACCTAAGTATTGATAGCCATGATTGGGGTACTTTTTACAGTGACATCAAACAAGGGCGCTTTCAGTTATATGGGCTAGCTTGGGTGGGTGTTAAATCGCCTGAAATTTTTGAGTATGCTTTTGCCAGTTATTCAACGCCACCAACCGGTGCTAATCGCGGTCATTACGTTGATGTGCAGTTCGATAATATGCTCAAACGCGCTTTGATCGCGCCATCCATGCCGGAAATGTCCAGTGCTTATAAACAGATTCAACAGCACCTGTTGAATCTGTTGCCGATTATGCCCTTGTGGCATGACCATCAGGTGAGTGTGACACGTCCGAACATCAAGGATTACCATTTGGCCAGTGACGGGCGTTATGACGCTTTGTTGTTAACGCGTAAGCTAGCGAGTTAAAATGAACTCGGCCATTGTTTCACTTCCACCGCAGTTGCTCACAGTGTTCAACGATCGACAAGAAGTGATTTTTGAATGCGCGGTGAATACGGCGAAAAATGGGGTGGGTTGTTTGCAAGATTCAGGTTGCACGCCGATGGGTCAGCATTATGTTCGCGCTTGTATCGGTGAAGGGCTTTCTCCTTATGCGGTACTAACAGGCAGGCGGCCGACAGGTGAAGTGTGGAGTCAGGAGCTAATGGACGCTTTTCCTCAACGCGATTGGATTTTAGGGCGCATTTTGTGGTTATGCGGTTTAGAAAGGGGCATCAATCGGGGCGGTCAAGTGGATACTTTCCGTCGTTATATTTATATACATGGTAGCCCTGAGTGGTCATCTGAGTTGCCGCCATCTTCTCACGGTTGTGTGCGTGTTCAGCCTGAAGACATGCTGAGCGTTTATCAACTCTTGCCTTATGGCGCTCGCGTGAGTATAGAAACATGATGGCTAGTATCGCGCGTCAGTTACTGGGAATGCTAGCGGTTATTTGGGTGGTGATTACCGCCGTCTTTTTGCTGCTGCATTTGGCACCGGGTGACCCGATTGGTATTATGCTCGGTGATAGTGTCGGCATGGACGAATCGGCACTGCGTCAGCGTTTTGGCTTGGATTTATCGCTTTGGCATCAGTATTGGGCATTTTTGGCAGGCATTCTGCGTGGCGATTGGGGTATGTCCATTTTCTACCATAAGCCAGTATTGGAATTATTGTGGGCGCGTTTGCCCGCTACCTTAACCTTGGCGCTGCTCGCTGTAGCCATCGCACTGTTAATTGCCTTGCCATTGGGTATTATTGCGGCGGTGCGTAAAAATGCTTGGCAAGATAAGTTGGCGATGATTACCGCTTTAGTGGGGATGTCGATTCCGGGTTTTGTATTAGGACCTATTTTGATTATTGTGCTAGCGGTAGATCATGGTTGGTTTCCGGTTTCCGGTATGGATGCACCTTATGCTTGGGTGTTGCCCGCACTGACTTTGGGCACAGCGTTAGCCGCCATTTTAACGCGTATGCTTAGGGCTTCTCTGTTAGAAGTGTTACACGAAGACTACATTCGTACCGCTAAAGCAAAGGGGGCGAGTGAATCGCGCCTGTTGCTGGTGCATGGCTTACGTAATGCCTTCTTACCCATTTTGACTTTGGTTGGGCTTCAGTTGGGGGCATTGTTGGGTGGTGCGGTGATTATTGAAACGGTTTTTGATTGGCCTGGCCTGGGTTTGTTATTGATTGAGTCGATAAATCGACGCGATTATGCGCTGGTTCTGGGAGCGATTCTAATCATTACCTTGTTTTATGTGCTGGTCAATAACCTATTGGAGCTCGCTTATCGTTGGCTAGATCCTCGCATTCGTTCAACAGGAGGGCGTGAGTGATGTGGCGCTCTTGGTCGTTTATCATTATTCTATTATGGATAGCGATGGCATTAATGGCACCCTTAGTCAGTGACTTGGCCGATCGTATTCAACTCGAAACGCTGTTATTGTCTCCTTTCCAACATGCACCTTTGGGTACGGATGAATTGGGTCGTCCGTTGTGGGCGCGGCTATTGGCTGGTGCGCAAACCTCGGCATGGGTTGCCTTAATGGTTGTTGGTATTTCAGCCAGTGTGGGGACCTTTATTGGCATGTTGTCTGCCTATATTGGTGGTTGGTTTGACAATATCATTCGTTGGATTATTGATGCTTTTTTGGCTTTTCCCCATTTGTTACTGGCCATTGCTTTAGCAGCCGTGTTGGGTGCAGGTATTGGTAATCTGGTGTTAGCATTAAGCATCGTCGGCTGGGTGGGTTATGCGCGTTTAGCGCGTGGACAAACCCTGTCTTTACGTAACCGTTATCACGTTATGGCGGCTCGGTCATTAGCTGTACCACGTTATTTGATTTTATGGCGTCATGTGTTGCCTTTGCTTTTTGCTCCCTTAGCCATTGAAATGACTTTTGGCATAGCTGGTGCGGTCATTGCTGAGGCGGGTCTTTCTTTTCTCGGATTGGGTGTTCAGCCACCTCAGGCTTCTTGGGGAACGATGATTCGAGAGGGAGCGCGTTATATTTTAACGGCACCTCATTTAGTGTTGGTTCCAGGCTTAACGCTGATGCTGGTCATTTTAGCGGTGAATCGTTTTGGTGATGCCTTGAGAGATAAGCTTGATGTACGGCAATAGTGAAGCCCTAGGCAAGGCGCAATCTTTAGGGTTTTTGATGATTGGTCTATCAGGTTATAGCCTGACCGATGCTGAACGAGCGCAGCTGATGCATCCAGCCGTGGCAGGCGTAGTTCTTTTTCGTCGTAATTATGCATCACCAGAACAGCTTCGCGCGCTAACGCAGGAGATTCATAGGCTGCGTCATCCGCGTTTATTGGTGAGTGTCGATCATGAAGGCGGGAGAGTTCAGCGCTTCAAAACCCAGGGTTTTACGCCCTTACCGGCTATGCGTGCCTTAGGTGAAAGCTATGATGAACATCCGCAGCAAGCCTTACACTCTGCCTATAATGTGGGTTGGTTACTAGCCGCAGAACTCTTGGCTTGTGGTGTTGATTTTTCTTTTACGCCGGTGGTAGATTTAGATTACGGCAATAGTAGTGTCATTGGTGATCGCGCCTTTCATCATAATCCGCATGTGGTGGGTTTATTAGCAGAACAACTGATGCAAGGTATGCAAGCGGCGGGTATGTCGGCAGTGGCAAAGCACTTTCCCGGTCATGGTTTTGTTGTACCCGATACCCATCTTGCGATGGCTGTTGATTCGCGTTCTTTAGCCAGTTTGGTTGGTGCGGATATGCAGCCGTTCAAACATCTGATTCAGCATTATTGTGGTGCGGTGATGGCGGCGCACGTCATTTATCCAGCCGTTGATGATGTGCCAGCCGGATTATCTCCTATTTGGTTACAGCAGTTGTTGCGCCAGCAATGCGGTTTTAATGGCGCGATTATCAGTGATGATCTGGGTATGCAAGCGGTTGCTTCGATGGCATCAGGCGGTGAGTTAGCACAGCGTTTTCATCAAGCTGGCTGTGATTTGGTGTTGTTGTGTAATGACGCTGACCAGATTGAATCAGCACTGAGCGCACATCGTCATTATGAAGCCGATGCTTTACAAGAAAGTCGTCTCATTCGATTACATGGTAAACCTAAGCATCCCGTATCCAGTTTGGCGGCACTGCATAAAACGGGGCAATGGTTAACGGTCATGAAACACTTGGCTAAAGTGGGATTGGTTACATTCGACACGCAAGGTGTGAGCTCATGAATGAACGCATTTATTTGACCGTTGCTTACGCCGAAAAAGATCAAGCCAAGGCATTAGGCGCGCGCTGGGATGCCATGGCGCGTCGTTGGTTTGTGCCAGAGGGCGTGGCGATTGAATCCTTTAATCGTTGGTTGCCCACCACCTTAGCGGTTCAACCAACTGAGCCTAGTGTGTTGCAATCGGCAGATGTGACCACCAGCACGGCACAGCCCGCTGCCGGGGTGCGTTTATCGGAATTAATGAGTCAAGCGCATCGTGCGCTACAACTCGCCTTGCCTAAAGCCGTGTGGGTAGTGGCAGAGATTACCGAACTGGGGCAACGTCAAGGTCATGTGTATTTAACCTTGGCTGAATCGGTACAAGGTCAGCAATTAGCCCAAGTGAAAGCAACGATTTGGTCGAGTTATCGCGAGCGCTTATTAAGCCACTTTGAACAGATTACAGGACAACAGCTGGCGGCGGGTATGAGTGTCTTGCTGAGTGTTGAACTCAGTATTCATGCCCGTTTTGGACTATCGCTCAATGTGGTCGATATGAATCCCAGTTTTACGCTGGGCGATCAAGAAGCCAAGTTACAACAGATTCGAGCGCAGTTAAAAACGCAAGGATTATGGATGCTCAATAAACAGCAGCCGCTGTCTCGTGATTTTGCCCGAATCGCCGTTTTAGCACCGGCGCAAGCAGCCGGGTTGGGTGATTTTCGCAGTGATGCCAACCAACTCACCGCCGTGGGGTTGTGTGAGTTTGACTATTATCATGCCAGCTTTCAAGGCGTGAGTGCGGTGGCTGAACTGACGCAAGCCCTGACGCAAATTCAGCAGGCTCATGAACAGAGCGCTTATGATGCTTTAGTCATCATTCGCGGTGGCGGTGCGAAACAGGATTTGATGTTTCTCAATGAGTTAAGTCTGGCCACAGCGGTTTGTCGTTTTCCCATACCGGTACTAACGGGTATTGGTCATGAGCGTGACTCGACCATTTTAGATGAAGTGGCCTTCGCTCGTTTTGACACGCCCAGCAAAAGCATTGCCTTTATTCGACAGCACATTATCGATGCCGCTCAGTCGGCCAACACAGCCTGGCAACGCATTCAACAAACCACCGCTTGGCAATTACAACAAGCACGAACCGCCATTAATGAGCATCAAAACCACATTCAGCAACGCAGTCAGCAGCACTTGTATCGAGCTAAGCAACAACTTATCGGTTATTGGCATTCTTGTGAACAGAGCGCTCGCTTGTCGCTTAAAGCGCAAGCCCAACAACTCAATCATTGGCAAACGCAGTTAAGTTGGAGTGCGCAGCATCACTGTCAAAGTCACCAGCAACAGCTGACACAATGGCAATCATGGATATTACCCGCCGCTCAGCAACAGCTTAACCAGCAACATCAAGCGTTGAATCATTTTCATCAGCTTGTTCAGTCTATGCACCCGAAACGATTATTGGCTCAGGGTTATTTATTGGCACGTAACGAAGTGGGGCAGGTGGTGACTTCTGCTGAAGAAGCTGCAAAGCTCAGCCATTTCTCGCTGACGTTTAGTGACGGAAACCTAACCGTTAATCCACAGCCACACTCACTTACCTTATCACATCAGGAAGAATAAGATGTCGAACAGTCAACACTATGCAGAAAACTACCAAAAGCTAGAACAGATTGCCACACAACTAAGTCGTCAGGAACGCATTGATATTGACCAATTATTACCCATGATTGATGAAGCGATGGCAGCTTATACCTTTTGCAAAGCACGCATTGAGCAAGTGGAAACGCTATTGCAGTCACGACTGCAAACAACGATGAATGCAGACGCAAGTGATGATGAGTAGTGTTTGATGCAAACTGATCCCAATCAAGGCTATCTAGCCACTTCTGAATATATTTATGCCTATTTTCGCCAGCAACACCCCGCATCCTTACGATGGGTGCAGTTACTGGCTGGATTTAAGACACCTTCTGCCAGTGCTGATGCCTTGCATTGTGAGCTGGGTTTCGGACAAGGGCTGGGGCTAGCCATTACCGCAGCTGCCACTTCAGAGCGTCAAGTCGGTGTCGATTTTATGCCCGAACAGGTTGATAATTTAACGCAGCTACTCAATGCGTCTGGTGTGTCAGCCGAATTAGCCTGTGCCGATTTCGCTCAGTTTTTAACCACGAACCAACAAACCTTTCAAACCATTAGCTTGCATGGTGTGTGGAGCTGGGTTGCTCCTGAAATTCGTCAACAGATATTAACGATTATCGAGCGATTTTTAAGTGATGATGGCATGGTTTACCTATCACACAATACCTTACCGGGTTGTGCGCCGATTTTGCCCCTGCAAAGACTGATTCACCACACAGCACAATCTTTTTCAGACCATGCCGATGATGGGCTACAAGCGGCTTTGGCCGTGCTGCAAAGTGCCATGCCATTGAGTCGTTATGTGGAAAGTGAACCCAGTTTAGTCGATTGGTGGCAGTCTTTAGCACAAGAAAACCCGCGCTATTTATCGCATGAATATCTTGGACATGCTTGGCATCCGATGAGTTTTCACGATACCGCCGACTGGTTAGCACAAGCGGGCTTGTCTTTTACCTGCTCCGCGGATGCGATTGAACTACTCACCGATTGTCACTTTACGGCGGAACAACAAGCTTGGTTAAATGGCTTGCCAGAAGGCACATTACGCGAAAGTTATGCCGATGTGCTACGTAATCAGACGTTTAGACGTGATATTTGGCAGAAGCGTCCGCAACGACTGACGCCAGAGGAGCAGACCCAAGCCTTATTATCGACTCAGCTGGTGTTGCTGCATCCTGTATCTGCCATTACGTCCCAAATTCAGGGCGATTTGGGCAGTTTTGACTTACCACAACCCATCACGGCGCACTGTCTGCAATGGCTTGCGAGCAACGATTATGCTGCCAAATCGGTTGCCAGTTTGCTTGCGCAGATTAATCAACTTAATCCGCAACAGTCCATGACCGTGCTGGAATTAATTCCCTTACTGGCAGCCTTAACCGCTATGGGCGCGATTCATCCTGCTAATGTGCAGATCACAGACGAATTAACGCAGCCTTCTCAGCGTTTGAATCGGCAGCTGATGCAATACGCTTGGCAAGATCATCGTATTGCTTACTTAGCCAGCACGGTGGCAGGTTGTGGTGTACAAGTCTCTCGACTGCAACAGTTAGGGCTATTGGCTTATGAAGCAACGCAAGTCGTTGATGCTGAGTGCTGGGCGCATTGGCTATGGCAGAGAAAAGATCGTCTGGTTGGCATCTTTCCCGATGAGCAGAGTGAGCCTGAGCAGCTAACTTGGTTGACGTCCCAGTTCGCCTATTTTACGGAACATCGATTTAAGTTATTGCAGGCGTTGGGTGTGGTGGCGTGATGTCTTGGTTAAGTAAAGTTGGCGTTTTGCTTTATAATGCTTGCTATAATAATAGACAGAAAGAGACGTTATGCTGTACGAGCAACTCAAAAAAGCCAAATCGGAAGAAGATGTTAAAGACGCTTACATCAAAGCGCTGGGGCTGAAAGGCTTCACCAAAGGCTTAATCGACATTCAGACCAACGAAATCTGGTTTGAAGCAAAAGACACAGGTAAACACAGCAGCTACGCCATGTTTACTCAGCTATTGCATTATGTGCAAGTGGCACTCAATGCTGGCGAAGCTGTGCCGCCGTTTTTAGCGGTCATCGACACTGAAAAAGCGGCCATTATGAAAACCGCCGATGTGTTGCCTTTCCTAGAAAAGAAAACCATTAAATGGGGCAAGTCGGCCAGCCAATACACGCAAGAAGCGCTTGATGCGGTATCGGCTTTTATCGGCACTTATTTTGTGTCGTTCAAAATTGCCACGCACGAAGAAGAGTTCATTGCCACCGTCAAGCTCGCCATTAAATCGGGCGATATTATCCGCACGCAAATTACCCCCGACAACCTCAAACAAGTCTTCGATAAATGGGTAGCGATGATTGGGCAAGAGCTTTGCGGTGTTGCGGTCGAAGACTACGCCTTGCTGTTTTTTGCCGACATTATGAACGATGGCACGGTTTCGACCCATAAAGACCTGCCCGCCAAGCTCATTCATATCGACGGCGCACCTGCTTTTATGTTGGCCGGTAATGTGTACGAATTAGGCAATAAAGAAGGTTATCGTCGCTTTTGGGCGATTTATCACCGCCCACCCAAAGCCGAATATCGTAATTATCTCTTAGAACGTCGCGATAGTTTAATTCCACTCGATGAACGCAGCTTTAAGGGCGCTTATTACACCCCCTTGCACGTGGTGGATAAAGCCTACGATAAATTAAGCGAAACCTTGGGTAAAAACTGGCAAAAAGACTATATCGTTTGGGATATGTGTTGTGGCGTTGGCTATCCCTCACCCCAACCCTCTCCCTTAGGGAGAGGGAGCAAGTCGCAAACGATGGCACTCAAGGAGAGAGGGAGCAAGTCTCGGGTAATGCCACTGACTGCGGACAGTGATAACGACTCAGTAGCTTCCCTCTCCCTAAGGGAGAGGGCTAGGGTGAGGGCTAGGGTGAGGGGTTTATTTGAAGAATCCACTGCTGTCTTAGAAGCAGGCAAAAAACTCTGGCAAGCCTACTTCTTACACACCGACAACCGCACGGTGCGCGACGAGTACAAACTCAATCGCCCCGATGTTGGCTGGTATCAAATCCGCAACGCCCTTAAAAAACGCAACGAAAGCGACGATTATGCCCCTGTGAGTTTTGAACCCTTCGAGCAAGCCTACAAAGCCCTAACCGAAAAGTTGCGCCCACAGGTGTACGAGCTTGGGTTTTTGAGAGCGTAAATATGCCAACACTACTTTTCGAACAAGGCTTTAAGTTTTTCTTTTATGCCAACGATCATGAGCCTGCGCATGTTCATGTGTTAAAAGGTGATGCATGGGCTAAAATTGAAATTGCAACCTTGATTGTGGTCAATTCAACCTTTAAGCAACAAGAGCTTAAAATGTGCTTGGCATTAGTTGCTGCACATCAAGCTGAATTTCAGGAGAAATGGAATGAATGGTTTAACCGCTAAACAAGTCCACATTGACGAACAGTTTTTGCATGTTGATCTTGTAGATGGGCGACGTATTTCAACGCCCCTAGATTGGTATCCCGAATTGCTTAATGCCAGCATTAAACAGATTAAAGACTATCGTTTAATCTGCGACGGCACAGGCATTGAGTGGGAGGCATTAGACTATCATTTAAGTGTTGAGTCGATGTTGTTGGCTTTGCCGGTACAGCGCGTTTCTGTACCAAGCGTGATGAATGTAAATTATGCTTAGTCTCATAGGCTTGGGTTTTTGAAAGGGTAACCCACGGTGATGTCTTGGTTAAACGGGTTGCTATCGGGCAAAAAACCTTTGCTAAAGCCAAAAGTGCTAGCACCGAGTTGGTTGCAGCTAGATGGGCTTGACATCGAAGTCACACGCAAACCCATTAAGCATCTGCATTTGCGTTTACGACCACCAAGCGGTAAGGTAGAAGTATCTGCCCCCATGCACCTAACCGACGCGCAAATTAAAAGCAGTTTACAACCGAGATTGGATTGGATTCGAGCCAAACAGGCCGCTTTGGCACTGCGTCCCGTCGTTCAGGAAAAAACGTGGATTAGCGGTGAGCAACATGCTTATTTGGGTAAGCCTTACCGCTTAGTGGTGGTCGAGTCTGAACGCAGCCGTTCCAGCGTAACGATGGATGAGGCACAGCAACACTTGGTTATGCAAGTTCCAAAAGGGGCGAGTAGCGAGCATAAAGCAAAAGTGATGGCGCAATTTTATCGAGCAACCTTAAAGCAACGCATCCATGAACTCTTAGCCAAATGGCAACCGATCATGGGCGTGGAGGCCTTAGACTGGGGCGTTAAAGACATGAAAACGCGTTGGGGTACGTGCAACACGCGCGATAAACGCGTTTGGCTGAGTTTAATGTTGGCGAAAATGCCCGGTGAATGTATTGAATATGTTATGGTGCATGAGTTGGTGCATTTATTAGAGCGCAATCATACACCGCGTTTTCATGCCCTGATGACCCAGTTTTTACCCAACTGGCCAGCGTTACAACAGCAATTAAATCAATCGGCAAGGAATGAGTTAAGCCTATGAAATGGTGGTTAGTATTCAGTTGCATCGTCAGTTTGAGCGCTCAGGCAACCTGGAATAATCCTTACCCGCGAGGTTGGGTGCATGAAAATACCTTGTTTTCGGCTTTTTCTGCACCACCCAAAACCCTTGATCCCGTTAAGTCTTACAGCAGCAATGAGTGGGTGTTTTTAGCGAATATCGTTGAACCGCCGTTACAGTATCATTATCTCAAGCGACCTTATCAGCTAGAGCCACTCATCTTAACGCAAATGCCCACCGTGCATTATGATGCTGCCAGTGATACCAGCAGCTACACTTTGCATTTGCGTGATGATGTGGTTTATGCACATCATCCTGCGTTTGCGGGTCAAAAGCGCAAAGTGACAGCGACCGATTTAGCCTATGCCATTGCGCGTATGAGTGATAGACGCAATGGTTCCCCCATTTTAGACATGATGATGCCCTTAATTGTCGGACTAGAAGCGCAGGTAGCCACGCTTGCCAAGCTGCCCAAATCGAGTGAGTGGCGGGATTATCGTCAGTTCAACCCGCAGGGCGTTAACGTGGTTGATGAAAGCACTTTGATTATTCGTATTAAAGGGCAGTATCCGCCGTTTATTTATTGGCTGGCCATGCCGTTTTTTGCCCCCATTCCTTGGGAAGTCGATGCCTATTATGCCCAGCCAGGTATGAAAGAAGCGAATCAAAGCTGGTCTTGGTTGCCTGTTGGGTCGGGGGCTTATTATTTAGCTGAAAATAATCCCAATCGTCGTATGGTACTGCAACGGAACCCTCATTTTCATGCTGAAAGTTATCCGCACGAAGCGGGTTCTGACGTACCTAAAGCGCTTTTGGCTGATGCAGGTAAATCGCTGCCGTTTATCGACCGGGTGGTTTTTGCGTTAGAAAAAGAAGCCGTACCTTATTGGGCGAAGTTTTTGCAGGGTTATTATGATGCGTCTGGGGTTTCCAGTGAAGT
Source organism: uncultured Francisella sp. (assembly GCA_964493995.1). Taxonomy (GTDB): domain Bacteria; phylum Pseudomonadota; class Gammaproteobacteria; order Thiomicrospirales; family Thiomicrospiraceae. The sequence continues at coordinate 30,175 of CAZBQD010000023.1, forward strand.
GTTTGACCAAGCGATTCAGTTAAATGAACAAGGTAAGCTTTCGTTAACGGCTGAAATGCGTGCTAAAAATATGCAATTGGTTTCTAGTGTCGCCACCAGTTCTTCTTATATGGGTTTTAATATGCGTGACCCGGTCATTGGGCAAGGCAATGACAAAGCAAAATACTTACGCCAAGCGATTAGCATCGCCATTGATTACGAGGAGCAAATTGCCATTTTCTTGAATGGGCGTGGCGTGGTGGCGCAAGGACTCATTCCTCCCGGTATTGCTGGTGCCAGTACGGACTGCAACCCCATTACCCATGTGGGTGAAGCGGGTCAGTGTCAGCGTCGTCCCTTAGCGGATGCGAAAGCCTTAATGACCAAAGCGGGTTATGCCGATGGTATCGATCCTGCGACGGGTAAGGCGTTGGTGCTTTATTATGATACGGTCAGTACGGGAGCAGACGATAAGGCGCAGCTGGATTGGATGCGTAAACAGTTCGCTAAGCTGGGTATTCAATTAGTCATTCGATCAACAGATTACAATCGCTTTCAAGAAAAAATGTTGGCAGGTAATGCCCAGATTTTTAGTTGGGGCTGGAATGCGGATTACCCTGATGCCGAAAACTTCTTGTTTTTATTGGCCGGTAGTAACGCCAAAATGGATTCGG
>CAZBQD010000024.1:0-29741 GCA_964493995.1 uncultured Francisella sp.
AGATACTTTTGTTGGTTTCTTGCTGGCTCTGCAGCGGGATATTGTGCGCTTTAGGCTTTCCCTGTCTTAGCCAGTGAGGTCTCGTTGTACCATCGGATTCAGGCTCTAGGTCATCGGCTGATTTATCCCCTAGACCGGGATTATCGCGACCGACTTCTAAATCGCTATAAGGGAAAACACCACCGCACTCAATCAACTCAAGTACCAGATAACGAACACCACCATTGGGTAGTTGTATTTTATGAACTCTTGCCTTGAGTGTTGTGTTGCCAACAAAGGGTAAATCGCATTTGAAAGGTGCTGGCATGCCCTTGTTTGCTGCATACGCTTGAATGCTTTTGTAGATTAGGTTCACACCTTGTTTTGCTTCGTGAGACAGTAATATCCGTCCAATCACCCAAGCATCTTTATTTGAAAACCACTTTCTGAGGTGAATCGATGGTGGATTCACCGTTAAATCCGTCTCTTGCGGATTAATGATCTTATGCAGCTCAGAGTTATAAATGCCATTGAACGCAGCGAGGCTTAAATCGGTGCTACGGCAATAGTAAAAGCGGGCAAGTTCGGCACAAGGAATAATAATGCCATAAGGATCGTTGTTGTAATGAATAGCGAGGCAATGCGTTGGTGACTTGGTTGACCACTCGTAAGGTGGAATGATGTATTTATCCTGATCATTCGGAAAACGCTCCCAAGCATCAATAATGTGAGTCGTATGCTGATTGATGTTAATACTTGGAATCGAAATAATCTCGCCGCTCGTTTCAGCGATTTTGTGCTTATTTTCCCAAATGCTGCCGATCGTCAGTAACGGTAATTGACCAACACCAATGAGCGGAGCAATCGGTTTCTGCTTTTCATTACCGATAGGATGCAGAATCACTTCGATAGTCGGTTCTGTCTGCACGTTATCATTTCTGTTAATTCGACCGAGCCACTGAAGTCTCCACTTGCCAATGGGAAATTCAGCGATTGCAGGAATAGAGGATAACTGTGCCATTTTCTAACCCCAGTAGTTGCAATTAGCGTTCTAAAGTTGCATTTATCGATCAAGAGTTGCAATTAGCGTTCGAATTCACACTAACTTCCCCTGAGCCTGTAAATCGGCATGGTAAGAGCTACGCACCATGGGACCAGATGCCACTTGCACAAAGCCCAGTGCCTTGGCTTGCTCGGCAAAGGCATCGAAGGCTTCAGGGGTGACATAACGCTCTACCGGTAGGTGATGCGGCGTTGGCTGCAGATACTGCCCTAGTGTGAGCCATTCGACTTGATGAGCGCGTAAATCCTGTAAGACTTGCAGCAGTTCTGCGTCGGTTTCACCCACACCTAGCATTAGTCCGGATTTGGTTGGTACTGCCGGTAAGCGTTGCTTGATTTGCTGTAACAAGCGTAACGAATGGGCATAGTCGGCGCCGGGACGAACGCGGCGGTAAAGACTGGGTACGGTTTCTAAGTTGTGGTTGAACACATCGGGCGGGTTTTGTACCAAAATCTCGACGGCGGTTTCTAAACAACCACGAAAGTCGGGCGTTAAAATTTCAATGGTGAGATTAGGGCAGGTGGCGCGTAGGGCGCGAATGACAGCAGCGAAATGTCCTGCGCCGCCATCGGGCAAGTCGTCACGGTCAACTGAGGTTATGACCACATATTTCAGTCCCATGCGGGCAACGGTCTCGGCCAGTTTGCGCGGTTCATCGGCATCCGGCGCATTGGGGCGACCATGAGTGACATCGCAAAACGGACATTTTCGCGTACAAATATCGCCTAAAATCATAAAGGTGGCGGTGCCATGACCAAAGCATTCTGGCAGATTAGGGCAACTGGCTTCTTCACACACACTATGAAGCTTTTGTTCGCGCATGATGTTTTTCAGTTCACTGATGCGGTGAATGTCTTGTGCTTTGGGCAGTTGCGCTTTAATCCAACGCGGTTTTTGGCTACGCGGTGCGCTGGGGTCGTGATCGAGCCGTAAGGATTTAACCTTTTTTTCTGCCAGTGCGTAAGGACGGGTGGTCACTACGGGGATGTCGGACAGTGCCATGATGTTTCCTGAGCCTCAAGTCTAAGCGATGAATAATGAAAAGTCTGTTCGACGATGTGGATGAGTTGTTGGCAAAGCCAGTGCCAGTCGGGTGTGGGGGCGTGTGCCGACCATTGTGTCATGTTCATGCCCGTTAAGCCGCAAGGGGTAATGCGCTGAAACGGGGTTAAATCCATATCGATGTTGATCGACATGCCATGATAACTGCAACCCCGTTTAATTTTAAGTCCTAACGAAGCAATTTTGTCGCCATGAACATAGAGTCCAGGTTTGCCTGCTAATCGGCTGGCGCTAATACCACCGCAAGCCAACAGCGCCATGCCGATGGTTTCTAATTGTTCGACAAAAGCTTTGACCCCCAAGGCATGGCGATTCAGCTGAAACAAGGGGTAAAAAACCAGTTGCCCTGGGCCGTGATAAGTCACTTGACCACCTCGGTCGGTGCTGACTAACGGAATACCGCCCAGCTGACCTAGGTGGCTGGCATCACCGGCTTGTCCCTGGGTAAAGACGGGGGGGTGCTGACACAACCAAAGCTCATCTGGCGTTTGCTCATCGCGATGCTGTGTGAAAACTTGCATGCGTTGCCACACGCTTTGATAGTCTTGGCAGCCGAGCAGTCGAACAATGAGCAAATTTACAGAGCCATAAGCACGTCGGGATGTCCGGTTAGTGCATAGTAAACATTATCGATTTGATCTTTACTGTGTGCGGTAAAGGTGACAGTGACCGCTGTGAAGTTGCCCGCTTTCGACGGGCGGGTTTTCACGGCACCTTCTCCTAAGTCGGGTACGAAAGGACGCATTAGGCTAACAACTAACGCATCAAAATCACTGCCAGAACGCCCCATGGCTTTAACCGCAAACGAACAGGGAAACTCCAGCAGCGTTTCTTTCGGATCTTCGGGTAGCGAATGAATATTGGTTTCTTGCATAATCGATTTCCTTGTTATTTGCTCATACGCATGATGGCCAGTTTTGCTTGGTCAATCACCCGTTTGAAAAACCCACCTTCGGCTACGTCGCTCATGGCCACTAGGGGCAAGGTGGCCAGTTCTTTGTCGGCTAAGGTCACCTTTAGCGTGCCAATGGTTTGCCCTTTTTGAATGGGGGCAATTAAATCAGGTTGAAATTCAATGATAGGCTTGAGTTTTTCGTACTGACCACGTGGTACGGTCAGGTGCAAGGCCTGTTGCGTGCCGATCGCCACTTCGTCACCTTGACCCTGCCAAACGCGTACTTGTTGTAACACTTGGTCGGCTTGGTAAAGCTGATGCGTTTCATAAAATCGGAAGCCGTAGTTCAGCAGTTTTTGCGTTTCTTGAATGCGCGATTTTTCACTGTCAGCGCCTAAAATAACGGTGACCAAGCGCATGTCGCCGCGTTTGGCTGAGGCAACCAAGCAATAGCCGGCTGAATTGGTATGCCCCGTTTTCATGCCATCGACGCTTTCGTCTTGCCACAACAGACGGTTACGGTTGTGTTGCTTAATGCCGTTCCAAGTGTATTCTTTTTTGGCGTAAATTTTATAAATTTCGGGATATTCTTTAATTTCGGCGATGGCGATTTTAGCCATGTCTTCGGCGGTGGTGTAGTGTTCGGGATGGGGTAGGCCGGTTGGGTTAACAAAATTAGTATTTTTGGCACCCAGGCGTTTGGCGTGTTCGTTCATCAGTTGCGAAAAAATTTCACTACTGCCCGCCACTTTTTCGGCTAATGCCACTGTGGCATCATTGCCTGACTGAATAATCATGCCGTGCACCAGCACTTCTACCGGAATTTGCGCACCGACATTGATAAACGAGCGAGAGCCTTCCTGCTTCCACGCTTCTTGACTGATGGTGACCATATCACTCATGGCGAGGCGTTTATTCGCTAATTCGCGCGAGATGATGTAGCTGCTCATAATTTTCGTTAGTGAGGCAGGTTCAACACGCATGGTAGAGTTGGATTCAGCTAACACGCGACCACTGTCATAATCGACCATAATCCACGATTTGGCCGCTAATTGGGGTGGATCGGGCACCACAACACTATCAGCGATGCTGGATGCCGAGTAGCAGGCAATGACGCCAATGAATAATCCAATAAAACGCGTTTTAACGGTTGAGAAGGGGTTGTACATGAAATTCGATCCTTTTACCGTAAACAAAACATACTGGCATTTTAACAGATGCCACCCTGTGACTGAAGCCATTTAAGGAAGGTCTGAATCAAACCTCCAGCCCCAATGCTGTTCACTTAAAGAATATTTCCGTTCGCCCTGAGCTTGTCGAAGGGATACAGGTAAGCAAGCCGTGGTTCGACAGGCTCACCACGAACGGTTAAATGAACAGTATTGCCTCCAGCCCTCTAAATTTTTTTGAGCGTGCTTAAGTCTGATGCAATCGCTTTGCCTGACGTTTGTGTTCGGCATGAATGGACATGAGAATACCGAAGCCGAGCATGAGCGTGACCAGTGAGGTACCGCCGTAACTGATGATCGGTAAGGGCACACCCACCACCGGTAGTAGCCCAGATACCATGCCAATATTAATGAACACATAAATGAAAAAACTCATGGTAATGGCGCCCGCCATCAGTTGTCCGAAGCTGTCGCGCGCATACCAAGCGATGTACAAACCACGCAGAATAACAAAAGCATAGAGCGTGAGGAGCAGGCTAACGCCGAGCAGCCCCCATTCTTCCGCTAATACGGAAAAGACGAAGTCGGTGTGACTTTCGGGCAGGAAGTCAAGTTGTGTTTGTGAACCATTACGCCAGCCTTTGCCTTCTAGTCCGCCAGAGCCAATGGCAATTTTAGACTGGATGATGTGATAGCCCGCACCGAGTGGGTCACTTTCTGGGTCGAGGAACATCAGTACCCGTTTCTGTTGGTAGTCGTGTAAGAAATTCCAAGCAATGGGTGCGCTGACAGCGATAAAGGCCAGGATGGCGGTAATCAGCTTCCAAGACAGACCGGCGAAGAAGATGACCGCACCGCCCGATACCACCACCAAAATGGCGGTACCCAAGTCGGGCTGTTTGGCAATGAGGGCGACCGGAATGAGCAAAATCAGCAAAGCGATACCCAGTTGTGACCAGCTAGGGGGAAGAGATTGCTTGGCTAATAACCAAGCAATGGTCGCGGGCATGGCCAGCTTCATAATCTCTGAAGGTTGAAAACGAAACACGCCAAAGTCGAGCCAGCGTTGTGCGCCTTTACTGATTTCGCCAAAAAACATCACCGCCAATAGTAACGCGAGTCCAATTAAGTACAAGGGCACGGAAAACTGACGATACCAATTCAACGGCACTTGCGCCGCCACCATCATCAATACCATGGCCAGTAGCAGTTTGGTTAAATGGGCTTCAACGAAGGCCATATCACCATCGGATGCACTATAAACCACCACGCTGCCAAAGCTGGCTAGAGCCAGAATGCCCAGCAGTAACCAAGGGTCAAGATAAAAGCGCCATTGGGCGCGCTGGTTGGGTGAACTGTCTATCAGGGTCATGGCGAATGACTCGTTTGCGCTTGGCGCTTTAACCAAAAATCGACCATGAGTCCAGCTAGCGGGCTGGCTGTGCCACCACCCGAACCGCCATTTTCGACCATCACGGCAATGGCAATACTGGGGTCTTTCGCTGGCGCAAAACCCACAAATAAGGCATGGTCACGTTGTTCTTCCGGCAATAAGTCGGCGTTGTACTTGGCGTCTTTAGCAAAAGCGACGACTTGCGCTGTACCCGTTTTGCCGGCCATGATGGTATTGGCAAGCACACCGCCTTTTTTACCCGTGCCGTTGGGGGCGTGCATGACATTGACCATGGCGTCGATGACGGTTTGCCAATGAGCGGGGTTTTTCAAACTAATCGGTTCTAAGACACTTTCTGCTTGCTGGGCTAGGTGCGGCTTGAAGGCTTTGCCCTGCATGGCGAGGGTGGCGGTAGCATGTGCCAGTTGCAAGGGCGTCGTCAACATATAGCCCTGACCAATACCGGCAATAATCGTTTCGCCAGGATACCAAGGTTTGTTGTAGGCTCGACGCTTCCAGGCTGGGTTGGGTCTGAGTCCGGCTGATTCGGAATTGAGATCAATACCAGTTTTTTCACCAAAACCAAATTGTTGTAACCCTGTATCCATGCGGTTGATGGTGAGGTCGAGTGCCAGTTCGTAGAAGAAAACGTCGGAGGACTGGGTGATGGCAATGTCTAAATCGACCATGCCATGACCTTCTTTTTTCCAGTCACGATAAATCATGCCTTTATATTCAAAAGCAGGACCTGCATATTTACGCGTTTTAGCGCTAATGGTATTGGCTTCTAAACCAATAATGCCCATAAAGGGTTTAATGGTCGAACCGGGAGGGTAGCGACTTTGGGTGGCGCGGTTGAGTAGGGGCTTGCTGGGGTCGGTAATCAGTTGCTGATAGTCTTGACCGGACATGCCGACGATAAATTGGTTGGGATCAAAGGTGGGGGTGGAAGCCATGGCTAGCACACCTCCCGTGCGCGGATCGATGGCCACAATAGCGCCTTTGCGACTGCCGAGCAAGTCTTCGGCAAAGGTTTGTAGCGGTAAATCCAAGGTGAGGAGTAGGTCTTTGCCTGAAGTCGGGGGCAGGCGTTCCAGTTCTCGAATGACACGTCCTTTGGCATCGACTTCTAAATATCTTAATCCCGTTTGGCCGTGCAAATCGGCTTCGTAGCTTTGTTCAACGCCACTGCGACCGACGAAGTCGGTGTTGCGGTAGTTTTCGGGGTCGAGTGTTTTTAAGTCTTCTAGAGTAGTGCGCCCGACATAACCGACTACGTGCGAGGCTCTTTTTCCTTGCGGATAGGTGCGTTGGGCGACTGCATTAATGGAAAAGCCGGGATGTTGCCATTCATCGACAGCGAAGCGAGCCGCTTCGGTTTCACTGATGCGTGTGATGATGAACGGCTGATGACGATTCATGCGTGCCCATTGTTGGCTGAGGTTGCGTATGGCGGCGTCATCCAGACTACTAAAGTAAGGACTGAGTTGTTCCAGTTTGGCTTTCACTGCTTCAAGCGTGCGCGGACGTGGTAGCGCATCGCGATGCAGTTCTAACACATGCACGGTTTGATTGTCGGCTAAAACAATACCGTTGCGGTCGAGAATGCGTCCCCGAATGGGGGTGATGGGTTCGACGCGAATGCGATTGCCGTCGGCTAATTCTTGATACTTTTCGTGGTGGGTGATTTGTAACCAGATCATGCGCAACATCAAAATCATCATCATCAGCATAATCACCAGCAGGGCAACAATGAGACGATGGCGAACCCGTTTGCTGTCGCTGTGTCGAGTGGTGAATTGCACGATCTTGACGCTCGGTGTTACTTAGCGCACGCGCATGTGGCGGCGTAGGCTGCGCAAGCTAATGAACAGCAATGGCCACAATAGCATGGCGACCAAACTGGCCAACCAAAAAGAAAGCTGCTGCTCACTGCCAATTCGACCCAAATGTAACAGCCAGCTGAGCGCTTGATGCACGAGCATCCATAGCCCGACAATGAGCGACATTTGAAACAGCGTGCCATTGCGTAATTGCAAGCGAATGAACAGCATGGGATAAAGCAGTGCCAAATAAATCAGCGCATGAGAACCCAGACTGCTGTGGTAGAGCACATCGTGCGCAATGCCCAACAGAACCGCGGTAATGATGAAGTTGCGCTGTGCAATGGCCATCACCCAATAAAGTAACACCAACGGAGCCAGGTCGGGAATGGCGCTACTCCAGGGGGCTGGCCAGCTGAAACTGTCCAAAACAACCGCCAATAGCAAGGTGAGCCAAATGACCCAGTGGCGCTGATGATGAACTTGTGTGCCTTCACCGCCCGAAAAAATCATGGCTGTTGTTCCTTGTCGCTGGTTTTTTTGACATCAAAGACAATCAGTACTTCACGGCTGGTATTGAGTTTGGCTAAGGGTTGCGCGGTGATTTTCCAGAAAATAGCGCCTGCTTGCGATTCGACATCAACCACTTCGGCAACGGGCAAGCCACTGGGATAGCGACCATCAATACCCGAAGTTTCTAGCAGATCTCCTTCACGAATGTTGGCGGTGGTGGGCAAAAATTTCAAGGTTAACTCATCGCTGTCGCCTTTACCTTGCAAAATGCCTCTTGCGCCAGTGCGTTGCACCATCACAGGCACTTGCATATCGACATCGGTAATTAGTAGCAGGTCGCTTTCGTGATAAGCGCTACTCATAATTTGTCCCATCATGCCGTGCGCATCCATCACTGGCAAGCCGGTTTGAACGCCATCGGATAGCCCCTTGTTCAACTTAACCAGTCGTTTGTAGGGGCTGGGGTTGTGGTCAATGACCGAGCTAATCATCAATTTTCCTTGATTGATGCGCGATGACACACCCAACAGCATACGCAGCCGTTCGTTTTCTTTAACGATTTGCGCCGCTTGTTGCTTTTCATAATTCAGTAACAGCAGTTGATTGCGTAAGCGTTCCACTTCGTTGCGCAGACTGGCTTGGTCAGTGATGACCTGATTGCCTTGAGATGCCCAGTTTTCGGGCAAACGGGCCAGCATCTCGATGGGTTGCATCAGCGTTGATAGCACCATACGCACCTGCGTCATCAGTTGCGTTTGTTCATCAACGATGAGTAGCGTCAGCGATAGGGCGCAGGCAATGAGAAATTGCCATTGATCGCGAGCGCTCACATTTTTGAGCGCTGAAACCGACATCATTACAGTACTGACCTCATGAAACCCGAGTTGACCTCTAAAAAACCCTAAAAGGGAAGGGGGTTCCCTTGCTTATTCGTGGGTAAAGAGTTCCATGCCATGCTCATCCATTAACTCAAGCGCCCGACCACCGCCACGCGCGACGCAGGTGAGGGGGTCATCGGCAACGACACAAGGAATGCCCGTTTCTTCGGCAATCAAACGATTGAGATTGCGCAACAAAGCGCCACCACCTGTTAACACAATGCCACGTTCAGAAATATCAGCACCCAGTTCAGGGGGGGTATGTTCGAGTGCTGTACGAACTGCTGAAACAATTTGTTGTAAGGGTTGTTGTAAGGCCTCTAAGGTTTCGCTAGAGTTAATAACGAAGCTGCGCGGTACACCCTCGGCTAGGTTGCGGCCACGTACTTCCACTTCTTTGGGTTCTTCTTCTGGGTAGGCGGTACCAATTTCCATCTTGATGCGCTCGGCTGTTGCTTCGCCAATGAGCATGCCGTAGGTTTTACGCACGTAAGCAATAATCGACTCATCGAATTTATCGCCACCCACCTTAACGGAATCGGAATACACAATACCATTCAGTGAGAGGGTAGCAACCTCCGTAGTACCGCCACCAATATCGACCACCATCGAGCCCGACGCTTCTGACACAGGCATGCCTGCACCAATGGCGGCTGCCATGGGCTCTTCAATTAGGTAAACTTCGCGCGCACCAGCCCCCGCTGCCGATTCACGAATGGCGCGGCGTTCAACTTGCGTCGAGCCACAAGGTACACACACCAACACACGAGGGCTAGGGCGTAAAAAGCGAGTCGAGTGAATTTTGCGAATAAAATGCTGTAGCATTTTTTCCGTGACCATAAAGTCGGCGATGACACCGTCTTTCATCGGACGAATGGCTGAAATATTACCCGGCGTACGACCCAGCATGCGTTTGGCATCACTGCCGACGGCCACGATTTGACGGTTGCCTGCACCGCCATCACGAATGGCCACCACCGAAGGTTCGTCTAACACAATACCCTTGCCTTTGACATAAATGAGGGTATTCGCTGTCCCTAAATCGATGGATAAATCGTTTGAAAATAAGCCTCTTAACCGTCCGAACATAATCAATCCTTTTTCTCTCTGCTAGGGCAATGGACGCCCAATCGTATTCGTGTTTTTGCACAGACGGCTTTTTTGTGTCATAAACCCTGCTATTCTACCGAAAAAATGAGGAGCTGTGTTTTAAGAGTCGGTTCTTTTGTGTCGAAATACGCCCCCTTGTTAACGATAAGGGTTAAAATGAACTTTTATTGATAGTTACTCTTTCGGAATCTTTCCCATGCCTTTACTTATGCTGCAAGAAGCACACCTCGCCTTTGGTGATAATCCTCTCCTCAATGCTGAAAATCTGAGCCTAGAAAATGGCGACCGATTGGGGGTGATTGGTCGTAATGGTGCGGGTAAGTCGAGCATGCTTAAGGTGCTGGCGGGTACTCAGCCGTTAGACAGCGGACTGCGCGTGGTACAAAAAGACGTCAATATGGTTTATGTGCCACAAGAAAGCGTGTTTAGCGAAGGCGAGACCATTCGGAGCGTGTTAACGCAAGGGGTGGCGGAAGTGGCCGGATTGGTAGAGCGCTATTACGCGGTTTCCGCTGCCATGGCAGAAGATTATGAAAATGAAGCCCTAATGGAAGAGATGCAGCACTTGCAGCATCAAATCGATTTGCGCGATGGTTGGCGTGTCGATGCCGCTGTCGATGAAGCCATCATGAGTTTTGGTTTGGCGGGCGATATTTTGGTGGACGATTTGTCGGGCGGTTGGAAAAAACGCTTGGCCATTGCGCAAGCTCTCATTGCCAAACCCGATGTGCTGTTGCTCGATGAGCCGACCAACCATTTGGATGTGGCGGGAATTGAGGTGCTGGAGCAGACACTGAAGAATTTTGCCGGTGCCGTCATCTTGATTAGTCATGATCGACGCTTTTTAGACAATACGGTCAATGGTTTGTTAGAGTTGGATCGGGGTGTTTTGCGTCGTTATCCCGGCAGTTTTAGTGTTTACCAAGAACGTAAAGCCGCTGAGTTGGCTTCCGAGGAAGTCACCAATGCCTTGTTCGATAAACATTTAGCGCAGGAAGAGGTGTGGATTCGTCAGGGCATTAAAGCGCGTCGTACCCGTAATGAAGGACGGGTGCGTCAGTTGGAACAGTTGCGTCGAGAGCGGGCGGAGCGTCGTAACCGTCAGGGGATGGCGAAAATTTCGGTGGATACCGGTAAAAAATCGGGCGCTTTGGTGGCTGAGCTAGAAAATGTCAATTTGGCCTATGATGGCTGGACGATTTTCAAAGACGTGTCTACTCTCATTCAACGCGGTGATAAAGTCGGGTTGATTGGACCTAACGGTGTGGGTAAAACCACCTTCATTAAATTGGTGCTGGGGGAAATTCAGCCCGATAGTGGTACAGTCAAAACAGGCACGCAGTTGCAAGTGGCTTATTTAGACCAGCAACGTGCGGTACTGAATGATGAGGATATGCTCATCGATGCGGTTCGAGAGGGTACCGATTTTATTGAAATCAATGGCCAGAAAAAACACATTTTGGGCTACCTGGAAGACTTTCTTTTCCCGCCGCATCGTGCGCGCGTCAAGGTGGGCAGTCTGTCTGGTGGCGAGCGTGCGCGACTGTTATTGGCCAAGCTCTTTACCAAGCCGGCCAATATGCTCATTCTTGATGAACCAACCAATGACTTAGACTTAGAAACCTTGGAGTTGTTGGAAGAGTTGATTCAAAACTATCAGGGCACCGTCTTATTGGTTAGCCATGACCGTAGTTTTGTCGATAACGTGGTGACACAAAGTTTGGCCTTCGTTGGCGATGGGCGGATTGTCGAGGTCGCCGGTGGTTATGAAGACTGGGCGATGATTAAGCATCAATATGTGCCCGAGCCGCAAGTGGCCGCAGAAAGCCTCAAACCCGTGAAAGCGGTGGACAGTGTTCCTTTGGGTGTGTCGCAACAGCCCGTTAAAAAAGTGAAATTGTCATACAAAGAGCAGAAGCAATTGGATACACTACCCGAAACCATTGCAGGCTTAGAAGCAGAGCAAACCAGTTTGGGTGAGCAACTTTCTGATCCGGCTATTTTTGCTGACAGTGCAAAAGTGCAAGCGATTCAGCAACGACTGCAACAAATAGAGCAAGCGATCGAGGAAGCCATGGCCTTGTGGTCAGAACTGGAAGCCAAGCAAGCCTAAAGAGGGTTGCTTGTCGCTTAGGTTGTTTGTCTTCGCTAATCATAGGAAAAAAACCAATGAAAACACAAGCTGATCATGACTGGCAAAATCTGAGCGATTTTTGGCTGAAACAGGGGTATGAGCTGGTTGAGTCCTGGCAGGATGCGAAATGGGCTAACGCAACCTTGGTGTTGAATGGTCAGCATGTGTGGTTACGCATGCGCAAGTCGGATGACAAAGTTACCGCCGCTCAGCTCGACAAATTCATGCAAAGCCTAGAAAGCCAACAAGACGACAAGCTGATTGGTTGCATGGCTTCTACAGCCGGTTTTACCAAAGCGGCCATTACGCAAGTGATGCGGGATGCACCGGAACGATTGGTTTTGCTGACTGAGCACAAACACAAGGTTGTGTCAGCCTATCCTTTCGCGCAAGCGGGCGCTATGCCTGTGTTGACTGCAAGTGCGCCGGCCTATGTTGGCGTCTTTACCGCTAAAGGCGGCGTGGGTAAAACGACCATTGCGGCCCATTTAGCCGGTGCCTTTGCGCTCATGGGGCAGTCGGTGGTGCTGCTCGATTTAGATCCCGATCAGAACTTGCGCAAGCTGTTTGCCAATGAGGGGCAAAACGACATCGCCGAATTGCACGTGCCAGCGGTGACCAAGCAAGAAGCGGGCGCCATGATTCGTGTGCTCACGCCCGAGCAATGGCGTGAAAGCCAATATCCTGATGTGAGGATTGTCATTGCCGACTGTTCGCCCGTGTTATCCGAAAATCCAGTCAAACTGATGAAACGACTCGACGTGTGTTTGATGCCGACCAGTTTGAATCCGCTGGGTATCTCGAAACATGGTGATGTCATTCAACGCACCTTTGCCCATATTCGCAGCCTGAACAGCAAAGCGCGTTTGTTGGCGGTGATTAATCAGTTCGATGCCAGTAAAGAGTTTCAAAAACGCAACGAGGTGTTATTGGCTTACCTGCAATCGGCGTTAGACAGCTACCTAGCCGAAGATGATTTAGCTGAGTTGATTCATCCAGACGATGCCAAAATTCGTTACAGCCACGCCCTGCATTATTGGGGATTTCACATTATCGAAGGCAGTGCGCCTCAGTTGGCGTTCAAATTGTCGGGCGGGCGCAGCTATCCACGCAGCGACTTCTTGCAGTTGGCCGATGTGGTCGAACAAGCATTAGATGCACTGAAACAAGCATAAATGAAATTGATGACGAAGCCGGCGTAGCATGGGTTACAATGACAGCTCAATCAATCGTTACAAGGGGTGGTTATGTTTTCAACTGTGAAACGTTTTGTGCAAGTGGCAGTGTTGTCGATGGCCACTTTGTTTTCAGCGGTGGCGCTTTCGGCACCGGCAAAAGTGGTGTATCACGTCGATTTTAATGATGTGACGCGTTATTCAGCCACGCTGACCTCGATTGGGAATATTCTCACTGCTTACGAAAATGAGTTGCGCGACTATGAAGTCACCCTGGTGTTCGTTGGTCATGGCATTCGTTTTGTCACCGATGATCCCCTAAAAGGCACGCCTTATGTAACCAATGCCGACTTGGATAAGCGCCGTGCTGAATTAAAAGGGCGTTTAGAAACCTTGGTTAAGGTTCGGGGTGTGAAGGCCTTGCTCTGCGATAAAACGCGCGATGAAATTGCGTTGGATAAAGCGAAAGTTTATGCCACGGTCGGACTCACTCCCTCTGGTGTTGCGACCATTGCCGATTTGCAAATGCAAGGTGCTGCTTACCTGAAAATTCAGTAAGCGTCGATGAAGCCTTTATCCATCGCTGCTGACGGTTGGGCTGCACTGTCTACGATGCTGGTTGTGATGCCAGCATCCATTGCTTTTGGTATGACCATTTACCTTGGTTTAGGTGGTCATTATGTTGTGATGGGCGCTCTGGCTGGGGTTCTCGCGGCCATTAGTTTGGGCTTGGTGGCGGGTTTGTTTGGCGCTACCGATCGCATGATGACCACACCTAGTGCGCCCGCAGCGGCTGTTTTGGCTGCCTTTGTCATCACTTCCGTTCAGCAGGGCATCAGTCCCGAAATGATTATTCTGTTGATGACGCTCTTGGGCGTGTTAACGGGTATTTTTCAAATTGTCATTGGTTTCACGCGCGTCGGATCCTTAATTAAGTACATTCCGCATACCGTGGTCAGCGGTTACCTCACGCTCGTCGGTCTCATTATCATCAGTTCTCAGCTTCCCACGTTGCTCGGCGTCAGCGCCAGTGAATCTTGGCTCAAATTACTCAGTGCCGAAAACTGGCAATGGATTGCCGTCAGTGTCGGTGTGCTAACCGCGATCAGTATGTGGGTAACCAGTTGTTTTTTACCTCGTTGGCCGGCGACTTTGGTGGGTATGGCTGTCGGCATTGTCAGTTATTTTTTGCTCAGTATATGGCATCCGTCGTTGCGTCAGTTAGCCGATAATCCTTATGTATTGGGTTCTTTTGACGTGTCGCTAGAAGGTTACCTGACTATGATGTATGACCGTTGGCTGGCTATTGGTCATATTACCCTAGCCCAAGTCGCGACTTTGATGGGGTCCGCCTTAACCCTCGCCGTACTCTTATCCATCGATACCTTAAAAACAGCGATTGTCGTGGACCAGTTTACGCACAGTCATCACGAACCTAACCAAGAGTTGGTGGCTCAAGGCTTAGCGAATATGGCCTCGGCCGCGGTAGGGGGTGTCGCCGGTTCGGGAAACATGGGGGCGACCATGGTCAATGTCAGCAGCGGTGCGCAAACGCGTTATGCCGTGTTGGTGTCGGCCTTATTGATGTTTGTGGTGTTGGTGGCTTTGTTAGGCTTATTGGCCTGGTTGCCTAAAGCGACACTGGCCGCGGTGCTGATTGTGATCGGCGTGCGTATGATCGACTTGAACGCACTCAAACTCATTACTTCTCGCTCTACGATTATGGATTTTGGCGTGGTGGTCATTATGATCATCGTGGGCTTGAGTTTTGATCTGATCGCGGCTTCGGTTATTGGCGTCGTTTTGTCGATTGCGCTTTATTTGCGGGCGCAAGTGGGGCATAGTGCGATTTTACGCAAAAGTTTCATGAATCAGCGCTCTTCCAGTTGGTATCGTACAGAAGAGGAAGTGCGTAAGTTGGAGCAAAAAGGAGCTTCAACAGTTATTTTCGAGTTGCAAGGCAGTCTGTTTTTTGGCGTGGCGCGAGAGCTGTATGCCGAGTTAGCTGAAGAAGCTCGCATCAGAGATGTTGTCATTATTGATTTGCTGCGGGTTCAGTCGATTGATGTGACTGCCGCGCATGTGTTGGCGCAAATTCATGCCATGTTGTCGGCACGCGGGGGCTGTTTGGTGATCTGTCAGCTTCCCGATGCACAGGGCGATGACATGGTTGATTTGCTCAAACAGTTGAATGTCATAGGCAATAGCATGAATACTAAGCTGTTTCTCACTTTAGATGAAGCCATTGAATGGTCCGAGAATCAGTTGCTGGGTTACAGTGAGCAATCGACTGCTGACTTGCCGTTATTGTCTATCGCAGAAATCGATGTGTTTAAAAACAGCTGTGAGTCATCGCTGCAGGAGTTAAGTGGTTTATTAACGGAGCGACATTTTAAGCAAGGCGATAAGGTTTATGATGTGGGTGATCATGGCGATGAACTTTACTTCATCCGTCGTGGACAGGTTAATATTAATGCACCGATTGGCGGCGGACGTCGTTTGCACCATATTGCTACCTTGGGACAGGGTAACTTTTTCGGAGGCTTGTCCTTTTTAGACCAGCATGTGCGCGAAGATGCGGCGATTGCACAAACAGACTTAGATGTGTTTGTCTTGTCGCGCCAACAGTTTGACCAATTAGCCTTATCGCATCAACCCCTAACCTTTGAAATCTTGCAGTCGATTGCGCACAGTTTGGGGCAGAGGTTAAGGCGCAGTGATGCGGAGTTAACGCTATTACTTGCTTAGTGATTGAGCGGTCGATCGGATGTTCAGCTGGTGCTAACTCCAAAAAAGAGATTAAACTCTTGCGAGGCAGTATGAGGTGTAATAGGCAGGATTCAGGCTTGCCTAGACAGATTGTGTTCCATCCTATCCTTGTTTGTAACCGATTATCTAAGGGAAAGTGACATGTTTCAAGCTGCCGAATTGGGGCGTTGGTTAAGTAAGGCGGATTTTGACGCTGAATTACCCAAGTTGCGTGCCGACTTGTTGCAAGGTCAGCTATCGCTGATGCACGGGGGTGAGCAAGCGGTATTAATTATTATCGAAGGCTTGGACGGCTCAGGTCGGGCTGAGCTGTTGAATCGACTCTATGCCTGGCTAGATCCGCGTGGGTTGAAAACGCATACCTTTTGGGACCCTTCGGATGAAGAACAAGAGCGCCCGTTTTTCTGGCGCTTTTGGCGTTCCTTGCCGCAAAAAGGTCATTTGGCCATTCATTTAGGTGGCTGGTACCGAGATTTGCTCACCGATGCCATCAATAGCGATATGAGTGATGTCGAGTTAGAATTGGCGTTAGAAAAGCGACGCAGTCTGGAACAAATGCTGGCGCTGGAAGGCATTACCCTACTCAAGTTTTGGCTCTATTTGCCCGAAGCAGTGCAACGCGAGCGTTTATCGCAAGAAGACGATACGCCCGATGATCGCTGGGGTAAAGTGGGGCGCAAACGCGCCCTGAAATCGAGACCTGAATTTTTGCACATTGCCGAACGGGTGATGCGCCTCACCGACTCAGCCGTAGCACCTTGGTATTTAGTCGAAGCAACAGATGCAAACTACCGTGACATGACGGTGGGAAAAACCTTAGCCAATGCCTTGCTCACGGCGCAGCAATCGCATCAGCGTTGGTCGAAAGAGTCACAAAACGACTTTATTCGCGGGGGCGGTGCGCCTCATTTGCCCGATGCACCCTCAGCCAGACGCTCCTTACTAGATAGCGTTGATTTGACGCTCACCGTCAGCAAATCCGATTATAAAAAAGCCTTTGAATCCTTGCATAAAGAATTGTTCAGCTTGGCTTGGCAAGCTTGGCGCGCTAAAAAATCAACACTCATTGTGTTTGAAGGTTGGGATGCCGCCGGTAAAGGGGGAGCGATTCGTCGTTTGGCATCAGCCCTCGATGCTCGACTCTATCGAGCGGTTTCTTATGGCGCTCCGACCGAACAAGAGCGAGGCTATCCTTATTTATGGCGGTTTTGGCACGAATTGCCCCGAGCTGGTCGGGTGATGATGTTCGATCGTTCTTGGTATGGTCGCGTGTTGGTTGAGCGGGTAGAGGGGTTTGCTGATGCCGCTAGCTGGTCGCGCGCTTATCATGAAATCAATAATTTTGAGTCAGAGTTGGTTCAGTCCGGTATCATTCTCATTAAATTTTGGCTGCATATCAGCCCCGAGATGCAGTTGCAACGCTTTAAGGAGCGCGAAGCAACGCCCTATAAACAACACAAGATTACCGATGAAGATTGGCGCAATCGTGAAAAATGGTCGGACTATGAAGCCGCAGTGAATGACATGATTTTCCGCACGGGTACCGAGGTTGCACCTTGGACCCTAGTGTCTGCAGAAGATAAATACAACGCACGCTTACAAGTTTTGACTAAGGTCATAGAACAGCTCAAGCAAGCGTTAACGGAGTCGTAATGAACAGCCAACATAAAACCAACAACGAGTCTTTATGCATAAGCCCATATTAGGTCGCATCACCCGCGCCGCCACCCTGCGTCAGTTACAAGTCTTTGAAGCTTTGGCGCGTTTGAACAGCTTTACCCGTGTAGCGGAAGAAATGCACCTCACTCAACCCACCATTTCGATGCAGGTCAAAAAGCTGGTAGAGGCGGTGGGATTGCCCCTTACGGAGCAGGTAGGTAAAGAGGTGTACTTAACCGACGCAGGTCACGAGCTGGCAGGCGTTTGTCGCGAAGTCTTAACCGCATTTGAGCATTTAGAAGAACGCATTAATAACCTAAAAGGCTTAGAAGGCGGTCGGGTACGCATTGCTGTCATTTCTACCGCGCAATATTTTTTGCCGCAGGTGATGCAATCCTTTTTAGAGCAGTATCCCAACATCACCATTATGCTAGAAGTAGTGAATCGTGAGCATTTGTTGGAGCGTCTGGCGAATAACCAAGATGATATCTACATTCTAGGGCAGCCTTCAGAATCCATTCCGGTGATGTCGGAGCGTCTGGCCATTAATCCCTTAGTGTTTATCGCCAAACGTGATTTCGATTTGCCCGACGGGCGTTTGTTAACCATTAACGATTTGGCTGGTGTGCCTTTTCTCATGCGCGAATCCGGGTCGGGTATTCGGGCGCAGATAGAGCAGGTATTTCACGATATGGGCTACGAGCCCAATGTGCGTATGGTATTAGGCTCTAACGAGGCCATTCGTATGGGGGTTTTATCGGGCTTGGGCATTTCGGTGGTGTCTATGCACACGGTTAGGGAAGAGTTAAAGCGGCGAGAATTACGTATTCTGCCCATTCGAGGCTTTCCGGTAGAACGTTACTGGTATTTGGTGTGGCCGAAAGGCAAAGCCTTATCGTTATCGGCGGCACGTTTTGTCGAAACCTTGCGCTTTCAGGCGATGGCGCTGGATGCCACCATCAAGCCGCTGCTGGCGCGTGTGCGTCGTGAGCAGGAGCAGGTGGCTAAAGAAGAAGCTGATTGAGTATTAAGCGTCTTTGTGCAAGTGGCTGTGCAAGTGTTTAATCATATTGTACAAGCCATTAGCTCGACTGGGTGACAGGTGTTGCATTAACCCAATTTTACCTAAGAAGTCTAAGGGAGTGGTTAAAATTTCTTCCTTAGTCCGACCGTTATAAACCCACAGCAGTAGCGCAATCATGCCGGCCACAATGGTGGCTTCACTCTTGGCATGGAGGTAGTAACGATTGTCTTCGCGCTCAATTTTCAGCCACACTTGCGACTGACAGCCATGAATCTGGTTGGCGTCGGTTTGCCAGCTGTCATCGAAGGCGGGCAGCTTCTTACCCAAATCAATTAAATATTGATAACGGTCTTTCCAATCGCTAAAAAAGGCAAAACGCTCGACCAATTGTTCAATCGTGGTTTGAATATCGTCTTTTGGTGGGGTATTCACAGGCTTATCCATTGTCTAAATTGCTCAGCTAGGCTACATTATACGCTGAAAGAAAAATGCGTGCCACGCGCGAACGAGAGAACAAAAAAGAGGAAATGAAAATGGGTAACACAGATTCTAAGCTGGGTGTACAGCGTCGTCAGTTGTTGAAAGGCGCCCTAGCCATGTCGGCGGGTATGGCGGGTTTTTCGGTGCTCAAGCCTGTTTATGCCGCCGATGATATGGTGGTTAAAGGTCCACGCGTTCCCGATGTTAAGCCGAGCAAAGTGTCTGCTCGTTGTCATGTCATTATTGCCAAAGACCCCGAGCCAACACCCGAAAACCAAGGCATGTTCTCGAATATGGGTTTCATCATCACCCAAAAAGGGGTGGTGGTATTTGATTCGGGTGGTTCGGTGCAAATTGGTGAAATGCTGATTCGTCAAATCAAGAAAATGACCGATAAGCCGGTTGTTAAGGTGTTTAACTCGCACATGCACGGTGACCATTGGTTGGGTAATCATGCGTTCGTTAAAGAATGGCCAACGGTCGAAATTTACGCACACGAAAACATGCACAAAGCCATGAAAGAAGGGGTGGGTGAGTTTTGGGTCAATATGCAAGCGCGTGCTACCAATAACGCCACTGCGGGCACGGTCATTACCCCACCGAACCAAGTGTTAAAGGGCGGTGAAGTTTTTGATATGGGTGACACCCTGTTGCGTGTTCACTACTACGGTAAATGTCATACCGATTCGGACATTTGTTTAGAAGTGACCGCCGATAAAACCGTTTATGCCGGCGATATGGTGATGACCGGACGGGTTGCGCACATGGACGATGGCACTTACATGGGTTCGATTGAAGGTATTAAAAAACTGAAAGCCGACACGCAAGCGACCAACTATGTGCAGGGTCACTATAAGTTTGGGCCTAAGCAAGCTGATATTTACCTTGAGTTTTTAGAAACACTCTACGGCTCGGTGGTCGAGTTGCAAAAACAAGGCGTTGGCGCCAGTGAAATGAAAGACAAGGTGTTGCCTAAGCTGAAGCAATACCGTGATTGGAAAGGCTTTGACGGTGTCATTGGTCGTTACATCGCCTTAGCCTACACTGAAGCGGAAGCCAATAACTTTTAATGACTGAAGTATTCATTGCCTGAAATCAGGTATTGAAAATCAGGTACTGAGTCTCCTCACTCTGACCACTGGGTCGGCCATGAAAACCACTCTTAACCGAGTGGTTTTTTTGTGGGCAAGGCTTCGCTAGGCTTGTTATAAAAGAACGTTCGTTCTATAATGACTGCAGTCGTTATCTTTGTGAGGCACATCATGCAGCTATTGCCCCTTGCCACTCCCTTAAGTCGTCTCTACTTACCCCTGTTCGACTTTAACGTACCAGCTGGCTTTCCCTCGCCTGCGCAGGATTATGTCGAAAAAGCCTTAGACTTAAACGAGCTTTGTATCCATAACCCCTCATCAACCTACTTTGTGCGTGTGGAAGGGGATTCGATGATCGAAGCGGGAATTTTCTCAGGTGATGTGCTGATTGTGGACCGTTCCATTGCTGCCAAGCATGGCGATATTGTCATTGCCGGTGTGTTTGGTGAGCTGACGGTGAAAAAACTGGAATTACAACCTCAGCTGCGCTTAGTGCCGATGAATCAGCAGTATGCGCCCATCCTCATTGATCATGCCGATGAACTCGAAATTTATGGAGTTGTGCGTCATGCTGTGCGTTCCTTTTAAGCCCAATCGTGTTCAGTCATGTTCGCCTTAATCGATTGCAATAACTTTTACGCCTCCTGCGAAAAGCTGTTTCGACCTGACTTAAAACATACCCCCGTTGTGGTGCTGTCTAATAACGATGGCTGTATCGTGGCACGTAGCAAAGAAGCTAAAGCCTTGGGCTTTAAGATGTTTTGTACCACAGATAATGTAACTTGCCTGTTGCAGTCTTAAACCACCCTTTTATACTGAATAAAAATACAGTATTGGAGATTCGAGGGTGGAGTTCCTTCTTGCTACGTCAGAGTTTGAAATCAGGGGCCACTGCTATGAAGGGTTCCCGATTCTTCTCAAAGCCAATCATGATGTGTTTGTCGAAGGAATGGAATTTCTCGTTCATCACTGCTTAAAACGTGGAAGTGTGCAAAGCCGAGGTAGCTGGGAAACGTTTGGAAGAGATCTGTGTGATTATTTCGAGTTCATCGAAGCCAATGGGTTTGATTGGAGAGAGCTTGATCACCGAAATCACGAAACTCTGTTAGCCCTGTATCGGGACATTTCCTTTGATCGATTTAACCTCAATGCCTCAACCGTCAATCGACGACTTCTTCTAGTAATCAAGTTCTATCAATTTGCTCTCAAGCAAGGTTGGGTAAGCACACTGCCTTACGACCTTGAGACAGTGAGAGTGAGGCAGACAAAGGGTTTCCTGACACACACAGATACCTCCGGGGGATATGCAGTAAAGCCGGATGTGCTGCTGAAAACCACGCCAACCAGGATCAAAGTCCTCAACAAAGAGCAGGTCGATGAGCTGCTCAAAACTATCAAGAACAAAACTCTCCGATTGATCGTTCGGTTGGCATTGCTGACGGGTTTGCGAAAAGAAGAGCTGCTGACGTTTCCAGTTACCTCTGTGTCGGCACCTCAGTCGGTCTCGGCCCGGAGTCATGTGAAGGTTGAGCTAGATCCCCAACAGATGAAAACCAAGGGAGACGTTCCACGGACGATCCATGTGCCTATTTCATTGATGGCGGATCTCTGGGATTACCTGATCCACGAACGTCATGAGACGATTAGACAGCGCGGGACGCACCCGAAGACGCTCTTTGTCACGGCAAAGGGAAAACCCTGGAGTATTCGGACCTCACTCAACAATCAACTGAACAGACTGGACTTATCGTTTGCCTGTCATCCCCATGTACTGCGTCATACCTATGCGACACACACACTGAAATCGCTGATGACCCGCAAAAGCAATACGTTCAATCCGTTGCTCTATGTGAGAGATCGACTGGGGCACAGTAGCATCGTGACCACCGAAAAATACCTGCACTTTCTAGATGATATCGAAGACGATCTGCGCACCAGCTATCAGGAGGAAATTGAGGACACGGCCAAGGAGGTAGCCTGCGCATGAAAAAAGACTTTACGTTGGTGAGCCAGGAAACTGGGGTGCAGGACGCCGGCAAATCCACGAGTGCAGCGAAGGTCAGTATCGTCGATCAGATGATACCCTCAAATCCGGCAAACACCGTGGTTTCTTTTCCCGAAAGTGCCTCCTCTATAAGAACCGCTGACTTCGGGCCGTTTTACGGTCAGGGCTATGACGACATCACTGCGGCCTGTCAAAGTGCGATTGAAAAGCTGGTTGCTGAGAGCTTGGAGACGAAGGGTAACTCCCTGGCGGTTACAACCGTTGTAGGTTACTGGCTGTACGGTTTTCGCAAAGCTACGCCGTTTCTTTCTTTGCTTCATACAGCCAGTGGCAAAAACCTCTCCATGGGGGACCTGAACACCCATACAATCAATCAGTTCGTGCAGTACCTGAGAAACGAGCCCATCGGATACGTCACGCAAAAGAGCTATTACACGAAGGCCATAGCCCTGCTCAGAGCCTGTTATCGTTTCGGCTTTTGGCCGGAAGTGGATATTAAAACGGTGTGGCCAGCCAACCCCTTTCCGAACTCCAACAAGCGTTCCAAAGGTCAGAAAGCGCTCAGCAAGAACGAGAAACGACGGGTGGTCAAAGCCCTGCGAAAAGAAATGGAACGGATCGTGGCACACTCTGAGCCGCTAGACAGCTACGATCTCGCGGTGGGTGTGCTTTCCATCGCATTGTCTACGGGTATGAATTGTACGCCCATTCTGGAGCTGGTGACGGACTGCGTGCAGCCCCACCCGTTAAAGTCCAACCTTCGGCTTCTGGTGAGCTTTAAGCGCCGTGGAAATGCCACTCAGGTTGTCGCCTTGAGAAAATCCGAGGAAGTGACCGAGATGGCCAGTATCCATTTGTACGCGGCTGATGCCATTGATCTGATCGTTGAGCGAAACGCGAGCATCCGACGCCAGTTCAGTGACCCGAATCGCTTGCTGGTTTATGAATCCACGAGCAAGCGTTACCAGCAGAAACCAGTCCGGCTGACCAAGAATATGCTTACAGAAAGAGTCAACAGGCTCGTTGATGAACACCAGCTCCAGACCGACGATGGAAGGCCGCTCAAACTGAATATTAGTCGATTGAGACAAACGCTCCTGAACCGCGTCTGGGAAATGTCTGGACAAGACCCTTTGGCGGCGGCCAGAACGGGCCGACACACCATCTCAACAGGGAACGCTCATTATTGGGAAGCTCCTCCGGAGGCCGAAACGAATATGCGGTTCTTGGGCGAGGCCCGCGTTCAAGAACTTCTCAGCGCATCCACCATCATCACCAGTGATCGGACCCCCGTGGCGTCCTGCCAAGATGCGCGGCGGGGGCATCGCGCTCCAAAAAACGGTGAGCCCTGTCAGGACTATTTAGGATGCTTCCGGTGCAAGAGCTTTGTCGTCACCGGCGATGACCTCTATCGCCTGTTCAGCTTCTACTGGGCCGCCCTGCGAAACTACGACAGCTTTGGTGGCAAGCGCTGGACCAAATACCTGAAGCAAGTCGTTCGGCTGATCGATGAAGAGATTGCGCCCCACTTTGATGAGACTCAGGTGAACGAGCAGCGCGAAAAAGCGAAGACGAATCCACACCCCTTCTGGCGAGACCTGAGCATGGCGAGGATGGTGATATGAGCATGGTATCCAAGGCAGTGGTGCTGGCCGACCGTCAACGGCTTCGGGAAACCCTGCCGAGCGGCGAAGGCTTACTCGGCATTGTCACCACCGATCGGGCAGAGGGGGTACTGTATGTGCTGTCTCGCTACGAAGACATGGTTTGGTGGTTACCGAAGACCGGTTGCCCGACAAGTCTCGTGGACTGCAAGCGCAAGTTGGATTTTGCCCGCATCAGATGTAAACAACTCCGGTCCGAATCCAAAGCAGTCATGGCGAGACTGATCTGGGCAAACACGAAGTTAGCGGTCTCAACAGTTTCTGGCCAGTTCATGAAACTTGTGGTTTGGTTGAACTGGCTGCACGACCAGGGTATCCGAAGCCTTGCCCAAGTCACGCCTATGGTTGCAGACCGCTATGTTCAACACGTAAACCAGCTCACCTCACCTAACAGGATCGGTGGGCCTCTGGCTCCTGGCACGAAAGCACAACGACTCCTGGTTGTGGAGACGTGCTGGCGCCACCTGCTGGATACACCAAACGGTTTCGACCACCCCTGGCCCGAGAACTCCGCAAGTGCGCTGGCCAAATTGAAACAAGCAACTAAACCGAAAACCGACATCATTCCGGAAGAGGTGCTGCCCCCCCTCTTCCAACAGTCCGAATCCCTGTTGAGCAGGGCTACCGAGTTGCTGGGACATCGAGACGCGGTGGGCGACTATCAATTACGCTACAAAAACCTATCTGGTCAGATAAAGGAAAAATCTCGCTTCCTGAAAACCCGCGGCTGGGATCTGGGTTTTGGAGCCTTAAACAACGCCCTTCGCGAGCTGCGCGATGGTTGCTTCGTGATCATTCTGGCCACCACCGGCATCCGGGCTCATGAGTTGGGCAACATCAGGCGGGATCACTGGTACAGCGAGGTTCGGGATGGTGAGCGTTTTTACTTCCTCGGCTCGCGCTCGGATAAAACACATGAGGGCGAAACGTCATGGCTGTGCCCCGAGATCGCCATTCACGCCGTGAAGACGCTCGAACGGCTTTCAGAGCCCTTGCAAATTGAGCTTGAACAGGCGCTGGAACATGCCATAGAAGTCGGTGATCATCAGGAGGTGACTCGCTTACAGGAGTGTTCCGAGTGTGTTGGGCTGACTAGAAGCATGAAAAAGGGTAATCCCATAAGCGTGATCAGTTGGCAATCATTGGATGATCGTCTGAAGAGATTTGCAACAGGCCTAAAGCTTGACTGGAAACTAGCATCGCACCAGTTTCGCCGTACATTTGCGAATTACGTTGTCCATCACAAGCTAGGCGACCTTCGGTACCTGCGAGACCACTTCAAGCACTGGAGCCTGGATATGACCATCTTGTATGTAATGAACGAGGCGCAGGATCTGGAGCTTTATGATGAAATCTATGCCGCATTTGAGGAAAAGCGTCAAGCCATCGTCGGTCACTGGCTGGAGCCGGACACACCGCTCTCCGGTGGCATGGGGGAGCATGTCCGTCAGATGCGAAGCCGTACCGAGAAGACTCGCACCTATAAAGATCGTCGGGAAATGGTTCAGGCCGTCAGTGAACTGGTGTACTTGCGGTCCACAGGCATTGCCTGGTGCACCAATGACACCGGCGTAGACTGTGCAGGTGGCCAGTGCGAGAACTGTGAGCACGGTTGCATTGACGATAACCACAAGCCGTTCTGGGAAGGCCTTTACCAGCAACAAATTGAGCTGCGCCAGATCGAGGATCTGGACGCCTCGGGATCGAAGACCGTCGAAAGGACCATGGATCGATGCGAGAAGGTCCTGGCCGATCTCGGCGTAGACATCAACCGCCTCAAGGAGCAACTGGCTGATGTCGAAACCATCTGAGTCAGAGACTCACAAACGAATCCGCATGGCCATCGTGCGACTGGAAAAAGGCCAGCCCAAGTTAGTTGAGAAAGGGCGGAAGGTCTCGGTGGCTGCCGTGGCTGAGGAAGCTGGAGTCAGTCGTGCCCTGATTCACAAAGACTATCCTGACTTGATGGAACGCATCCGGGGCAATGCCAACAAAGCGATCCAGAGCCAGCGTGACGAGAAGCATCTCCAGCTCAAACAGGAGCGCTTCAAGAATCGTCAGCTACGTTCAAAGATCGTGGATCTAACGGAGCAGCGCAATGCACTTGCCTCAAAAAACGCTACCTTGGCACTCGAAAACCGTCGTCTGTTGGCTATTTTAGAGAGTAAAAACGTGACAGTTTTTAGGGGGAAACCGAGTGAGTAGTGCTATACATATTTTGGCCGCCCGGTATTAAACAAAAGCGAACGTTCGCGATCTACCTCTAAAGATGCGCACTTCCAATGGATACCGGGCATGGGATATAGGAAGCTGCCTGTGGCCAAAAATGTGTTGGTGGCTATCTGATGGACTATTACAACCGGCAGCGACCTCACACATTCAGCGATGGAATTCCTCCCGCCGCAGCTGAGAAAAGCCTTAGGATGTGTCCGGGATTAGTTGACCACTACACTCCTTTCAGTGGTCCTTACATGAAAATCCGCTGCTTCAACCACGAAGCACGAAGCTGAATTTTTTCTAACACGGTCATTTGCAGCACTGGCAGTCTAGACTAGAATACAAACAACCGTCCAGTCGTTTTGTTTCGTTGAGGAGGCCGCGTGAAAATACGGATCATCCGTGGCGATAGGCAGGCTAGGACACAGAGGCCGGCGTTAAACCAATGAATACTTTGTTTACTTCGACATTTCCTGATCAGCAGGAGTGGGGCAAAAGTGGGGGCTAGGGGCGTAGTGGGCCAAGATATGAAACTTTGGGGGATATTTTGAATAGTCGAACTCTTGTTGTGCTTGCATTTCTATCACCTTTGAATCTGGAGGCAAATGACGCAGCACAAAGTCATTCTTCCGGCAACGCCTATTTGACTGAGTCAAATGAGGAGCCTGCTTTAACCATTAATGAACCGATGTGTAGTGGTTCAATGATTCTGGACACTCAGATAGGTGGTAACCTTGCCACCCAAGAGGTGTTCAATGAAAAAACAACGTCGTTCCTTTACGCCTGAGTTCAAGCTGGAAGCCGCCAGCCTTGTACTGGATCAGGGATACTCTATAGCCGAAGCCTGCCAGTCACTTGGTATCGGTGATACCGCGCTGCGCCGATGGGTGGATCAGTTGCGTGCCGAACGTGGCGGTGAAACGCCAGCCAGTAAAGCCATGACACCTGAGCAGAAGCGTATCCAAGAACTGGAAGCCAGGATTAAACGCCTGGAGCAGGAAAAGGACATTTTAAAAAAGGCTTCGGCGAGTTCAACCGGTCAACGCAAATATGCTTTGCAGCTTCTCCGAAGGTGTCAGGTAGTCGAGTGTTTTCCTCGGTCGTTCATTCAGCTTCCTTGCAAATTCATTTAACTGCTTCTGGGAATAACCCGATAAATCGGTCTTCTTCGGGAAGTACTGGCGCAACAGCCGATTGGTGTTCTCATTGCTGCCTCTTTGCCAGGGGCTCTGCGGGTCACAGAAATAAACCTGCATGTCGGTCGCAAGCGTGAATTTCCTGTGGTTACCCAGCTCACCTCCTCGATCCCAGGTCAGGGTTCTCTTCAACTCCTCAGGGAGCTGGCCGACTTCCCGACAAAGCGCCGAAACAACGCTTTCCGTATCTTTGCCGCCGACATGAACGAGCATCGTAAATCGAGACTGCCGCTCGACTAGCGTCGCAATATGTGAGTTCTTGGATCCGGATATCAGGTCTCCCTCCCAATGGCCAGGGACAGCCCTGTCTTCAACCTCTTTTGGCCGAGCACGGATAGAAACTAAATTTGTGATGCTGGTGCGGGATTCTGCCTCTTCAGAGCTTCTGTGCCGTGATCGACGCATACCGCGTCTTGATCGGAGGTGTTTGACAAGCTTTTTCTTCAGAACACCTCGGGCTTGAATAAAGAGACTTCGATAAATCGTTTCATGGGACACATGCATCGACTTGTCGTCCGGGAACTGACGTTTTAGCCAGCCTGCTACTTGCTCTGGAGACCAGTCAAGGCTCAGCTTTTCGGCAACGGCTGCACGGAGGGGCTCATTTAATGCGAGAAGGCATTTTTTCGGACGTTTTGATTGGGTCCAAGCGCGCCGATCTGCCACGTTTGCCCTGTACCGACTTCTTCCTCCGTTCCGACTGACCTCTCGGCTGATGGTTGATGTAGACCGTCCCATCGAGTCGGCAATCTGAGTCAATGTCAGTCCCGCTGAGATGCCTCTTGAAATCTCTTCGCGCTCAGAGCTACTAAGCACCCTCGCTGACCTGGAGCGTCCCAGAGGGGCAATGCCGCCATGTATGGCGAGCATTCCAGTAATCGATCCAGCATGCTTCCCAAGGGCTCTGCCAATCTCGCTAAGCGACTGTCCTTTCTTCCATCGGGCCCATAGCTCTTGTTTCTGCTGATGGGTCAGCCCTCTGGTCTTTGATACTTGCTGTGGCATTTTGAAAGCCCCGATAGTTACCAGTGCGCATTATGTTGCACTGACCGGTTGAATCTACCTCCGCTCTCTTAATGTCAGACGAGTTCAAACGTATGCGCTGATAGACCGTTTGAGAGAGTTAAAGCCTGTTGATCTGGTCTGTCAGGCATTCGGTATTAAACGCTCCAGTTACTATGAGTACCGTAAGGCAAAGCGCCGTATCCAGCCGCAACGTCTTGAGCTTAAAGCCCACGTAAACCGTGCTTTCAAGCTAAGCCGTGGCGCGCTGGGAAGCCGAGGTATCTGTGACTATCTGGCAGCAGAAGGCATCGTTGCCGGCCGCTATCTCGTCCGCCGCCTGATGAAAGAATCCGGCTTGGTGTGTAAGCAGCCAGGCCACCATAAATACAAGAAGTCGAGCGTTGAGCATGTGAACATACCCAACCAGCTGAACCGCAAATTTGATGTGTCAGAGCCTAACCATGTCTGGTGTGGTGATATCACCTACATTTGGACAGGGTCTCACTGGTCGTATCTCGCCGTTGTTCTGGATCTTTATGCCCGCAAAGTGGTTGGCTGGGCGGTCTCCACGACAGCCGACGCAAGTCTGGTCATCAAAGCACTGGATGACGCCTGGAACCGGCGAGGCCAACCTGAAAGAATTTTGTTCCATTCCGATCAAGGGTGTCAGTACACGAGCTTGAAGTTCCGCCAACGGCTCTGGCGGTACCGCATGGAGCAAAGCATGAGTCGGCGAGGAAATTGCTGGGACAACTCACCGATGGAAAGGCTGTTCCGCAGTTTGAAAACAGAATGGGTCCCGGAAACGGGTTACCCATCACTGCTTGTCGCCAAAATGGATATTGGTCGGTATTTGATGGATTACTACAACCGCCAGCGGCCACATCAAGCCAATGGCGGTATCAGTCCGTTGGCGGCGGAAGAAAAACTTAAAACCGTGTCCGGAATTAGTTGACCACTACAATGTTCTTCGCCTTAGGGAGGGATGACGATACAACCGCGGAATTTCAGCTAAGCCTTAAGTACCGTGTTTTTGCAGAGGACGGTTTTGTGGTGAGGCGCGCAAGTTGGTTGGAAGATCTGCACGTTGCTTACACCCAGACCTCTCTCTGGAACCTGAGTGAGGAGTCCGCGCCGTTCGAGGACTCCACTTACAGGCCCAGCTTATTCTGGGAGTTTGATTCACAATCCAGTCCGTTTGGTGCGAGATTGCTGAGGGTAGGCTATGAGCATGCTTCAAATGGGCAGGACGAAGACCGGTCTCGAAGCATCGATACTGTATTTCTGATGCCGGCGTGGAGCCGCACGCTACTTGGCCAGCAATGGACTCTTGCCCCGAAGCTTGTCGGTTATTTAGCTAAGGGCTCTGAAAACGACGATATTGCAGATTATCGGGGCTATTCTGACTTGATGCTTCGAGTAGGGACTGAGGAGAGC
>CAZBQD010000025.1:0-28702 GCA_964493995.1 uncultured Francisella sp.
CCTAGGCGTTACCTAGCATCCTGCCCTATGGAGCCCGGACTTTCCTCCAGCAGTTGCCTGCCAGCGATTGTTTAATCCACTCGCAGGCAGTCTAGCAGGTCAGGGCGTCAAAGTCACGCAAGAAAATGCCAAAGCATGCACCCCCGTCAAGCAGCATGCTCCGCCTGCCACGCTAGTGCTAAGTCGTAAACTGGCTTCTTTTTCAGCCCCGTCATAGCACAGACCAACTTCACCGCTTGAGATAGGGGCAACTCAGCTAAGAGCGGATAAAGCAACTCGGTTAAGCGCAAAGACACGAGAGGCTCATCGCTCTCAATCACCGTTGCGACATCCAACAACAGCACAAATTCACCGCGCTGCCAATCGGCATTGGCTTGCAACTCAGCCAATACGGCTTGCGTCGTGCCACGGACAAAACGCTCGTGCAACTTCGTCAACTCCTTCGCTAAAACCAGTTGACGGTGCGGGAAAGTCTCAGCCAACCAAGCTAGGGTTTCCATAATGCGATGCGGCGCTTCAAAAAACACGCTCACCCGATGGCTTTGTGCTAACTCGGCTTGCCATAGTTGCTTCGCTTTTTGCGTGGTCGGCAAAAAGCCTAAAAAACAGAATCCGGCACGCGCGTCCAGACCAGAAGCGGCAATGGCCGTCAACACGGCACTAGCGCCCGGTACCGAAACCACCTTAATACCGGCTTCGGCGACGGCTTGCACCAGCAACGCACCGGGGTCGGAAATGGCTGGCGTGCCCGCATCACTCACATAGGCCACCGACTCACCCGCTTGCAATCGTTTAACCACTTCTTGCGCACGAGCACGCTCATTATGATCGTGCAAACTGATCATCGGCTTGCGTATTCCCAGGGCAGCCAGTAATTGCCCTGTGTGGCGCGTATCTTCAGCCGCCACCAGATCAACCTGCGATAAGATCGCCTGTGCTCGTCCGCCTATATCGGCTAAATTACCAATTGGCGTGGCGACCATATATAATTGTCCGGGTAAAACCCAAGTTGTTTGCTGCACGCTTTACTTACTCTTTTTAACTCATATTGAACAGATCAACAGCATGAACCCATCACCGATTTCTCTGCCGCTCGCCTTAACGCTCATTTTGGCACCTTTATGGTTACTCGGCTGTGCGAACCAACCCAAATCTGCACCAGCGCCAGTCGTTCAACCCAACCAGACGACTTCAACGACGACAGTTCAACCAGCGCCAGCCCATTCGGCGGCAGCGCCTGAACCCGTTGCAAGCAAAGCACCCGTTCTGGCCATCACCGTTGCGCCCGAACCCTTTGGAGGCATTATACCGGCCGCCATTCCATTAGACGATAGCAACCTAGCCAATCAAGTTAAACAAGCCCAATCAGCGTTACGAAAAGTGGTGGTACTCTTGCCGGACCGACCCAGTTTGGCTGAAGTCAACCGCGACATTGCCAAGGGCATTATGGCGGCTCACCAACAACAACCTCACAACCCACATTTGCAACTCATTTTTGTGCACGACTCCCTCAGTGGTGAAGCCCTAATGCAAAAAGCACAAGCCTATGCCCCCGATTGGATCATCGGTCCGCTGACAAAAGCAGATATTCAAAGTGTGCAATCTCTCGCCGGCGCTCAACACATTTTACTCAATCGACTCGACACCCCCACTGCCGCACTGCAAATCGGACTGCCGGCAGAAGACGAAATCGACCAACTACTGGCTCATTTCCAATCCCAACAGGGACAACTCTTGGTCATCAGCAGCAACGACGCCAGCGAACAGCGCTTAGTTAACTACCTGAGCAACAGTGCACAAGCCAAACAACTGGCCACCATCCAAGTCACCGTCGAAAAACAAAACGCCGACCTGCGCCCATGGCTCATCAGCGAAGGGGGCATCCAATCCAGTCAAGATCGCATTAAACGCATGACACAACTGGTGAGAGCCGACTTATCAGATAGCAATTTGCAAGCACGCCAAGATATTCAAGCCGTGATTTTTTTAGGCAATGCTAAGCAATTACGCTCCATCATGCCCAGCCTAACCTATTATCGAGTGGAATGGCCTATCTACGCCACCAGCCGCTTGCTGCCGAGTAAAAATAGCGAAACCTTTCATGATACCGAGCTGAACGGTGTTACCGTACTCGCACCACCTTATTTACTCACACCACAACTGCCGAGCAGTCCTTTCGAAGCACTAGGCTGGGATAGTTATTTACTCCTCGCTAATCCACAAGCGCTTGGCAAGCCAACACAAACGGGCAAACTGGTTAACCAGAACAATCAATTGCGTCGCCAGCTCAACTGGACTCACATTAAAGAAGGTCGATTAACGACACCCAAACCCTGAATTAAGCAAAACAAGCTAATCCAACGCAAACAAAACACGATGACAACCACCACCCAACTGGGCAAAATCAGTGAACAAGCAGCGGAAACCTTTCTGGCACAGCAGGGATTAAGGTGCATTGAACGCAACTTTCGCTGCAAACGAGGTGAAATTGATCTAATCTGCCTCACCACCGATCAAACCCTGGTGATTGTCGAAGTACGCCAACGCGGGCGCACAGGTTTTGCCTCTGCCGCTGAGAGCATTACCTGGCGCAAACAACAGCGCATCATTCACGCTACCCGCTACTTTTTAATGAGTCATCCCCACTATCAACACTGCAACTTACGCTTCGATGTAGTATTATTTGACCAACGAGATCCATCCCCGCATTGGATTTGTTCGGCATTCGATGCCTCATCAGCTTACTAGGAGACCGACTGATGTACCTAAAACCGCTATTAATAAGTTTAACTGCGCTGAGTTTATTGTCTGGCTGTGTTGCCGCCCCAGTGGTCATTGGTGCCGGAGTGGGTGCTGGTGCTGTCGCTGTCAGTGAAGACCGACGTTCGCAAGCCCAAATCGCCCAAGACGATGCCGCCGCTGTGCGCATTAAAGAATTATTGGCCGATCAAAAGCTCGATAACAGCCCCAACCGCATTCGTTTCACCGTTTACAATGGCGTTGTGCTACTGGTCGGTCAGGTCGCATTCGATAACATTCGTGCGTTAGCGCATCAAGCGGCTCAATCCGCACCCGGTATTAAAAACGTCATTAATGAACTCACCGTCGGTAGTGAACTGACGCTTTCGCAAATTACCGAAGACAGCTACTTATCGAGCAAAGTACGTACTAAGCTCGCCACCACCCGCGACTTCAAATCGAAGCATCTCACCATTATTGTTGAAAATGGCAGTGTTTACTTAATGGGTTTAATGACCTCCGAAGAGCAACGCATTGCGGTTGCCGTCACCCGTGATGTGGATGGCGTAAAACGCGTGGTGCGTATTATGGAAAACTGGGGCGCTTAATGTGCGTCACTGGCTTAGCCACATCCTTCGCACCTTCCTTCTGCTAGCGCTCAGCTTTAGCGCGTTCGCCGAAGAAAAAACCCTCATCTTGCCCGATTTAGGCAGTCCTAATCGGGCAACCTTCAGCACCCAAGCAGAAGACACCCTATCGCTCGCATTTTTAGAAATGCTTTACAGCCAAGCTGACTTGGTTACCGATCCCGAACTCAACGATTATGTCCGCACGATTGGTCAACGCCTGCTCAGACACGTCCGTACCAATCGCCACTATCAGTTTTATCTCATTAACGATAACAATATTAACGCCTTCGCCGGACCAGGGGGCATCATTGCCCTGCATACAGGGCTGATTCTGGCCGCCAAAAACGAAGATGAAATTGCCGCTGTCATGGCGCACGAAATTCAGCACGTACAACAAGAACACATTTCGCGCATGTTCGATCAAGGCAAAAAAGGCATGCTCACCACCCTAGGGAGTATCGTCGGAGCGCTGATTGTGGGCAGTCAGAACCCACAAGCCGGCATGGGCATCATGATGGGCGGCATGGCACTGAGCGCCCAACAACAACTGGCCTTTTCTCGCGATCATGAATGGGAAGCCGACCGAACAGGCATTGATGTGCTCGCTGCCGCCGGCTACAACCCCAATGCCATGGCCGACTTTTTCGACACCCTCTACAACCGCTACCGCAACGACAGCAAAATCCCCGAAATGCTCCTCACCCACCCGGTCAGCAGTAAACGTCTCAGCGACAGCCGCGCCCGTGCCCGTACACTCAGTTTTCAGGCACGCCTGCAAGACAACACCCTTATGCTTGCGAAACTACGCATACAACAACTGACAGGTAAAATAGACAACAACGACAAACGAACGAGCGAACAAAGCTGTTACCTAGACTATCTCAAGTTTCTGCAAACACAAGGCACGGCAACGCAACCTTCCGTGTGTCGTGCCCTACCCCAACACCTCTGGTCAGACATCATTCAATTACAGGCCAGCAAAAACATCACGCCCAGTCGATGGAACTCACTCATCGAATTACACCCCAACAATAGCGCCCTGCTCTTGCACTATGCCGACCTGTTATTAGAGCAACAACAAGCCCAAAGCGTAATTGACTTGCTCACCCCCAGTGTTGCGCGATTTAACGAAAGCTGGGAGTTCTGGAAGCGAATTGGTCAGGCATGGAACCAACGCAACGACAGCGCACAAGAAGCCTACGCCATGGCAAAAGCTTATGCCAGTATTGGCGCGCTTAAATTAGGGCAAGTGCAAATCGATCGAGCGGAAAAGTCCTTAACAAACAATCACTCCCTATCATTAAAAAACGATATTTTGCTACTGAAAACCTGGCTAGAAACACAGCAAAAAGCCCGTGAGAACTTGTAGAAGTTATGTCAAATATTATTTTTTTTTATGGACTCATTAAACATCCCAATCATTAAACGAGTGAAAAAACTTGCGTTTTTTTTCACTGTTGGTAATCTATTGCTAAGCACCAGATGCTAACGCTCACAATAAACCTACTTTTGGTATCTGGCCCGCACAAACCTGAATAGGAGGAAAACATGGTGAAATCTCAGTGGGTAGGCAAGGTTGCTAAAGCCCTTTTGGTATCAACCATTATGGCAACCGCAACCATGGCAACTGCAGCAGAAGAGAAGAAGCTGTCAACCGTTGAAGAAGGCAAGAAATTAGCTTTCACCAACTCTAAAGGCAATTGTATTGCTTGTCACATGATTGCTGGTGGCGCGGAACCTGGCGAAATTGGTCCTCCCTTGATGGCCATGCAAGCTCGTTATCCAGACCGTCAAAAATTGTTTGACAAAATTTGGGGCAAGCCAGGTGTTGAATTAATGCCAGAATCTCAAATGTTGCCTTTCGGTAAAAACAAAGTGCTTACCGATGATGAAATCAACAAAATTGTTGATTACATGTACACCCTTTAATTATTTATAACCACTCTCGCTAAGGAGAAACCTAAGCATGAAACGCAGAACTTTCCTAAAAGCTGGTCTAGCTACTGGCGCAACTGCTGTTGCTGTTAACGCTGGTATTCTAGCGCCTAACACTGTTTTAGCCGCTTGGAACGAAGCCGCATTCAAAACTAAATCAGTTGACGAAGGCATGACCGCTGTATTCGGCGCTACTAGCGCTGCTGACTCTGCAGACGTTAAATTAAAAGCACCTTCTATCGCAGAAAACGGTGCTGTGGTTCCAGTTGAAGTTGATGCTAGCGCTATGAAAGGCGTGGAATCTATCGCTGTTTTCGTTTCTAAAAACCCAGTTCCATTAGCTTGCACGGCTAAATTCTCAGGTGCTGGCTTAGGCTACACTTCAGTACGTGTCAAAATGGGTGAAACTCAAGACGTCGTCGCTGTGGTTAAAGCAGGTGGCAAGCTGTACAAAGCTAAGTCAGAAGTTAAAGTAACCATCGGTGGTTGTGGCGGTTAATACCCCACCCCTCGCTGACTTAACTGATAATCGTACAAACAAAATTAAGGATTTACATCATGGCTGACATTTCTTTCCGCCTAAAAGCAGAAAACAAAGGTGACGCTTTCGAAATCAAAGCGCTATTCAAGCACCCAATGGAACCAGGTACTCGTAAAAACAAAGCAACTGGTGAAGTTTACCCAGCTGATTTCATCAACGAAATCACCGCTAAAGTAAACGGCGCTCCAGCGATGGTAGCAGAATGGTCAGGTGCGGTTTCTCAAAACCCATTCCTAGCATTCCGTGTCACTGGCAAAGCGGGTGACAAAGTAGAAGTATCTTGTACTTCTAACAAAGGTGATGCAGGTACTCAAACTGTAGACCTAGCTTAATTCGTTAAGCACGAGTAGGTGGTTCTCCACCTACTCACCCCCTTCTATCAGAAGCTAGACCCACCATAGGGGAAATCTAAAAATGAATAATAAACTGCTCACAACCACCCTATTCTTATCACTTGCAGCTGGCAGCTTGTCTGCAACTGCGAATGACGCCAAAGCACCTAATCCGGAAGCAGATCGTCAAGCGATGATCAAATATATGATGGATTTGCACGGCAGTAATAAAATTGATGGTAAACCGATTACGCTCGACGACTTTGGTATGGGCGCACTCATTTTCAGTGATGATGCTTACCAACAATGGAAAAGTGTTGAAGAGTTTCCCCCTTACGTTGAAAACATCGACGAAGGTAAAAAACTGTGGAACAAGCCTTTTGCTAACGGCAAAACCTACAACACTTGTGCCGGCCTGAATGGCGACATCAAGAAAGTTAGGGCTATGTATCCTTACTTCGATGATGCTCGTGGTGAAGTGATTAACTTAGATCAAGCCATCAATGAGTGTCGTACTGCTAACGGTGAGAAGCCTTACGCCTACGCAGGTAAAGACAAAGAACTCAGCAACCTGCTGACTTACTTGGCAGACGAGTCTCGTGGTCAAAAAATCAATGTGAAGATTGATTCACCCGGAGCCTTAGAAGCTTACAAGTTAGGCGAAATGGTGTTCCATACGCGTCGCGGTCAGTTGAACCAGTCTTGTGCGGGATGTCACGTTAGCAGTGCAGGTCGAAAAATTCGTTCTGAAATTTTGTCACCTGTCATTGGTCATGCCACTCACTTCCCTGTTTACCGTGCCAGCGCGGGCAACATCGTCACCTTACAGCAACGTTATGTAGGCTGTATTGAGTCGGTTCGTGGCTATCCCTTACCTGCCAACGGTAAAGAGTTTAAAGCGTTAGAATTGTACGAAACCTACATGAGTAACGGTTTGACGCTAAACGGACCTACCTACCGTAAGTAAGATTGACGCTTACTGAATATTAAACCGATCCTCTGGATCGGTTTTTTATTTGGCGCTTAGCGTTAAAGACAGTAAAATACACCCCTCATTATTACCAGTTGGTTGCATCCTTATGGCCTACACCGTTAAAGAAATTTTTTATACCTTGCAGGGTGAAGGTCAACACGCGGGTCGTCCCGCGGTTTTTTGTCGCTTTACCGGCTGTAATTTGTGGAATGGGCTAGAATCCGGTCGTGCTACTGCCACTTGTCAATTTTGTGATACTGACTTTGTTGGCACAGATGGTCAACTCGGCGGTAAATATACAGCGTCAGAGCTGGCTCAAACAATTGTCTCCTTATGGCCTGCCGATAGCGCTACAGCACCCTTTTGCGTGTTAACCGGGGGTGAGCCTGGCTTGCAGTTCGATACCCTACTGGCAGACGCCCTACACGCCCTCAAGGTCGAAATTGCCATGGAAACGAATGGCACCATTGCCTTACAAGCACAACCCGACTGGTTATGTGTCAGTCCTAAGGCAGATAGCACCTTGGTTGTTACCACGGGTGATGAATTGAAATTGGTGTGGCCACAACCCATGCACCCGGTTGATCCAGCCGACTTTGCGCAACTGGATTTTCGTCATTTTTACCTACAACCCATTGATGGCCTCGCCACCAACTACACACAAACCTGCATTGATTACTGCAAAGCACATCCACAATGGAAGCTCAGCTTGCAGACACACAAAATATTAGGGATCGAGTAACCCATGCGTTGTCATAAAAAAGGGAAGCATCCGCTTCCCTTTTTGTGATGAGTTGGCACACAGCATCCTGCTTAGACGTTAAAGCGGAAATGCATGATGTCACCATCTTTCACCAAATACTCTTTACCTTCCAAGCGTAACTTGCCGGCTTCTTTACAGCCTGCTTCACCCTTGTAGGTAACAAAATCATCATAAGACATGACTTCGGCACGAATAAAGCCCCGTTCAAAGTCGGTATGAATGACCCCAGCCGCTTGGGGTGCAGTTGCACCCACTGGAATCGTCCAAGCACGCACTTCTTTCACGCCAGCGGTAAAATAGGTTTGGAAACCTAATAATTCGTAACCGGCACGAATAATGCGATTCAGACCCGGCTCTTCTAATCCCATTTCAGACAAGAACATCGACTTTTCATCATCTTCGAGTTGCGAAATTTCCGCTTCAATGGCCGCACAAACGGGCACAACATTTGCACCTAATTCGGCAGCGCGAGCGCGTACCGCATCGAGTAAGGGGTTATTTTCAAAGCCGTCTTCTGCCACATTGGCAATGAGCATCATCGGTTTAATGGTGAGCAAATGCAAATCTTGCAACAAGGCTTGCTCATCTTCACTCAATCCCAATTCGCGCACCAACTTACCTTCATGCGTACCTGCCAAGGCTTGTTGAATAACTGGCTTTTTCGCCAGTGCCAACTTGTCGCCCGCTTTAGCTGGCTTTTCGACACGCACTAAGGCTTTTTCAAGGCTTTCCATGTCCGCTAATACCAGTTCGGTATTGATCACCTCTAAATCCGATAGCGGATCAACCTTACCGGCAACGTGGATAATGTCATCTGATTCAAAACAACGCACCACTTGCGCAATGGCTTGCGCCTCACGGATGTGCGCTAAAAACTTATTACCTAAGCCTTCACCTTTAGAAGCACCCGCCACAATACCGGCAATATCAACAAACTCCATGGTAGCAGGCAGCACTCTCTCCGGCTTAACCATGGTTTCTAGCACCTGCAAACGTGGATCGGGTACGGGCACAATCCCCACATTTGGTTCGATGGTACAGAAAGGATAGTTTTCCGCCGCAATACCAGCCTTGGTGAGCGCATTAAACAGGGTCGATTTACCCACATTTGGCAAACCCACAATACCGCATTTAAAACCCATTTTTCGTTTTCCTTATGTGAGGAGTAAGCAGTGAGGAGTCGAAAGTTAGGAGTGAGGTGTCAATAACCTATTACGCTTCACCCTCAACTCATCCCCCTCACTGCTTAGTATGTAATTTGTTCATGGCTAGGGGTAGTTTATCGGTCATGACCGAATCGATAACATGCAAACATCGCGCAATACTATCATCTAAGGCGTCACGCTCCTGCTTAGCAAAAGGATGCAGCACATAATTAGCCACTTGCGACGCATGACCGGGATGACCAATACCCAAACGCAAGCGCATAAAATCGGGGGTTCCTAACGCCTTAATCATATCTTTCAGGCCATTGTGCCCACCCGCGCCGCCGCCGACTTTCAGACGGGCTTCGCCGGGCTGAATGTCTAATTCGTCATGAACAGCCAACACCGCTTGCGCCGGAATCTTATAAAACTGAGCCAGCGCCGCTACTGACATACCACTACGATTCATGAAAGTGGTGGGCTTGAGTAACCACACGTCCTCTCCATGAACCTGTGCCTTCGCGACCTGACCGAAGAATTTG
Organism: uncultured Francisella sp.; assembly: GCA_964493995.1. GTDB lineage: Bacteria > Pseudomonadota > Gammaproteobacteria > Thiomicrospirales > Thiomicrospiraceae. The sequence continues at coordinate 9,600 of CAZBQD010000025.1, forward strand.
GTCTGCATGGCAAAATGCGTTTTCCACATTTCTGCCAAAGCATCAGCAAAGAAAAAGCCAGCATTGTGTCGCGTAGCCTCATATTCTTTACCCGGATTTCCCAGGCCAACAATGAGTCGCGGCACCATACTGGCTTTCCCTTTTTAAGCAAACAACTTTAAAAAATTGTTACTGGCTTCTATTTGCAGCGAGCTTTAGCTCAGTCTAGGCGCATAGTGCACAGAACAAGGAGTGTACATCAGTACATGACGCAGTTCGAGCACACTATGCAACAACGAATGAGCAAAGCGCAGCAAAAGATTAGCGTTTCTTAGATTTACCTAAACCAACCACTGCCTGGTCATAGTCCGAGTTACCATGCAACAAGGCAGTCGCTTGAACGCCTTCTGGCAGTGCTAAGTCAGATAAACGGATACGCGTGTTTTCGTCCATTTTAGACACATCAACGTCGATCACTGAAGGTAGGTTAGCAGGCAAACAACGTACTTCAACGTCAACTTGGAAGAAGGTCATGACGCCACCGGCTTTCACGCCTGGAGCAATATCCGCACCCATAAAGTTCAACGGAATACGTTTGTAGATCATGCGTGCGTTGTCTAGACGTTGTAAGTCAACGTGCAGAATTTGTGGCTTAGCAGGATGACGTTGAACTGCTTTGATCACCACCACTTCTTCGTCAGCCAAACCTTTAACGGTAATCGGGCTGTTGAACACGGCATCGTCTTCGAAGGCGTGAACTAAAAAGTTGTGATTCAGCGTAACGCTAGCAGGCGCTTTATCAGCACCGTAAATAATGGCAGGAACCAAACCCGCGTGACGTAGGCGGCGGCTCGCACCTTTCCCTTCATCTGTACGCGCTTGCGCTTCCCAAATACGAGTTGTCATAAGTGACTCCAAAAATGTGTCGATTAAAAACGTGCAAGGACGCGACCATCCCCTGCACAGGAAAGAGCGCCTAGTGCTTTTGCAATCACTAGGCGTTCAGAAAACGTTTAATTATACTGGATTTTTCAGCGAAACAAAAGAAGCCATCATCGAGCTGACGGACTCTTCTTCGTGAACACGACGAATGGTTTCACCTAATAATGGCGCGATAGACAGTTGGCGAACCTTTTCGCACTCTTGCGCTGCCAAGGATAACGGAATGGTATCCGTCACCACCAACTCATCAATCGACGACTCGTTCAGGTTTTTAATCGCTGGACCCGATAATACCGCATGTGTGGCATAAGCACGCACACTAAGTGCACCGCGCTCTTTCAGCGCCGCAGCGGCTTTACATAGCGTACCTGCTGTATCAACCATGTCATCAATGAGAATACAATGCTGTCCATCGACATCACCAATAATATTCATCACTTCTGCCACATTGGCTTGCGGGCGACGCTTGTCGATAATGGCCAAATCTGCATCTAACTGCTTGGCAATGGCACGCGCACGCACCACACCACCCACGTCGGGCGACACCACACGCACCGGACGACCCGAGGCACGGATATCTTGAATAAACAAAGGCGAAGCGTAAACGTTATCGACGGGAATATCGAAGAAACCTTGAATTTGATCTGAATGCAAGTCCACCGTCAATACGCGATCTGCGCCCGCAGCGGCAATCATATTGGCGGTCAGTTTGGCGGTAATCGGCACGCGAGCCGAGTTGACGCGGCGATCTTGTCGAGCAAAACCATAATAGGGAACGACTGCCGTGATGCGTTTAGCCGAAGCGCGCTTTAGCGCATCAATGATCACCAGCATTTCCATCAGATTACCAGCCGGATCGGGCGTACAGGTCGGTTGCACCACATAGATGTCCATACCACGTACCGATTCTTTGATTTCGACTTGGATTTCACCATCACTAAAGCGACCAACGGTGCTTTCGCCAAGATGCATAGAGAGGGATTGAGCAATTCTTTCGGCAAGAACTAGGTTAGCATTGCCAGAGAAGATAATGAATTCGTTATTTGCCACGATGAAAAGTTCCTTTTGGGACTTTTTTGCTGTGAAAGCAGAGAAGTGTCAGTTTGATGGCTGGGCCGGCTGGATTCGAACCAACGCATGGCGGGATCAAAACCCGCTGCCTTACCGCTTGGCGACGGCCCAATCAATTTGCTATTTGCGTATTATAGCGCATCTTCCGCTATTTGCAAGCCCCACACCTGATGAATTTTGGGATTTCGCGCAAAATCGAAGCCAATACTCATTTTACTCAAGTCGGTGACTTGCCATCCCATTTCATCCATAGCGGACTGATTTAACTTAAAACCGCGCAAATTAGTGGAAAAAACCAAGGTACCGCCGAGTGCTAATAGCATGCCCATATCGGCAATCATCTTAACATGGTCTCGTTGCACATCTAGCGTACCTTCCATTTTTTTGGAATTGGAAAAGCTAGGCGGATCGCAAAATATCAAGTCGTACTGCGGACGAGCGTGTGCAGGCAAGCTAGCCATGGCGTCTAACCAATCGAGTACATCGTCACGCTCCCAGTGCAGTTTTTGTCCCTGGTAAGGCAGTCCATTATCCGCCGCATTTTCCTGCGCCCAAGCCAAATATGTTTTCGACAAATCGACACTGGTGACACTTTTTGCGCCCGCTTTAGCCATGTGCACACTGGCGCTACCAGTGTAACAGAACAAGTTGAGGCAGTGCTTGTCTTTGGCTTGTTGTGCCAACCACAGGCGAATCGGACGGTGATCCAAAAACAATCCCGTATCGAGATAACCCGTTAAATCGACTAAAAAGTGACAATCCCCTTCTTTCACCCAATCGTATAAGTGCTGATCGGACTGCACTTCATATTGCTGATCGCCTTTTTGCACTTGGCGACGCTTAAAATGAAAGTTTTCGGCGGGGATAGCCAACACTTCCGGCAAGACCGACATACCCTCGAACAAGCGGCGACGTGCGGCTTTTTCATCGACCGAGCGTGGTGGGGCATATTCTTGCACCTGTACCCAGTCATCTTTTTCGGCATGGTAAATATCAATGGCAAAAGCATATTCAGGCATATCGGCATCGTAAACACGATAAGCATAAACGCCTTCTTTTTGTGCTTGCTTGCCTAAATTTTTTAGATTTTTACGCAAACGGTTGGCAAACATCTGAGCGCCATCACTTTCGGCTAAGTTCGCCCGCCCTTGAACCACTTCCGCAACCAAATTTAGCCCAATATTAATGGGCGTGACTTTCACCGCTTGCTCATTGACCGTTAAGCGTAACAACTTACCTTCGAGCGGCCCATTGGCAAAAACATGCATTTTTTCGGCACGCAAACCCAACCAATGACCAAGGGTTTCGTTACTGGTATAAATCGCTGCTTGCCAGTCTGGACATTCTTGCAATAGCACCTGCCCTAGCTGCTGATATACTGGCTTGAGGGAGCTTTCATCACCCAGGCGCTCGCCATAGGGCGGATTGGTTATCACTAGCCCTTTTTCCCAGCCCGGATTATGCCATTTACCCAGCGGCAAAGGCTCAAAATGAATGGCTTCGCCCACTCCTGCACGATAAGCGTTATCCATCGCTTTTTGCAGCACCCATTGGTTCAAATCGAAGCCAATGAATTTGGGTAGGTTTTTCAGCCCTGCGACTTTGCGTGCTTTCGCCTCTTCCACTAAATCCGACCAGAGTGCAGCATCAAAACACACATGACGGCGAAACCCCATTCGATCCGCTTTCATCAGTGCTGGGGCAATATCCGCTGCCATTAACGCACCTTCGATGAGCAAAGTGCCGCTACCGCACATGGGGTCAAGCAAGGTACCACCCTGCGATGCCGTGTCGAGCCAACCCGCTTTCATCAACAAGCCGGCGGCTAAGGTTTCACGCATGGGGGCAGCACCCGCTTCGATACGATAACCACGCGCATGCAGGCCATAACCCGACATATCCACCGTGAGCGAAAAACGACCGTGGTCTGCCCACGCCTGCAACCGCACATCCGGCTGCTCAGTATCGACCGAGGGACGCTCACCATGCTGCGCGCGAAACCAGTCAACAATATAGTCTTTGACTTTCTGCTCACCAAATTGGGTGTTGCGTACAAACGGCAATTTACCGTGAAACTCAATGGCGATGCGACCTGTGGGCTTTAGCCATTGATTCCAGTCGATATCATCGACCAAATCTTTCATGTCTGGCTCAGACAACACCTCGCCTTCGCAAAGTACCAACATAATGCGACTGGCCAAGCGCGACCAAAGCACCGCTTTATAAGCCGCCGCCAAACCACCCCAGAACCAGACGCCATGAGGGGCTTCTTTCACTTCCAATCCCAGCGACCTTAATTCATCGGCCAACAGTGGCGCCAAACCACGACTACAACTGGCTAAACCCTTATCCATAAGCATCCTTATTATTTTTTTCACGTGCAACAGCTTGCACCATTCTGCAATGTGCATTATTGTAACCTGCTCAGGGCGAATATCTCTTTAATACAGGTAAAATCATGATACAAAAAATCATTACTGCCAGCTTTGCCAGCCTCGTGTTGTTATTCAGTGCGTCTGCACAGGCTTATACGCCTGCTAGCGGCGATCGGGTTTGGATTGATATGCCCGCCATTAACATCGATGATGATGCCTACGGACAAGGCAAGGTAACCGCGATTGTTAACGACAAGCAAAGTCGTGTTTATATTCAATCGATTACCGCCAGCAAAGCCTTTTCATCGGGTATTAGTTGCGCCTTGAATACCAATGACACCGTCGGCTGGCAAACGCCCGATGTGTTGCGCACCGAAAAAGAAGAAGTCTTTTCTAATCTCCAGCTGTACCCCTGGGCTGTGGGTTACAACCGCTATTATGAACGTCAAAACTGGCTACTGACCTTCCTTAAATGGGTCGATCGCCACCCTGTCATTGAACGTGATCGCTTAACAGAAGGTCTGCGCTTGGTTAAAGAGCGCGGCATGAATGATTTAGCTCGTGTTAGCGAACTGATGATTATGGAATATGACGCTTATCAGGGCGCTAACTTTGCCATTTACCCCATTCCTAAGCGTTTAGCCAATACCAATGTGCTACTTGAACAGCTACAACAGCGCTTTGCTGCCGAACCCAAACTCAAACAACTGTGGTTTTCGGCTCAACGCGACTTTAGCAGCATGAATGAAGACAGCTATGGCTTTTTCATGATCCAAGCGATTGATAAAATCATCGAAGATGCGAAAAAAAGCCGTCGGTTACTGAGCAAAGACTTAAACGACAGCGCGGATGCGAAAAAATTTGATCAGCTCATTGTGACTTTTAAGCGCAGCTAAACCGTTATGACGGAATACATCGACTTAATTAACCAGTGGGTCATTACGCACCAAGAACACGCTTGGTGGGTCATTTTTCTCATTGCCTTTGTTGAGTCGATGGTGATTTTAGGCATTATCGTTCCCGGTTTGCCTTTCATGCTGATGCTGGGTGGTTTGATTGCCACCAATGTGCTCGATCCCTGGTTGGTTATTTTCTGGTGTGTGGTCGGCGCGGTGGTTGGCGATGGCTTAAGCTTCTGGATTGGCAAACACTATCGCTACCACATTCTGAATATGTGGCCATTGAGCAAGCATCCCGACTGGGTGGTACATGGTGAGAATTTTTTCACCCGCTGGGGCGGCATTTCCATTTTAATTGGGCGTTTTTTTGGCCCGCTTCGTGCCACCATTCCCGTATTAGCCGGTATTTTAGGCATGACACAACGCAAGTTTACCGCTTGGAATGTGGTGTCGGCGATGATTTGGGCACCCGCTTATCTGGCGCCGGGTTTCATGCTAGGCTGGCTGGCCGATCAAAGTGAAGCCGGCGCTTGGCTGGCCTTAGCGTTGCTCGTCGGTAGCACTCTAGGCTATTGGTTGTGGAAACGCAGCCGAAAGAAAAACGTGAAAGAAGAAACACCAGCATAGACCCATAACATGGCTTTGGTTACAATAAAGGACTATTTTACTCACCAACGAAAGCCTGTGTTATGAGCATTGACCGCATACGCGCCTGCGTTGCAGAAGATTTACAAGCAACCGATCAACTGATTCTGTCGCGACTGAGTTCGGATGTTGCCTTAATCAATCAAATTGGTCACCACATTATCCAAAGTGGCGGCAAACGTGTGCGTCCGTTAATGGTGCTTTTGGCTGCCAGAGCCTGTGGCTATCAAGGCACACACCATCACACCATGGCCGCAGTGGTTGAGTTTATTCATACTTCGACCTTACTCCATGACGATGTCGTTGATGAAGCTGACACCCGACGGGGACAAGCCACCGCCAATGCCAACTGGGGCAATGCCGCTAGCGTTTTGGTGGGCGACTTCTTATATTCCCGCTCTTTTCAGCTGATGGTCGAACCTCAAAACCTACGCATTTTGTCGATTATGGCGGAAACCACCAATGTCATCGCTGCCGGAGAGGTCTTGCAATTATTGAATTGCCACGACCCGGATACCGATGCAGAACGCTACTACCAAGTTATTTATCGCAAAACGGCTAAGCTTTTCGAAGCCTCAGCACAGTTAGGTGCGGTATTGGCGCAACAAGACAGTGCGACTGAGCAAGCCCTAGCGACCTATGGCAAAGAATTAGGCAATGCCTATCAGCTGATTGATGATGTGCTCGACTACACCGCCGATGAAAGTGAGCTAGGCAAAACACTGGGTAAAGACTTGGCAGAAGGCAAGCCAACCCTGCCATTGATTTTGGCACTAGCCCGCGCTGAACCGGCAGAGCAACAGCTGATTCGCCATGCCATTGAACAAGGTAGCGATGCGCATCTGGCGCAAATTACAGCAGTGATTCATCGCACGGGTGCTTTAGCAGACACCCAGCAACAAGCCTTAAACGCTGCTAACCGAGCCATAGATGCCTTGTCGGTATTAGCCGACAGCCCCTATAAAACAGCACTGATTGAACTGGCTCAACTGGCGGTGCAACGCTCTTACTGATGCGCGTTCATTAACGCAGACGCCTGCTGCTATCGTTGGCGGTGGTGCAAGGCAACTCTGCCATGTTCGAGGTCAATTTGGGTGAGCAATAGATCACTTTCAGGGTTGGCGGTAGCGGCAGATGATCGGGCAAGTAAGCAACTGAACTGGGGTTGGTCTCTAAGTACTGCACCACGTAATCGAGCGCTAATTGTTTGGGCAAGCGCCGACTGCCGGTAAACACCCGCTTTGCCCAGATGGCGCGCCAGCGATTGAGCGTCATACTCAGCACTTCTTCATAAAACTGAGCACGCAAAGGCTCTTCCTTCAGATCAATTAACTCGGGCACCTGCCCCTGAATTTGCCCTTCGGTAAACAAAAACCTCGCCTCTTCTACCTTTAAGGATTGTAAGGCGGAATCGGCATGAGTGACAATTTGCCATGAAGCCTGCACGCCGCTGGCCATCATCGCGGCGAGCCAGCAGCAAGCATAGATCAGCCGCTTCATCATGCTTAGAACACCGTACTCATGCTGATGCTGAGCAACAGGTCATCCGTTGGCTTTGCCAAGGGGTAACTGGGTTGATAGTTGGCATAGGTCCAACCGCTGTTGGCGTCGGGGCGCGACCATTGCGCCTCAGCTTTCAGCGTCAACTGTGAGCTCAGTTCATAAGAGGTTCCCAAAGTCAGCGTGGTCACGGCATCTCGGGCGCTGGTGAACAACTGCTCGGCAACCGGGTTCTGACTCTTGTCTAACTCGGTCTGCGTACGCGCCAGGGTAATATAAGGCATCCATTCAGCGAAGCGCCGACCATAAGTCAGGTAAGCCCCCTTTCGCGCACCAAAGTAGGCATTTATGTGACGATGCGCCAACTCAAACAACCATAAATCATCATCGACATCGTATTTAATGCCCAAAGCCATTAAGTGATAGTCTTTACCGGCCAACGCCATACGCTCCGCCAATGCCACATCAGTTTGACCTATGACCGCTAGCGCCTGCGTCAGCATGGGATTATGCGTTGATAATCGCCCGGTTTCCATGCTGAACTTGAACAACCACTGTGGCGTCTGGCGTGACAGACTGGCATAGACCATACCGGTAGCATCTAACTGATTTTCGTGCCGACCCGCATCAAAAGAATAGCTGTTTTCTGCTTGCGCCAATCCAGCCACCAATTTAAGACGTTGATCGTGCTGCCGATCCAGTTCGATGGTCGCTTGAATACCATCGTAATTAAACATGCTGGTGATGCCATAAACCTCGCGTGGAGGGCGCAACCAAGGTAAGGCGTAAGCAATATGGCGATGATCTGAATAGAGAAAGTTGGGGTTTTGCGTTCGCCCCAGCGTTAAGGAAAGCCGTTCATTGACATCATAGGCTAAATTCGCCAAGGTCAAGCTAGGGCTGAAACGATTCACCGCATCACGTGCGATCACCGTTTGCGCATTCAGCCGTAACGAACGCATCGGGGAAGCTGTCCATTGCAGACCCAATTTGCTGTCTAACCCCCAATCGACGGAATGACTGTGCCCCGCGCCGCTCGATAAATTATTGTAAACATAATCGGCATCATCATTAGAAAACCAAGCAGCACCGACACTAGCGAATCCATGCCATTCTGCCTGAACCGTTCCACTGCTGAGAAGCCCTAACATCAATACTAAATAGCGCTTCATCATGGTGTCGCCTCGCTGGCAGAATTGGGGGCTAGTGATGGGGCGGTTAGCGGTAGTTTCATGATAAAGCGTGTGCCCCACTGAGCATCGCTTTCCACCGAAATTTTACCGCCCAACATACCGGTGATCAAATTATGTACGATATGCAAACCCAAACCACTGCCACCCTTGCCTAACCGTGTGGTGAAAAAAGGATCAAACACCTTTTTAAGGTGCTCTGGAGCAATGCCTTTACCATTGTCTTGCACCATTAACGACAGCCAATCGGCGCTGTAACTCGGTTGTGCGGTGATGACAATGGTCGGCTGGCTAGTCTGCTCATCAAACGCATGTATCAGCGCATTCGCCACTAAGTTGGTGATAACCTGCCCCAACGGGCCGGGATAACCCTGCATCACCAGCGTTGGGTCGATATCGGTGCGGATACTCACCTTGGTCGGACGCAACATAGGTTGAATGGTCATCAACACTTCATCTATCATTGCTGCTAAGTTAAAAGTACGACGTTGGTAGCTGGTTTGATCGATGGCAACCTGCTTGAAACTCTGAATTAAATCGGCCGCTTTACTCAAATTACGATGCGTGAGTCGTTGCGCTTCACCGACACTGAGCACATAGGCGTCTAAATCGGACTTGCGTAGCCCGCCTTGTTGCAGGGTTTGCACGAAGGCATTGTGTTTATCGGCCAAGGTGGTGATGACAGTAAGCGCATTGCCCACCGGCGTGTTGAGCTCATGCGACACCCCCGCCACCAATGCGCCTAAACTAGCCAGCTTTTCCGATTGAATCAAATGTTGTTGCGCATCTTCTAAGGCGGTTAGTGTATCGCGTAGCGCTTGGGTTCTTTCCGACACGCGCTTCTCTAGCTCAGCATTTAATTGCTCGACCTTAGCCTGACTCGATTCTAAGGCTTGAATACGCGAGGCGACGGCATCTGCCATGCTATTAAAGTGTTGGGCTAACAGGGTCAATTCGTCCTCACGCTCGACCGGCGCCCTAACGTGATAATCCCCTTCAGCCAAGGCCTGACTGGCTTTCATTAGGCGCGAAAAACGCCGATTGAGACGCACAAAAGCCGCCAACAACAGCGCCATTACGAACAGGGTCGCTAAAAAGAAAACCCATAGATTATTCTGATGAATACGTTGTACGTTCAGATCAAAGTCCAACAAAGACAGCCCATAACGCAATTCGCCCACCTGATTATTCAAAATCAAAATGGTTTGCCGCACATGCACCAACCCCTGTGCCATTTGCTCGGTGCGAGACAGAAGCGCCGCTTGCTCATCGTAACGATCTAGACCGGCTCCGGCAATCAGCACGCCATGCTCATCGTATAAACCGATATAAACCAAACCGCCACCGTCATCGGTGAGCAGTTCATTGAAATAATCGCTTAATCCGCGAATACCGGTGATGGTGGTGTGTGGCGTAATCGCCAAATTGAGGGTTTCGGAGGTGAGGTGAATACTGGTATTGGCGTGCTCGGTGGCCACATCTTTCAGCACGGAAGCAACGTTATGATCGACCCAAAAATAGAAGCCCAACATCACCGTGATAAAAATCAGCAATAAGCGGGCGCGTAGCGAGCGCCCCCAATGCAGCCAGACTGGCAGATAAGCTGAACCAATCATGGTTGACCAGTCAGCCTACTCACTTAGCCGATGCGTTTAAAGCAAACAGCCATTAAGGAATCGAACACCTGCCAGCTCTCTGCCAACACCTGTTGCTCCAGGGCGTCGTCGTCTAACAACACCAACAAGCGATGTTGTGGCGAACTGAGCAGCAAGCAGTCGGGATGATTCGCAACGCCGGCTTGCATCGCATCGGTGACATAATCTAACAAGGGCTGATCGCTAGCGAGGGCTTTGAGACTCTCCCCCAACCAGACGTGATGAGACGGGGTAGAATACACAACCCGAGACGAATCCGGCAACGCTGGCGACCAGAACACAGCCAGCACCGGCGACAATCCATAGATACTACTGAGTTGTTGGCAGTAAAATTGCGCGAAGGATTCAGGAGTGTGCAAATCTAAGCAACGATCAACCGCCTTCACCGCCGAAGCGAGTTGACGTTCCATCAACGCCATATTCGCCAACTGCTGATAAGTGCGCACCGCCGTCGTTAAACTGGTGACCAGACGCTCGCGGCTGACATCGGTTTTGACCATATAATCGTGAATATCGTAACGCGCCACCAAGGTCGCCTCGGGAGCCGTACCAGGTTGGCCAGTGCGTAAAATAATGCGCACACAGGGGTAAGCCAGCTGGTCACGAATCAAATCGATTAAGCAGAGTCCGCTGTCATCCGACTCCATCACCACATCTAACAACACGACGGCAATATCCGACGTTTGACGCAGTAATTGCTCAGCTTCGGCCGCACTGTAAGCATGAATGAGGTTGAGCGGACGCCCGAGCAGTTCGACCCCTTCCAACGCATAGCGCGTTGCTTGGTGCACTTCGCCATCATCATCGACCACCAAAATACGCCATGGCGCCACGGCGGTGTGGTTGACACTGGCCACTTCATCGGCAAACTGCAGTAACTCATTATCGTGGGTCATGGAGATCACTTTCTCTTCAAATTGACTAGGTAAATAGGTGCCACGCTTAAGCCTACTCAGCACTAAATAATAACATTAATCATTCATTTGCACTAGCGAATAAACGCTGCTCGAGCAAATCGCATAACAGATGTCCTAACAGCGTATGTGCCTCCTGAATACGCGGCGTATCGTCGCTGGGCATACGTAAGCACAAATCGGCCATATCGGCTATTTTACCGCCCGAAGCGCCCGTCATCGCCACCACCTGAATCCCCATCGCTTGCGCTACCGGTACGGCTTTTAACACGTTTGCTGAGTTACCACTGGTGGTGAGCGCAATCAACACATCGCCTGCAGTGCCCAATGCCTCAACTTGACGTGAGAATAACTGATCGAAACCAAAATCATTGCCAATGGCCGTCAGTGCCGAAGAATCGACGGTGAGCGCCAGCGCGGGTAATCCACGTCGCGTCAGTTTGAACCTCACCACCAATTCAGCCGCCAAATGCTGAGCATCGGCTGCACTACCGCCATTGCCGATAAACAAAAGCTTGTTACCGGCTCGCAGGGCGCTTTCACAAGTTTCAACCCAACGCTCAAAATCATTTAATAAGGACGCATCTTGCTGAAGGTCTTGCAACACTTGTGCTGCCGCAGCCAACTCGGCTTGCCATAACTGACGAATATTCATCTCTGCTCCTCATCGGGCTTAACCGCTTTAATATTGATGACGTGAGCCAAACCCTGATGATGACTGCCTTCATCCAAGCTGACCGTTTCCACAGCGCACACATCCACTTGCCAGTTGCTTAACAAGGCTTGCCAAGTGTCTAATCGATAGAGTAAGTCTAACGACTTAGGGCCACCACTGCTAAGCGGCAGTTGCGACTCATCAAACACCTGCACCAACAGCAGCCCACCCGGCTTCAATAACGACAACAAACGCTGCCAGCTGGACACTTGCGCTGATTGGGGCAGATGAAAAAAGCTAGACACCAGCGCATCGAACTGCTGTTCGGGTAAGTCATCGCGAATCAAATCCACCTGCCGGGTTTCGACCACAACCTGAGCGCGTGCCGCCAAGGCCTGGGTTTTGCTTAATCCTACTGAAGAATAATCCCAGTTACTAACCCGATAGCCCTGCTGCGCCAACCAAACACTGTTACGCCCTTCACCATCTGCCACCGCTAACACCGCTGCCCCCTGGGGCAAGCGCGGAAACTGGCTGGCAATCCACGCATTGGGCGCTTCGCCATACATAAAACCTGACACGCTATTAAAACGCTGATCCCAAGGATTTTCCATTATACTCATGGTGACCTCTAAAAACCCCAACAGGATGGGGGCTAGGGGGAAGAGATGCACAATAATTGCATGTAATCTATTGGTTAAATCCCTTCCACCAGAAATTAAATAAACTCGGAGTCTCTAAAAATACCACTAAGTGGGGTTTTTGGAGACACCATCATACCAACTCAATGCCCCGCTGACGCAAGGCCGATTCTATTTGCCATAGGTAGGAAGCTTTGACGCCGTAAGCATGACTGACCGCGCCTTGCTTAATCCACACCAACAGCTCAAACGACATTTTCCCTTCTAACCCGCCTAACACCACTTGTGGCTGCCGACGCCCTTCTTGAATACTGTAAGGCACTTGTTTTGCCGCTTCCAATACGGCATCGACCACCATTTTTTTATCGGATGCTAGGCTAACACTAAACGGAATATGCACACGACGATATAAATCCGATAGCGTCCAGTTAACCACCCGTCCCGAGGTGAACTCCGCATTAGGTACCACCACCTCTAAATTATCACCAGTGATGATGAGGGTGGAGCGCAGACTGATTTCTTTCACCGTGCCGGAAATACCCGAAGGCAACTCAATGAAGTCGCCCACTTTTAAGGTTTTTTCAAACATGACGATTAGGCCAGCGACAAAGTTCTTCACCACGTCTTGCAAACCGAAACCAATACCCACCGACAAGGCGCCAGCAATCCAAGCTAGGTTAGAAAAGTCGATACCCACTGATGATAGTGCGATCACCGTACCAAAAATCATAATCACATAGTGAATCAATCGACCCAAGGTGTAAGCGGTATGACGAGCAATTTTTTCATTACGAGAAGCAACGGTCGTTAAGCCTTTACGCAACCAAAAGCTGAGCCACCAAGCAATCATAATGAACATCACCACGCGCAACAGACTTAAGGTCGTCACGGGGGTGTCGCCCACTTTGAACAAGCTGGTGGTGAGCAAATCGATGCTTTCATTCGTCACTTCACGCACAAATTGAGTGGTCGTATGCCAACGATTGCGCCAGATGCCATCGTGCTCTAACAGGAGAGCCACTTGCAACTCATCAAGGGTGGACAAGTCTTGTAGCAGACCATCGGCGCTTTTAAGCAGGGTTTGCTCATCCGACAAGCGTTGCAAACTCTCTTGATAGGCTCGTTTAACCTGACTCAGTTGCTTGGCAGTTAATTCCGATGGAGGTGTTTCACCCAGAGCTAAAAAATCGGATTGCACTTGCTCACGACGATGCTCAAGCTGGCTTTTCAGCTGAGCACGCAATGCCTCAAACACCTGCCAATCCTTTTGCCATGTCACTAAGGGGTCGCGCAGTTGTGTTTCCCAATCAAAGCCATTAAGAGAACGCGCCTTAACATAAGCCAGCAATCGCTCATTCCATTGCACATACAAGCGCGCCATCAGCCATTCAATGTGCGCCGCCAAGGCATTCACCTGCTGGCTATGCGCCTTGCTTTGACTGAGGCTATCTGTTCCCCACACCAAGGCGGCACTGGCCTGAGCAGAACGTAAACTATCGACTCGTTTTTCGCTCTCTGTTTGCGACTTAGCCAAATCGCTGGCAACTTGTTTCATGTCCTTATCATCAATCGACAAGCGTTGCGTCGCCAGTTGCCAGCGTTCACTTAGTTGAGCCGCTTGTTGCGATTCTTGTTCAACCGTTAAGCGCTGTATGCGAAAAGATTGATCGACCAGCAACCAAGCAAAACGTCGCTCTATCATCGTTAGCAAATGAGATAGGTTGATTTGCTCGCCATCAGCCACATAAGCGGCAGCGGCATCGTCCGCCTCGCGCGCAATAGCATCGAGCTGAGTTTCAATCTGATTCAGTACATAGCGTTCTTTTTGCTGCGCCTGACGTGCCACCCGCACCGACTGCATCAGGTCTAACCACTGAGCCAGATCAATCGAGGCGACAGTCGGTGCTTCTGGGTTAACCACAGAAGGCTCTTTCGACCGTAAATCGAGGTAAGCGTTGGCGTTTAAGCGAATGGCGTCCAATTGGTTAGCGTAAGCATCAGCCGACTGCGGAGCTTGCAGAGCGATTTCGTCCAGCAATCGGGCATTCAGCGCTTTAATGTGATTGCTTAAGGTGGCGGCATCGCTGCCCTCAAAGGCTCGCCACCAATCGGTTGGCAGGGCTTGCAGCTTCCACTGTTCAATCGGCAGAGCCGCCGCGGCAGAGAGTGCCGGCTTTTCCGCAGCCGCCGCACTCATCGGCAGAGCAAGCAGTGGCAGTAAGCAGGCCAGCAAGGTCAAGCGCAGCCAGTTCAATAAGGGATTAACCCGGCTCATACACATCCCTACCATCGGCTTGTCGTTTCCAACGCTTATAATTCCAAATATATTGTTCGGGGCGTGCAGACACATAGCGGGCAATATCGGCATTCATCGCCGTGGCTGATTCCAGCGGTGAGTCGCTGCTAATCTCTGCGCTAGCCGGCAACACATGCAAGCAATAACCCTGCCCCCAAGCTAGGCGCTCACACCAGGTAAACAACACCGGCGCTTTACTCTTACTGGCCAAACGCCCCACTAGCACCATGGTGTAAGCCGATAAATCAAAAAAAGGCACAAACTCACCGCCATTATCACCTGGGTCTTGGTCGGGCAAAATACCGGCAATTTGATTCTGTTTTAAGGTTGAAAGCAAGGCACGCACACCCGACATATCCGTCGGTACCAGCTTGGCACCGGTGCGTTGACGTGCAGAGCGCACAAACTCCTCCACTTCGGGATAATCAGACGGTTGATAAAGACTGGCCATACCCTGTGTAGAAGCCCAAAACAAACCCGCCAACTCCCAAGCGCCAAAATGCGGGGTTAGCAACAACACCCCTTTGTTTTGTGCCAGCGCCGACTCCATGAGATGCAACCCCTTCACCTGTTTAATCTGCGCAAACAGTGCTTCGGGACTGGCTAGCCACATCCAGCCCAATTCACAGGCGGTTTTACCCAATTCGGCAAAAAAGCGCTGCATCAGGCGCCAACGTTGCCACCGGCTCAACTGAGGAAAGGCAATACCCAAATTGACCCAAGTTACGCGCCTGTCTCGACTGGGAAACAGCACATAAACCTGACCCAACAGCCAGCCCAGCCCATGCACCACAGGCAAAGGCAATCGACTTAATGCCGTTAGCAGACGAATAAACCAATCGGCTTTACGCTGATTCGTCACGCGCACCCCCACGATCGGCCATTAAAGGCGCCATCGCCGCTTGAATATTGGCAAATAATTGAGGATTTAACTGCGACTCGGCCTGAAGCAGTTCTTTGATACGCGCTCGCTGTTGCGGCTTACTAAAACAAGCCGGGCAATTATCTTTAATCACCGGCAAATCGGCCGATTCAGCAAAAGCACGGGTTTGCGACTCACGCACCAACATGAGCGGACGAATGACACGCAAGTCACCGGCATCAATCACATAATTGGCTTTCATCGTCTGCAACTTGCCTTGATACATAATCGACATGAACAGGCTTTCCGCCATATCGTCTAAATGTTGACCCAAGGCGAGCACGCCATAACCTTCACGACGCGCCACTGAATACAAAATACCCCGCTTCATGCGCGCACAAAAGGAACAGAAAGAATCGCCCTGCATACTCGATTCGGCTTGCGCCATAATGCCGTGACTTTCGTAAAAATACGGAATCTCCAACTCAGCTAAAAACGCCGCCAAAGGAGAGGGGTCAAAACCGGGAATTTCAGGATCGACTGTACAAGCGGCCAACTCGAATGAAATGGGCGCATGTCTCTGTAAATGCTTCAGCACCAATAACAGCGTCAACGAGTCCTTACCGCCCGACAAGCCCAGCAACACTCGATCCCCTTCTTGGATCATCTGATGCTGCACCACTGCCCTACCCACCACTTTTAACAGCGATTTGGGCAGGGTGTAAGGCTTATTTTTGCTCATGAATTTGCATTTGACCCACAGAGCAGGCTTGGGGTTTGGCTTCGTATAAATGATGGAAATTATAACGCCCTGACGCCGCCTGATGACGCCATACCGGCTGGCACTCGCCCGTGCCTAAGAACAATAAATCAGGCCACGCCCCTTCCGTTTTCGCTTTTAACGGCTTGTAACCGCTAGCCGAAAACCCTAACTGACGTTGCACCTTGCCATCATCCGACTGAGTAAACAAATAAACGCTTTGGCCGATTTTTCCCGAAGAACATTCGTTACCCACTAACAGCATCACTTCTTTCTTGCCGTCACCGTTCAAATCTAGCACTTCGGTTTTGTGCGGTACCACACCACACTTAGCGTCTGTCATCTGACCCTTAGCGTTAGCTTGCCAACCGCGCTGCAGTAGCAACTCAGCCACCCCGGTTTGCAAGCTGTCAGCAACACCGCTGGTACCGGCAAATACTGCTTTTTTCATCGTATCCGCATCAGCCGCTTGTGCTAACAACGGAGAAGTTAATAATAAAGTGACTGCCATGCCTATGATCTGTTTCATCGACTAAACTCCAAGTAATTGTGGAAGATTACGCCAAGCAATGAAGGCGCCCATAAACAATAAAAACACCGCAAACAAACGTCTTAGTAAGGCCTGAGGCAAACGACTATTCAAGCGTTGTCCCAACTGAGCGCCCGCAATCCCTAATAGCGAAAATAAGCCAATTAAGCCCCAGTCTAAGGATAAATTCAAATCTTCTAATACGTGTAAATATTCCCAAAAACCGCTGGCCGACTTCATGGTAATAATAACCAACGAAGTACCCACTGCCACATTCATCGACAAGCCGCCCAGTAGCACCAAAGCGGGAATGATTAAGAACCCCCCACCAACGCCGACTAATCCTGTCAAGGCACCCACAATCAGACCATCTAGGCCGACCTTCCAAAAAGCGCGTGCTTCCGTGGGGGCATTGTCTAAATTAATGGGACGAAACATCAGCCACGCCGCCACTAACAGCAACACAGCAAACAACAACATCTGCATCCACGAAGGAATGTAACGGGCAAAGTAAGCACCCAGCACGGCACCAACCATACCAGGCAAACCAAAAAACATGGCACTGCGCCAATCTACCAAGTCTTTGCGCGCATAGGCAAAGGCACTGACTAGGCTAATTAACCCGACAATCGCTAAGGAACCCGCAAAAGCGACTTTTTCGTCTTGACCGACCAAGTACACCAGCACAGGCACCGTTAAGATAGAACCGCCCGATCCCAGCAACCCCAGACTCAATCCAATTAAGATCGCACCCAGCCACGCCCAAATAACCATAATCAACCCACAACGCATTTGACAACAAAGCCAGATTGTAACGGAATTTCGCCTTTTTTTCGAGCCGACTCGCGCGCTTATCACTATTTAAGCTTGACCTATCATAACCTGAGCGGCATAATACTCGTTTTGCATTTTATCTCTTCCTTATTGATGGATTGCAAGCGTCTACGGATTACCCAATTTCAAAGGAAAACATCATGGCCAATATCGTATCAGCCAAAAAACGCGTACTGATTGCAGAACGTAACCGTTTAAGCAACGTTGCTCAAAAATCTAAAACGAAAACTCTCGTTCGTCGTACCTTAGAAGCGATTGCAACGGGTGACCACGCGGCAGCAATGACTGCTTTCCGCACAGCACAAGCTCAAATCGACACCATTGCTCGCAAAAACATCATTCATAAAAACAAAGCGGCGCGCATGAAAAGCCGTTTGAATGCACGTGTTAAAGCGATGGTTGCTAAATAATTCCTTGTAATTGTTTTAGCATAAAAAAGAAGCCGACCTAGTGTCGGCTTTTTTGTTGGGTGTTTTAAGCTTGGATTGCCGCCAAGGCATTAGGATTAGCTTCGACGATTTTCAGCAAGGCACGTGCAGGACCTGCAGGGCGTACACGTTTCTGCTCCCAGTTTTGCAGCGTTTTGGGTTTAACACCAATAAGGTAAGCAAAACCTGCTTGCGACAGCCCTGTTTTTTCTCGAATTGCTTTAACGTCTGGCTCTGGAAACTCTCGTACACGCGCAGTAACCGACTCACCACGCATATGTTTACCCATATCTTGCACGCTGGCTAAAAGCTCATCAAATTGTTGTTCATTCATGATTGATCTCCTTTTCCATTACGGCTGCCAGTTTTTGCAGTTGATCTGGCGTTAAATCAGCTGCCACATTCTTGGCGTAAGCGTAAATCAAATAACATTGCGACTGACTAACCCTGTGGTAATAAATCACTCTTGCTCCACCACGCTTGCCTCTACCGGTCAGTGGTACGCGTAACTTCCTTAATCCACGCCCACCCTGAATCAAATCACCTGCATTTGGGTTTTCTAACAGTGTGTTTTGTATGACTCGAATATCTTCATCAGAAAATAGACCGGCTGCACAGCGAATAAAAATAGGCAGTTCAATAAATATCATGCTTAACATTATCCCCTAGAAGCGGATAAAAAACAATAAACCTGCACGACAATAATTAGCACTGAGGATTTTGCAAACACCCCACGCATCGTCCTGCATTGAGGTGTTCTTGCATAAACAGTGCCAAAAAAGCCACTGAACAGAAAAGCTTGCCTCTAGATTCGGAAGTCGAAGTTATTGAGGGCGAAATCACTGAATTGCTGGCATAAAAAACCCCACACAGTGGTGGGGTTTGTTTGGGAACAGCATTAATTAAGTACCTGGCTGCTTACACTGAA
>CAZBQD010000026.1:0-27056 GCA_964493995.1 uncultured Francisella sp.
AGTTCGAGGCTTCTAAAATGGCACGACATTGCGCCAACTCTTCACTGGTCAGCACTTGGGGAACATGAATCATCATGTTGAGCTACCTCGCTGTTTCGGGTTATGCGCTAAGATTCTAGGCGAAAACCTTAGCGGATAAAAAGACCGCCAGAAGGCGGTCAAAGGGGCTATTAAACCTTAAAATTTCAATTCAGTGGTTAATACCGCCGTTTGTTTCATGCCAGGTACAACAAAACCGCCATTGTCATAAATCGACTCATACCAATCGGTATTGGTTAGATTATAGACGTTCAAGCGAACGGCATAGTTTTTCTCTTCAAATCCAAGCATACCATCCCAACGTACATAAGCGGGAGCGCGGTTCGGATCAAAGACGCCATTGGTGAAGCTATTATTCGCATTGGCAGCATTAGGACTGTAGGCATAACGCTCACTCTTGGCATCAAAGCCCAAGCCCGCTTTCCATTTTGGCATAAAGGCATAGGTTGTCCAAAAATTGTAGGTATAAGTAGGCGTATTGCGCGTGACTTGTCCCTGTAAACGGGGATCGGCATTGGTAATGGTTCCATTCGTCGCTCTATTTTGCGCCACTTCCGTAATACGGGGATCCATTAAAGCAATACCAGCGAACATATTCCATTTAGGAGTAATGCGTCCCGCCACTTCAAACTCGATACCATCGGTACGACGTTTGTTGGTCAGGATACCCGCGCTGGATTCTAGATCGGTACTACGCTCGTATTGTTTGTCTGCACGGAAAATAGCGGTACGCAGCGCCAAATCCCCCTCCATAAACAACCATTTAGCTCCCAGCTCAGTCACTTGACTGCGCTCTGGCGGATAAAATCCACCCGATGTTTGGTTCAAATCAGCAGTAGGACTGACTGAATCGCTCCAAGCCAGGTAATAATGCGCCCAATCTTGCTGTTGCCAAGACAGGCCCGTGCGGTAGCTTTGCGTTGAATAATTCAAATTAGGGACATTCGAGTACTTGGCTTTCATGTCATCATGACGAACACCCAGTAAGAACTTCCAGTCTTTAACAAACTCGACTTGGTCTTGTAGAAAAACTGAATAAGTATCACCCTTGTAAGCAATTGGCGCTGTTGTATTATAAATGCCCGGCACATAAATACCGGCTGAGGCGGGAGATACTGCTGGTGCAAGATTACGCATGGAACTGCGCCAACCATCTTCATTTAGAAATTCAACTCCTGCTAACAGCTCATGCTTCATGCCAGACAGAGTCGTTTTATGGCTAATATCCGATTGAATGGCTAAATTATTCACATCAATCGAGCGATTGACTGGACTACTGGTAAAAGTCGTTCCATTGGCATTAGGCTTAGCAGCAATGTAATCTCGCTTAATGTGCGAACTGCGCAATTTCGTGTTCACTTCGGTATTATTAGAAAAACGATATAAATGACTCAGTGTACTGATATGGGTTTCACTTCTATCGAAGGTGCTTTTATTGCCCGCAAACTTACCAATATTGGCATCTATCGGTAGCTTATTGGCAAAGCTAATACCAAAGTCCGGATTATCATCTGTTTTGACATAATAGTGACTGAGCGTGAACTGATTATTCGTGCCCAAGCCAAAACTGATACTGGGCGCAATACCTTCACGCTCAATGGTGGGTTGCGTGCCTGTTTCAACGTTTTGACGGAAACTTCCTTCACCACGCTTCATCACATTCACACGAATGGCGGTGGTATCACCCACTGTCTTGTTGAAATCGCCCGTAGCTTGCTGATAACCATTGCTACCCACACTGGCGGTAACACGGTTAGCGTCCTTCAATTTAGGTGTTTTACTGACCATATTGATGACACCACCCGCTTGACCACGACCAAAGAGCATAGAGCCTGCGCCACGCAAGACCTCAACTTGTTCGAAAGCAAAAATCTCGCGGTTATATTGTGCCGTATCGCGGATACCATCTAGGTATAAGTCACCAAAAGAATAAAAACCACGCAAGTTAATGTTATCGCCTGCGCGCCCCCCTTCAGCAGCGTTGAACGTTAACCCTGAGACATTACGCAACGCATCTTTTAATGAGCTCGCTTGCTGGTCATTCAATAGCTCTCGCGTTAAAACCGTCACACCTTGTGGAATGTCGTGCGGATCTTGCGCGACTTTGCCAACACGGGTTTTTGTCCCCTGATAACCGTTGTTTTCATTCAGATTAAGAGGATCTTTTTCTGCGGCATCTTTCACCACCACCGTTTTCAATTTTTGATCAGCTTCGGCTGCATGTACGGGCATCATCGGCGTGACTACCGCCATGCCGCACATCATCGCGCCCAAGGGCAATAAGGGTGAGTCCAGCTTCACCAAATTAGCTTGCTTTTTCACGTGTGTCTCCTTTTTTTGAAAAGCAAAACAAACTTGGCTACCGACATGCGTCCTGGCTACTGTTTGTACTATCTATCATTACTGTTAGCTAATGATAACTCGTTCATTATTTTATTGTCAATCATTATCATTTACTTTGTTATTGATGGAAAAAACAACAACAGCACCCGTAGGTGCTGTGTGAATTGCGTTAATTCAGGTTGTTAGTGGTGATATCCGCGATGATGGTCACGATCTCGATGATGGCCATGATGGCCTTGGTGGGCGGGATGACCATAGTAACGTTGACTGGGATAGGCATGATGGCCGTGATGTTTTGGGTAATGATAAGGCTTCATCACCACCACTGGCTGGGGTTGATGTTTCGGATAATGATGACCAGAATGGGCCGAAACGACGCAGCCTGAAAGGGTCAGAGAAATGAGCACAGCCAAACTGGCAAAACGAACCAACATAATCGCCTCTCGACAATTAAAGTGCAAAATTGCACCAGCAGCCTCTTTATAACAAAAGAGTCTGCTGCTGCAACCTAAAAGTCGCCCCATTTGATGAAACAATAACAAAGCCAATAAACAAAATCAATAGACAACATACAATTTATTTATGACCAGTAAATACGCCCTTCTCTTGGCTGGCTTCGGATAAGAGGATCGACTCATCTAAAGCCCCAACTTTTTGCGCCACAATGGTCGTCACCACAATGTCACCGGTAACATTAACGCTGGTGCGCAGCATATCCAACAACCGATCTACCCCTAAAATTAGCGCTACGCCTTCGACGGGTAAACCAACTTGCATTAACACAATCGTTAACATAATTAAGCCCGCACTGGGCACAGCTGCCGTGCCAACCGAAGCTAAGGTGGCTGTGAGGATAATCAGACCATAATCGCTCGGTGCTAGCGTTAGTCCATAAGCATTGGCAATAAATACCGTTGCCACGCCTTGCATGATGGCGGTGCCATCCATATTAATCGTCGCACCCAAGGGAAGGGTGAAACTACTCACGCGAGGCGAGACGCCAAGCTTATCGGTGGTCGCCATCGTCACAGGCAAAGTCGCGGCCGAGCTGGAAGTGGAAAAGGAAACAGTCAACACGTCTTTCAAGCGTCGATAAAGATACCAAGGGGACAAACCGGTTAATAAGCGAAACAAACTGGCATAAGTGAGACTAGCATGCACGAATAAAGCAGCAACGACCGTAACAAAGTAAACCATTAAAGGCAACAACAAGTCGAGCCCTTGACTGGCCATGCTGCGAGCCATTAAAGCAAACACGCCCACAGGTGCCAGCCACATCACCAATCCGACCATACGAATTAAAATCGACTCTAAGCCATCGAACAGTTGCATCACCGTGGCAATGCCCTCTTGCGGGCGCACGCTCGACAGCGCTAAACCAAACAACACCGCAAACACGATGACTTGCAACATATTGCCCTGCGACATGGCGGCAATGGGATTGCTCGGCACAATCGCAATCAATAACTCGACTAAATTCGGCGCACTACCAGGGGTGCTTTCGCTTGCCACTAATCCCAAGCCAACGGCCGGTTGCAACCAATTGGCCAACAACAAACCCGTGGCAATCGCCAGCACCGTTGTGAAAATATAAAGCCCTAGGGTTAATCCGCTCAGTTTGCCTAATTGTTTACTGGCACCCAATTGCGACACGCCTTTCACCAGAGACACGAACACCAGCGGCACGACCATCACCATCAGCAAGGCAACAAACCACTTGCCTAACACCAAAAACAAACCATCCACCAACCACTGACGTGTCCAGGCTTGATCAGCATATTGCAGCACAATACCCAGCAGACCTCCTAGCAG
Organism: uncultured Francisella sp.; assembly: GCA_964493995.1. Taxonomy (GTDB): domain Bacteria; phylum Pseudomonadota; class Gammaproteobacteria; order Thiomicrospirales; family Thiomicrospiraceae. The sequence continues at coordinate 4,195 of CAZBQD010000026.1, forward strand.
CAGCGCCCATAAAATGCGCGACGTTAATTGATCGGACTTACCCATACTTACCCCGTGACTAAACCTACACCGAAACCTTCTCTATTATCGCACGTTCATAAAGCCTGTTAGAATAAAGCTTCATTCAACCAGACAGGGAAGACAAGCGCATGGCATCTTGGTGGTCACTTCTTACTCTAATCGGCTTGCTTTTGGCAGCGCCGCTGGCACAAGCGAACAATCCCCTATCCTTAAGTCATAACAGCACCGCCAGCGACAAGACCGCGGTACTGAATCAACTGAATTTAAGCGAGCTGAATGCTGACTGGTGGAAACCTTTTGCCGATAAACAACTACGAGAAGCTGCAACCGACAAACTCTTATTGCAACTGAATCAGGCATGGCAAACCAGTCCGGTAGAACAACAGGACGCCATTGAAGAGTCCATACACGCCATTCAGCGCACCCTGAAAACACTAGCACGCTTGCAGGAGCAACCCAGCGCAACCAGTCCCGACTTAGCCACTCCGCCACCCACAGCACAAACTTTCAGTTGGCAAGATTGGCTAGAAGCCTTGCGTAAAAACCAAGCCGCCCAAGTCACTTTAGCCGACATGAAGGACGAACTGGCACTGAAAGAATCGGGACAAAAACGACTCACTCGCCAAGTCGATGATCTCACCGCTGACTACCTCAGCCAAGTCACACCCACGTTAAGTCAAACGGTTAAATTAGTTGAAAAACGCCTAAGTTGGCTCATTAGTCAGGAAAGTCTGCGCTTAGAAAAAGCACAACTGATCGTGAGTCAACAAAAAGCCGATGCTGCAGATCGTTTTTTCAAATACATTCAAACCAACCTAGCCACCACTCAACAAGACATCGACCAGCTTAATAAAGAAGCAGAGCAACTGCAGAAAACCATTGAACAACAGACAGACAAGCTAGGTGAATGGCAAGCCATTTTGCCCACGATAATGGGTGACGACCCTCTAACGCACGCCAAACAACTGCAAACCAAATATGCCAGTCTCGAAGCGCAATTGAACGGACTGCAAGCCCAAACCAAACTCAGTTGGAATCGGCTCAGTCTCACCTACTTGCTGCACCAACAGCGGGGCAGCGAATGGACACCAGCGCAACGACAAGCGTTGAACGAACAAGACAAGGCGTTAGAGCCATTTAATCGGCAAGCTCAAGAACACAAACAACAACTCGAACGCTACCGCGAACAAACCCAAGCTGCACTCAGCCTAACGGATGATGAGGTTATATCGCGCGAAACAACGCAAGCCAAACGTATCTATACACAACTTTTAGATCAATCATCACAGTTGGCCACTAAACAACAAAACATTGCTCAGCAATTAGCCGACAATCAAACACTTCTGGCCCTGCTTAAATCGCAACTCCGACTAGCCGATGGAGAATTCAAAGGCTCGTTAAATGACCTGAACATCACTGCCCAAGAAGCTTGGCAAACCACGCTGGGCTGGTTGAATACCAGTCTGTTCAAAATGGGCGAAACACCCGTAACCACAGCAGGGATTATTCGGGTGGTGTTGATTATTTTAATCGTCTGGTGGTTTTCTTACTGGTTGCGAAAAGCGCTGACCCGCCTAGCCAGCCGCAACCAAAAAATTGCCGATGCCACCATTTATACCCTTAATCGCGTACTGCATTACCTGATTATGCTCATTGGTATTATGGTTGCGCTATCCTCGATTGGCTTAGACTTCTCCAATGTCGCTTGGATTGCCGGTGCGCTCTCGGTGGGTATTGGTTTTGGCTTGCAGTCTATCGTGAATAATTTTGTTTCTGGCCTCATTATCATGTTCGAACGTTCTCTTAAAGTGGGTGACTTTTTAGAGCTACAATCGGGCGTAACAGGAACGGTATCACAAATTAACATGCGATCGACCATTATTCGCACACCCGACAATTTAGAAATTGTTGTGCCCAACAGTGAGTTTATTTCGGGACGTGTGGTCAACTGGACCTTAAGCGATAATGACCGTCGCCTGCGCATTCCATTCAGTGTCGAATATGGTACCGACAAGAATCTAGTCGTTCATTTGGTGATGCAAGCGGCACGTCAAATCCCCTATACCTTAGAAGATGCAACCCACGAACCGCAAGTTTGGATGACACGCATGGGCGATAATGGACTGGAATTTGAGTTACTGGTTTGGGTGCGTCAGGGCGTAGAGATTGAAGTGCGTCGGGGTGAATCGCGTCAAGGCTTAAAGGCAGCTTACTTATGGGAAATTGAAAGCGCCTTGCGCGATGCCGGTATCGGCATGCCTTTCCCACAACGCGATTACTATATTCGCAGTATTTTGGGGCAAAACAGCGTAGAAGGCTTTGTACAAGCCTTGAATACACTCAAACCCAGATCAGCACCCCCGTCTTATCAAGCAGAGCAGGGTGGCTGAAGCCCCTTTTATTTTATTGGTATTCGTCGTATGATAACCAAACTAACAAATGTTAGTCGAGTAAAATGATAACTGGAGAAACTTATGAAGAAACTGGCTGCCCTTGCTGGCTTAATGTTATCGGTTGCCTTCGCCCCTGTGATGGCGAAAGACGACCCCGCTGATAAATACCCTGAATCCCTACTTTACGACAAACCCATTAAAGTCGCTAAAGATGTTTATTCTGCCATTGGTGCTTTACAACCCTACACTTATGAAAACTCGGGTCATAATAACAACCTGTCTTTTGTCATTGGTGAAAAAGGCATTTTAGTGGTGAATGGCAGCTCGTCTTACCTGTTAGCCAAAGCGCTGCACGATGAAATCAAAAAGATTTCTAACAAACCCGTGCTTTACGTCGTCGATGAAAACGGTCAAGGTCATGCTGTTTTAGGTAACAACTATTGGAAAGAACAAGGCGCGAAAATCATTGCGCACGTTGATACGGTAAAGGAAATGGAAGCCACCGCTCAGGATGCATTGCTGGGTATGCGTGCTTACAATAAAGAGAAGGCGGCTAAAACCGAGTTAGTGCCGATTGATCAAACCTTCGATAAAGAAATGACTCTTGATTTAGGTGGCATTACCGCTAAGCTGATGTATTTCGGACCATCGCACTCGCATGGTGATATTTCGGTTTATATCCCAGAGCGTAAGGTGCTGATTGCCGGCGATATTGCTTTCCATCAACGCATGTTACCGATTTTTGAAGACACCAACACCGTCGCTTGGTTGAAAACCTGGAAAGACTTTAGCGCCTTTGCCAAAGACAAAATCATTGTTCCGGGTCATGGCACAGTCACCGACTTTGCCACGGTTGATAAATACACGCGTGGTTATTTAGAGTTCTTACATGCCGAAGTGCGTAAATTACTTAAAGCAGGTGGCACACTGGCCGATGTGGGCAAAATCGACCAAAGCGCCTACAAAAAACTCTACACCTACGATGAGTTAGCGGGTAAAAACGCCGCTCGTGTGTTTGCTGAGTTAGAAATGGAGTAACATCCCCACTTCTTCATTAAGAGCGACTTAGGTCGCTCTTTTCATTTCGACTCAATACGCCCTGCATTTCCCTGTCATCGCCGTAAATCTTTTATAATGGTAGTCCTTTTGGTTTTGCAACCATCCCCTTATTGCTAGAGAACACGCCCATGTCTGCGCCTTTACTGTTAATCGACGCCAATTCCTTTTTTTACCGTGCTTTTCATGCCGTACCCATGCTCAACGCACCCGATGGCACACCGGTAAATGCCATTCACGGGGTATTATCGATGGTGGCAACGCTGATCCACGATTACCAGCCCAGTGGCGTGGCGATGATTTTCGATGCTAAGGGAAAAAACTTCCGTCACGAACTTTTTCCTGACTACAAAGCGCACCGTTCGCCCATGCCCGATGAGTTACGCGCACAAATCGAGCCGCTGCATCATCTGGTGCAACTAATGGGTTTACCGCTGTTGGTCATTCCCGGCATTGAAGCGGATGATGTCATTGCCACCTTAGCAACACAAGCCAGTGCGCATGGTCAAGAAGTGGTTATTGCTACTGGCGATAAAGACCTCTGCCAACTGGTCAATGAGCAGGTGCGCATTATCGATACCATGAAAAACAAACTGCTCACCCCCACTGCCGTCACCGACAAGTTTGGTGTGCCACCAGATAGCATTGTCGATTGGCTAACCCTAGTGGGCGACAAGTCGGACAATATTCCCGGCGTCGATGGCGTGGGTGAAAAAACCGCCGCCAAACTCCTTCGTGCGCATGGCACGCTCACAGGCATTGTCGAAGCGATGAAAGGACAGCGTACCCGCACCGCTCAGAATATCTTAGCGGCAGCGGAGCAGTTTCCACTCATTCAACAGCTGGTCATCACTAAGCGCGATTGCGACCTACCCTTACAGTGGAATCAACTTCACCTAGCACCCATCGACCAAGCTGCTTTGCGTAACGAGCTACAAAGACTCAATTTAAAGCGGGTACAAGCCCTGCTGATGCAATTCGGTTGGCTATCGGCAGCGCAAGCCTCTCTCATCAGCGAATCGGAACCTAGTCCTGCCAGCACACCGATAGCACCGGACGTCACGCCAACGAGCGACTTTAGCCTAGCTGCCTGCCAAACCATTAGCGATCTCGCCACTTGGCAACACTGGTTAGCCACTGCCCAACAAGAAGGCTGTCTGTGTTTCGACTTAGAAACCACCGGACTGAATAGCTTCGATAGTCGTATTGTCGGTATTGGCCTGATGACCCAAACCCTCGGCAGTGCCTACCTGCCCTTAGCCCATCAGGGGCTCACAGAAATGACACAATTACCCATGGATGTGGCACTCAATGCCATTAAACCACTATTAGAAGACGCGCAATTAGCCAAGCTGGGACACAACCTCAAATATGATCGTCACATCCTACTCAATCATGGTATTAGCTTAGCAGGCACTTGTGATGACACCATGTTGGAGTCCTATATTGTCAACGCCACCGCCAGTCGCCATAATATGGATGACCTAGCCCAATATTATTTGGGACACACCACCACAACCTTTGAGGACATTGCTGGCAAAGGCAAATCGCAACTGAATTTTGCCGATATTGCACTCGATGTCGCCGCACCCTATGCCTGTGAGGATGTGGCCGTCACTCACGCCCTGCATCAGCATTTTCAACAAGCCCTCAGCGCAGCCCCTGAACTGAAGACGCTCTATGAAACCATCGAGCGCCCGCTGATGCCCATTATCGGCAGCATGGAACGCACGGGCGTGAAAATTGACACCACCGCACTGATGGAGCAATCCGCCGCCATGAGCGATGACATCAGTCACCTAGAATTACGCGCGCACAATCTGGCCGGTCAGGTGTTTAATCTTGGTTCGAGTAGCCAATTGGCCAGCATTCTGTTCGGCAAAATGGGTTTACCCGTATTGAAAAAAACGCCAGGCGGCAAGCCTTCGACCAACGAAGAAGTGCTCGAGCAACTGGCAGAAACCTATGAACTGCCAGCCGTCATTTTGGAATATCGCAGTTTGAGTAAGTTGAAATCGACTTACCTCGATGCCCTACCCCAGCATATCCAAGCACAGACTGGTCGTGTTCATTCCAGCTTTCACCAAGCGGTGACGGCAACGGGGCGCTTGTCTTCCTCCGACCCCAATTTACAGAACATTCCCGTGCGCAATGAAGCGGGCAGACGCATTCGCAAAGCCTTTATTGCCGAAACCGGGTATCGCTTGCTCGCAGCCGATTATTCACAAATCGAATTGCGTTTAATGGCGCATTTATCGCAAGATGCCGCTTTGCTCAAAGCTTTCGCTAACAATATCGACGTACATACTGCCACAGCGGCCGAAGTATTCGACACCCCCTTGGAAGCGGTGACGAAAGAACAGCGACGCGCGGCGAAAGCGGTCAACTTTGGTCTCATTTATGGCATGAGCGCCTTCGGTCTGGCCAAACAGCTGGGCGTCGAACGTAAAATTGCTCAGCACTATATTGATACCTATTTTGCCCGTTATCCGGGTGTCGCAGCCTATATGGCAGAAGCGAAAGAAACGGCGAAAGCGAAAGGCTATGTCGAAACCATTTTCCACCGTCGCCTTTACCTACCCGATATTCAAGCCAAAAATGCCGCCGTCAGAGCCTATGCAGAAAGAACGGCCATTAACGCACCGCTACAAGGGTCGGCCGCCGATTTAATTAAACTGGCCATGATCCGTGTCGATGCCTGGCTCAGTGAGCAGTGTCCGCAAGCCAAATTGATTATGCAGGTACACGATGAGCTGGTATTAGAAGTGCCCGAAACCGACTGCGAACGCGTCGCTGCTGCCCTCAAAGACAGTATGGAACAAGCAACTAAGTTGACCGTGCCACTGCTAGTTGAAGTAGGACAAGGCATGAATTGGGATGAAGCCAAATAGTTGAGAAAATCGGTTTTCGGGCATAAAAAACCCCGCTAAATGTTAGCGGGGTTTTTTCGTACTGAGCTTTATATCAACGGGTGATTAACCACGCTTAAATAAAGCCACTAAATCTTGACGTAATACCACACGACCCAACTCTTGCAGTTTGAACTCGCCATCCGTTAGCGTCACCTTGTTCACTGCTGCTTGGCTGTTTGGCAGGTCGAGCGTAATCGCAGCCAAATCCGATTTCGCTAAATAAGCCGCCACACCAGCGTCCACTTTAATGATTTCAGCCGCTTGCTTTTGACCCCAAGTGGTGGCGTGGAAAATGATCTTGCCTTTGTAGCCAGCGTTCGACATTTCATTTAATACTTTGCGTAATAACTCAATGTTTTCTTCTTTCGCTTTTTCGCCACCAAAAGCTAAGTAAACTGCTGGCTGATTGACCATACGCTTAACCGCAAGTTTGATGTCATCGTCAGTCACCACTGATTCATAAGTCACATTGCCCGCTTCGGGTTTGTAAGCCAACAAGCCACCGCCAATACCCCCCACCAGCGTGCTACAAATCGCTGAACGGTTGCTGATGATACCTAGGTTAGTAATACCCAATGCTCCTTGCAATGCGTAACCAATGGTTTGACCAGCCATAATACGGATGGTTTGTTTTTCACCAAAGGTTAATGGCTCAGCTGCCACCGCTGCTGTTGTTGTCGATAGTCCCATAGCACCTACTAATGCCAATGTCATGATTGAATATTTCATAAAACCTTCCTGTTAGTTGAATAAGTCATGAAGTCAATTCCGCTTGTCAAAATAAGCGGTTATTTACTAGCTTCATAACCTATACGAAACCAGTCTAGGGATTGGATGCACAAAAAGTAAAAAAATTATGAATTTTTTTCTTTCGCCAACTGTCCATGATAAATAGCTGGACTGGTAGGTTGTCCCGTTGGTGATCCACCCAGTGGCTCAATCGATACGCCAAATTTTTTAGCCGAAGCCACATAAGCTCGTTGTTCTGTGGTTAGAGAAAGCAGGCGCTCTCCCGCTTCTGGAATCAAACCTAAAGAAACGGGTTGATCCATGCCAGTTGGAATCACCCATAATTGATAAACACGCGCCTGCAAACTGGGTTGACTCACCAAGGCCTCAACCAGCAAATCGCCTTGCTCTGCCATTGCCAACTGCCAACCCGTTGCTTTGCGTTCGTCATCCAGAACCAAAGCAATCACCTGTGTTGGGCTAGATACAAGTCCGCTCAGCGACGTCCAAGTCACCAAACCGGCCCAACCCAATAACAGCAAGGATGCCGCGACCAAAATCGTTTGCTTCCAAGGCGATAAAGCACGTTTTATGGGAACCACCTTGCCAGACACAGGAAAAAGACGACACTCGACTCCCTTCCAGACAACTTCAGACACCGGCATAGGCGGCACTGCCGCAGCTAAACGATTCCAGCGTTGCTCGCTCTCACTGACAAGCTGACGCAACTGGGCATCTTGCAGCAACCAGCGCTGAAAGCGCTTAGTGGCTAATGCCGATAACTGTCCTAATACATAAGCATCGGCCAATGCCGATTGGAGCGATAAAGATTGAGGTTTCATGATTGCATACACTCACGCACACGTTGCATTCCACGACGAATCCAAGACTTAATCGTACCTAACGGACTTTTTAATTTCGTGACTAAATCGCTGTTGGATAAACCGTAGTAGTAGGTTAGCAGTAAACTCTTGCGTTGACTGGGTTCTAATGCCGACAAGCAAGCTTGTAGCTGAGACACCGCCAAGTGATCCGCTCCTTGTTCAGCGTCCTCGTAAAACAACACATCAGTCAACTCATCAAAGCTTTGCTGACGTCCCGATAACGTTGTTTCACGACGTAAAATGTCCAAACTACGATAACGCACTATGGCAGCAATCCAAGGAAAGACGGCACCTGACTCGGCACGGTATTCATTGGCTTTGTACCAAATATGAATGAAGGCTTCTTGCAAGGCTTCTTCAGCAAGCCCTTTATCTCGCAACAATCGATAGCTTAACCCCATTAAGAAAGGACTGGTTAGCTGATAGAGTCGTTCAAAAGCACGACGATCAGCTAATGCCGTATCTTGCAAGAGTTTCTCTAGCAAAGTGTTATCCAGCTGGCTTCTGGGCATTATTTGGGAGACTCCGCTGGTGGTATCGGCTCGCAGAGTTTACGATTATTCCAAGTCACACAACGGAAAGGAATGCGCTGAAATCGCACAATACGACGATATAACCAAAGGTAGGCGGCGATAAACAACAGCATGACAATCAGTAACGCCCAAGTATGCTGCCACAAGAAAATCGCTGGAATAATCGAAACCAAAGACAACACCCATAAATAGGGCGAGGTGGCAGAGTTATTGTACACGCGGTCGGGTAAATGCCAATGTTTGGTAATACGACGATAAATTAAAGTATGTAAATGGAGTGCATCGGGCATGCCAATTTTCGTTTTCTGTACAAAGGCGCGACGGTAAATCGAAAATACCGTTTCAAACACCGGCAGCGCCAATACCGCCAGCACAAACCAAGCCGATACCGCCCCATGACGCACAATCATCATCACCGCAACTTCTGCCAACATGAAACCGATGAGGTAAGCGCCGCCATCGCCCATAAAAATGCGCCCCTTCGGGAAGTTGAAGTACAAAAACCCTAAAATGCCACCAGCGCTGGCCATGCTGACCAAAAACAGAAACTCATCGTCCAACCACCAAGCGACAGCTGCAAAGGCACTGAATGCCAAAATGGCATAACCCGACATTAAGCCATTGAAACCATCAATGATATTGACCGCATGAGAAACGCCGCCCACCGCCACCATCGTTAACAAAAATGAAAACAACAGCGAATTGGCCAATATCCAGTCGATTCCCCAAATATCAACCCGATCCAATCGCGCATCGAGCAAGAAGAAGGCTAAGGCCGCCGACATAAATGCCAACACCAAGCGCACCAAGGGGGTGACTTTTTTCGTTAAGTCCTCGACTAAGCCGCCCAAAAAAGCGGGCAAAGCCGCCAGCAACAACAGTCCCAAATTGGTTTTCAAGTCGGCATTTTGTACTGCCGCCAAGCCAATGGCCGAGAAAACCCCCAAAAATACCGCCATACCGCCCACACGCGGCGTCGGTTTGCTATGTAACTTTTGCACCCCTGAGTCGGCATCTCGGGTGATGTGCGCATGAAAGTCTTCATAACGCAACACAAAAAAGGTCACAAACCAAGCAATGACAAAGGAAGAAATGAGGGTTTCCATCGACTAACCGCCTAGCTTACAGCGAACGCGCACGAATAATGGCACCTTCTGCCATATCCGTCCAAGGGGTGACCGAATCGCGGAAGGCTTTTTGCGATGCCCACACTTTGGCCGATAAGGGGTCTTTGGCGGCTTCTTCATCTAACACCGCTTCCGACACTTTCTTCAGTTCGCGCATGACATCATCGGGGAAGAACTTCACTTTAACGCCATGTTGTTTTTCCAGATCGCTCAAGGCTTTTTGGTTACGCATGGTAAATTCCGCGATCATATCGTGATTGACCATACGAATCGCCCCTTTAACAATCGCCTGTAAATCGGCTGACAAAGCGTTAAAGGCTTTTTCGTTAATCATACATTCCATCACCGTGCCTGGCTCATGCCAACCGGGTGCATAATAATTTTTCGCCGCTTTATACAAGCCAAACGCCAAATCATTGTAAGGACCGACCCACTCAGTGGCATCAATCGCACCCGACTGCAAGGCCGAGAAAATTTCTCCGCCCGGTAGGTTTACCGGAATCGCGCCCAAGCGTTGAATCACCTCACCGCCTAAACCCGGCATACGCATTTTTAAGCCTTTGAAGTCAGCCACACTGTTGATTTCTTTATTAAACCAACCGCCCATTTGTGTACCCGAATTACCCCCTGCATTCGGAATCAAACCAAAAGGCTTATAAACCTCTTCCCACAAGGTCATACCGTCGCCATAGTAGAGCCAGGCATTCATTTCTTGGGCTGTTAGTCCAAAAGGAACGGATGAGAAAAATTGAGCCGCACGACTTTTGCCTTTCCAATAATAAGCGCCCGAATGCCCCAGTTGCGCCGTACCAGCCGACACCGCATCGAAGACTTCCAGCGCACCAACCAACTCGCCTGCTGCATAGACTTTCACTGTCAAACGTCCGCCAGACAACTGGGTAATCAGTTCTGCAATACGGTTAGCGGAAGTGCCTAAACCCGGAAAGTTGGCTGGCCATGAAGTGACCAGCTTCCAGTTAATTTTTTCTTGGCTATTACCGCCTGTTGCCACGGCTGCTTCTTTTTGATTACACCCTGCTAACAAACCAGCCGAACCCACTAAGGCAGCGGCAGCAGAAATAAATTGACGACGTGAAGACATAGATTTTTCTCAGATTAATAATGATGGTGAAAAGTATAACGCAAAAAGAAAACCCCAGACGATGCTGGGGTTCAATTTTTATGCTCAAAAGGCAACAAGGCTAGCTTTCAGCGCAGTCGCTCAACCTAAGCGCACGAGCTGAGTGGGCGATGAGGCGCAGTCGCTTAGGCGCCTGTACCCCAAACGTCTTTGGTGATACTCGCATACCAACCCAACGCATAGGTTGCTTCCATGTTACGGAAATCGGCATTCGCATCTTTGGGTGAAACACCACCTGAACCTTTAATTTCAGCGATTTTACCGTCTTGCAAACTGTAGACACCCGCTACCGAAATACCATAGTTACCCGCCACTAACGAATAACAAGTGTTAACGTGTTGCGCAGGTTGCATTGGCAGACCGGCCAAGTCATTCACAATAGCCGCCGCACAAATTTTACCTTGCGAACTGGCCGAGTGACCTGACTTAGGCATAGCACCGGCAATAGAAGCATCACCGACCACATAAACGTCTTTTTTCAGTTTAGATTCAAAAGTGAGCATATCCACCGGACAGAAACCGCTCTCATTGGTTAAGCCCATTTTGAAAGCTAATGAAGCCGCTTTTTGTGCTGGAATGGCATTAATCACGTCAGCTTTAACATTGCCGTATCCTGAATGAACGGTCATAGTCGCAGCATCAACTTTCGTGACTTTACCACCATCTTTGCCAGCAACCCACTCAATCATATCACCATAAACTTCTTGCCAAGCCGCCAAGAATAAACCTTGTTTAGAGAAGGCATCTTTGGCATCTAAAATGAGGATTTTGGCTTTAGGGTTGTTCTTTTTAAAGTACTCAGCCACCATGCCAACGCGCTCGTATGGGCCAGGAGGGCAACGGAAGGGATTAGGAGGTGCAACCATAACAAAAGTACCGCCCTGCTTCATGCCTTCGATTTGTTTTTTCAACAATTCCGTTTGCGCACCGGCTTGCCAAGCATGCGGACATTTATCGGCATTGGCTTCGGTAATGCCTTCTACCGCACCCCATTTGAAATCGATACCAGGAGACACGACGACTTTGTCATAAGACAAGCTGGTGCCGCCGGCTAGTTTAATGCTTTTCGCATCACTATCGACAGCCGTAACGGTATCGTGAACCACTTTAATGCCACGCTTTTTCAAGCCTTCGTAATTATGCGTAATGCTCTTCGCATCACGTAAGCCAGCTAAGTACCAGTTAGAGCCGGGGCAAGTCATGTAAGATGTTTTGGGCTCAATCAGCGTCACATCTAATTTGGGATCATACTTTTTCAGGTAGGTTGCAACCGTTGCGCCCCCAAAGCCACCCCCAATGACGGCAACGCGTGCTGGACCGGAGCGAGTTTCGGTACAACCACTCAAACCCACGCCCACTAAAGGCAATAAGGCAACAGAACTGGCTGCCTGTACAAACTGACGACGATTCATACTCATAATTCCTACTCCTTATTGACCTTGAATGCCGATGTATTTCGCTAATGCCGCAATGTCTTCATCGCTGTAACCCTTAGCATGACGCGCCATCACCGTAGCGGGACGGCTACCATCTTTAAACGCCTTCATTTGCGAAACAATGGCAGAAGCGGGATACTGTGTCAGGTTAGGAATGGTGGCATTGTTCGCACCACCTGAGTGACACGACATACAGTTGTCTGCCAGCATTTGACCACGGTCAATGGCTTGAGCTTGCACCGCAGTTAGGGCAGCGCCTGCGCAGATAACGAGTAGTAAGCTTTTCTTCATACGTATTCTCCTACGTAAAATCGTTTTTTGTGGTTTGATTCCTGATGAATCTACGTTGAGTGTAAAGTGAGACTGCTTATTTGCCCAATTAATTTTTTTAACCTGCCATTAATTTTATTTTTATTAGCATTTTCTTATAATTAAAAGCTATGAAAATGAAATTACGTAGTTTTTATATCATCTTTTCATAATATAAATAATTGCTTAAATGCTAATATTAGCAAATTATAAAATAAATAACGCTTTGTTTATATTCATAAAACAACACAATCCAAGGCTATGATCACCGCTCGGCGTCTCACTATTCAGAAGAATGGGCTCGTCATTGTCTGTCTGTCTCTTTCATGCGCTTTGTCCGCTTCTTGCATCAGCAGTGCTACAATAATCACTCAATTTATTTTAGGATTTTTTTGTCATGTCCGACAGTTATGCCGCTTTAGTGCTCAAACCGAAAACCGATAAACGCATCCGCGCTGGCAATTTATGGATTTACAGCAACGAAATCGATACCCAACAAACACCACTGAAAGGCTTTCAATCGGGTGAGTTGGTGTGTGTATTGGACGCGCAAGGCAAGGCGCTGGGCATGGCAACGATTAACCCCAACGCCTTATTATGCGCTCGCTTGCTCACGCGTGAAGTTCGCAGCATAGATGTCGATTTTTTCACCGAACGCTTAAAATCCGCCTTGGCGTTACGCGAAGCCTTGTTTGAACTGCCCCACTATCGCTGGGTGCATGGTGAAGGTGATTTTTTACCGGGTCTGATTATCGATCGTTTTGGTGATGATATTGTGGTGCAACTGGGTAGTAGCGGCATGGACGCACTGAAAGAACCCATTCTGGCTGCCATTCAACGCTTGGTGCAACCGAATAGCATTATTTTACGCAACGACAGTCGCGGACGGGATTTAGAAGGATTGGAAACGCAAGTCCTAGTGGCGCAAGGTACAGCGCCAGAGCAGCTTTCTTTGTCGGAAAATGGTGTCACCTTTACCGCGCCAGCCCTGAACGGACAAAAAACGGGCTGGTTTTACGACCATCGCAGCATGCGCGCACGCTTGCAAAACTATGCACCGAAAAAACGGGTGTTAGATGTATTCGCTTATTTGGGTTCCTTTGGGGTGCAAGCCGCAGCTTTTGGAGCAGAATCCGTGACCTGCGTGGATGTTTCGCCCTTGTCTGCTGAATGGGTGGCACGTAATGCCGCCTTGAATGGCGTTGCCGACAAAGTGAACAGCATCCCCGGCGATGCCTTCGATGTCATGACACAGCTGTTAGCAGAGGGGCAAAAGTTTGATGTGGTGATTGTTGACCCGCCGGCTTTTATCCCTAAAGCGAAAGACCACGCCAAGGGCTTAGCGGCTTATCAAAAACTGAATGCGCTGGCCATTCGCTTGCTGGCGGTTAATGGCACCTTGTTCTCGGGCAGTTGCTCAATGCATTTAAGTCGCGATGAACTGCTAGCCAGTATTCAAAAAGCCGCCCGTGCTAACGACCGACGCGTGCAACTGTTGGAAGAAACCCATCAAGCGCCCGATCACCCCATTCATCCGGCAATGAAAGAAACTCAGTATTTGAAAGGACTGATTTGTCGCGTGCTAATGGGGGATTAATCGACATTCGCACCTAAAAAAGCCCCAAATCTTTGGGGCTTTTTTGTTAAGTTAGCACAGCAAATGACTACAACAACACCTTCTCGACACCACCATTTTGAATGCGCTGGATAAAGTCTTCCTGCCAGTTAGCGCCTAACCAGTTAGCTGCCATTTCCACAACGATATAATCGGTATCCACACCCGTGGTATCGGCATAGCGATTCAAGCCTTGCTGACAGGCTGGGCAAGACGTGAGCAGCTTAACTTTGCCGGTTTCTGCCTTACCCTCAACCCCTGTTAAGTCCTTCACGCCAGCGAGAATCTCTTCTTCTTTGCGGAAACGTAACTGAGTGGCAATGTCAGGGCGAGAAACCGCCATGGTGCCCGCTTCACCACAGCAGCGGTCAGAGTCGATAACCTCTGTTGCCATCAGGGTCGAAGCCACCTTGAGTGGGTTATGAATCTTCATCGGCGAGTGGCAAGGGTCATGATACAGATACTTCACGCCCGTTGCTTGATTAAGCTTCAAGCCTTTTTCCATCAGATATTCATGAATGTCCATGATGCGACAACCGGGGAAAATCTGTTCAAACTCGTACTTCATCAACTGATCTAAACAGGTACCACAAGAAACCAGTACGGTTTTAATGTCCAAATAATTGAGCGTTGTGGCCACACGATGGAAAAGCGCACGATTTTCAGTGGTAATTTGTGATCCTTTAACCGCATTACCTGCCGCCGTCTGCGGATAACCACAGCATAAATAACCCGGCGGTAAAATGGTTTGTGCGCCTGCTTCCGATACCATGGCTAAGGTGGCCATACTGATTTGATTAAACAGCCGCTCCGAACCGCAACCAGGAAAGTAGAAAACCGCTTCCGACTCTTCAGTGACGTTATTGTTAGCACGAATAATCGGAATGTAACTCGGATCTTCTAAGTCTAATAAAGCGCGCATTGGCGGTTTATTCGCTCCCGTGTTCAACGGCTTACGCACAAAATGCACCACCTGTTGCACCACTGGTTGCGGTTTGTTGGTCGAACGAGGAATATCACTGGCTTTACCCAATAAGCCTAAGGCTTTGAAGGTGTAATGACCCAGTTTTTGCGCCGTCGATGCCCAACCAATCAGCGTTTTGCGCATTAAACGTACTGGCAAAGGGTTCTTACTATTGAGATATAAGAAAGCCGCCTTCGCCGCCCAAGCGGTGCGTTTTTGTCCTTTTTCGGTGAGGATTTTACGCATACGCATGGTGACATCACCAAAGTCGATATTTACCGGACAAGGCTTAGCGCAATGGTGGCAGACGGTGCAATGATCCGACACATCGTTCATGGCATCGAAGTGATGCACCGAAACACCGCGTCGTGTTTGCTCTTCGTACAAGAAGGCCTCTATCATCATGCCCGTAGCTAAAATTTTATTGCGCGGTGAATAGAGAATGTTGGCACGTGGAATGTGCGTTTGACACACAGGTTTACACTTACCGCAACGCAAGCAATCTTTAATGTCATCATTCAGCGCATCTAGCTCAGACGCTTCCAGAATCAAGGCCTCTTGCTTGACCAAATCCAACGAAGGCGTGTAGGCATTGTGCAGCCCCGAACCTGCCATCAACTTACCACGGTTGAACCAGCCTTTTGGATCGACTTTGTGTTTGTAAGCAGCGAAGGCTTCGACCTTATCCAGCTCAAGATATTGCATTTTGGTTAAGCCAATACCATGCTCACCGGAAATAACGCCATCGAGCGATTTGGCTAAGTCCATAATGCGATCGACCAACCGATCGGCTTCCTGAATCATGTCATAATCGCTGGAGTGAACCGGAATATTGGTATGCACATTACCATCGCCGGCGTGCATGTGTGTCGCCACAAACAAGCGCAAATTACGTTGACGCGCATGAATGACCTGTAGCTTCTGCCACACGGCATCGTATTCATGACCGGCAAAGAGTTTTTTCATCTTATCGGCCATTTCTCGGCGATAAGAAACCACCAATTCACGACGCAAAAAGGCTTCAAACAAAGACTCATCGCGCTCGGCTAGGGCGGCATCTTCTTCTAACAACAGCTGGGGATGCTGATTAATCGGCTCGTCCATGTGATCGAGCAACCCTTGCCAACGCGCACGCACTTGCGCAATATGCGCTAACGCCTGCGCCTTCTTACCCTGATCGCCCAACCAGAAGGCTTGAGCATCGTCTTGATCGCTAATGTCTTCTAAAGCAACCAGTTTATCGGCACGCTCGGTTAAAAATTCCGTACACTGGTCTAAGGTCTGAATTTTATTTTTAATCGACTGCTCAATGTTCAGTCGCTCAATACCACGGTTGTAGTCGTTCAAACGCGGAATGGGAATGACCACGTCTTCATTAATTTTGAAAGCATTGGTATGAGCGGAAATGGCGGCGGTGCGAGAACGGTCTAACCAGAAACGCTTACGCGCTTCGGGCGAGGTCGCCATAAAACTTTCTGCACCACGCGCACTGGCCATGGCAATCACTTGATTACACACATCCACTAAGGCAGCTTCATCATTGCTGGCAATGTCGGCCAACAGAATCATTTTCGGACGCTGACGACGATTGGCTTTGGTGGCGTATTTCACCGCTTTAATGTAACGCTCATCGAGATGCTCTAAGCCCGTCAACAACACGCCGGTTTTGGCGATCTTGTCCATGTGCTGGGTGATTTCGTCAATCGCTGGAACAGCAAGGCTTAAATCGGAACCAAAAAACTCGATACACAGGGTACGCGTGTACTGACTATCGGGATAAAGCACAAAACGCGAAGAGGTAATCAGGCCGTCACAACCTTCTTTTTGAATGCCCGGTAAACCCGACAAGAATTTGTCGGTGACATCTTTACCCAAGCCATCTTTACGCAGGCTCGCACCCGGCATTTCAATGCGCTTGGCATTACCCAAAGGCGTGACACCGTCGGCAGAGATTTCCTGCGCAATGAACACCACGGTTTCTTGTTCGTGAATTTTGCCCAGATTATGCTTGTGGCGCGTCACTTCTAACCAAGTACCGCGCGGCGTCACCATTTTCCACGACACCAGATTATCTAGGGTGGTTCCCCAACGCACAGCGCGCTTACCGCCTGCGTTCATGGAAATGTTACCGCCAATGGTGGAGGCATCAATGGAGGTCGGATCGACGGCAAAAATCAGCCCGTGCTTGTCGGCCAAATCGGCCACACGACGCGTGACCACACCCGCACCCGCACGCACGGTAGCGACTTTCTCGCTGTCCAATCCCGGCAGTTGCATATACTCAACGCCAGACAGAAATTCGAGTTTTTCAGTATTAATCACCACCGCTTTGCTATCGAGCGGAATGGCACCACCGGTATAACCCGTACCACCACCGCGAGGAATCATTGGCAGTTCTAATTCGATACAGGCTTTAACAATATCCAGTACTTCCGCTTCCGTATCGGGCGAAATGACGGCGAGCGGCAACTCAACGCGCCAGTCAGTGGCATCGGTAGCATGACTGACACGAGCAATACCAGAAAAGTCGATATTGTCAGGATGAGTGACTTTGCTCAGGCGTTTCAATACCTGCGCACGCAGCTCGCTTTGCTGATCTAAGGCACGGTCAAAGTTGGCTACGGCATCGGCCACCTTGTTCATTAACTCACGCGCCAACTCATTGCCGTTCAAACGCGCTTCCACTTGCTTCAAGCGATGATGCATGGCGTCAATCAGCTTCTGACGACGTTTGGCGTTTTCGAGCAGGTCATCTTGCAAATAAGGATTGCGATTGACCACCCAAATATCGCCGAGTACTTCAAACAACATACGCGCCGAACGTCCCGTGGTGCGACCTTCACGCAAATCATTGACCAAGCGCCAGCCATCCTCGCCTAATAGACGAATAATAATCTCACGGTCGGAAAACGACGTGTAGTTATAGGGGATTTCTCTGACACGATCCTGTGCTTGCATGCGACGAGCCTCGAGTTGACGAAGGAAAAAGGGTTCTCATTTTAGCACAAACCCCCGCAAGGGATGAAGACAGTTAAGTAATGACTGAACCCATTACTTATGGGCATCACCTAGCCAACAGACATGCTATAGTTACACCACCATCAATCCATATAAACGTTATGAATAATACCGAAACCAAACTGCGACTCGATAAATGGCTGTGGGCAGCTCGCTTTTACAAAACACGCAGCCTCGCCACCGAAGCGGTCGAAGGCGGCAAAGTGAAGCTGAACAGACAGCGCACCAAACCCGCCCACACGCTGAAAGTCGGCGATCGGCTCGATATCGTCATTGGCGATTATGCCTGGCAATTAACCGTGATGGCATTAAGCGATAAACGTGGCTCAGCTCCCATCGCGCAAACCCTGTATCAAGAAGATGCCGATAGCCATGCGAAACGCCAAGCGCTGATTGCCGAACGCAAACAGCTAGGGCAAGCCCACTCTGTTAGGGCACCCGACAAAAAAGACAGACGTGAGATTGCAAAACTAAAACAAACGGGTTGGGAAATCTAGCCGCTTTGTCGCGATGTTTCGAGGCGCACATAACCCAGCCACAACAGCCAACTGAGGATGACAATCGCCATCATCCCAGCCGATAACGATAACACCGAACCGAATAACACGCCAACGACAAAGGTAGCAATCAACGCATTACTACTGGTTTGTGAAAAGCCTTGCAGCGCCGCCACCATGCCCTTGCGATGCGGAAATAAATCCATCGCCAACAAACCGATGGGCGTCATTGCCAACGCCATCCCCATCGCATACAGTGCCACGGGCGCCACCGCAGTGCTGGGCGCAACAGGCAACCATAGGGCTTGTGCCATATTGAATAGCGCCGCCAGACTCATCAAGCCCATCGCCACCCAAATGCTTTTTTCGGCGCGCCAGCGGTGTGCTACCCAGCCCGATAACTGACTGCCTAAAATAATCCCCGTGACCGCAGGTAGAAATAGGATCCAAAAGTCGGTCACGCCATAGCCCAATAGGTCGTACACCAAATGCGGTGCAGCGGCAATGTACAAGAACAAGCCACCGAAGTTGATACCAAATAACAGCGCCAACAAGACAAATTTCGGATGGGTTAAAGTTATGAGATATGCGCCAGCAATATCCCAAGGATGTAAACTCTGACGCTGCTCGACAGCCAGACTTTCGGGCAACAGGCGCACCACCAATAACGTCAGGACAACGCCCAGCCCCGATAAAAACCAGAACACCGCGCGCCAACCTGCCCAAGCTTCAAGCCAGCCGCCGACAATCGGCGCTACCGCTGGGGCAATGGCAAACACCAACATCACACGCGCCATGACCTGCTGGGCATCGCCACCCGCAAACAAATCGCGCACAATGGCACGACCAATGACCATCCCCGCACCTGCTGCCATCCCTTGCGCTGCGCGCATCCATAGCAGGGTATCAATATCTTGTGCCACAGCGCAGGCAGCAGATGCCAGCGCATAGCCGACCAGCGCCACCACCACGACACGCTTACGACCTAAGGCATCCGACAAGGGACCATAAATGAGCATCATCACCCCAAAGGCCAACAAGTAATAGCTTAGGGTGTACTGCATTTGCTGATCGTTAGCCTGCAAGTCTTGCTGAATATCAGGGAAAGAAGGCAAATAAGTGTCGAGCGTAAACGGCGCCAGCATCGATAGCAAAGCAACCAACAGCGCAATGGTGGTGCGGTTAATATTCGGCGTCATATTGGCTGCGTGGTCTATAAGATCCAAATTAAAGCGCCATCATAGCACTAATCGCCACTCACTTTTTAGCACCGTTACTGCCGACCCAGACAAGAGCACCCGATTGCCCTGCATCTGGCAGCGAATGACGCCACCACGTTTTGAGACTTGCTTGGCAACAAGCCTTGGCTTATTGAGTTCTTTTGCCCAATATGGGGCAAGCTGACAATGCGCCGACCCTGTCACAGGGTCTTCGTTCACCCCTAATTTAGGCGCAAAAAAGCGGCTCACAAAATCGTACTGTTCACTTTTCGCTGTCACAATGACACCACGCAAATCCAGTGTTGATAACACAGCAAAATTTGGCGTTAGCTGTGTCAGCATTGCTTCATCTTCAAGCACCACTAAATAATCATCACCCGCAAGCACAGCCTTAGGCGTTACACCTAGCCCCTGCAACAAGGCAGAGGGTACAGTGTTAACAGGGTTAGGGACACATATCGGAAAGTCCATACACAAGACATCGTCCGACTTCTCTACCGTTAATACGCCACTATGTGTATGAAAGCGGATACTCGGCTGCGCGTGAGCATATTCGGCAAACAACACATGCGCCGCTGCCAAGGTAGCATGTCCACATAAATCGACTTCCGACACAGGCGTGAACCAACGTAAACCATAGTCGTCTGCTTGCGGAACTAAAAAAGCAGTTTCAGAAAGGTTGTTTTCGGCTGCTATCGATTGCATTAACGTATCGGATAGCCAAGCATCCAATACACAAACGGCTGCAGGATTACCCTCGAATGGGCGCGAAGCAAAGGCATCGACTTGGTATTGGGTGATGTTCATAACATTACTTTCAACTTCCGACCACCTATTATTTCAAAGCCTTCACGCTCATAAAAACCAAGTCTCTTATCAAATGTCTTAACATGACCTATCAGCATTTTGGCTTGACATACAATTTTGTACTTCTCTACGTGCTTTGTGGTGCAATTTTAGTATTTAACTTGATAGTCTGTTTTAAAGCCTTTCAACTACGCCATCAATTGCAGCTAACATTTCTGCACGTGCTTCTTTTTTTACTTGCACTCTTTGACCTGCAAGGCTCAACTTACCAACTGGCATACCATCAAAAGGACACCCTCTAGCAAAAGCAACAACACCTGTTGTTCCAAAATCCCGAACATCGACCGTACCATCTTTGGGTTCAGAAAAATTAAAGTAATGCGCATATTGCTCAATAAGACCATTTAAATCAGATTCAATACCAACTAAAACAGCATTGTACGCTGATGATGTGCCCATATATTGAGTCAATCTATTTTTAACAATTAAATGAACCTTTGGTAATGTTCTATTTGCATCGTTTAGCTTTTTTGCAAAGGTATACTTTGAGTAAACCTCAGATGGTAGTTTTAGACCATAAATAAGAGAAAACGCATTTTGAATAGCTCTTCTTGAAGAATCGTCTGCCATTACAGGGAGAATAACACGATCTGAAGCAGCTAAAGCGATTTGTGTATACATGGAAAAGCTAGGATTAGTATCTATAAAAACATAATCATATGTAAGAAGGTTAAGCAAATCGCGTAACCAATCGATAACACCAAGCCAAGCGTTCACACCAGGTATATCGGCATTTGCAAGAGTATTCATGGCAATCGCTTGCAACTCTAATAATGGATCCCCACAAATTAAGTCTATATTCGTTGGAATAGAACTATTAAACTCGCTTGGGTTGGTAATAAAATCTTTAGCTGAAAAAGAGGGCGGAGAAAAAGGGGAGCTCAACCTTAAATCAAAGTATCCACCTATGCTGGATCTAGGCAACTTTCCTTGATTAATAAGCAGATTGTTACTACCACTATTTTCTTGACCTCCCAAGAAAATTTCTGAAAGATTTGCCTGAGGGCACAAATCAATAACCAAAATTTTCTTGTTTGGATTCTTTTGAGCAAACCGACAGACGCTTTGAAAGCTTAAGCTCGTCTTACCTGTCCCACCTTTATTATTCCATATTGCATAAGTAATCATCATAAAACCTTTAATATACTAAAAAGACATGGAACAACTATATCATGTCCAATATGGACTTTCAATTGTTTTATTTGGACAAAATTAAGAAAAGATCAACTCGACGATGTCAATGCCGAATCGGGTTGATGTGTTTTTAGCCAGTCTTTGAGCGCGGCGTTCATTCTAGTTTGCCAACCTGCACCCGTTGCTTTAAAGGCAGCAATCACATCACGATCAAAACGAATCGCAACTTGTTCTTTATTGCCTGTACCCACAGGGCGGCCAACGCGACGCTTGGTTATTGCCTCACGCATCAATAAGCTGGCATCGGGCGCATCCTCATCTTCGACAGGCTCAATGCCCTGCTGAGCATTGCGACGAATACGCGCCCAATCCGTTTGAGATTGCCCCTTATCTCTTGCTTGCTTCATTTCATCAAGCGTCATCCGCGTCATTGAGCCACTCATAATACACCTCAACTTCTTTCTTATTCGCTGGCCGAAAACTGATAATTCGTTGAACTTCATCCGGAATATAAGCCACCGTTAACACCGTGAGCACTTCAAAAACATAGGCAAACGCCTGCTTTCGCTGTTCCCCGTTTCGCATTGAATCCACTTCTAAGCGCAATGGATTTTCAAGCACCATATCAGCATCTAAAAAATCCAACCCGTGCTTTTCTAGATTGATACGTCGTTTTTCTTCGTGCCAAGCATAGTTTTTCATATAATTATTGTATATGCGTTAATTGTGATTTGCAATGATCTAGCCCCGACCGCCCTTATCTCTGCTCTCGATTAAACCAGCAACGTGCCAAATGGCGATGAAGGGAATCAGGACAATAGCCACTGGGTAAATTCAGCTCGAGCGATAAGGCGACAAAAATGGTCATCTTAATGCTGACCTTCATAACAAGCAAGTGTCCGCGCACAAGCCATCACAGAGCCCATGCGTTTAATGACTCACGATACCAACATCATTAGTCAATCCTGAACAACACATAACCAGCTGATTTAGAATTACTTTATTC
>CAZBQD010000027.1:0-26278 GCA_964493995.1 uncultured Francisella sp.
TGATCTTGCAATTGATCGATCGCACCCAAGTCTTCATCCTTGGTCTCTTCGAACAGGGATAGCTGTTCTGGATTCATCGCCTCGGTTTTAGCGCCATGAAACCAACGCTTATAACGGGCCAGCTCGAAGGTGAGTTTTTTTAATGCCTCATTTTCAGCGAGAATCGCATCAAAAGATATTGATTTATCGTTATTTTTCATAGGTTAATTATAGCAAAAAACACCCTCTTTTTCACCTAAAACAGGTTGTTTTGATTCACTTTTTTCAGTATTTTTTCGCTTAAACGAGCCAGTTAGCAGGGGCTGATAATCCGATGCGCTGCCATTCTAAGCCAATCACCAAAGCATCAAATTGTGCGCTCGTTAATGACAAGCTGACATCTCCCTGTTTCGCCCAATGAAACTTTCCCTGATGCAATCGGCGCTGACACAACCACACCCCATTACCATCCCAACAAAGGGCTTTAATGCGATTACCTGTCTTATTGCGAAAAAGATACACACAACCGTCACAAGCTGTTTTGCCCAATGCCTGCTGTACCAATGACGACAAACCATCTACCCCTAAGCGCATATCGACAGGCTGAACCATAATCATCACCTGATCTGGTGTGATCATGATAACGCCTCAACCAAGTCGCGCACATAAGTGGTGTCGGTGTAGATGGGTAATTCAATACGACAGACGCTCAACTGTAAATAAATATTCGATTGTGTTGTGATGGCAGGGTTTATCTGTACAGGAACCAACTGCAAATCATCCATCGATGTACGCGCACGAAAACGTTTTAACCAATAGCCGAAATTGGCATAGGACAATTGATGTGCTTGGCAATAGGCTTTTTGTGTGAATCCACTGCTGCGCCACTGATTGATGTGGTGGTGCCAGAATATTGATTTATCACTCATGATGCGCTCCTTCTAGGTAATTGCGATCATGATGGCAAAATCTGAAATCAAATTAAATATGGTGCGGTCGGACGCTTACTTTTTACTTGTCCTTTTAAAGTCTAAATATTTAAACCATGAAACAGCTCCGGTAAACAAAGTTGCGATAGATGTGGCAATCATACCAACTGCTTCAAAAGTCATAAAATCCACTCTCCCAGCCTAACAAATGATTACATAAGTTATCATTCACACAAATGACATAGCCTCGGCTCATACTGTTCTAAAACCTTTTGATTCTGTTCAAGTGCTTATAAATTGACTTGTAGTTCCGTAACTCAACACAAACACGTCCTTCTTGGCGCGAGTCAGTGCAACATACATCAATGCTTTTTCTTGCAACAGCGCATCATGACGCGCTGTCTCGTCAGCCAAATTGTTTATCGCTTGAGTTAGCGGCACCATCCCATCATTAATAGAAGCTAAAATCATTCGATCAAATTCCAAGCCTTTGACACGATGGAAAGTGGCGAGCTTAACAGCTCCCAACGGAGCATCGTGATCTGACGCTTTCACTTCATAGGTCTTAACACCACTGTTCTCTAATAATTGTGCAATTTGAGCTACTTCATTATTAGTGCGTGCAGCGATGCAGCAGTTCTCTGCTGGAACTTGTCCATTTACTAGCAACTGCTTAATATAGATCGCCTGTTCTGCGGCGCTGAAAAAGTGTTCGACCTGAGGAGCAGGACCATGAGTAAGTGACTTATAGAGACGATTTGAATCCGAACCGCCATCTAAGTCATCAATACCTTCTGATGACAGTAATCCCACTGCATACTGACGAATTTCATCGGTAGTCCGGTAATTGATTTTAAGCTTTTTAGAGCGTCCACGAATGTTAATGCCTGCTTTACTCAAGGTTAATTTCTTGCCATAGATACGCTGATGCGCATCGCCAACAATGAATAGGTCATTTGCTCCTTCTGGAACCATGGCACGCAATAACCTGAAGGCTGGCATGCCCATATCTTGAGCTTCATCCACTATGATAGATCGGTATGGAAGTGGTAATGCGTTGCTAGTTATCAAGCTAGCGGCATCGCGGTAGGCGTCATCAACTTCTTTTAATCGTTGACGATTTAAAATACTTCGGTAGGCCTCAAATACTTGCCATACTAAGAGCTTTTGTTCTCGACTTAACTTTGTGCCACGACCAAGGCGCGAAGCCTTTTTATATGCCTCAGCGCTATCTATTCCTTGGCTTTGAACAACCTGTTGCCACTCTTCTTGAAAAAAGCTGATGGGCAAATCTAAATCACTCGATTTTTCTGAATAGGCCCTATGCCAACATTCATTAAGTTGTAATTGATCAAAAGCAATTTGATAGTCGTAGCCTTGCTTTTTAAGATAGGCACTAACCCATCGATCAAGGTTAATTACTTCGATTCGATCTAATTCTTCACCGCATATCGTCTTCAAATTGTGAGAAATATCCTGTGCTAGGTTGCGAGTAAAGGTTGTGAATAAAATCTTATTCTCAGCAGCAACACGTTGAGCCAACCATTTGGCTCGGTGCATTGCCGCAACGGTTTTACCCGTACCCGCTCCACCAAGAACACGAACAGCACCATTTTTATCTCCTTCTACCAGTGAACGCTGTGAGGGATGCAAAAAAACACGCCATTTTTCGAGAGAAGCGTTCATCATAGCATTAAGCTCTCTTTCATCAGCAGGCACGAAAATACCGGCACGTGTCTGCAATCGTGCTAAGGCTGCTTGGAAGTCATCGGTATCGAATGATTGGTCTTGTTCAATAAGGGACTGCTGTTCTTTGTCTGCAAGAATGTCTTCGTAGCTCTGGCCAGCCATAAAGAAGAACAAAGACTCGTAGGCATCAGCAGGAAGTATCGACTGGATCACATCTAGCTCTGACTCATTACTGACTGCTCTTACCCGTGCCAGCAATTCCTCAGGAACACCTAATTTGAGCAACTCTCGATCTTTAAGCGATTCAAAAGCAGACGGGTTTTGTGTCATTTGAGTAGTCGCCTGATGTTCCTCGCCTAACTCAGCCTGATAAATTTGAATGACGCCCGTATTAGGATTCACTTGGCATTTGTGACTGGCAGCCCATTCATAGGCCGCATCATGGTGATCAACCCATAATAACAATAATACTTTGCCATGATTCTGTACCGACAAGATAACGCGATAGGTTAAATCTACTCGAATTGAGCGTATGCTGGGATCTTTGGCTTGATGAATTTTCTCAAGATTTAAGCCAGGTAAGTCAGGGTTACTCATTAACTTGAGTACCATATTATTGACTTTAGCCTGCACCTTAGCTTCTTGTTTACTCACCGACGACAAATAGAGATTTGAAAACGCAACGTTCATTTGACTCATGGGTTATTCCTTAGCGCGGTCAATAGTTCTTCGATTGTACTGCTTTCAGTGAAGGTCTTCCAACCGTGTTGTTCAAAAATAGGCTTCATGTCATCGACTGTTTCGGATATTACCACTGCAACTCGCTCAGTTTCCCATGCCAGTTCCGCTTCAGCAATCACTCGACCCTTACTGTCTTCTAGCTCGTAACCTACTTGCGGAGGTGATACATCGCTCTTGCTAATAGCATCTAGTAAAGTGTGTACCTGTTCATCGGCAAGGGTATAAATAGCATCCCATTCGCTTGATTTAATCTGAGCCGGTTGATGATCACCCCAACGTAAGTTACTGTAATGCCCTTGCGATGTGCCAGACACTGTTCCTGCATAGACTAGCCGCACAAACTGTATCCAATTCAACAGCTGTAACGCTTTTTGCCAGATACGTTGAGAATCGGGTGTTTTTTTCGTAGTCAGTTCAACCGCTAACCAAGCGAGTAGCTGACCATTTGGGAAAGACTGAACAAACGAATTATCCATGACAAGCGATAAGCGCAACTGATTATGCTCGTTCGAGAAGTCGATGGTTTCAGCAACCAAAGGAGCACTGATCCAAGCATCTACAGCAGTTAATAGATCATTCGGTAGTGACTGCTTCATGCTTGTTATTGGCTCTGCCTGTTGTGCTTTATCTGCCGCCTGTTGCGACATCAGAGACAATAACCTAAGCTGCGCCATATCCTGCCAGTCTTTACTGTTAGGATGAGCCAATAAATGCACTAGCTGTAACAAGGCATTTTTCTGCGCCAACGCATCATGATGCTTCAAGGTTATCCTCGGCGTTAACCCTGCTATCAGCTTGTCAAAATCTGTTTTACGGTGCTGCCAAATTGCATTCTGGCCTTGTGTTTCGTTGCCCGCAAAAGCTGACTCGACATCATGCCAAGTTAGGCTCCAGACCAAATATTGACCGCTCAAGAACAATCCTTGGCGCTTCAGCAGATCTTCATGCACTTTATCATGATGAAACTCATAACCATCGAGGAAGACGGCAACAGGTTTAATGCCCGAATCTGATTTCAGCGGTCTAATTAAGAAATCAGGCTCACAAGGATAGTAGGCGCCCTCTTGATCAGACAAACGCGCGTGCATCTCCATGGTGTATTGTTGATCGCCCACTTCTAAAAAGTAGCCTTTTTTACCACGAATAATGTCACTGCCCACCTTTATGCTGGTATTGGCAAAATCAGCATGATCATTGAGCCGTTTGACCGCTTGTGGAAAGCGGACTTCTAGCTGACTGTCCTCCCAAATTGGTTTATGACGACCACTAAGCTGATCTACCCGCTCAAGTGTTAACTGAGGGTCCAACACTTCTGCCAACATCGCTAGTGCTGTCTGACGAGAGGTTTTCTCCATGCCATAGGCATTGCGATAAGCAAAAAGACATTGGTAACAGCCATCAACTTCAGGCACACGATGCTGACAGGCACAGGCTGCCATAACATCTCTAGCCATGCGCAAGGTTTCCATTAATTGATTAGGGTCAGCCAATAGTTCATGCAGATAACCCGTGCCACCAGGTACTGAATCATAAATGACAATGTAATTGGCGCGATTTTCCGAATTGACAATGGGCTCGTCACTTAGTGCCATTTGTAAATGATCCACTTTACCACCAAAACGACGCTTTAATCCTAATTGAATGGCGGCAATGAACGACTGTATCTGTTGCTGTTCATCGGCAATTGCCATGCGTGGCATCAAAATACGTAAGGCTTCTGAACGGTATTCACGATAGAGATACAAGCATTTAATAATTCCTTCGCCCTCAGGCGCAGACTTATATTGACAACGGTGCATGTGCTTGGCTTTACCGCGTTTGGGTTGTACCATGCCGCACGATTTACAAACCTTGAATCCAGGACGGTTCAGTTCCTTACCCGCTACCTTAAAAATACGTTCTTGCTCACTGTGGTTTTCACCAAAGTTAATCTCTGTAAATTTTGCCTGACGAATAAACTCAAAACCAAAAGGCTTGGTATCTGTCTTAAGCGCGTATGCCAATTCAACCTGCTCTGGATCAAAGTTAATAAGCATTTGTTTATTGAAAAACAAGGGTTCACGATTATCGGCATCATCACCAATGAGTGCTTCATCCAACTTGGTGGAGGCATAGACTTGTTTGAGTTTGACTACTGCCTTGCGTTGATTCGCATCTGCCCAATGTAAATCTCCACACTTAGGACAAGCTGTGTATTCGGGACCTTCGCCGACACGTTGGATATGATGACAGCTCGGACACATTTGTAAGGTTTCTAGCTGTTCGCCTTTAGGAATTTCAATACGCTCAATGGTTACTTTCTTATTCGAAGCATAAAAAACGCTATTGGGTGCTAATTCACTTAACGCAGCTTGCGCTGGTCTAACATACTCATATACGTCGCTTTGGTAATCATTATTTACGCGGCGGAAAATGACAGAATTGAGCGTTGCGCCTTCTTCTGGGAAAGCGTAGTTGGGTAGCATCCCTTCATCAGTAAAGAAGTTAAGTGTGTCTCGGCGATTGAGTTGGTATTTCAATTGCGAAGTACCTGCCAACTCACGCGCAATTTCATCGACTAACACTTTGGTTGCTTCATCTTGCGGTAGTTTGGCTAAACGCTCTTTCTCACGGGTCAGCTTTGTTTTTTGATCGTCTAGACGCTGACGTTCACTGACCAGCTCTTTCAAACGATTCAACAGACGCCATTCGACATTGGGTTCATGCTCATCGTCTAAGCTATCCATTAAGAAAAGTCGAACACGCGCCAAACTCTCTTCCGAGAGAATTCGCCTATCTTTAGGCAAGATTGCTTCAAAGCCATCCCACAACTCATCTCGGTTAGCTTTGATGTGGTTGATGAGCGTATAGGGAAACTTATTGGTATCCGCTTTTTCCACGGCATCCAGCACTACCTGTAAACTTCCAGGAATGACATGTTTGCCTTGATTCACTCTACCCCACTGGTCGAAGCAATACGCCAAGAGTTGACGTCTAAGCACCATGCCAGCGCCTAAGAAAATGGCAGGCGGCTGTACTGTACCCATCATCATTTCTTTGGGATCGGCGTAGAAGTACAAGTCATGTGGCTGACCATTCGCAACTGTCATCACCAAGGCATTACCTGTTGAACGACCCGCACGACCCATGCGCTGCAAGTAGCTGGCTTGCGTGGGCGGAACTGATGCCATCACCACAGCAGATAAATCACCAATGTCGATACCCATTTCCATAGTTGGGGTTGCTGAGAGCAGGTTTTCCCACCAAGGCTTGCGAGCATCAGCATTCGCTTTGAAACGTTTTTCTAAGGCTTCTCTAGCAGGTCTGTCGAGCAATGAGGTATGTTCATGAGCAATCACCCGCTCAATATCTCCATGGGCATAAAAGTGACGATAGTAGTTTTCTTTGCGTTCGGCTTTGGGTTGATAGACGATTGATTGCTGTTGACGAGTGAATTGCATTTCTAACGAGGGTAATCCCGTCAAGGCTTCAACCCAGTCTTGCGGAATATGCCACTGACCAAATTCATGCTGAGACTGACATTGCTGATCGTCGCAATCATGATCGTACTGCGTCAAGCTCAGGGTTGCCAAGTCATAAGTAATCCACAAAGCTTCAGGATTGAGACCCCAAACCAACGTGTTCTTGTCTGATGTTTTTTCTAACAGCAAACCCTCATCGACTAGATGTTGCAATGCCAATTTAATCATATCAGGGAAGAAACCGCCTTTTGTCAGGCCATCTGCACCAAATATAAACTTAGCCCACCGCAGGTACCAACCGGATTCATTGGTGGGTGCCAGTGCCTCAAAGCCTTTTTCCCGTTTCTCGGCTAAGAAACGTGGTAAAGGTGAGCGAGACCCTGTTTCTGGCATATATGGCAAGACTTTACGGCTCAAAATATAGTAGTCACCGCCCTTGTTAACATAGCCCTCGAACACAGGATGAAAAATCGCGCCCTGTCGCATTAAGCGTAAACTAATACCCCAGAGCAGATGTTCTGCTTGCGTTGCAGAAAGAGTTTGTCCTAACTGGTTGTAAACGGCAGGCAGTAAGGATTCGGTGGCACGCTGAATACGTTCAATATCCCAACCTAATGCCGCTACGCCCGTTCGCGTTAATGAACGCCCTACTTGCGACTTAATGCCAAATTCCTGTACCGCCTCCCAAGTTAAGCGTTGTTTAATTTGACCCACCAAATAACTGGGATCACTGAGCTGATCAGCGATAAACTTAGCATAGTCGCCATGCGCCTGAAGATTAGGCGCAATCAGTTCGGCAATCACTTGGTGATCGTTCCAACGGTTCGGCTGTTGCGCGATAAGCTGGTCTAGCCAGTTTTTGGTAAAAGCTAAGTAACCTATTTTCGATGCACCATTGAGCAGCGTCTGCGCCATGCCCATGCGGATGTTGTGATCCCAAGTTCTGGCGGCATAAAATCCTGCTCGATGCGCGGCATCTTGTACCGAATCCGAAAAAGCAATCAGCTTTTTATCGTGATTATAATGACTGGCAAAAAGCTGATGAATGGCAATCGAGGTTAGACTGGCGGCACGAGAGCCGAATAGAATAAGCGAGTTATTGGCATGACAAACAGGACAGCGACGCTCAATACTGATGTGATTGCCACCATCTTCATCTTTTGTTGATTTGCGCAAGTTAGGCTCGAACACACGCAAGGTTGTTTCATGACCACAAGCACCACAACCACCTGACGCTGCCTGCAAATGTCCGCACTCGGGGCAAAGATGCTTCACCAAGCCTTCACCCGAAGGTTGCTGTGCTGAGTCAGCGACAGGGAACAAGACTTTGGTTGCTTTATCATTACTAAAAAAGGTTTGGTAGATTTCTTTGAGCTCAGTCAGGATTTTCGTTTCGCCCTGCTGCTCGGCCGTTAGCCATGCTGTACTATGACATTCGCTACACTGCACCACAGGTAAATGCAATTGTGCCTCGTTGGGTTTTAAATCATCGGCATAATGCAAATGCACAGGATGATGGGCAGAATCATCGCCAACCGACGCCACAATACGTCTTAATTCTCGTACCCAAAGTTGCAACCTTAACGAAACAAAAGGCTGATTGGGGTAATCACCACCCCGTGCAAAGGCGATTAAGCTGAGTAAAGACAGCAATACCTGCGAAGCTGATGCTTTAAGCTTAGGTGGTAAGAGTTTCACATCGGGTAATAAATCAGACCATTCAGCTGCTGTCTGACTGGCCATCAGCAACAGATTGTGAAAAAACACATGCTGTTTTAACGCCTCACCTAAAGCGATGCGCGATGTCGTGTTGTCTGGGTCTAGCTGAAAACTGTCATCATCATCACCAAAAAACAGTCGTGCCTGCGCCCGCAAATAGTCTGCTTCAGTGGTGTAGAAGGGTGGACTGAGCTCATGGGCAGTCATGTCGAAATTGAGCATCGAATAGCTGGCAGGTTTCACAAACTGGCTGTGTGGCAGGCGGGTTTCACCAATGAGCGCATGCACATCGAACGGGGCATCGAAAATTTGGCTAGCGTAATCTGCCAAACCTAACTTTTGTGCATCGGCAGACCCCAGTGTGGCAGAAGTTCCAACGGGAATGAGATGGCCGCTGGGAATACTCAAGTGGGCTTTGAGGCGACGAATTAACAGAGCTAGGTCGGTTCCTTGCGCACCATCGAAAGTGTGCAATTCATCGACAACTAAATAGCGCAGGGTTTCTGGCGTGTTGTACTTCCATAATGCTTGATCTCTTGGGCGCATGAGCAAAAAGTCGAGCATTTTGTAGTTGGTAAGCAGAATATCGGGTGGATCACGGCGCATGGTGTCTTTGCAGGTAATCACTGACTCTGGTCCCATGACCTTCTGATCGGTACCGTCACTATCACCGACAAACAGCCCTACTCGCAATGTTTTCAATTCGGGGGTTTTAGCAATCGTTTGTGCAAAGCGTTTGGCTTGGTCGGTGGCGAGTGCGTTCATGGGGTAGATCACAATCGCCTTAATGCCCTTAGTAGCGGCTTCTACACAATGATTCAGCAGCGGGAACATAAAACATTCTGTTTTACCCGAACCCGTACCTGTGGCGATAATCGTGCCTTTTTTCTCGTTACTTAAGCGTTGCCATGCTTGTTCTTGGTGCTTGTAAGGAGAATTGGCAGTGGCAAAACGCTTGAAAAAGTGTTGATTGGCGGTTGGCTCTTTCAAAAATGGCAACTGAACCGAAACATAAGGACCTTTAATAAAAGACTCACCATCACCCGTTTCTGACACCAACGCCTTAAACTTACCTTCGAATGGCCAACTGGTGGTTTCGTAGCCCGTAATCACGAACTCGCGTAGGGCTTGGCTAATGTCGGCAGCCAGAATATTTGGGTACATGGGTTCTCTCTTTTCGTCGAAGAAATAGCTAGAAAATGACTAAATATTTTTTCCTTGTGGATTTTTAGCTATTTTATTTTCTTTTAATTTCATGCAATTAAACACATAGGATCATTTTAAGCCTTGCAGATATAGCTATCAGCAAAGCGGTGTTAGCTATTTTTAGCTATTTTCCATACTTTACCATCTGCCTTAATGTCACCTGCCACTCTCATTTGCTGCAATAAATTGCGGACCTTATTTCTTTTTTGTTCGTCAGACAAAATATCGGGAAGCTTTTCCAACAAAAAGGACTCAATATCCGCCTTTTTTGCCATTTCAACCTGTTCCAAAAACTTAAGAACATACTCCTTATAAAATCCATCCTCCAGTCCTTTCACTTTGACATAAGCCCCTGTCTGCCCTGTGAGTTTAGCCAGTATGGCAGAGATATGAATGTTAGGAACACGCCCCTCAATCCATCCTTTCGACCTGAGATGCTGAACTGCCTCTTTGGTCAGCGGTTTTTGCTTTTGCACGTCGTCAAGGAGTATGGCGTCTTCTAGGGTAATGTGGGGTTGCGATTTGAGAAGCATACTGAATCGTTCGTCGAGTAGCTTGCCGTAAATCGTCACTTCAACCCGTTGGCTAACTGCATCGATGTGGTAGTCTGGCATTGGGAAAAGACGCTTCTGCTGCGTGATAAAGATACGCTTGATGCCACTGCCAATGGTATCCATCATCTTGAGTTCGACCATGGCATGGGCTAACACTGGGTTACGATAACGTTCTGGCGGAGCATCGCTGGCAAGTACCTGCTTAATATCCCCTGGAATAAAACCACCCATGTTGCTAAAAATCAGCACATCGGGACGCTCAACTAAATTGATTTTACCAGCCAAGGCATAATTTTGATGAGCAATACAATTGTGCAGTGCTTCACGTAATACCCAAGCATCGTACTTATCAATTTCGGTTGGGAAAATCGAGTCATTTGGCATGTAGCGATATTTCAGGTTGCGTACCTTATTGATGATATGCTCAGCGTTGAGCAGATAAGGCAAACCAAAATGCTGGTAATCCACTGCTATTTTATTGTCATCTTGCAAAATCCAACTGAGCTGTAAATTGCTGTCGGGAATCAAGTTAGCAGCTTCTTGCTTACCCAGCAGAATCAGGGATGCACGCGTCAACAGCTTGTTTCTTGCTAAACGCAATTTAGCTAAAAAGGTCCAATCATCCCACGTTTGCAATTCCTCACCCAGATGACGGTTACGCTCTGCATACAACAGTCGTGCTTTTGCCATAGCCGCTGCATCTAAATCAGATAACTGCGCTTCGGGTAATAGCACCGCGCTCCAATCTTGCTGTTGTGCCTGCTGGCGAATATGCTCGATTTCTTGTATGGATAAGCCGCCAATCGACTCTCCATGACGACCATAATGATGATTTTTCCACGCTGTCGGCATGCCCCTAGGTGCTGCTGGAATTTGTAGCATCAGCACACGTCCATCGGGGTGTTCGACTTCGAAAATATCTAACAGAGTGATGCCATTGGTGGTATGGTCAGCAACTTCTCTCTTCAGAGATTCTCGGGCAATCGGATCAAGTCGGTACTGAGTGCCGACAACAGGTCTGGGAATAGGCTTGTCTTTAATGCCGAATATCAGCCAACCATAGGGTTTATCTTTTAGGTTAGCCTCGTTACTAATAGCAGAAAAGTATTTACCCAACTCATTGGCATCGAAATTAGTTTTCGCTTCTTTAAATTCCAACCACTCAGTTTCGACTGGAAAACGACGCAGAGATTCCAATAGTTCGAGCAATTCTGTTTTATTCATTAATTCTCTCCCCTCTCCCTTTCACCAAACACTTCCCACGCCAGTTTATAGTCTTCTTCCCGATTGGGCAGGTACCAAGGGCTAACGTAGGTAATGACTTTTTGCCGTGGTCCTGTGGGTAGGGTGTCGTCTTGCACGGTGCGGTGGATTTTGGTGCCAGCAGGTAGGTTTATGGCTTCCGACCAGCCCAGCGGTTTGGTTTCGGTTGTGCCATCTGGGTAGTCAATGCGTACTGGGTCGTCGTTACGCGCCACCGTGCGACTTAGCCCAACGCCAACCAAGCCTTTGGATGGGGTAAAGACAATGCGTCCGTTTTGGTCGTAGTAGGTTTCGCGTTCGTACTGTTGCATCACGGGGAACTGTACCCGATAGATGGTGAGCAGTTCTTGTAAGGTCATGCCCAATGCCATTGCCACCAAGACATCAATTTCGAGCAGTGCCTGACGACGCTCAAAATCGGTGCGTAGGGCGCAAGCGCGTGTCCAATTGGGTGTTAGGGCTTGGAAAAATTGTTGATTCAGAATGGGATTGGAAGATGTCCACTTATCATCATTAGCAACATAATCCCAAACTTCGCGCCACAATTGAGCAAATATAGATGTTAATGATACTAAACTCATTGAACGAACTAATAGCTCTTTTTTGTAAATGTATGGGAAAAATTCCAAACCTGATGCGTATAAATCACCTCTTCCAGTAGATTTTAAATAAAAATCTGCTGGTAAAGAAGTTAATACACAAAAAAATAATACTAAATCATCAGTTCTTTTAAATGCAGTTGTAACACAAGTATTAACTGTACTTGTATCCTTTGGCATTATTGTTGCGAGTAAGGTTCTTTCTCCAGATTGACTAAGCTGTCTTCTATGGATAACTCGATAATACTCCGTCACCTTTTTAGGTGCATCCGCCCCTGCTTCAATCCAAGGCACGGTTGGGGTGCGGCGATGATATTCGACCATATCGCAAGCAGGCACATAGTTGGTGCGGGGTAGATAATCATCGGGTAACTCGGTGAGGTCGAGTTTGTCATAAGCTCTGTGCGTTTCACAAACCGCTTTCGGTGTTTGATGAAATGGATTACCGACATAAAAATGCGGACCCGATAGCACCCATTGGCTAGGTTCACTGGCAAACTGAGTATCACGCTTAATCGTTCCCTCTACTTGCGCGTATGTTTCGTCAAACATCACTGTCGAGAAATACTCTCCTGCCAAATCCCCCAAACGTTTGGGTTGGCTGGCAAACTTTTCCAATACCGACATCAGCTCTTGCGAATGAATAGCAGGTAGCCGCGCAGCTAAGGCAGGAGTGCCCGGTTCATCGTAAAGCTCAGCAAAGGTTGCTAATGAGGTTTGTGTTACCCAAGCAATACGGCTAGGATGACCCTGCGTTGACCAATTGTCGTTTTCGTCTTTAATACCTGGTACTGCACCTATGCCGTGATGGTTGTAGCACTCTTCAACCGTTTTTGCGACAAACAGGTTAGCGATATGAGCAAACTTAACTTGTTCCTGATGCGGTCCAAAAACATTCAAACTAAACTTGTTACGGTTTCCGATAGGAAAGAGTTTCTTTTCATTCTGGAACTGAAAATGCGCCCTTAGCCGTGGATACAGCATGGCTCTAAAATTACCACCTTTGGGATCATCGTAAATGCCTTCTGGATGCAAAAAGCCACTAACCCCTTGGGCATTGCCCCAACGCCATGCCTGCGGTAAAAAGCACTTGTAAAGATTGGTTTGTACGCCTTTCAGTTCTGGATAGGTTTGTACGGCATTGAGGAAGTTTTGTGTGCCTTCACTGCCTTCTAGCTCGGTAAACCAGTCTTGGCGTAGTTGCGGATAGTGGTCGAAGGCGGCATCGCGTTCTTGGCGTAATTGCGTTGCCGATAGATTTTTGATGATAAAGGCAGGGTTATAATCGCCCAAAATGCCGCTTTCGTTCCATTCGACCTTCAGCCACGGTGGATTTCCGAGCATAATATCAAAACCACCCTTGTCCTTAAACACATCGGCAAAGGTCAGCTCCCAATGGAAAAACTTATAGTGATCTGCCAGTGTTTTCACTAAGCCCAAACGTGGAAATTGGGTATAGAGCTTATTGAGGTTCAGTTCCCCCTTAGCGGTGAGCACCTGCTGTAATTGCCGATGCTCATGGCTTAATTCGGACTGTATGGCATCAATTAAACTGCCCTGCGCATCGGCAGGCTCAAACACAGGCGTTTCATCAGGGCTATCGGCAGAAAAATCAAAGCCATCCTGCCCTTTGGCTTCAAATTGGTAAATTTCGCTTTGCAATACCAAATTCAGCTCCATCAACCAACTGCTACGGTCGGGAAGCTGATCGGCTTGGTCAATCGGCCAAAACCACAGCGCACACCAATAATCCATTACCAGCTTTAAGCGATGATAGGGCGTGGCAATTTGCGCATCGTGGTTAAAAATACCCTTGGCGCGAATCAAATCTTTATCGGCGGTGCTACTGCGATGCCCCTCACCTGCTTGTCCCCAGATGCTAAAGCGGTCTTCGGTACGCGCTCGGTCGGCACGTAGGGTATCGGTATGCTGTTTCCACAAGCTATCGATGGCGGCACTCAGGCGTTTTACCAAATCAATTTCGTGTGCTTCTAAAGGCTTAGTAAATTCATTGCGCCAATCTCTAATCACTGTGAAGGCAGTTGGGTTAAGGGCTTTAGCATCCCTATCGGTGTAATTCGCCATGCCTGTGTCGGGCAAGAGGAAGTGATAGACCTCATTGGTCGCACGTACAGGTTGCAGTGAGTCGAGGCGTTTGGGTGCGTGGTTGTACCAGTATTTATCTGTGCCTTCGGTGCGCTTTTTCGGGGTGAGCTGATCTTCGACATACACCTGTCGGCGTGCGCCGACCAAGGAATTCCCATTAAACAACTGATAACCAAACCAAGGCACCTGATTCGAGCCGTTGAGCGCATTGAGCCATAGCGACACTTCTGCCAATTCTACCGCAATGGGGTTAAGGTCAACACCATAAACATTATGATCGGCAATGTGCATTTTTACCGTTTGCAATGCCGCCTTGTAGTCATCGTGTGGAATACGCTGATTCAGTTCCGTTTGTTTTTTGCTTAGGTAGGCTTCGGCTAACTGGTTGACGGCTTCATTCAAGAAGGCGGCAGACCCCATGGCAGGCTCACACACGGTTAGCGATAAAATCTCATCGGCACTTAATTGCGGTAAGCGTTCTTTGAGCGTGTATTTCACCAAGGCTTTGGTCAGCACTTCGGGCGTGTAATAGCTGGCAGACTTTTCACGATCGCGCCCCGCCATGCGATAAATAAACTTGCCTTTGGGGTGTTTACGCAATACCTCGTGACCGTTTTCATCCTTGTCTTTGACCTTTTCCAATTCTGCATAGCCTTCGATGTCGGCAGCGGTGACAAAGTAACCTGTGTCTAGCTCATCGAAAGCGGCATCGGCTTTTTTCACTTCGTACAGGTCAACATGGGCAAAGAACCCCCGATAACTGAGCAGGGCTTCATACACCGCGCCCAACTGGTTAATGCCCAATTGCGCATAGCTGACTCGACCACGACGCTTGCGCCCTCGGCCACTGGTTTCGCGTGTCAGCGACATGAGCTTGATAATGGTTTGCAGGGTTTGATTGCTAAACTTCACCTTATTTAAGTAGGGTGTATGTGCAGGGTCGAACAGGTGACTGTCGAGCGGTTTGAGGCGAAAACTATGATGCACCAAATCACGTTCAGAATAGTTCAAGCCATCGCTGGGCTGATACCCCTGATGAATGAGCGTGAAGAGTTTTTGAATACTGTGATGCAAATAATGCCCCTGTCGGCTTTCTTCGCTGGTCAGTTTCACCATTTCCAAATCGCGCAAGGATTCTAGGCTATACCCCTTGCGGTAGGCTTCGGAGTCAATCGGCACATAGCCTAAATCTGGGCGAGCTTCGATATAGAATAAGAACAACAAGCGGTACATATAACGCAGACATTCGCGCGATAATTGGTCGGCATCGAGAGCCGTTTTGCCCGTGTAGGCAATGTCTTTGCGTTGAATGAGTTGTTCGGCGGCTTCATTGCCTAGCAGTTCAATGGCTTCACGCAGGGCGTATTTCAAATCTTCCGACACACCAAAGGCATGACGATGTGCATTTTCATCGAGATTATCGAGCAGACTCGCCCCATCGCTTGGCACTAGGCTGTCTTGATGCAGTAGAGCGGCAGTGGCTTTTAGGGTAGCGTCATCCTTGCGCCCTAGAATTTCATCTAGGTCAAAACGCAATAGGCGATTTTGTAGCCACTTGTAGCGGTCAATCAGCAATAATTGACGGTCGCTGAGTAACAATACCCAGCGCGGTGGTTCGGATTGTTTGAACACCACATCATTAATCAAATCAAACCACTTCTGCCCTACTAACTTGGTTAAGTGTGGACCTGTACCGACAAACTGTTCTTTACTCAACGGTAAACTGAGCGGGTCTTCCCCTTCTTTTTGGCTATCGAACGCCGACAAGACAACAAGGCTAGGCTGTTCTGGTGTGGGATAGCTCAGTAACAGGGGCAGTTCACTGTCTTTGCCAACGAAGCGATTGTGTGGCAGTGGGTTGTAGCCGAGTGCCAGTAGCAGCTTTTGTGCAAAGTCTTGTTGTAATGCCCAGCGGTCGCTATCTTTGCGCTCTTTTTGACTGCGTTCACGCATGACAAAGTAGGCAGGCGCAATCTGTTTGAGTTGGGCAAAAGGTGTTGTATAAGGTTGAGCGACACCAGCCTCGCGGTCGGCATCGGCTTTCGCTTGCCAGTTTGTTAGGGTGTCTTTAATGTCGCCTGTGAAGACTTCGGCGAGGTAATGGGCGGCATAAAATTCATTTTCGTTGCTGATACCCAAAAGGCTTGCGGCATTATCTGAAACGGCCATAATTAGTGACTACCTGTATCTTGTGCGCGTGCAATGACGGCAATAAGCTGAATATAGGGTTGAGGTTCGGTTTGCCAAGTGTCTTGAATCCATCGTTGATAATCATCGAACACACGATCCAGATAACGGGTTTTCTTTTGTCGCTCACTGGCGCGGACACTCTCTAACTTACGCTCTAATGCCAGCTCTAGCTGTGCATTTTGCTTGTCTCTAAGGGCTAATAAGGATTGAATCTGCTCGGTGAGTTTGGGTTGCATCTTGGCATCGAAAGCCGCTTTTTCAGCGAGTACTGCGTGGTTCACGCGATCAATCACCGTCGATTTAACGCGATTAAGGATAGCCAAATCGACAGGCTTTTGTGTGTTGGGCAGGTTCGTCAGCTGAGTCGCCGATAAAAAGTCAGCGAGTGATTCAATCTTCATCACCTGATCACCTTGCGTATGCACCGCATACCAAGACCAAATCACTGGGTGGGCTTTGCGGTTCGGAATGAGTGCCGACACAATAAAGACGGCTTGGTTTTCTGCTAACTGGCTATTCAGCCCCAGCACCAATGCCTGATGACGACCTGTGTTCGCCAACATGCGTTCTTGCAACCATTCCATCACAGGATGACGTGTCCACAAATAATGCGACTTAGGCCAAGCGTTTTCATCATTACGGGCGCGTTTCACCTCGGCGAGATAGCTGGCTTTGTCGGCAGTCAGCACAAAATCGCCCATCTCAGGATAAATTTCGCTAGGGTATTGTTTGAACTTATCGCGTAGGTCATCGGGCGCAGTTAATTGAATGTGCTGTTTGCTGGCATCGACACGCAACTGAATGGCTTGTTGGTCGCTAATATGTGC
Source organism: uncultured Francisella sp. (assembly GCA_964493995.1). GTDB lineage: Bacteria > Pseudomonadota > Gammaproteobacteria > Thiomicrospirales > Thiomicrospiraceae. Next base: position 17,264 of record CAZBQD010000027.1, read on the forward strand.
CAGTGCCGCTTGCACAAAGGCAAAATCATTGGCAAACAAACTCAGGCGCGTAGGTTGTGCTGTGATGACTTCTGTTGGTTCTGCGGGTGTATCGGCTGTTGGCGTGATACACTGCATAAACAGTGCCATGAGGTCGTCGCCTTCTGTTGGTTGTTCATTCGGTTGGTAGCTTTTATCAAAATCGTTTGCATCAACCCCTTCTGCCATGGCATTAGCGGTGATTTCTTCTTCAAGGCTGACATCAAATACGCCCATAAAAGTCGCAGGGTCGCCAATGTTTTGGTAAGCCTGATCGTCTTTTTGTTGCAGAATTTCTAAAATGCGCGTGTCACCACGGATGGTTTCGTTTTGACTTTCGGTAATGAGATAGTAAATCTCTGGGTCTTTTTCTTGACCGTAGCGATCGACACGACCGTTGCGCTGTTGAAAGACCATCAGCGACCAAGGCAAATCAAAATGCACCAAACGATGCGATAAATAGTGCAGGTTAATCCCTTCGCTGGCGACATCGGAACACAACAGCACGCGCAAGGGTGAGTCGAGCTTACCGAAACGCTCAACGATGTCTTGTTGCTCGACATCACTCATACCACCATGTAATTGTTCGATTTGCTCTGGTTTGAGCTTGAGGTCTTGGCTGAGATGCTGGTGCAGGTAGCGTAGGGTTTCAATCCGTTCCGAGAAGATGACCAAGCGGTCATCGGCTTGGCTTTTCGACCATTGCATGGTTTTGGTAACGAGCGTTAAAAACGCCTGATATTTCGACCACTGAGCATTGTCTATCTGCTGTAATTGATGCTTGAAGTCGTGCAGATGCGCAATTTCATTGCTGACAGCGGGTTCGCTGGTCTCTTTTTGCAGGGTTTTAATGCGCTGTTCTACCGACACCAAACAAGCGGCAGGTGACGAGAATAAGGCTTTTTGCAATCCAATCCGCACTAAATGGGCTTGCTTTTGCTGGTTATACTGCCCCGACATGGTGAAGGGTATATCTAGTAGCAGGCGATAAGCTGCTTCTTCAGCGGCAGTAGCCGCATGACGCATGGCATGCACCGAGCGCTCTTTGAACTCGGTACTGACTTGGTCTTTGATGTCTTTTTTGAAGCGGCGAATTACCAGTCCTTTGTTGGCAAAGTCATCTTTCACATAGTGTTCGGGATCGCTAATCGCCGTCGGGTCGAGCATGTTCATGAGACTAGCAAAGCTCTTTGCTTTACCATCATGCGGTGTAGCTGACAGCATAATCAATGTATCGGAGCGACTTGCCAACAGCTGCGCTAATTCGGTGCGTTTAGAGCTGGTACCACGATCAGCGACATTGTGTGCTTCGTCAATGACAATGATGTCCCAATAGGCATGTTCCAGATACATCTTAAACTCGTTATCTTGTTTAAGGGTATCAATCGAAATAATCGACTTATCGTAATAGTAAAAGGGATTATGATTGGTGGGGATTCTGCCACGCACGCGCTGTAAGCCAATTGAATCCAAGCGCGTTAGCGGAATACTAAAACGACTCCAAAACTCTTTTTGGAATTGCGTCATCATGCTTTTTAGGGTCAGCACAAGAATACGTTTGCCGCGTCCACGCTGCATCAATTCTGTCACCAGAATGCCTGCTTCTAGGGTTTTACCCAAACCGACGGCATCGGCAATTAAGATGCGTTGTCTGGGTTGTTGTAGGGCTTGTTTTGCTGGGTCGAGCTGATAAGGCACTACATCCATGGCAGCATCGGTGGCGACATGAATGCGCTCATCGTTGGGTGTTGCTTGGCGCAGTTGGCTTTCGATATAAAGTAATCCCTGACGAAAAGCAGGCGACATATCCTGCACCAACTCAGTGGTTTTCGGGTCTAGCACCTGAACCTGATCTTCAAGCTGCGAGAGGAAAATCGCACTCTTACCCCGTACCAGCTCAGAGATGCCTTCACAGGTCAACTGATAACCGCCATCCGACGTGACATCGACACGACGAATAACCCATTCCGCATCGCGAATTTCTACCCGCGCACCGGGTGCAAATTGTTGGTTCATGAATTACCTTACTAACCTTATTTCTGTGTTTTATTTTAGCAGAAACTGAGAAACGATGGCTTACATGATAAGTCAGCAGTGTCTCAAATCCTGAGACGCCTCAACCTTAATTGCCCTCCTCGTTCGTAGCCTCATCGCTCAGTTGCTTGAGTTGTGCGAATTTAGCCGCCATGGTGGGGTTTTTCCTCGTTAGCTTTTTGATGGTGACGTCTTGGGCTTTGTCATTGGCAAGGCGTAACTGGCGATCAGATCCCAACAAAGCATCTTTTGTTTTTTGCAGGTGGTCGATGGATTTATCAATTTCAGCAATGGCTTTGTGGAATTGTGTCGATGCCAGCTCGTAATTGCGACCAAAGGCGGATTTGAAGGTTTCCAGTTCATGCTCAAAATTGGTGATGTCGATGTTCTGCGCTCTCATGTGTGCTAACTCGTTTTTGTATTGCAGTGAGTTCATGGCGGCATTGCGCAATAGCGTGATGATGGGAATAAAGAACTGCGGGCGCACTACGTACATTTTGGGGTAACGGTGGAACATATCGACAATGCCTGAGTTGTAGAGTTCGCTCTCTGGTTCTAGCAGGGATACCAGTACCGCATATTCACAGCCTTTTTCCTGGCGGTCTTTGTCGAGTTCTTTGAGAAAGTCTTCGTTCTTTTTCTTGGTAACTGTGGTGTCACTTTCGTTTTTCATCTCGAACATAATCGAGACTATCTCGGTGCCCGACTCATCCATATCACGGAAGATGTAATCACCCTTACTGCCAGTGCTTGAATCATTGTCTTTTTCAAAGTAGGCTCTGGGGAAGGCGGTGGCACGGATGCGGTTGAATTCGGTTTCACAATGCTGCTCTAGGGTTTCGCCAATCATTTTGGTGGAGAGTTTGGCTTTCATGTCGCGTAGGCGTTCAATAGTATCGTCTTTGTCGCGCAGTTGAACTTCGTAGCGTTCGCGCAAGGCATTTTCAGCAAGATGTTTTTCTAGTGCAATTCGTTCTAGCTGACTTTTATGTGCTTCACGTTCTTTTTCCAGTTCACCCACCGCTTGGGTAATGGCCAGTTGTTGGCTGATCACTCCCGATTGCAGTTGCGCTTTTAAGGCTTGAATTTCGCTGTCTTTAGCGGCAGCGGTGCGTTGTAACTCATTGGCAAGCTGAGCTTCAAGCAGCTGTCGTTCATTCTGTCGATCTTGTTTTAGTTGGGCCAACTCGTTAGCCAAGGCATCTTTTTGCTTTTCCATAGCCGCAAGCGCTTGTGTCACCGCTAGTTGGCGTTCAGTTTCACTGGCATCGAGGCGGGATTTGAGTTGTTCGATTTCAGTGTCTTTGGCATAGGTGGTTTTTTGCATCTCGGCAGCAACTCTGGCTTCTGCCAGTTGCACCGCAGTACGTTTATCTTGCTCGGCTAGGGTCAGACGCTCTTGTAGCTGTTGCTCAAATTCTTTATCACGCACTTGTTTGAGGATTTCAGCATAACCCGCTTCATCGATTTTGAAGGCTTTATGACAATGGGGACAAATGATTTCGTGCATGATGGCTCCTTTTCTCATGAATCGGTTAGCGGGTCTGACTGGGGTTTAGCTTTGAATGCTAGGTTAAGGTGTAATTCATGATCGCGATGATATAGCTCGTGTCCATTGCCACACAGCCATTGTTCGCGCCAGGTGAAGTGATGAAAGCCATTAATCTTGTCGGATTCCGTTATCGTGAGCTGAGTGTCGCCGCATAGTGCGCAAGTAACCTGTGCTTGATAAGACTTAACCAGCGTTCCAATTTCGCTCATTAACACCGAATCTAGTGGCTTGGGTAGTGGCGTCGTACCTAATGACGCATCGGCAGCGGCTAACCAATAGGGTAATGCCCAGAGCGCACCCTGTTGTTCGTTGTTACCAATCATGATGCGATGGGAATAGTTATCTGCCCACTGTAATAAGGATTCAGTAGATATGTGAACACTGGCTTGAAATTTGGGATGTTGACCATCGACCAAAAGAAAGCCAGACCCTGCTCTTGGCCATTGAGACAAGTGATAGGCTTGGTACTGCTCTGCAGTGGGTTGCGGGCGTGGCTGGGAACGCAATCCCAGCGATTGAAGCAGCTTAGTGATGAAACTCATGGTTCGCTCTTGCAATGAGATAGTGAGAACATTGTCGCCTGTTTTAAGCGATTAATCCAGTAGTCGGAGCGCATCCGCGGATGATCTGGCCATCAAATGCATCACCATCGCTTGTTCTGGTAAGCTATCATCAAAACACAGACCCAGCTTTAAGGTGTTATTGGCTAAGCTGTTCACCATTAACTCATCCAAGCCCTGGCCTAACTGCTCAAATTCCTGCACACCCAAATCTTCTGATGCACTTAAACTGACTAACAGGTGGTTAACCGGTTGATTGGCTTTCTCGAAGACTTGCGTTCTCAATTGATCGAGCAGTTGATAGACACGATCCTCCCCGACTGCATGCAGCACGCCTAAATGACAATCGCCCGATAGACTAATGGCATCCAATATAGACTCGTTACCCGGATGAATGAAGGCATCATCTCGTGATAACTGAGTCACCACTTCCACCAAAGCCAATTCTGCAACCAAGGGCAGCCCTGATGGTGGCATTCCTTCCTGCGATGACTGCAAAGCAATACCCTGCTCGGCATTGACTCTACCAGCACTCATCTGACAGCTGAGTAACCAGTTATGACTGGGTAGGCTGGGGGTAAACATAACTTAGGCTCCTTGTAATGATGGAGCCTTTAGTTTACCCAGCCAGTGTCTCAAATCCTGAGACGCTAAGACAACTGTGCATCAATTAATTGCTGCGTGAGCAACTGAATGTCATCAATACGGTGTAGCTGATTGACCCATTCCACAGGTATGCCTTGAATACCATAGTAGGCACCACAGAGTTGTATAATGATCCAATAACCTCAGCGGGAAAGATAGCTTACAATTAGCCATCTCGGAGAAAAAAATGACCAGCCAAAAACAAAGAAAAGCCAAAACAGTGTTTACGCCAGATCAGAAGCTTGAATATGCGAAACTGATGGTCGAAGAAGGTTACACCAATCAAAAGGTGATGGCAAAATGTTGGGTCTAGCTGTTGAGCGAAGCGAGTCGCTCTAATGTCATCTGACACCTGACCTGAATCAAGGCAACAATCTTAGCTAAAATTTCGTTTGCCAATCCTTTTTCTTCAAACTGGCTCTTCACCTGCATGGCTAATCTTGGCAATTTACTGGCAATATCACGAACACGTTTTTTGACCAAGGCTGGCGACAATCCAGCCTCTTCGGCGAATCTCAGCCAATGACGTTCATAAACTTGATCAAACTCATATTTAGAACCGAGTTTCATCGCCATTTTAACGGTTAAGTTAGGATAAACTGCCGTCGACAAAGCATCATACAAAGGCGCTAATATGACGCGATTGGGGTTATATAGCAAAGAGAAATTTTTACCGTGTGCATCATGATTACCAATCAACGCATTGAAGATGACATAATCCAACATCATCAGCACCTGTGGCGCATTGGGTCGTGTTGCTTGACGAATAAGCTCAAAACACTGTTTCAAACTTGGACCACCTTCATTCTGGTACTTATGTTCCGGAACGACGGCCAATGCTTGGCAAAAATCTTCTTGATGTAATCTGATCAAAGCACCATTGGTCATCACTGGCCGATCATAACGTTCTACCAACAAAAATGATTGATGTTGAACGGTCATGATTTGACTGCGTGCCACGCTTAATTTGAGGGCTTGGGCTAACGCTAAACAAAAGCCCTCATTAAACACACTCCCTTCAATGTCTTGAATTACCGGCTTAAGAATGTGCGTACTTGGCGTATTATGCAATGGCACACCCAGTCTTCCCTGCGATAACACAACAGGCAACTTATCTTGTGCCCCAGCCAAAGACAAACGCAATCCATCAAGACCTGCCAACATCGGACGTTTCGGCAACTCATTCAATAAGGAAATAATCGCATCATCATCTAACCAACGAACGGCTTGTTCGCTCATATTGCTTGGTGGAATCTGATTTTGCTCTAAAAACATGACGGCACCCGCGCACTCACCACCAATACCGTCTAGCAGCGCAAAATTATTTTGACGCGACACTTGAAGCGCTTGTGCAACCAAACGTCGCTTTTCACCTTCAGGCAACAAACCCGAAAAAAAAGGACGGCTCACACGATCATCAAAAACGGCTTCTTGCAATGGCAAAGAGTGAGAAATTGGAAAAGCAGTATTACTATCCAGCCATTGAAGATCGTATTGAAAAGCGATGCGTCCATGTTGCAAAAACAAACGACCAACTCGTTGCGCATTCAACCATACCACTAATTCATGCGTCATGATTTATTCTCACTCGATAGTCCTTCAAGTATCAAACGCCCACCTAAGGCATCAATAACACTCAACACATGAGACAATCGCACACTGGGCTTACCCGCCTCAAGTTCAACAATAAAACGCACACCGACACCTGCTGCTAACGCTAATTGTGGCTGAGTGAGAGACAAAGACTTCCTTGCCGCACGAATAACGGAACCCAAAGACTCTGGTGAATCGATGATTGTGCTCATAAAATTTCCTTTTCGGGAAATTATTAACCAAAAAAAGTAAAAAAGCAAACAAATTTCCCGATAGGGAATTAAATACAACAATTGATCATTAATAAACAAAAAATACCGATCGGGAAACGTTTATACATCTAGTAATGACCATAGCGTGTCCAAAGCCAAGATACAAGAAATTATGCATCTGACTCACTTTTCGATAACTACCTTGTGCACGTGACTGTCCCCTATACATTCAAGTTAGCGCATGTTGCCATGTAATTCCGAACTATAAGTCAGGATTTGCATGGTATGTTTGCCAGAATTGCTGCTCAACGACTGCTTTACTTAGTCGAACATAATTGAATACTCATCACGATTCATATCCTATACATGCGGTTTCTCAAATCCTGAGACGCTTATTATTAATAAAGATGATTTCGCGGTATCCTTACCCAATTAATGCGTCTGAGCAAACTCATCAATCATGATCATTGCCACATTTTTGAAAATGCGATATCGAATCATAAAAACTAGGGTTCTTGCGGCGGTCAATTCTTGTGATGATGCTGGACAAGGTCACGTATAACCATCCGTTAAAAAATAAGAACAAAATACACGCCCCGATGGGGTTAATGTCGTAAACCTCGATGGTAATAACGTAATAAGCAATTGCTGCAATAATCAATATGGCTTTATGCCAAAATGCGTAATGCCAGCTCGAAAAACGTTCGTTTAATGCAGGAATCACTTCATACTCCCTAAATAAATGCGAGCCTAAATCAATCGATTTCTATCAAGGCTCGTCATCATAATGTTTCCTCGATTTAATGTACTTATATCGATACACTGGCCTCGTATTAGCGGCTAACAGACGATTATGGTAGCTTTCGTCCACTTTGCCAATGATCGAATGCATGATGGGCGCAAAGTGCCAATGCGTCTGTGTTTTGCCACGGTAATAGTCTGACATGGCTTTACCTTGATATCTGACTATGTTTTCATAAGTACCTTCCACATCGACTGCATCGGCAATCTCTTGTCCGTACATAATGACCAACCACTCTTTGAGCAGATCGCGGGCGCAGACATCCGATCCCAGCTCATCTAAGCCATAACTTCTCCAGTAATTCAGCAGGGATTTATTTTCCAGCGGCATGGGTTGCTGTGGTGGATGCTTAATGAGCGCCTTTAGCTGGGATTTTAAGCGAGACAGATTGCGATATTTATGCCAAAACTGATCCATCCAATCAAACGGTGGCAATAGCATCATTACTAAAAAAACAATCGGAAATAACAGAAGCCCCACCAGCACTTTTAAGAACTTACCTTGCTTGAGCAAGGCTGTTGTATCGGAAAAAGCATCAATGATCAGTTCACGCATGAATTTAACGTCAACCTTCATTCCTTCTATCCGCTCTTTTTTGATGTGCTTAATTTGATTTTGATAATAACGAATACGCGCCCGTGTGACTGCGTGCAAACAGGCTATTTCTTGTTCAGGGGTTATGGGTGATTGTTCTGTGTGCACGGGTTAGCCTTTATGGATGACTTTACACTATTCGTGGAGATCAGACGCTGATGTTAGTCTTGTGATCGTGAGTATAGCCCATGAGTGTCTCAAATCCTGAGACGCCTCAGTTATTTTGCTACAATGTGGTCATCTGTTGTCACTTTTTGGATTGCTTATGGACAAATTAGACCGTATTCATCAACTACATCGTTTGTTAGCTTCTCGCAGTCAGCCTATGGCTTCTGCCGATATGGAAGCGGTTTTAGAATGTTCGCGTGCGACCTTGATGCGTGACATTGATTGGCTGCGTAATTATATGGGTGCACCGATTGAGTATGATCATGCGCAAAATGGGTTTTACTATGATCGCCGTCAGGGGGAGTTTGAGTTACCGGGTTTGTGGTTGAATGCGCAGGAGTTGCAGTCCTTATTGTCGATGAATCAGTTGTTATCGAGTCTGCAGCATGGGGTATTGGATAATCTGATTGGTCCGGTGCGTGATCGTATTGAAAAGCTGTTACACACGCGCCAACTGGCTGGTGCTTCTTTAGTCAATAAGGTCAAACTCAAACCCATTAATAACCGTCGTTTGCCAGAAGATACCTATGCCTTGGTGGTACAGGCTTTGGCGCATAACCAAGTGTTATCGACTGAATATCATGCGCGTCGTGGTGCTAAAGGAGAACAGAGGCTGATTTCACCACAACGGCTGGTGCATTATCGTGATAATTGGTACTGCGATGCTTGGTGTCATAATCGTCAGGGCTTAAGAAGTTTTAGTCTGGATCGTATGCAGTCGGTTGCTTTGGTGAATGAAGCCAGTGTTCAGGTGTCTGAAGATCAGCTTAATGCCCATTATGCTTCGGTGTTTTTCAAGATAGTTGTCGCAAAAATCATGCAGCGTTTCTCAAGTTT